>JBBRND010000017.1:0-95925 GCA_038230515.1 Bacteroidia bacterium | reverse complement strand
TGCAATTACTTTTTCTTTTTCGCGCAGGCGGTAAAAATAAATTCCGGTGCAGAGTTTATTTTTCTCAACAATTATTTTTTTAGCACTGCCGAAATGTGCGCTGAAGAGTTCGTGCCCCATAGTGTCATAGATTTTCATTTCCGGGTTTTCAGTTTTTACTGAAGGGCTTATTTCAATTGTTGTTTGTGAGGTGAAAGGATTGGGATAACATTTTACTGCGATTGTTTTTCCGGGTTCAATAATTGAAGTAGCTACGGAGTTGCAGTTTCCTATTGGGTTTCGCATGTAATAGATAACACCGTTGCTTGGAAAGATAACATGCAACATGCAGCCGGTAATTGCAATGTAGGGCTGGCTGCCGGAGCCGAGATAAACAGAGGAATCCCAGGTTGCGCCTCCATCACCGGAGTGAAGATACCAAATACCGGAGCCGGAATAAACCACGTGAAGGTCTGATGCGCTGCGCGCCATATATGGATATAGTTCCCCTAATGTATCAAAGGTGAGCTGTTGATCAGGAACAAAATTTGAACCGGTGTCTGATGATTGACTCAGCCATACATCAAAGTTGCCGGTTCTTATTCCATGCGGAACGTCCACATGCTGACCATCGAGGCAAACCATAGAGGTATAAGAATCAAGGGTTGTAAGCTGTGTTTCGGGACCCCAGGTAAGTCCTGCATCGGCAGAGTGGCGGTAATAGATATTCATGGTGCCGCTTCGTTTATCATTCCATGAAAGATGAACGTCATTACCGAGCGCTGCTATGGAGGGGTCTTCAGAACGGTTGACGGCATTTGAAATCTGCTGAGTGCTGTCCCAGGTTGTTCCATTATCAATAGAGCGTCTGAAATAAACTTCGGTGTTGCCCGTCACAACTTCTTTGTTGATTGAAACCACAACGAGCGAACCGGATGCTGCGAGCCCGGGCCAGAATTTGGCGTTGCTGTCGAGACAAAAAATGTTTCCCCATGTAGCGCCCCCATCTAGGGAGCGTTTATAAAAAGATGCGTTGTGTCCGAGCGAGGTATCCATCCAAACCACATGCACGGTAAAACCTGAAACAGCAATGGAAGGAAAACTTGCGGAGCCGCTGGTATCCGTAACCGGAATTGCCGGGCTCCATGTCAATCCGGTATCGAGGGATTGAGTGTACCAGATAGCGTGACCATTGCTGCGGTGGTCAACCCACACTACATGAATGGTATCACCGTTTACGGCAAGGCATGATGTCATGTCCTCATTCAGCCAGGCAGAAGTTGCATTGGGAGAAATATTAATTGCTGTACTCCATTGAGCAAAAACTACTGTAGGAAAAAAGCTGCCGGCTAAAATAACCAGAGAAAGAATTTTCTTCGGAAGAAGTAAGGTTGTTTTCATTACAGGTTTTGTTTTTGTAAAAATAGAAAAATCATCTGAATAATTTATGCCGGTTTCGGTGATCTATCAAATTGGTCATCTTCGTAATTCGTACATTCGCAACTAATTCACTCTTGAACGGGATAATACTTTTTGACGATTATGGCAAAATTCAAAATTGGCTTCGGGTTCGATGTGCACCAGCTTGCAGAAGGAAAAGATTTCTGGTTGGGAGGAATAAAAATTGAACATACCAAAGGAGCCGTTGGTCACAGCGATGCCGATGTAATGATTCACGCTATCTGCGATGCGTTGCTGGGCGCGGCAAATCTGGGCGACATCGGCAAGCACTTTCCTGATACTTCTTCTGAGTTTAAAAACATTGACAGCAAGATTTTGTTGAGGCGCGTAATTGAGCTTCTTTCAGAAAAGAAATTCACGATCGGGAATGTGGATGTCACTTTGTGTTTGCAACAACCTAAGATTGCAAAATACATTCCTGAGATGCAAAGCATACTTTCAAAAATCATGAACATTTATGAAGGCGATGTTTCCATCAAAGCAACCACCACAGAAAAACTTGGCTATGTGGGAAGAGAAGAAGGAGTGAGTTGTTACGCTGTTGCGCTGATTGAAAAAACCTGATCTCAACCGCCTGCTTTTTTCATCTCCTCATTGTAGCAGGTTCTGCAAAGCGGCTCATAGCTTTCCTGCTCACCAAGCATAATGCGCGATTGGTTATTTACGATGCGGTGAGAAACATGCGCAAGATTTCCGCACTTCATGCAGATGGCGTGAACCTTTGTAACGTACTCTGCAATGGCAAGCAATTGCGGCAATGGTCCGAAAGGTTTGCCGAGATAATCCATATCAAGCCCGGCAACAATCACCCGCGTGCCCCGGTTAGCAAGCGTTTCGCAAACATTCGGAAGTTCATCATCAAAAAATTGTGCTTCATCCACACCAACTACATCTACATTTTTTGCAAGCACCAATATTTGTGAAGAAGAATCAACAGGAGTAGAGTGAATAAAATTTGAATCGTGAGAAACAACATTTACCTCATCATAACGGGTATCAAGTTTCGGTTTGAAAATTTCCACGTTCATCTTCGCAATGCGTGCACGCTTCAACCGCCTGATCAGTTCTTCCGTTTTCCCCGAAAACATGGAGCCGCAGATTACTTCTACCCATCCGCGTTTGGCGGCTTCTGATTTTGGATGTTCGAGAAACATGATGTTGGTAGAATTCGTTGAGTATAAATAGTGCGGGCAGCAAAAATAAAATAAAAGGTTTACCGTTATCTTTACAACCATAATAAAAACTAAAATGAACAGACAGAGCATTCATCAGCAGATTGATTCATTACTGAAAACAATCCGCGACCAACACGAACAGATTAAGAATCATCAATCTTCTATTCCGCAGGTGGAGATTGATTTTATGATTCAAAACCTGCGGCAACTCTTCGAGGCATCGCTGATGCTCAATCATACAAATGCATTGACTTCCCTTGATGAAGTAAAAGCAGCGGTGACTCAACGGATTCTTGCAGAGAAGCGCGCCATTGAAATGAAGCGCGTGGAAGAAAAACCTTTGGCAGAGGAAATTGAAGTTGAAGCACCCTCACAAGAAATAACAGCTGAAGAAAAGAAAACGGAAGAACATCATTCCATGAATGAAGTCATCGCTGTTGTCGGCACTGCCGAACCAATTATTGAAGAGAAGAAAGAAAAAACTCCAAAGAAAAAATCTTCTCACGAACTGAACACCATGTTTGAAGACAAGAGAACTTTAGGAGATACCTTCGGCAATGAAGAATCGCTTCACACAAAAATTGCTTCGGGTACAACTTCAAAAACGCTGGCAGATAAACTTCACCGGAAATCAATCAAAGATTTAAAAGCAGCTATCGGAATCAACGAAAAGTTTTTATTCATCAACCAACTCTTTGATGGCAATCTTCAAAACTACAGTGCGGCTGTAGAAAAGATCAATTCCATGAATGACCTTGATTCTGCAAAACAATTTGTCGCTTCCGAACTTGCCGGTGAAATGAACTGGGACAACAACAACGAGCACGTGAAAAATTTTATGGAGCTTGTTGAAAGGCGATTTATTGCTTAGCTGATTCAAAGATTGCAGATGCTTTTTGTTGGTTTCGTTTTTGTCTCTACATTGCGTCAATAACCAAAACCAACCACATCGTTATGAATAAAAATTTATTTGCTACAAAAGATGTTTCGGGTTTACACGAAGAACTTAATGACACCGGACAAGGATTAAAGCGTACGCTAACTGCTGCCAACTTAGTTGCGCTCGGCATCGGAGCAATTATCGGTGCAGGTTTGTTTGTACGAACAGCTTCTGCTGCTGCCAACAATGCAGGTCCAGCGGTAGTAATTGGTTTTATCATTGCCGGCATCGGTTGTGCATTGGCCGGACTTTGTTATGCAGAGTTTGCAAGCATGATTCCGATTGCAGGAAGCGCATACACTTACAGCTACGCAACGCTTGGCGAACTTGTAGCATGGATCATCGGCTGGGATTTGGTCTTGGAATATGCCCTTGGTGCAGCAACAGTTGCCATAGCATGGAGTGAATACTTAAATAAACTTCTTACCATCTTCTTTGATACTTCCATTCCTTATCAATGGTGTCATTCTCCATTTGAAGTTTCAACAACAGGAGTTGCAGGCATTATGAATATTCCCTCGCTGTTTATTTTGCTCTTGCTTTCTCTTCTCCTAATTAAAGGAACAAAAGAATCGGCCGCAGTAAATGGAATTATTGTAATTACAAAAGTTGCCATCGTACTTTTATTTATCGGCTTCGGTTGGTCGTTTATGAATCCTGCGAATCACACTCCCTTTATTCCTCCCGCACAAACTTACATTGATGCGCAACATGTGCCTCACAACTTTGGCGGCATTGTCGGAATACTTGGTGCAGCGGGGGTTGTGTTCTTTGCATTCATTGGTTTTGACGCTGTGTCCACTGCCGCACAGGAAGCAAAGAATCCAAGAAAAGATATGCCGGTTGGAATTCTTGGTTCACTTGCCATCTGCACTGTACTTTATATTTTATTCGCTTATGTGTTAACAGGAGTTGCAAGCACAGATGATTTTAGACATGCAGGTAAAGAGGCTTCTGTTGCGTATGCTATTCAAACTTACATGACCGGTTTCGGCTGGTTAGCGAAACTCGTCACCGTTGCAATTCTTGCAGGATTCTCTTCTGTAATTCTCGTAATGCTGATGGGGCAATCGCGCGTGTTTTATTCAATGAGTAGAGACGGATTGCTGCCCAAAGTTTTTTCCGATCTGCATCCGAAATTCCGCACACCATACAAATCAAATATGATTTTATTTTTGTTTGTGGGATTGTTTGCTGCGTTTGTTCCTGGAGATATTGTGGGAGACATGACAAGCATCGGAACATTGTTTGCATTCATTTTAGTTTGCATAGGTATCATCATCATGCGCAAAACAAATCCTGATATGCCGCGCGGATTCAGAACTCCGCTGGTTCCTCTAGTGCCGATACTCGGAATGATTGTTTGCGGGGCAATGATCTTCGGATTGGGCTGGCCTAACTGGGTTCGTTTGTTTATCTGGCTCATCATCGGTTTTGTGATTTATTTCGGATACAGTTATCGCAACAGCAAGTTGCGGAAATAATTTTGGCATTTCCTTCTTAATTACTTTTCTCCGAACGTGTTCAGAGTACTGAACATTTTGTGAACTTTACAGTAAAACAAGTAGGGGAAATTTCCCTTCTCACTTAACATGTTTTTGTTTTTACTCACATCATTTCTTGAAGTCAACGTAAGCAATCCGATTTTTCGCGACATCATGCTTTTGATCGTCAGCTTCCTGATGATACTCGGCACGCTGTATGTTTATTTCAGGTTGCGCACAGGCACGTTCAGACGTGTGAGACATTTGCTTGAAGAACGTGTGGAAGTAAAAACGAAACAGCTTTCAGAAAAAAACCTGGAGCTGGAAAAACTTTCTATTGTAGCAAGCAAGACGGATAACTCGGTAATCATTGCCGATGAAAACGGGAAAATAGAATGGATCAATGATGGCTTCATGCGTATGACCGGGCTTACCCAACACATTATCGGAAAAAAAATTACAGACCTTCATGTATATGAGAACGTAGAGCAGGTATTGGCAGAAACGCGATCAGGAAAACACTCTCGCATTTTTGAATCGCATCTTCAAAATAACAATGACAGTGATATGTGGATCAGTTCCACCCTCACTCCTATTTATGACGATGATGAGCGGTTAAAGAAACTTGTGTTTGTTGATACGGATATTACCGAAAGTAAAAAGATGGAAAAGCAGATCATTGCTTCGCTGAAAGAAAAAGATTTGCTGCTGAAAGAAATTCATCACCGTGTAAAAAACAATCTGCAGATTATTATTTCTCTGCTCAATCTACAGACGGGTTATATTAAGGACGAAGAAACATTAAAGGCAGTTCGCGAAGGTCAAAATCGTGTACGTTCAATGGCGCTTGTGCATGAGAAGTTTTATCAGAGTGAAGAACTTGGCGAAATTAATTTTAAAGAATACACTGAGAAACTTTGCGGTTTTCTCAAGCAGTCGTACGGCAATAATGATGATCCGGTAACAATTGCCGTAGAAGCTGATGATGTTTCATTCGACATGGATACTGCAATGCCGTGCGGATTACTTATTACTGAAATTGTTTCCAACTCATTCAAGTATGCTTTTCCAAATCATCGCGAAGGAGAAATAAAAATAGAATTCATAAAACTTCCGGAGAAAAAAGTTCAGGTGAATATTTCGGACAATGGCATCGGGCTGCCTCCAGGTTTTGAAATCGAAAAATCTGATTCACTCGGCATGCAATTAATCATTGCACTCACAAGTCAACTTGATGGTGAATTAAAATTCTCTCAGGAAAAAGGAACAATGTTTTCGGTTACGTTCGGTTATCCGAAAGTGAGAATTTGAATTGAAAAAAATCAGACAAGAACTTTTCCTGTCATCTCCTGTGGAATTTCCAGCTTCATGATCTTTAAAATTGTAGGTGCAAGATCGCAGAGACGTCCGTTGGAAATTTTTTTATGATCGGCATCAATTAAAAAAAGCGGAACGGGATTAGTTGTATGCGCAGTGTTAGGAGTTCCGTCTTCGTTAATTACATAATCGGCATTGCCATGATCGGCAGTGATGAGAAACGAATAGCCCCTCTTTAATCCCGCTTCTACAACGCGTTTTACACAAGCATCAATTGTTTCAATGGCTTTTACAATAGCCGCGTAAACTCCGGTATGCCCAACCATGTCGGCATTTGCAAAGTTGAGACACATAAAATCTACTTCTCCCCTTGAAAGTTCAGAAACAACTGCATCAGTAACCTCGATTGCACTCATCTCCGGTTGCAGATCGTAGGTTGCAACTTTGGGCGATGGAATCATAATTCTTTTCTCTCCTTCAAAAACATCCTCTCTTCCTCCCGAAAAGAAAAAAGTAACGTGCGGATATTTTTCTGTTTCCGAAATGCGGATTTGTTTCTTACCTGCTTTCGCTAAAACTTCACCGATGGTGTTATGAAGATGTTCTTTATCGTAAACAACCTTTACATTCTGATACGTGTCATCGTAATTCGTCATGGTCACGTAATGAAGATTCATGCAGTGCATTTTCTGCTCAGGAAAATCTTCCTGCGTGAGCGCCACAGTAATTTCGCGGCAGCGATCTGTTCGGAAGTTAAAACATATCACAGCATCGCCCTGTTCAATTGTTCCTTTGGCGGGAATCAGAATTGGTTTAATAAATTCATCAGTGATGCCTTCGTTATATGAACTTTGAATGCCCTGAGCTGCGGTTTTGAATTTTTTTCCTTTTCCATTTACCATCAGATCGTACGCAAACTTAATCCGCTCCCAACGCCTGTCACGATCCATTGCATAATAACGACCAATCACAGAAGCAATTTTTCCTGAAGAACTTTTCAAATGTTCTTCAAGATCGTTAATGAACCCAAGTCCGCTGTGCGGATCGGTATCGCGACCATCGGAGAAACAATGAATGAAGAGGTCGTCAAAAGATTTTTCTTTCGCCACATCGCACAGTGCTTTGAGATGATTGATGTGAGAGTGAACTCCACCATCGCTTACCAGACCGATGAGGTGCACTTTTTTATTATTTTTCTTCGCATATTCAAAAGCCTCAACGATGACCGGTTCTTTGTGAAACGTTTTTTCTTTAACGGCAATGTTAATCCTTGCGAAATCCTGGTAAACAATTCTTCCTGCACCGATGTTGAGGTGTCCAACTTCACTGTTTCCCATTTGTCCATCAGGCAAGCCCACATTTTCTCCGGAGGTAAGCAACTGCGAGTGAGGATAATTTTTGTACATACTATCAACAAAGGGAGTTTTCGAATTGAAGATGGCATTTGCTTTCGTATGCGCGCCCTCGCCCCAACCATCCATGATTATTAAAACTACTTTTTTGCTGCTTACCATTTTACTTTTGTATGTAAGGGGGTGAAATTAGCAAAATGAAAGGAGGGACTGATTGAGAAGAAAAAACCTGCCACTAAATTGCTAAGTTGGGCTTTCAATTTAAATAAGCAATCAAAACGCTTTGTAGGTAAATTTTTTATGAGGAAAGGAAGATTGGAGATTTTATTCTTAACGTTGCTTTGAAGTTAACTGCTGCCATTCATATTATTCGTAACATGAAATATTTGACGAGGAATGTTTGCCTGACAATCATGATTCTTGCCGGAGTAATCATGTCTTTGCATTTGATTCATCTCGGCTTAAAAACATTTGGTGAGGATACTAATTTATACACGCATTACAATAATTATGTAATTTTTAAACAATCATATCAGCATCTTATCGAATCAAAGGATTTGTATCAGTGGTATCCAAAGGAGCAGTGGGATCTTTACAAATACAGCCCTACGTTCTCGCTGATAATGGCACCTTTTTACTACATGCCGGATTGGCTGGGGTTGTCAATATGGAGTTTGATAAACATACTTGTTTTCTTTTTCGCATTGTGGAAGTTTCCCTTTCCGGATGAGAGAAAGAAAATACTGGCTCTTGGATTTACATTTATCGAACTTACTACCGCAATTCTTAACGCACAAACGAATGCATTGATTGCGGGATTGCTTGTGCTTGCGTTTGTGTTACTAGAAAACAAGCAGCAGTTTCTGGCGGTGCTTTTTATTACGATCACCGTCTATGTAAAAATCTTTGGTGTGTTAGCTTTCTCTTTGTTGCTTTTATACCCGGAGCGATGGCGGGCATTCCTTTATTCGGTCTTTTGGATGCTGTTGTTCGGCTTGCTGCCACTCTTAGTTGTGCCGCTTCATCAATATGAATTTTTAATACGAAGCTGGAGCCATTTATTACAGGATGATCATTCAACTTCTTACGGCTTTTCGGTTATTGGATGGTTGCATACCTGGTTTGGTCTTGATCCGAATAAAATGCTGGTGGTGCTGGCGGGAGGAATATTATTTTGCATCCCTCTGCTGAAACTGAAATCTTATGGAGAGCCCTTATTCAGAATTTTGCTGTTGTGCTCAGTTCTGATTTGGGTTATTATTTTCAATCACAAGGCAGAATCGGCTACATTCATTATTGCGGTAACCGGAATTGCCCTTTGGTTTTTCAGCAAGTCGAAAGCAACCGACTTCGATTTAGCGCTTATTATTTCGGTGTTTATCCTAACTGTATTATCTCCTACAGACTTATTCCCGCGCTACTTGCGTGAACACATTGTTTCGCCTTATGTGTTGAAAGGATTTCCATGTATTCTTGTTTGGGGCAAAATAGTTTGGGAGCAATTAACAATGAAGCCGGTTCTCACTTAAAGATTTCTCTTAACATTTTCATGATATTAGCATCATACCTCATTCTCTTTCAAAAAAGATTTATTTAATTAGCTTTGCCGCCCCCCTTGAAAAGAATTCCTGCAAACAAAAATTCTTTAAGAATCATCTGATGAAATTAAAACGGCTACTTACCGCATTTGTATTGCTTCTCCCCTTTGGCATTTTTGCTCAATCGTACACTATTAAAGGTGTTATTGTTGATGAAAAAGGGAAACCTGCTCCACACACAAAAGTGGGAGTGCCGGGATCGAACACTTCGACTACCACGAACGATAAAGGCGAATTTATTCTGAACAATGTTGCTGCCGGAACAACAAACCTGAAGGTAACACCTGAGAGTGCTGCTTCAAAATCTGTTTCTGTAAAAGATGTTGAAACGGTTCCAGACACTACCAATGATGCAGAAACGGTTCATGCCAAGGGAGATGTTGAAAATATTCCCACCATTTCGGCAGATGATGACGGGGTACAAAGTAATTCTTCAGAAACGGTATCCAGCCAGCTAGGTGCTGCGCGCGATGTGTTTGCAAATGCAGCTGCTTACAACTTCAGTGTTGCCAGGTTTCGCGTGCGTGGATATGATGATGAAAACTTTGTTACGCTTATGAATGGGGTGCCTATGAATGACCTGACTACCGGAAGAAGCTTATACAGTTCCTGGAGCGGATTGAATGATGTAATGCACAGCCGCGAAACTACCTCGGGACTTGCGCCAGCGTATTATTCTTACGGTGAAATTGGAGGAACTACTAGCATTGACAGCCGCGCTTCGCATCAGCGTAAGCAACTGCAGGCATCGTACACCATTGCCAACCGGACCTACGACAACCGCTTTATGATTACCTACGGTTCCGGATTGAGCAAAAACGGTTGGGCGTATTCAGTCAGTTATACAAGGAGATGGGCACAGGAGGGATATGTGAAAGGAACTTATTATGACGGACATTCTTATTTTGCTTCCATCGAAAAATACATCGGCAAACATTCTCTTTCATTAACTTTAATGGGAGCGCCTACGGAAAACGGTCGTGGTAAATCGAGCTACGATGAAATGTATGTTCTTGCTGATGATCATTATTACAACCCAAACTGGGGTTATCAAAACGGAAAAGTGCGTAACGCTGCCGTTGGGAAAAATCATCAGCCATTGATCACTCTTACGCACACCTGGGAGATCAATGAAAAATCTTCCATACAAACTGCTGTTGGATATTCGTTCGGATACAATCGTGTATCTTCATTAGATTGGTTTGATGCTTTGAATCCACAGCCGGATTATTACCGCAACCTGCCGAGCTATGATCCCGCCCAGGGTGACGATCCCGTTGCCTTTATTCCTTATCAAAATGAGCTGACTGCATTGCTTCGAAACAATGATGACCCACGCCAACTCAACTGGGCGGGCTTATATGAAGCAAATCAGCTTCATGATACCACGTATGGAAGCACACATGGGTTGATGGCGAAATATGTTCTTCAGGAGTACGTGACGAAGTATAATCGTTTTTCATTCAATACATTTTACAACAATACACTGAACGATCATACCAAACTTACGCTTGGCTTCAGTTATCAGAGTCAATCATCAGAATATTACAAAGAGTTGACTGATTTATTGGGCGCTGATTTTTATGTGAACTTAAACCAGTTTGTTAATCTGGATAATCCCACCCAAAATTCCATTCAGCAAAATGATCTCAACAATCCGAATAGTGTGCTGCATGTGGGAGACCGGTTTGGATATGATTACATCGCTCACGTAACCAAAGCTTCTGTATGGGGGCAAACACTTTTCAACTTCGATCGTTTTGATTACATGCTTGCCGTTAATCTGAGCAATACCAGTATGTACCGTGATGGAAGAACCCGCAACGGAATTTTTCCTGATGACTCTTACGGCAAATCGCGCGACTTCACGTTTCCTGAGGCAGGGGTAAAAGGCGGAGTTACTTACAAGTACAACGGGCGAAATTATTTTTTCGCGAATGGTTCCTTTGAAACGCGGGCTCCATATTTCGACAACCTTTTTCCATCGCCAAGAACCAACAACAGCACTGCCGCTGCCGATGATGAATTTATCTCTTCTTTTGAAGGCGGCTACCAGTATAAAGCACCGCGCGTGAGAGGAAAACTTACCGGCTATTATACTCAATACTCTGACGAAACCGAGACTGTACATTTTTACGATGAATCGTTTCACACCTTTGTAAATTACACGCTCACCGGAATTAACAAACGCCATGAAGGAGTTGAAGCCGCGCTGGAAGTAAATATGGGAAGAGGATTTACCGCAGATGCTGTGGTAAGTGCCGGCCAGTTCTTTTATACTTCGCGCCCTACCGCATCCGTCACTCAGGACAGCAAGGACACACTTCTCGCGCAGCATGAAACCATTTACCTGAACAATGTGCGCGTTTCAAACGGACCGCAACAGGCATATACGCTCGGACTGAATTACCGCTCACCTAAATTCTGGTTCATAAGTACGAGCGTGAATGTGTTCGATGGAATTTATTACGAAGCAAGCTATACGCGCAGGCAAATAGGGTCACTTGACCTGGTAGATGCCGGTTCGTCAAAGTGGAATGAAATTATTCAGCAGAAGCAGGCGTTCAATGGATACACGATGGATGTGTCAGGCGGCTATTCTTACAAATTAAAAGCGATGAAGCGTCCCACATTTATTGTGTTTAATGTCGGCATTGATAATATTACTGACAATCAGGACATGGTTACCCGCGCAGTAGAACCGCTCCGTTTCGACTTTACAAATAAAGACGTGAACAAATTTGCACCGCGTATTACTTACGCATTCGGGCGCACCTATTTTATTACCCTTACTTTACGAATGAGCTAAAAATCTTAAATCAGAAATAAATTTAAAATGAAAAAAATATTCAGCGTTACCTGTCTTCTCTCTCTCGCACTTGTGCAAACTTTCTTTTCTTCCTGCGTGAAGAATGAGTTTGATGCTCCTGCAACAGCCAATGTAGATCCTGAAATTGGTGTTACAAAATCTATATTACAGTTGCAGGCAATGGCTGCCGGCACCATCCCGGTACTCATTACCACCAATGAAGTGATTGAGGGTGTAGTAATAGCCGATGATGCTTCAGGCAATTTTTACAAGGAGGTAATCTTGCAGGACAGCACAGGTGGAATTGCCGTACAGCTTGACCAATCGAACTTCAATACACTGTATCCTATTGGCAGAAGAATTTTTGTGAAATGTAAAGGGCTTTATATTGCTGATGATGGAAACGGAAATATCCAGATCGGCATAAAAGACCTTGGTGCCATCGGAAGAATTCCTTCGGGATTAGTGCCTCAATACCTGCTGAAAGGAAAATGGGGAATACCCGTTACTCCTAAAACCGTTACCATTGCCACCATTGGCAATGAACCCACGCAAACTTTAATTAAACTTTTGAATGTTGAATTTACTGCGGCTGACAGCGCACAGCTTTATGCCAATGCAACTACCCTTCAATCGCAAAACCGGTTTATCGAAGATTGTGGCGGTGCCCAGGCCGATATTTATTCCAGCGGCTATGCAGATTTTGCAGGGCTTCTTACTCCAACAGGCAAAGGATCGTTAGTATCAGTTTACAAAATTTACAACGGTGCTCCTGAACTGGAATTAAGAAACGTAGAAGATGTAAGCATGACCGGTGCGCGATGCGGAGGAGGAACAGGACTTACCGTTGGCACAGGAGCATTGATGACTGTGGGAGCCATAAGAGGCGCTTACACCGGAAGTGCTGCAATTTTTGCTGCCGGAACAAAAGTGCGAGGCACTGTAATCTCTGATGTTTCAACAGCCAACATCAATTCATACAATGTTATTTTGCAGGATGGAGCATCAGGACTTATTGTTCGCTTTGCAGCCGTGAATACGTTTAACCTCAACGATTCTCTTGAAATAGATTTGAGCGGAGATTCGCTGCAAACTTACCAGGCAGGCATTGAGATCAACTATGTTGCTAATGCGAGCGCCACATTGCTGGGCACGGGAACTGTGGCTGCCAATGTGCAAACAGCAGCGTATGTGCTGGCAAACCTGAACACACTTGAATCTACACTTGTAAAAATTACAGGAGCTACCCTTAGCGGAGGCACAACAGGCACTTACAGCGGCAGCGCAAACATTACAGATGCAACAGGAGCCGTGATACTTTATACCCGCAGCGCTGCAACTTTTGCAACAACTGCTTACCCCACCGGCACTGTTTCTGTTCAGGGATTTCTATCCAACTACAACGGAACGCCTGAATTGATTTTGCGCAACGCCAGTGATGTGCAGTAACTAAAATAACTATTTTCTTTTTGAAGAGACGCGGTGATGCCGCGTCTCTTTTTTTTTACTTGAAGTACGAAATAAAAGAAGTTAACAACTCCTTTTAAGCCGTTAAACAAGTAGCTGAAAATAAATATTGCGACTGTGAAAAAGAGTTTTAATTAGTATCTTTGAAACTGATACCTGACACGAGAAAAATCCCTACGTGTCAGTTGGTGGATTCATTTATTATTTTGGCTTCAGTTACTGTATGTTGCGATCTAAAATAAATTACCTTTCAACAACAATCTTTCTTATCATAACCTTTTCGCTGTATGAAATTTTTATAAAGTAAATTCCGCTCGAAATATTTTTTAGATTGATTTCCTTTTTTGAAGAAAAATTGATTTTCTCCTCATAAATTTTTTTGCCAAAAACATTGAACAGTTCAACTATTCCATTCTGGATTATCTTATCACTTGTAATTGTAAAATTTCCTGATGAAGGATTTGGAAAAATATCAACGTGGTTAGTCACATCTGGTGATTCAATTGCTGTAAGTATGCTGATATTTATATCATCAAGATAGAGATTATTGCCATATCCATTGATGGCATGAAACTGAACAAGAACATCTGACTGGCCGTTGTAAGAAGTTAAGTCAATGACTTCATGCCTCCACTGAGAAGCAGTAGGCGTAAATGGCATATTATTGTCAGGAGCAGTTGCTAAGGCAGTGCGGCCTTTTGAGTAAACTGTTGACCATGTAACACCGCAGTCAGTGCTCACATTTACTTTTAAAGTATCATAGCTCGAGGAATTTATCCGCGCATAAGCCACATTAAATTCAAATCTCAACGGATTCGTATTTGTACTGAAGTCCAGTACAGGAAGATCCAAATCATCACTGATGCGACTCCAGGAATCATACCATTCTAACTTTGCAGACATGAGGGAATTTCCAAAACCTCCTGCCATTCCCTGTTGCCATGCTTTAAAATAATTCGTACTTTCAATTCCCCAATCAAGAGGTGGCCAGGAAGTTTCAAAACCTTCCATAAACGGGATTGATACTGGAGCAGAGGCATTAGAAAAAAAAGTAAAAAGGGTATCATTAATCGTCACAATGTCGGGGTTACCATTCGGGTTTGAGGTAAACACTTTTAACCTGTGGTACCCTGCAAAATAAAAAGATGGAAGTGTTATAAGTACTGATGAATCAGGAGCAAGGGTTCCTGACCATTGAAAATTATTAACTGAAGCGTTATCAATTTGATAATTAATAGTGCAGGTTCTCATTGTGTCGGCACCGGCATTACTCAAAATAATTTCAGGAACTATCGAATCGCAGCTATAGCCGGGAACATTTGTAATTGCTGAAATACCTGCATCATTGGGATGCACTGTTGGTGGACTGTATCCCGACTGGTAAATTTCATGAGTGGTATTATTCTGCACAAAACATACCACTTCAAGCTGCGTAGTATCATATACGTTTGCCAATCCCCAGCTCAAATCTAAAACAATTGAGTCACCAATATTCATCGCAGGGAGTGCAGTCCCAGCATCGTCAGGCAACATTCGTTTCATCACATGATCAAAATTGGTTTCCCCACCCACTTCTGCAGGAACATTAAAATGTATAAGTTTCTCCATAACTACGACATGAGCTACAGCAGTGCCTGTTGCAGTGTCTGTTTTAACTATCACCGCGTGACACAGAATGGTATCGTGCGCAGCATTTAAAGAATGAGAAAGTGTAATCGTAAAAGGAGCAGGAATAGAATCGCGTGAATCAATATTTGATTGAGAAAAAAATGCAGGTACATTATGAAATGTTCCCTGCCCTGCTGCTGCACCATCCTGAATTGCATCAGCAGTGGCAGTTATTTGATAATAATTTATCCTTGTTGCTACCTGCACCGGGTTTTGAAGATTCATGGAGTCCGTATAGGGAACCCAACCCCAATATGCATGATATTTAATGACGATAACTCTGCCGGAATTTGCATAGGCCAGCGTATCAAAATGCTTATTAGCCGCAATGATAGAAGGTGGAAGACTGGAATTGTCGAAATACTCAATTAACTGAAGGCGTTGTGACTGGGCTTTTGTCTTAACGTTCAGCAATAGGAGTGCAGAAAGCACTGTTGAAACAAGTAATACTTTCTTCATGTTTTTTAAATTAGTTAGTTGATAAGATATTAAAATAGATTCCCTGTCAAGGCACTCTTCATTCGTGCTAACGCCAGAAGGAATATCAGTAAAAGAGGCACTACAAAGAACTCCGTTTGGCCGGGTTGCCTCTTTTGAACTTAAGAAAATGAAAAAGAGGTAATCAAATCCGCATCAAGATTAAGAATTATATCACGTACTCGTACCAAAATTGAAAAATAAATTAAGTGCTGTCGGGTCTTCGAGTGATGGCTTAAGCGCGGAGAGACCTGACACTTGCATAACCCGAAGTGGCAGGTGAGCAGCGCACAAAGCCAACGCACAACACCTGCCGGCACGGTAAAAATCATAAAAATAGCCCTCGGCTTATGTGTGTCAACCCCTCGACCTACCCAAGGCGACCCCTCGGCTTGTATAAGTCGACCCCTCGGCTTGTATAAGTTGACCCCTCGGCTTGTATAAGTCGACCCCTCGACTTGTATAAGTTGACCCCTCGGCTTGTATAAGTCGACCCCTCGACTTGTATAAGTTGACCCCTCGACTTGTATAGGTTGACCCCTCGACTTGTATAGGTTGACCCCTCGACTTGTATAGGTTGACCCCTCGACATATATAAGTCGACATCATTTTTGCCCACTTTTTGGGTTCAATCTTACATTAGTTGAAATTAATTTTGTAAGATTTTTTCAGATTGCGAATACTGAATATTCAAAAATAATTAAAAAATAAAGAAAAGCGGTTTATAGCACATCTATTTATGTCTCACTTCGATGTAAGAAAAATATTTTTTTGGGTAACGGTCAGCGTTTCTTCTTCAAGGTAGTGCCTGTAGGAACAGGTAGTGCAGTAGGTCCCGCAAGTGAAATTGCAGATGAACTAGCTGCTTAATCAGCGGTTCATTTCCAGGTTTCTGGCAGCGGATCATTGCCCGCAAAAAAATCCCGCGCACACCATGTGAACGGGATTTTTTTTTATTTTATCCCAAAAAAGAAAGGCGTTTCATCCGGGCGTTCAATGAAGTTCGGAAGTTTATTTTTCCTCTATGTTTACAACTTTTCGGTTTGCGATTAAACAAACAGAATCTCTTCAGGTCTGATAAATAAGTTTACTCAAAAATTTATTGGATGATGAACAGACGAGAGCTACTAACCTTTAACCATAACGCGGAGAGCGACAGCCCGCCCGTTTTGCAATCTTCCACCGGGCTAACTCCTTACACCGGAACCTGGACCATTGCAGAAGTGAAACACCTCTTACGCAGAACCATGCTGGGCGCAACGAAAGCTGATGTAAATTATTTTCTCGGCACCGGTCTCGCGCAAGCCGTCACAGAACTGCTTACTCCGGCAACAGCGCCCGCACCTCCTCTCTATACTTATACTACAACTTACAACGATCCGAATGTGCCTTTCGGGAGCACATGGGTAAATGCGCCTGTTAATCTTCTTGCTAATTCGTATCGCGTTAAATCATACCGCAGTTGGTGGATCAGTCAGTTGCTGAATGAGAACAGAAGCATACAGGAAAAGATGGTGTTGTTCTGGCACAATCATTTTGCTACTGAAACTGCTTCTGTAAACGATGCGCGCTATTGTTACCTGCACAACACTGTTCTCCGTCAACATGCGGTCGGAAATTTCAAAGACCTCACGCGTGCAATTACCCTCGACCCTGCCATGCTGAAATACCTGAACGGGTATTTGAATTCAAACAATGCACCCGATGAAAATTACGGTCGCGAGTTGCAGGAACTTTTTACGGTTGGAAAAGACGCAAACGGAATTCCGTATTACTCGGAAAATGATGTGCAGAATGCGGCAAAGGTGTTAACTGGCTTTCGGATAGACAGCACGAACATTGTTTCCTACTTCGATTCCACCCGCCACGACAGCACGAACAAAACATTCTCTGCTTTTTACAACAACACAGTTATTACAGGACAAGCGGGAAGTGCGGGAGCAAACGAAGTGGATGATTTGCTCAACATGATTTTTAATACTCAGCAGGTGGCTGTTTTTATGTGCCGGAAGATTTACCGCTACTTTATGTATTACACTATTGATGCGCAGATTGAAGCTGATGTGATACAACCACTGGCAAACATTTTCCGAACGAACAATTATGAAATTGCACCCGTGCTGCAGGCATTGCTGCAGAGCGAACATTTCTTTGACTTGGCTAACCGCGGAAGTTTGATAAAGACTCCGCTTGATTTTACGGTGGCGCTCTGCCGCGATTTCAATGTTGTTTTTCCTGCCTCCACGTTGCTTGAAGATCAATATACGCAGTGGTATAAAATTCATTCGCAGACTCAATCCATGGGGCAGATGCTTGGCGATCCTCCCAATGTTGCGGGCTGGCCTGCCTATTATCAGGAACCGTTGTATCATGAGTTGTGGATTAATGCATCCACACTGCCTGCAAGAAATTCGTTCAGTGATAAAATGTGTAACAATGGATATGCGTCCACAAACAGTTTAATTATTCTCGACCTGGTTACTTACACCACCACGCTTGATGCTGCTGATGATCCGAACCTGCTGATACAGGAAGTGATTGACAGAAACCTGAGCGAAGATGTATCGCAGGCAATAAAGGACTACCTGAAAGCATTTTTGCTGGGCGGACAAATTTCTGATTCATACTGGACGAGCGCATGGAACGATTACTTAGGCATGCCTACAGATGTTGGCTTTTACAACATTGTTTCCACGCGGCTTCAAAGCATGTATCAATACATTATGGATCTTCCCGAATATCAATTGTCCTGAAAAATAAAAACAGATGCAACGAAGAAAATTCTTTTCTACGCTCGGGCAGGCGGCTTTAATGCCTGCATTAATAAACGGTATATCGTTCCGCGCATTCAGCGTGTCTCCGCTGTTACAGGCGCTTGCTTCTTCTTCCAATGAAGATCACGTACTCGTGCTTATTCAATTGAACGGAGGCAATGACGGATTGAACACCGTTATTCCGCTCGATCAGTACAGCAATCTTTCCACAGCGCGCGCAAATATTTTAATTCCTGATACGCTGGTGCTTCCTCTCAATGGCTATCTCGCTACGGGTTTGCATCCTTCCATGACGGGCATGCAGCAACAATTCAACAACGGAAAAATTTCCATCGTGCAGGGAGTAAGTTATCCCACTCCGAATTTTTCTCACTTCCGCGCTACTGACATCTGGCTCACTGCTTCTGACAGCAGTCAAACTTTAGATACCGGCTGGACAGGTCGCTATCTTAATTACGAATATCCGAATTATCCGGCAGGGTATCCCAATACTTCAATGCCCGATCCGCTGGCACTGCAAATCGGCAACACGCAATCACTGGCACTGCAAGGACCTTCAGTGAATATGGGAATGACGATTACCGATCCCACAAACTTTTACAATCTCGTAAACGGAATTCAGGATGCAGCACCCGCAAATAATTATGGTCATGAGTTAACTTACATTCGTCAGGTGGCGCAGCAGTCAATGGCGTATGCTTCTGTAATTACGGCTGCTGCAAATAATGTAACGCAGCAATCAACAGCGTGGCCCGTGGCAGGAACAAATTCTCTTGCTGATCAGTTGAAAATAGTTTCGCAGTTAATTGCAGGTGGATTGAAAACAAAAATCTACATGGTTAATCTTAGCGGCTTCGATACGCACTCTGCACAAACAGATGGAGGAAGCAATACTACAGGAAGACAAGCTGATCTTCTCAGCAAAGTTTCTGAAGCTGTGTCTGCATTTCTTACAGACTGTGCTTTTCTCGGTACGGGTGATCGGGTAGTTGGAATGACATTCTCTGAATTCGGAAGAAGAATTATTTCCAACGGAAGCACGGGCACAGATCATGGTGCAGGTGCGCCCATGTTCCTCTTTGGAAATAAAGTGCAGAGTGGAATTCTTGGAAGCAATCCTGTGATTCCTGCAAATGCAACTGTTGATGATAACGTAGCGATGCAATATGATTTCCGTTCTGTGTACGCAACGCTGCTGAATCAATGGCTTTGTGTTCCGGTTTCTGATCTCAACCAAATCATGCTTCAGAACTTTCAGGTGCTTCCTGTTATTCAAAGCAACGCGTGTACAACTGATATTCATGAACTGAATGCAGCAGCGGGAAAGAATCTTGTTTCATGTTATCCGAATCCTTTCACCCAGCGCACTACCATCAGCTTCACAACTCAGGGTGGTCATGCATCGGTGCAGGTATTTACTTCGGAAGGGCAGCTTGTAAAAACACTTGCAAACGGTGAGTACCCGACCGGCACTTACAAAGTGGATTACGAGAACGAAGACCGTGCAAGCGGCTTGTACTATCTTCGCCTGGAGAATGAATCCATTCAGCAGGTGAAGAATATGGAAGTGGTGAGATAGATTATCACTTGCCGGTTGTCATCACCGTTTCATTTTCCATCTTCCTGAAGAAATAAAACTTCAATTGCTCTGCTGTTAAAGCATAGAGCGCTGTGATGCCGATAATGCTCAGTATAATTTTGTAAGGCAACGGAGTCAAGCCGAGGAATGATGCAATAGGTGAATAAGGCAACCACAAGGTAATAAGCAGCGCAACAATGCTGGATATCATTAACATTTTTCCGGGCATGCTTTTGTAAAATGCATTGCGCGTGCGGATGATAAAAAGAATGAGTAATTCTGTTATGATAGACTCTACAAACCAGCCCGTGCGGAAGTGATCGGCATCGGCACTGAACACTTTGTAGAGAATATAAAACGTGAAGTAGTCAAAGACGGAACTCTGTAATCCGAACACGAGCATAAAACTTCTTATCATTTTGTTGTTCCACTTCTGCGGCTTCATCAATCGTTCTTCGTCCACGTTGTCGGCTGCGACAAACATGTAAGGGAAATCGGTGAGGAAGTTTGTCATCAGTATTTGCTTGGGAAGCATAGGAAGAAAAGGCAGCAGCAATGATGCACCTGCCATGCTGAACATATTGCCAAACGTTGCACTCGTGTTGATGAAAATATATTTGAGCGTGTTCACAAATGTTTTTCTTCCCTCCACGATTCCCTGTTCGAGTACGCGCAAATCTTTTTCGAGAAGAACAATGTCGGCTGCTTCTTTGGCAACATCAACAGCATTGTTTACAGAGATGCCTGCATCAGCAGCATGAATGGCGGTGACATCGTTGATGCCGTCACCAATGTAAGCAACTACGTTTCCTGCTTTCTGCAATGCCTGTATGATGTGTTCTTTCTGATGCGGTTCTATTTCAGCAAACACATCGGTTGACGAAACTTGTTTTACCAATTCGTCAGCACTCATCTTCTCCATGTCAGAGCCGCTGATTACATTCACGTTTTCAAAACCGATTTGCTTGCCGATGTATGCAGCAACTAATTTATTATCGCCCGTAATCATCTTCAATGACACACCGCGTTTTTTCAACCCCTGTATCACTTCTGCAATTCCTTCTTTGGGAGGATCGTTAAGTAAGATGAATCCACCGAATATCATTCCGGTTTCATCTGCTGCTGTAGCAGAAGAACCATCTCTAATTTCTTTATAGCAAACACCGATGGTTCGAAATCCCTGGCTGCTGTATTGTGTAAACAACTCTTCAACCTTTGCGCGTAGCGTATCGAGCGCAACAATATTATTTTCTCCTGCTTCTGCTCTGTCGCATGCTTCAAGAATATTTTTCAGCGCACCTTTCGTAATCATCAACCGCTGACTTCCTTTTGTAACTACAACGCTCAATCGCTTGCGGATAAAATCATACGGCACTTCTGCCGACTTGGTGTAGCCGTCAGCTTTTACATCTTTCATTCCTCTCAGTGCATCATCAATGGGATTGATAAAACCTGTTTCGAATGTTGCATTGAGGAAAGCAAGTTGTTTCAGCTTTACACTTTCATTTCCATTCGCATCAACAATTCTGTCAACTTTAATAACTCCTTCAGTAAGCGTTCCTGTTTTGTCGCTACAGAGAATATTTACTTCGCCAAGATTTTGAATGGCTGATAATTTTTTCACGATAACTTTCTTTTCAGCCATTCGCTTTGCTCCCGAAGACATTGCCACAGTCATGATAGCAGGAAGAAGTTCCGGTGCCATGCCCACGCAAATCGCCAATGCAAACAAAACAGAATCAAGCAACGGACGACCGAAATAAATATTGATACCGAGAATGATAATTGCAATGACAATTGTGATTTGCATTAAGAGATAACCAAAACTGCGTATGCCTTTTTCAAATGCAGTTTCGCTTGAGGGTTGTTCTATCTCTTTCGATATTTTTCCGAACACGGTTTTATCTCCCGTAAACACTGCAACTGCTTTTGCACTTCCGCTCACCACACTCGTTCCCTGGAACAAAACATTTTTCCTCTTGCTCATCACCGCATCTGCCGCCACAACTCCCGCTTCTTTCAATGCAGGGTATGTTTCACCTGTTAGCGATGCTTCATTGGCATGCAAATCTTTTGATTCGATAACGATGCAATCAGCGGGAATAATATCTCCTGCCGAAAACAAAACAATGTCTCCCGCCACCACATCTCCTGTGTGAACTTCCTTCTCAGCATTATCGCGAAGCACTCTTGCCTTCACCGTTATTATTGCGCGTAACTTCTCCACAGCTTTGCCCGCGCTTCTCTCCTGCCAGAAACCAAGCACACCTGTGAAGATGAGGATGGATAAAATAATTATCACATCTGTTTTCTCTCCGAGAAATGCGGAAAGAATAACGGCAGCAACCAACAGCAACACGAGCGGACTTTTAAACTGCGAAAGAAAAAGCAACACATCACTCACAATAGGATTGCGAACCTTTCGCCCCGCACCTTGCGCTGCAAGCCGCTTTTCAGCTTCCTGTTGTGTAAGCCCTGAAGATTGCGACTGCAACAACTTAAGCAGTTCATCAGGTGTTTGTGTCCAGAAGTTTTCGGGAATGAGTTGATTCATTGAACTAAAATTGTGAGCAACAAATGTAGCAGGTTAACGAACGTTTGAGATGAAGCATTGTTGACGCAGTTTTATCAACTAACTTTACATCATAAATAAAATTGAAATGGCTGAACTGAAATTAAAGAGCATTGATACTATTGCTCCGAAAAAATTCAACAAAGAGCATACCAAAAAGGAACTGCAAAAGCTCAAGTTCTCTCTCGAAGAATTACAAAACTTAATGTATGCCGAGGGGAAACATGCGCTGCTCGTAATTCTGCAGGGGATGGATGCTTCAGGAAAAGATGGTGCTGTAAAACATGTGTTTGAAGCCGTGAATCCGATGGGGTGCATGGTTATTCCGTTTAAAGAGCCATCAAATATTGAGATGAGGCATGATTTTTTGTGGCGCATTCATCAGCATGTGCCGGAACTTGGAATGATTCATGTCTTCAATCGTTCGCATTATGAGGATGTGCTGGTGCAGCGCGTTCACAAGTGGATAGATAAGAAAACAGTGAAGCTGCGGTACGATCACATTAATAATTTTGAAAAGCTGCTGGAAGAAAGCGGCACAGCAATCCTGAAGTTTTACTTGCATATTTCAAAAGAGGAACAGCTAAAGCGGCTCGAAGAACGGTTGAGCGATAAAACAAAAATGTGGAAGTACAACGCCAACGATATTAAGGAACGCGGCTCATGGAATGATTACATGAACGCGTATGAAGATGTTTTTGAGAATTGTTCGCAGGCAGCAGAATGGACAATTGTTCCGGCAGATCAGAATTGGTATAAAGAATACATCATCGCAAAGAAAATTGTTGACACGCTGAAAAGCTTCAAGATGAAATTTCCGGGACTGAAGCAGGAATAAAACCAACGAAGAGTAACCCTTCGCATTTTGATTCAGCTTAAACTTTTTCTAATTTATATGAATTTTCCAAGCCATGAATATCATTCATAAGCTAAATGGTATCATCCGTCCGTCATTTGATATCATCCGTCCGCTAAATGATATCATCCTTCTGTTAAATGATATCATCCATCGGCTAAAAGGTATCATCCGTCCGTCATCTGATACCAAATGACTTGTAAAAGATACCTTTTGCCCACCAAAGAATACCCGTTGATGTTAAAACAGTATTGATTGAGGAGCTACCACTTCTTAGTCTGAATCACCAATCTTCCGAACACCACATTTGTTTCAAGAAGAACATACGGCTGCCCATCTTTGTAAGCAGAAGTAGTATTGTAGGTTTTCCCAAGGGCATTTATTCTTTTATCCTCAAGCACACTTGCCCCAAAAACGGAGTTCATTTCAATCTTCATGGGTATGCTGTCGTTAATAATAAGTGTTCCGTTTCCAAACACCACGCTCACTTCTACTTTTTTATTTTGAGTAGGCGCTTCCATTTTGAAAAGATCAATAGTGCCGTTACCAAACACAATATCATAATCATCATGCTTCGAATCAAACTGCATATCCGCCTGTCCAAACACAGCGGAGTTGCCCGAAGTGCTTCTGGAAAATCCTCCCACAATCATTTTTACTCCCCAATAAATAAAGAGCAACCCGAAAATAATTTTCACAAACGGAATGTGAACATGAAATACTTCTCTCAGAATAATTGAAAGCCCGATAAGGACAATAACGATTCCCCAAAAGGTGCCTGTTGAAATGAAACTCATGGTACGTTGTTTTAGCATGATTAAATTTTTTGAAACAATTGCCGATACAATTTTAGAAAATCATTTCCAAACTGCACAAAAAAGTTTTCACTCCGGAAAAAACGTGACTACTTCTAAAAGCAACGTCATTTACAATCAAAAAATCTACTGCCCGCTACTTTCTCCCTTCTTCCCCTCCCCCACTGCTTTCTTAATTGAGAACACATGCATTGCCAGCGCGAAAGGCGCAACAAAACCCGGCAGCCAGATAAACGGAAAATAAAACACAATGGTGTTTACCGGTGCATCTTTGAAAATACTGAACGGATAAGGCGTAGAAAGAAGGGCGATGCTTACAATGTTCAGCAGCAAAACAATTCCGAAAATATTCCACGCAAGCAACCCGTTTTTCGAAATTTTATTTCTCTGAACAAGATAGCCCATCGGGATTGCAGTAATGCCTGTAAGGATGTCGAAATTGCTCCCTGCAAAAGTCATTCGCTCATGAATGATTCCGTGTTGAGCAAGCTGGTAAAGCACTACTTCCATTACAATGCGGAAACTCTGAATATAAATAAGCCAATGCATCGGAACGTTTTTGAGAAAGCCCGAAAACTTTTTTGAAGCGGCAAGAACAATAATGGCGATGAAACAGCCAAGTGGAGCAATCATCAACCGCGGAGGCATGGAAGAGTAGTTATGCATGAAATTCATTCCTGAAATAATCTTGAGGAATGAAAGCCAGAAGAAAATGATGATGAAAGTTTTCATCGCTATCTTTCGTTCTTCCGAAATTTTCCGTACGGCAAGCACAGTAACTGCAAGCAGAATGAATGTGAGAAGAACAAAAATGGTCTGGAGAGACTGTGGAGGTTCGATTTCCATAGTTAGTTTGAGTTAGTGTTTGGCTTAAATGATTTCAAAACAATATTCTGTACAGCGGTATCGGAAAAAACCCTGCCTGGTATTCTGTCTTTACTGTATTCGAGGTTCTGTCGTAATAACGCTGCCAGATATTCTGCGTATTGAAAACATTGTCGAGATCAAATGCAAGTTCATGCGTTACTTTTTTTCCATTGAAACGATACGAAATTTTTACATCTGTGCGAAAATAACTCTTCTCCCTGTGCTCGTATGCCTGTGTGTAATCATATTCAGATTCGCCCATTGCTGCAGACTTTGCAAAATCAACAGGTACAAAACGCTTGCCTCCACTCGTAACCACGCGTAAGTTAAAACCAAAAACATTTTTCTTGTGAATCGTAAATTCTTTTCCCGCTAAAAAATTAATGGTGTAGTTTCCATTAAATACCGTGTTGCGTTCAACACCATCGCTGGCTTTATATTTCGATTCATACACCGAAGTTGTAAAAAGAAAATAATAACCGTGACTGTAAAATTTTTCAAACGTAAGTTCAACTCCGTAATTTTTGCCGCTGCCATTGTTCACCAAACTGTCGGTAGATGAAATGCCAAAGTCAGCACCTTCATTCAACATGCTGAAGGTAGATAGCTTTTGTTCAACGGGTACATCATACAATTGCTGATAGTATGTTTCAATTTTCAGCCGGAGATTATTGCTGAAAGATTTATCAAACGCAAGCACAAAATGATTGCTCTTTGTGAAATCAAGATTCTTGTTTGTATGAAGAACAATGCCGTCAGCAAGAACTGTTTGCTGAAAGTATGTGTACATGGGTTGCAATTCGCTGTGCATGCCTGTTCCAAAGCTTATAGACTGCCCTTCTTTCATTTCATATTTTATTCCAAAGCGCGGCTCCACCGCAAATGCATTGTTCAATGCGAACTGCTGATAATGCAAACCACTGTTCACACTCAGCTTGTCGCTGAAGCGGTGCTGCCACTCTGCAAATGCCTGCAGCAACTGGCTTCCACCCGATGACTTCGCGCGTGTTCTGAAAGCAGGATTCTCAAAAACACTGTCTAGAATATTGAATTCAATTTGCTTTATATCCACACCAACTTTCAAAAAATCTTTTGTAGAAAATTTTTTACTCACCACCTCACTCACCGAATACTTTTGCTGATCAGAAACATTGCGGTACCATGGAGTAGGTGAATAATCAGTAGTGGAAATGGAATCTATCTTGTAACTCTGTGAAGCAGTAGCCACAGCAAGCGTTAGTTTAGAGTAAGCAGTGTTGTTGAAAAGATAAACATGCGTAATGCCGACTACGCCCATGTTATTGCCGTAGTAACCGTTCTGACGCAGGTTGTTGTCGTAGATATTGTCTTTCGTGGTGTCGCGATCTTTGTCTAATGTTTCAGCATAACTGATTCCGCCAATTCCAAAGAGAGAAAATTTTCCTGCTTTCGCAGTAGCCACATCTGCCTTGAAAGAAATATCCTGGTACTGCGGCACCGCAGTGCCCGCACCGAAATTTATATTCAGCGCTTTAAAAACTCCAAGCGTAGAATAGCGGTAGTTCATCATGTAAGACGAATTATTATTTCGACTAATGGGACCTTCTGCGCCAAGTTCCACACCGTTGAAACCAAGTTGCCCAAGGAATTCATGCTTCTCATTATTTCCGCTTCGCATCTGTAGATCGAAAGCGCCACCAATTGCGTTTCCATATTCCGCAGGAAATGCGCCTGTAAGGAAATCGGATTTGTCGAGAGAATTATTATTAAGGATGCTTATGGGACCACCAGTTACACCGAGCGAACCGAAGTGATTCGGATTAGGAATATCAACACCATTCAACCGCCACAACAAACCGAGCGGAGAATTTCCGCGGATGATAATGTCGTTGCGGGCATCGCTTGCACCATTCACGCCAGCATAGTTCATCGCCATGCGCGCAGGATCGAGCAGCGAACCCGCATAGCGCGAAGTTTCTTCAAACGTAAATGAACGCGCACTCACGGTCGTCATCTCATTGTTCGGTTTATCTTTTCTGCGTTCGGCAATTACTCTTACTTCCTTGCCTTGAATAACGGATTGTTCCAGTTCAATATTCAACACCACTTCTTTTCCTGAAGTAACCACAGCGGAAACCATCTGCGATTTGTAGCCGATGTACGTTACTACAAACTGCTGCCTCCCGAGAGGAATATGATTGATTCTGAAATTTCCACTCACATCCGTAACGTTGAAGTTGTGATGAGTGGAATCAACCATCATAACACCGGCACCGATCAGTGTTTCTTTCGTAAGTTTATCAGCAACCGTTCCGCGAACAGTTTGGGTAATTTCCTGGGCAAAGAGAAGAGTCGTGGAAATGAGAGTGAAAACTACGAGGCAGAAAAATTTTCTGATCATATCAATTGTTTTCTGAAAAGAGAGAGAGACAAAGTTAGGAGTAGGAAAATAGGTTATTAAAAAAAGAAATGAAAAATACCAAGATCACTTCAGCACATCAATTCCCAGTGTTTTTGAGATTGCCATTTTCAACTGATCAAGATTTTTCTGATACTCCAGCAGATGATCATACTCTTCTCCCGCAAGATGTGCATCTTTTAATTTCTGTTGATTCTCTTCAATCATCTTCATTACCATTTTATTTTTGAGATGATATACTGCCTTCTCAGCGGCATCTTTCAGATTATCTTCTTCAGAAGGAACAGCAACGTGATGCATCGTTTCCCAATTTTCACTGAGAAAATATTTAGGACTAAGCAATTCAACAGCAAGCGCGCTGATGCCAGGGTTTTCTATCTTGTAAAAATGTTCAGGAGTAATCTCCAATGCCTGAGCAAGCATTGTACACGATTCATCAAAGAAAAATTTATAGTGAGGATGAATAATCTTTATCTGATCCCGTTCAATTTCTTCAGTGATAAACTGCGCAACAGAAAAAGTATGAGTCACTGTTTCTTTCTTTCCTTTCGAATCAGGAATTTCAACGTCCTCATAAAAATGAATTTCTTTATTCCCAAAATTCAAAAGAAGGCGGATAATTTCGCGCTCCTGTGCTTCTGTTCCAAAGTCGTCAACAGGTTGCGGAATGCCGATTACATCAGGCATCAACTCAGCAATATCTTCAGGAGGCATTTGTTTCTTGAGCGAACTTCTTCTGAATTTATTTAATTCGTTCAGCAACACCTGTTCGTTAATGCCCATCATCTGACTACACTGCTTTGTGTAAACAGCACGCGTAATCGAATCAGGAATTTTCGAAATGGATTCCACTACATCGCGAATCAAGCCCGATTTTGCAACGGGATCGTTTGCAACTTCTTCGAGCAACAAACCTGTTTTGAAAACCATGAAGTCCTTCGCATTCGTGCGCAGGTATTCATGCACTTCGCTGCTGGTGTGCGAACGAGAAAATGAATCGGGATCTTCTCCCTTCGGAAACAAAACCACTTTCACATTCAGTCCTTCTTCAAGAATCATGTCAATCCCACGGAGCGATGCTTTGATTCCTGCGGGATCGGCATCGTACAATACCGTAATGTTTTTTGTGTAACGGCTGATCAAACGGATTTGCTCAACGGTGAGTGCAGTGCCAGATGATGCAACCACATTTTCAATTCCTGCCTGATGAAGTGAGATTACATCGGTATATCCTTCAGTAAGATAACAATTATCTTTTTCAACAATTGCTTTCTTCGCAAAAAAGATTCCGTACAGTACCTGGCTTTTATGATAGGCTTCGCTCTCGGGTGAATTAAGGTACTTCGCTGTCTTTTCATCTTTCTTTAAGATGCGACCTCCAAAAGCAATCACGCGTCCGCTCAGGTTATGAATCGGAAACATTGCCCGGCCTTTGAAGCGATCAAAAAGTTTTCCTTCTTCTTCACTTCCCGTTTTCTTCTCACGCTTGATGGAGAGACCTGTTTTAACAAGAAACTCTTCCTTGTATTCATTCTTCAACGCATGATTTGAAAATGCTTCCCAATCATCGGGAGAGTACCCAAGCTGAAATTCTTCAATCGTCTCTTTTGTAAATCCTCTTTCTCTGAAGTAAGAAAGTCCGATGGCTTTTCCTTCTTCGCTATTTAAAAGTATATCCGAAAAATATTTCTGCGCAAAGCCATTCAGCAGCAACATGCTTTCTTTCTCGTCACGCAGAATAGTTTGCTCCGGAGAAATTTTCTCTTCTTCTATTTCGATGTTGTACTTCTTTGCGAGGTAACGCAGTGCATCGGGATATGAGAGATGTTCATGCTCAATAATAAAGTTTATACTCGTGCCTCCTTTACCACAACCGAAACATTTGAAAATATTTCGCGCCACGTTCACATTGAAGGATGGAGTTTTTTCGTTGTGAAAAGGACACAAACCAATCATGTTCACACCGCGCTTTTTCAGATTCACAAACTCACCCACCACTTCTTCAATGCGTGCTGCTTCAAATATTTTATCAACTGTTGCCTTATTGATCATGTCATTTTTTTATTGCGCGTCTTGATCACTTTCTTTGGTATCACTTTGTTGAGGAACTCTGCAATCGCATTGTAATATTGTTCACCTCCCATCGCTTCAATGTTTTCATGATTTGATTGTTTCACCAAAATTAAATCTTTTTTTTCAGCCGCAGATGAATCATAAACAGAGTAGGCATCTACAGCAGAATAAAACTCATCATCGCCAGCCGCAAAAAACAGCGTAGGTGTTTCAGCTACACTACTGAAAGATGAAAGATTCAGATCCCGTAAGGGCATCAGCATCATCTTTTCAAGGTTCCGTTGCAGTAGTGGATAAAAAATAAACTGAAGCCGTCCCCACTTTTTCTCAGCATATTGTTTTACAAGTTTTGAAAAATAATTGAACGGACATTGCAACACCAACGCATCTTCTCTTCCATCATACACCGCACTTTGCAAAGCAATGCCTGCAGAAATCCCTGAGCCCAAAATAGCAACATGATTTGTGTCAGGATTTTTGAGCAAGCTGTCAAGCATACTTTTTACATCGCCTACTGTAACAATGCCCGGAGAAAAAAAAGTTCCCTCGCTGTTTCCATGCGCACGCAGATCAATCAAGCAAACATTAAATCCACGGTCGTGCATTTGCTTTGCGAGATTCAGTTTTAGAATTTTACTTTCATTCCAGTCGTGAAGAATAAGAATAGTGTTGGCATCGGAATCTTCTGCTTCAATCATCCACCCCCGAAGGGTTAAACTGTCTGAAGTTTTTACGTTGAAATCTTTGTAAATCAAACCAAGATCCCCAGGATTAAAAAAGATGGTTGAGTCAATGGAAGAAAAATTTGCAGCCTGATCGTGACTCATTTGGTTTCGCTGATACTCGATGTACATAGAATCAACGCGCAAGGGCTGAATAAGATCAGGCGTAACAAGTGATGGAATCCAGAGAATGAAAGCAGCGATGCAGAGCAAGATGGAAGCGAAAGCAAAGAAGATTCTGTTATGGCTCATCTGCAAAAAGGCAATCTCTCTTTTAATAGCAAAAATTATTGCCTGACTAATTTAAAATGCGTTGATCCGCTTTCATTCTCAACAGAGACAAAGTAAATTCCGCTGGAAAAACCTGCTGTATTCAAGGTCACCTCAACTTGGTCGTCTATTTTCTTGTTTAGCAAAATTCTACCTGTTTCATCATAAAGAAAAATTTGAGTTGCTGGTTTCGGAAGATTTGTAATTTTTAAAATTTCAGCAAAAGGATTTGGGGAAATATTAATTTGCTGCTTCGTATTTTCACCTGCATTAACAAGTTGCGAAAGATTAACAGGAGTACCCCACATCTCTGCCCCTTTCCTAAAGTAATTCATGTGCCAGATGCAAATCCTTTGGGCGTATGGATTTACGTTTTCCCAAAGTACTTTTCCCAATCCTTCAACATAAGTTTCCAGGACTGACACACAATAAATATCAATAACTTGACTAAAGGAAAAAGAATAGCAATTGTATGGCGGGAACGAAGGGGGAGAGAATCCTGAAAGAATAGTTTTAGGAATTCTGTTATTATAATTGCTAAGACTTTTTTGTTCACTAAAACAAAAAGGATACGAGTAATTTTGTCCCAGTTGGCGAGGCAAAACATCGAAAGTGTTCTCGTAAATCGAATGGAGGGCATGAATTTCTGTATCAACAGTATGAACGAGGTAGTAACTCATACCCATCCACGAAATTTCTTGCCACGTTGAGTCATCAACAATATAAATTACAGAATCGTTATTGGGAGAGAATGATTTACCTAAAATAGTATGCTGAATATTCCATTTTTGATATGTATTTAATGTACTAAATTCATTGTAGTATTGAAAAACATCGCCAACATTGAAATCGAAAATTCCTGAAGCTGTCAAATTCTGAATTCCTAAAATAGGATTATTTATTCCGCTCAGGAAATAATCTTGCGCAACATTAGGGAAATGCCTTAATGATAGTGTGCGAATAAGACCAAATGTTTTTGAAAATGCAAAGCGATTTCCGTTCAAGATGCTTGCAAGGGGATTGTATAAACTATCCCGCAGTTGGAGAGAAACTTCTTTGACACTGTCGGGGATTCCTAAAACTGAATCAAGAGCGAATGAGGTCACGGTAGCTTCATAAAAATTTCCGTTTGAGAACCTAAATAGAGCCCAAGTATCATTCAGATTTGCCAGAGTCTTGATAATAACTGAATCAAAAGCTTCTGTAAAAAATAAATTATCTCCATTCGGATGGATAATTATTCGAGCGCCAATCCAAGAAGTATCTATTTCGCAAATTGAAAACGGATCTATCGGTATTTGAGACAGGAAATCATCATCCATTGATTTAAAATTAAAAAAAACAGAATCAGTTCCTGAAACTGATACAGAATCTATTTTTATCCCAAGCAAATTATTGTTGTATTTAAACAACGAGGTTCGGTTACTTGTGACTGTCTGCCAATCCCGGGCGATGCAATTGGCAGAGATGAAAAGTGTGACCCACCATATTATTTTTCCTTTCACAAAAAAAGTTTTACCAAATATAAGAAAAGATTACAATACAATATTCACAATCCGTCCGGGCACAACTATTACTTTCTTTGGCTGCTGTCCATAAAAATATTTTTTCACTTCTTCAGAACTCATTACTTCCTTTTCGATTTCTTCTTTTGAAAGTGCAAGCGAGAGATCAAGATTCATTTTTGTTTTTCCGTTGATGCTGATCGGATACGCGAAAGAATCTTCTGTGAGAAATTCTTCTTTGTAGTCAAGCCACTTTGCAAACGTGACGCTTTCTTTATGATCAAGCAACTGCCACAATTCCTCTGCTATGTGAGGCGCATAAGGTGAAACAAGAATTGCAAGCGGTTCAAGTATTGCACGCTTGTTGCATTTCAGATCGGTGAGCTCATTAACACAAATCATAAAATTGCTCACAGAAGTATTGAATGAAAACCGTTCAATGTCTTCTGTAACTTTCTTGATCAGCTTGTGAAGCGATTTCAATTCTTTCTTTGTAGGTTCTTCATCACTCACTGTAAACTGAAATTCCTTGTTAAACAATCTCCACAATTTTCTGATAAAGTTGGAAGTGCCACTAATGCCATTTGTATTCCATGGTTTTGAAAGCTCCAGCGGACCGAGAAACATTTCATACAGGCGCAAACAATCTGCTCCGTGTTTCTCAATTATATCATCTGGGTTTACAACATTGTATTTGGACTTGGACATTTTTTCGACCTCCTGCGAAGTAAAAAATTTGTCCTGGCCATCTTGAAAGCTTTGGTTTTTTATAAATGTTCCATTTATCCAATAGCCTCCTTCACAAATAAAAACAGATTGAGAAAATTCTTTTCGTGACGAAAGAAATTTTGAAACATTCAATTCGCTTTTCTCGACTAAGGATATATCAACATTTATGCTTACAAAATTCTGTTCAACCAACGCTTCAAAATCCAAACCACTACTTTCGAAGTCTTTTTTCGTTTGGTCGTAATTTTTCGAGTTAAGAAAAATGTGATAGGCGTCTTCTCCAAAATTGTAGATAAGCCCATCTTGTACTCCGGTCAGCACTCCCGAAAAACTATTCGATTGCCCCTTCTTCAAATAAATCTTTTCTGACACCCCCTGTATCATCCCTTGGTTAATCAACTTCTTCGCTGGTTCAATAACAGGAATCAATCCAAGATCATAAAGTGCTTTTGTCCAGAAGCGAACGTAAAGCAAATGTCCTGTTGCATGTTCGCTGCCACCAATGTAGAGATCCACATTTTTCCAATAGTTCATCGCATCTTTTCCGGCAAACTCTTTTTCATTGTTCGCATCCATGTAGCGCAGAAAATACCAGCTACTGCCTGCCCAGCCCGGCATAGTAGTAGTTTCAAAATCAAATTTGTTTTTATACTTCCAGTTTTTCGCTCTTGCCAATGGCGGCTCACCATCTTCAGTGGGTAAATATTTATCTACCTCAGGAAGAATGATCGGTAAATCTTTTTCATCAATTGCTTTCGGAATTCCGTTTTCAAAATAAATTGGAATCGGTTCGCCCCAATAGCGTTGTCTTCCGAACACCGCATCACGCAAACGATAATTGATTTGTCTTTTTCCGAATCCACGTTTTTCAATTTCGTCAATCGCTTTTTTGATTGCATCTTTTACTTGCAGTTCATTGAGGAAATCAGAATTAATTACTGCGCCTTCTTTTTCATCAAAAGATTCTTTAGAAAAATCCCAATCCGTTTTCGGTTGAACAACCTGCGGCTTTGGAAGATTAAAATGCTTTGCAAAAGCATAGTCGCGCGAGTCGTGCGCAGGAACGGCCATCACAGCACCCGTGCCATATCCTGCTAACACATAATCGCCCACCCAAACCGGAATTTGTTTTCCTGTAAAAGGATGAACAGCATACGCACCTGTAAATACTCCGCTGATTCTTTTCACGTCAGCCATTCGTTCACGATCACTTCTGTTTTTTGCTTCAGTCACATACTTCATCACTTCATCGCGATGAGCATCGCTTACAATTTTTTCCACGAGTTCATGCTCGGGTGCAAGCGTCATGTATGAAACTCCGAAGATGGTATCGGGTCTTGTTGTAAATATCTGAATTGTGAATTGTGAATCGTGAATCGTGAATTGGATTTCCGATCCTTCACTTTTTCCGATCCAGTTCCGTTGCTGTTCCTTCAGTGAATCGCTCCAGTCAATTCCTTCAAGATCGTTGAGCAAACGTTCGGCATACGCAGTAATGCGCATGCTCCATTGTTTCATCTTCTTCCGCTCGACAGGATAACCGCCACGTTCGCTCACACCATCTTTTACTTCATCATTCGCAAGTACGGTTCCGAGAGCGGGACACCAGTTCACATACGCTTCGCTCAAATAAGCGAGTCGGTATTCCATCAAAACATCTGATTTCTCTTTCTCACTCAATTCACTCCAACTCTTTTCGGCTGTCCCAATTTTGAATTTTGAATTCAGAATTTTGAATTCTGAAATAAGAGATTCAATTGACTCAGCTTTAGCAGTCTTTGCATTGTACCGCGAGTTGAACAGCTTCAGAAAAATCCATTGTGTCCATTTGTAGTATTCAGGAAAACTTGTATTTATCTCACGATCCCAGTCGAAACTGAAACCGATTTTGTCCATCTGTTCGCGGTAGCGCGCAATATTATTTTTGGTCGTGATAGCAGGATGCTGACCCGTTTGAATCGCATATTGCTCAGCGGGCAAACCGAATGCATCCCATCCCATCGGATGAAGAACGTTGAAACCCTTCAGCCGTTTGTAGCGCGAATAAATATCAGAAGCAATGTAGCCAAGCGGATGACCAACATGCAGTCCCGCACCACTCGGGTAAGGAAACATATCAAGCACGTAGTATTTTTCTTTTGCAGAATTATTTTCTGCCGCAAAGGTTTTTTTCTCAGCCCAGTAGCTCTGCCATTTCTTTTCTATGTCACGAAAATTGTATTCCATAATCTGATAATCCCATCGAATTACTAATCCGAATGCATTGGATAATTCCGAACGGGAGCGCGAATTTAAAAATTCAAATTCAGTGACCTATTAAAGTATGAAAACTGACATTCTTCTATTCGTAAATTCGTTTTCAAGTAGTTTTTCGTTGATCTCATTTCTTTATTTTCGCAGCACCAATAAAAATTATGGTCGAGACAAAAAGCGGCAATAAACGGCTGCGGTCATCTTATCTTTCTTCTGTCATCAGCATTTCGCTGGTGTTGTTTATGCTGGGTTTGCTGGGCATGCTGGTATTGGATGCGAAGAAGATTTCTGATTATATAAAAGAACATGTTCAGCTCAATGTATTTCTGAATGATGACGTGAGTGACCAAGAGATCAGCGCCTTTCAAAATCTGCTTTCGTCAAATGCCGCGATAAAATCTGTTCGGTTTATTTCAAAACAGGAAGCGTTGGACAGTTTGAAAAAAGACCTTGGTTCAGATGCCACAAGTATGCTGGAGGTAAACCCGCTTCCTTCTTCTTTTGAACTAAAGTTGAATGCTCAGTACACAGATGCTTCTATGCTGAAACAAATTTCAGACGACCTTCAGAAAAATAAAATGGTGCGCGAAGTGACTTACCAGCAAACCGAGGTTGACAAGATGAACGAGAATTTCAAAATGGTTGCAATCGGTATTCTTGCATTTTGTGCGTTGCTGTTTTTCATTGCCGTTGCATTGATCAACAGCACGATTCGCCTCTCTATGTATTCAAAACGATTCCTCGTCAAGAGTATGCAACTGGTGGGCGCAACAAAAAGTTTTATCCGCAAACCATTTATCTCGCGTGCCATCGGGCATGGACTTTATGCAGGAGTGGTTGCCTGTATTTTCTTAAGTGCGCTGCTTTACTTCGTGCGCACCAAGATGCCGGAGTTCGTGCAGGTGCAGGATTTAAAAGACAACGGAATTTTGTTTGCAGGAATTATTGTACTCGGTGTTCTCCTCTCTGTTATCAGCACTTTTTTCGCAGTGAACAGGTATTTGAGAGTGAGAGGGGATGAGCTTTACGGGTAGCATCAACGAAATACGAATTGATCCCGATGCTTCGGGACGAATTTATGAATCGTTATCGTAAACACTTAGTTACTTCTATTCCAATCTTCCATTATTTCATTATTCCATTCTTATATTATCTTCGCGCTCTCAATTAACTACAATGGCTAAGAAAGAAATTAAAGTGGTAAATGATTTTGCCTTCGGCAAAGAGAATTACGTGTGGATGCTGATCGGTATCGGATGTATCTTCTTAGGATTCGTTCTTATGAGCGGTGGCGGAAGCAAAGACCCGAACGTTTTTAATCCTGATATTTTTTCATTCCGGAGAATTACACTCGCGCCAATTGTAGTGCTTATCGGGTTCATCATTGAAATCTACGCAATTCTTAAGAAGGCAAAGGAGTAAATCCGATTTGAAGATAAACGTTGCATTGAACCTTCAAATTCTCAAATCAACGCTTCATCGAATTGTTTTACCATGAATTACCTCCAAGCCGTTATTCTATCCATCATCGAAGGACTTACTGAGTTTCTTCCAGTTTCAAGTACCGGTCACATCATTATCGGCAGTTCGGTAATGGGAATAGCTTCCCTGCCTTTTACAAAAGTCTTCACAGTAGTTATTCAGTTTGGAGCCATCCTTTCTGTAGTTGTAATTTATTGGAAGAGGTTTCTCGGGAAAATTGATTTCGACTTTTATAAAAAACTCATCATCGCATTTATCCCTGCTGTCATCTTCGGTGTGTTGTTCAAAAAATACATTGACATGCTTCTCGAAAATGTGATTGTTGTTGCTGTTGCCCTTCTTGCAGGTGGTATTATTTTTCTTCTTCTCGATAAATGGTTTCAGAAAGCTGAAGAGCGGGGAATGAGTGAACTCAACAGCGATGCATCCGCATTTAAGATAGGTATGTTCCAGGTGCTGGCAATGGTGCCGGGTGTTTCGCGCTCCGCTGCCACTATCATTGGCGGACTCACTCAACGACTAAATAAAAAAGCTGCTGCTGAATTTTCTTTCTTCCTTGCCGTACCTACTATGTTTGCAGCAACGTGTAAGGACATTTATGAAGTGTATAAAGAAGGCGTAGGTTTTTCATCACAGGAAATAAATCTTCTTGTCGTTGGTAATGTCATTGCTTTTCTGGTTGCTTTTCTCGCCATCAAGTCTTTTATCAGTTATCTCGCCAAAAATGGTTTTAAAGTTTTCGGGTACTATCGGATCATCGTTGGATTGCTCATTTTAATTCTGCATTTTTCAGGCATTGAGTTGAGCATGGTTTGAAAAGAAATTAGTTTGAACGGTACTATTCAGTTCTCACTTTAGAGCGATTTTTTTTGTTAGAATCATCACTTGTGGAGATTTGTATTATGAATGTCAAATTCGCAACGCTCAATAAGCGAATTGTACATAGTTCTTTTTAAAATTATTGCACAGAAAATAAAACGTTTCGATTACTGCATTGTGCTATGCAAGAGTCCGCTTCACTTCTTCCTGCACATATCCTTCAATGATATCGCCAATCTGAATGTCTTTGAAGTTTGCAATGCTCAATCCGCATTCGTAACCTGTTGAAACTTCTTTCACATCATCTTTGAAACGCTTGAGTGATGCAAGTTCTCCGCTGTGCACTACAATACCATCACGAACAATCCTGATTTTTGTATTGCGGGTAATTTTTCCGTCCATCACCATGCATCCGGCAATGGTTCCTGCTTTCGGTATTTTGAAAACCTCGCGTATATGGATGTTGCAAACATTTTTCTCTACAAAGTCTGGAGCCAACATTCCTTCCATCGCCATCTTCACTTCCTCAATGGCTTTATAGATTACAGAGTAGAGGCGGATTTCAATTTCTTCCTGTTCAGCAAGTCGTCTTGCACTTGTCGAAGGGCGAACTTGGAAACCGATTACAATTGCATTGGATGCAGACGCAAGCAGCACATCGCTCTCGCTGATCTGACCAACTGATTTATGAATTACGTTTACCTGAACTTCAGGTGTAGTTAATTTGAGAAGTGAATCGCTCAACGCTTCGATGGAACCGTCCACATCGCCTTTCACAATCACGTTAAGTTCTTTAAAACTACCGATGGCAAGTCGTCTTCCGATTTCATCAAGCGTAATGTGCTTGTGCGTACGTATTCCTTGCTCGCGCTGCAACTGCAAACGTTTGTTTGCAATGTCGCGCGATTCGCGTTCATCTTCCATTACATGGAAAAGATCGCCCGCCTGCGGAGCGCCTGTCATTCCGAGAACCTGAACAGGTGTCGCCGGTCCTGCTTCGCGAATTCTGAAACCACGTTCATTGAATAACGCTTTCACGCGACCACTGTATTTTCCTGCAAGAAGTACATCGCCTACTGCCAATGTACCGCCCTGCACAAGCACGGTCATTACATATCCTCTGCCTTTATCGAGCATGGATTCTATCACAGTTCCGTGCGCGCGCTTTTTCGGATTAGCTTTCAGATCAAGAAGGTCTGCTTCAAGCAAAACTTTTTCAAGCAGTGCATCCACATTTGTTCCCAGCTTCGCGCTTATTTCCTGGCTTTGATATTTTCCGCCCCATTCTTCAACAAGAATATTCATCTTGCTCAACTGTTCCTTAATGCGGTCAGGTGCTGCGCCCGGCTTGTCAACTTTATTTAGTGCAAATACAATCGGCACCGCTGCTGCCTGTGCGTGATTAATAGCTTCGATAGTTTGAGGCATCACACTGTCATCAGCAGAAATTACGATGATAGCAACGTCAGTTACCTTTGCTCCACGTGCACGCATGGCAGTAAATGCTTCGTGACCGGGCGTATCAAGGAACGTAATATTCTTTCCGTTTTCCAAGGTTACTTCATACGCACCAATGTGCTGTGTGATTCCACCTGCTTCACCCGCAATAACATTTGCTTTTCGGATGTAATCGAGCAATGACGTTTTTCCATGATCTACGTGACCCATTACAGTAACAATCGGTGGTCGCGGAATTAAATCTTCCGCCTTGTCCTCTTCCACTTCAATGGACTCCTGCACATCAGCCGCTACGAATTCAACTTTGTATCCGAACTCTTCTGCAACAACGGTAATCGTTTCCGCATCGAGCCGCTGGTTGATTGAAACAAACAAACCAAGCGACATGCACGTGGAAATAATTTGTGTAACCGGAACGTCCATCATCTTTGAAAGATCGTTCGCGCTTACAAACTCGGTAACCTTAATTAATTTTATATCAGTCTGCTGCGCTGCAAGTGCTTCCTTTTCTTCCACGCGTTCATCACGCCTTGCCCTGCGTTGCTTGGATGCTTTTGATTTTCCACCACCGCTCAATCGAGCAAGTGTTGCTTTTATCTGATCCTGAATTTCTTTTTCAGTTGGTTCTGCTTTTGGTGCGCCCTGTCTTGGTGGGGGACCTTTCTTTCCGCTACGCTGAAAATTCTGCGACTCGTGTTTCTTCCGCTCGTCAGGAATCTGTACGCCACCGGCTTTGCGGTCGGTGCGTCTACGTTTTTTCTTTTCACGCTCTCCGAAAGCGGAAGAAGATGCAACAGGTTTTTTCTTGGGCTGATCCTGTGGCAATTCAATCTTTCCGAAAATTTTCGGACCCGTAAGGTTGTCGAAACGCACACGGGTAATTTCTTCTTTCGGATCTTCCATCTCAGCGGGTGCATCCGTTCCGGCATCGGGTTCAGTTGCAATAGGAGGTGCAGATGCGACTGCTTCTTCAACTGGTTTCTCTACAACAACTTCTTCCTCTTCTCCTTTTTTCTTTTTTGCAGTTGTTTTTTTCTTCGCTGCTTTTTCTGCGGCTTCTACCTCTTCCGTTTCTTTCTTAGTTACTTTCTTTTTCTTGCCGCTTGGAAATTTTGTTTCTTCTAGATCAATCGTGCCAAGCACTTTCGGCATTTCAATTTTATCTGCCTGTGCTTTTATTACCTCAACTTCTTTTTTCTCCTCAACTTTTTTCTCGGCTTTAACTTCTTTCTTCTTCGGCTTTTCTTCTTTCGATTCAACTGCCGCCCCTGTGTTTTTAATTAAAACCTCGCGAACATCTTCTTCAACCTTTTTCTCCTGCTTCGGCTTTACTTCTGCATCGAAAATAACTGCGGTTTCTTTTTTGAGTTTGCTTTCGGTAATCTTCGCAGCTTCTTCTTTCAGCGTTTTATCTGATGCAAATTCTTTCAGCAATAAAGTATAAGCATCACCCGGCAACTTGCCGTTGGGATTGTTTTCAATCTTGATTCCTTTCTTAGACAGGAAATCAACAATGTGATCCATGCTAAGATTGAATTCCTTGATTGCTTTACTGAGCCGTATTGTTTTTTCTTCTGACATATCTGATCGAAACAAAGATGATGCTTTTACATCAACCAATGATTCTTTTGCTGAATTATTTTTCTCTTTTCCGGAAAACCATTTTTTATTCAAACTCTACTTTGAGAATGCGAATCACTTCTTTGATCGTTTCTTCTTCGAGATCGGTGCGTTTCACCAAATCTTCAATTGGAATTTCAAGAACGGATTTTGCAGTATCGCAACCGATGGATTTAAGTTCGTCAATAATCCATGGTTCAATTTCGTCTGAGAATTCTTCGAGATCCACATCCTCCGTATCGTCTTCAGTGTCGCGGTAAACGTCAATTTGGTAACCTGTAAGTTTTCCCGCAAGTTTAATGTTGTGTCCGCCTTTGCCGATAGCAAGAGAAACCTGATCGGGTTTTAAAAACACTGAGGCATGCATTTTCTCATCATCCAGTTTTATTGTGGTGATTTTTGCAGGCGACAATGCACGTGAAATGTAGAGCGGTAAATTATTCGTGAAGTTTATCACATCAATGTTTTCGTTTCTCAACTCACGCACAATGCCGTGAATACGTGAACCCTTCATACCAACGCATGCTCCAACCGGATCAATGCGATCGTCATAACTTTCTACTGCAACTTTTGCACGCTCTCCAGGTTCACGAACAATTTTTTTAATCGTAATGAGTCCGTCAAAAACTTCTGGCACTTCTAACTCGAACAAACGCTCAAGGAAAAGAGGTGATGTTCTCGACAAAATAATTTTCGGATTGGCGTTGATCATTTCCACGCGCAACACAACGGCACGAACGTTATCGCCTTTCTTGAAAAAGTCAGATGGAATCTGTTCCATCTTCGGAAGGATAAGTTCATTGCCGTCATCATCCATCACGAGCGATTCTTTTTTCCAGGTCTGATAAACCTCTCCGGTAATGATTTCACCAACTCTGTCTTTATATTTTTTGAAGATACCCTCCTTCTCCAACTCTTGCACACGCGCCATCAGGTTCTGACGGGCAGAAAGAACAGCACGTCTTCCGAAATCGGAAAAGCGAACTTCTTCTGCGAGATCTTCTCCCACTTCAAAGTCGGGTTCAATTTGAACCGCTTCCGAATAGGGAATTTGTGTGGCAATGTCTGTCACTTCTGCATCTGCAACAATTTGGCGGTTGCGGAATGCTTCAAGGTCTCCTTTGTCGGTGTTGATTACGATGTCGAAGTTATCGGCAGTGCCGTACTTCTTTTTTATCATGCCGCGAAATACATCTTCGAGGATGCTCATCATGCTGGCGCGATCAATGTTTTTGAGTTCTTTAAACTCGGAGAAGGCGTCAATTAATTGCGAATGTTCCATACTAACTTTGTTTACGGTTTTCAGTTTACAATTTGGTAGCTGTCATTGACAGCATCTATTTTATCTTTTGTTTTTACTAATCAACTTAATCAACCAATTAACTAAATCAACTACTCACCTGAGTGTTCTCCCGAAGTCAAATACAATCTTTGTTTCTTTTATTTCTTCGTGATTGATGATCGTATCTTTTGTCTGAAATATCTTCCGTCCGTTGTCTTTTACTTTGCTCTTTTCAACAATCGCGATTTCATTTTCGTTGGCCGATTTCAGTGTTCCGTTTTTGCGGATGCCGTTTTTCATCAGCACACTTACCTCCTGACCGATTCTCTTTTCATATTGCTTCAGCACTTTGAGCGGCTCATCCATTCCCGGTGACGAAACTTCCAACTCGTGCGATTCAAAGATGTTTTGCAATTCCGCTTTCTCCTCGAGGTAGCTGCTTATCTCCATGCAATCTTCCAACTTCAATCCTTTCGGATGATCAACAAAAACGGCAATCTTCGATGGAGATGTTTTTATATCCACCAAAAAAGTTTCTGTTCCGGCAGTTTTTTCCTCTATCGCTTGCCCTATTTGTTCCTTTAATTCCATTTTTTGGCAATTAAAAAGGGGACTGTGGTCCCCTTCGCTACTTCTTAAATCGGGTGCAAATCTATACAAAGTTTTGTTATGTGCAAACAACTTCTCTAAAGCAATTACCTTTGAGAAAATTTTTCAGATGGAAACCACCCACGCCATTTACCTCGGAGAGCTACGCACCGAAGGAACGCATGTCCGCTCGGGAGTAAAGCTAATTACTGATGCACCGCCCGATAATCAAGGTAAAGGAGAATCATTTTCTCCCACCGATCTTCTTGCAACTTCACTCGGCAGTTGCATGTTGACCATAATGGGAATTGCTGCCCGCACTCACAACATAGATATGGACAGTACAAAAATTAAAATTACAAAGGTGATGGCTGCAAATCCCAGGCGCGTTTCAGAAGTGCACGTAGATTTTGAAATGCCGAAGAATAATTATTCAGACAAAGAAAAAGCAATTCTCGAAAATGCTGCGCGCACTTGCCCGGTTGCAATAAGTATTCATCCGGAAATTAAACAGGTGCTGAGTTTTAATTATTGAGCTGTTCCCGCAAACAAGAAAGGCGAACCGTTTCTGCGATTCGCCTGAGTATTTTTTAGAATGAGAGAGGGATTAACCTTTCGCCTCTTTGTGATTCGCAGGTTTTGAATGCTGCCCATAAGCTGGACACTTCTCATGCGATTTGCAAGACGTGAACAGAACTGCAACTGCAGCAAGGATAAATGTAATCTGAAGGAATTTTTTCATTGTTCTTAGTTATTGATATTCTATAACGTAATTTTTAACTAAATGTTTGAAGTGCAGGGAAAGTGCTGCAAAAGTATCTTTTTGATTGAATTGGCAATGCAGAGTTGACAACATTTTTGAACAAAGTGGTTCCTGAAAAAATTTCCACGCGTATCTTTGGCGAAGATTTCAAACTATAAATAGAAATGGCTGAAGTAAATCCTCAAATAGAACCAAGCTGGAAAGAACAACTCGGCAGTGAGTTTCATTCTCCTTATTTCAAAGAGCTCAAGGGTTTTTTAGTGAGTGAGAAACTAAAAAATAAAATCATTTACCCGCCCGGATCAAAAATATTTTCTGCGTTCAATCACACTCCATTTGAAAATGTGAAGGTGGTTTTGATCGGCCAAGATCCATATCATGGCGCTGGGCAGGCACATGGGTTGTCGTTCTCCGTTCCTGATGGCGTTGCTCCGCCTCCTTCACTAATGAATATGCTCAAAGAACTTAACAGTGATCTTGGTATTCCCATTCCGAAAAAAGGAAATCTCGAAAAGTGGGCGAACCAAGGAGTATTGTTGCTGAATGCTACGCTTACCGTACAAGCAAACAATGCCGGATCGCATCAGGGAAAGGGTTGGGAAAAATTTACGGATGCTGTGATCAGAACTATTTCAGAAAAGAAAAAAGGTGTGGTGTTTTTGTTGTGGGGAAATTTTGCAAAAAAGAAAGCAGAGTTGATTGACACGAGCAAACATTTCATTCTAACTGCTGCTCATCCTTCTCCGTTGGCAGGCGGTGCTTTTTTCGGCAGCAAACATTTTTCAAAGACGAATGAATTGCTGAAGCAGCAAGGTTTGGAGCCGATTGACTGGAGGTTAGAATAACTTGAAAGGTTATTCGTTACTAGTTATGCGTTATACGGTAACTTCGCAAAGACAAAAGCTTCTTATCGCAGAATATTTCAAGTGATAAAAACGAATTCTAAATTTTTCTTTCTGTCAGCATGGATTTTATTTCTGTTGATGGTATCTTCCAGTTCCTTCGCGGAGAAAAAATATTCTATCAACGTTCAGTTGGTTGACACGGTTCATTCAAAAGATTTTTCTTCTGTAAAAAAACAGGTACTCTCTCATTCAAGTTTCAAAGATTCGCTTTCCGTTTACCGCGAGTTGCAGCAGATGATTGTGAAACTTCAGGCAAACGGGTATCTTACTTCTTCGCTTGACAGTGTGCACTTCGATTCTACAGTTTGCAATGCGTATTTGTTTTTCGGAGAAAAATATAAATGGGCAACGCTTGAAAAAGGAAATGTGGATGCTGCATTTCTTAGCGGCACAGGATTTAGCAGAAAATCTTTTTCCAAAAAACCTGTTCGCTACGATCGTGTTGCAAAACTTGAAAACAGCATCATCGTCAATTGCGAGAACAACGGATTCCCGTTTGCGTCTCTGCGGCTCGACAGTATTTCAATAGGAGAAAACTTAATTCATGCTTCGCTCCATCTTGAACGAAATCGCTTTTGCAAAATTGATAGCGTGGTGATGAAAGGAAAAGATGTAGTAACTCCCGTTTACATTTACAATTACATCGGCATCAAGCCGGGTGCGGTGTATGACGAATCGAAAGTGAAACGCATTACGGTGCGGCTGCACGAGCTTGCTTTTGTAACTGAATTAAAATCAAACGAAATTATTTTTGATGATAAACAAACCAAACTTAATCTCTACCTCGAACCGAGAAAGGCAAGCCAGTTTGATGGTGTGCTTGGTGTGGCGCCTGATAATAACAATGCAAGTAAAATAAATTTTACCGGTGAAGCGCACCTTAAATTACAGAACGCACTCAGGCGCGGGGAAGTGATTGAACTTAACTGGCAACAGCTTGCAGCGAAAACGCAGGACTTAAAAGTTCATGCGCTTTATCCTTACATTCTCAACACGCCAATAGGGATTGATGGAAATCTTGCCATCTATAAAAAAGATACCACCTACATTGATGTAACAAAAAATATCGGTGTGCAATACATGTTCACCGGTGTAAATTTTATCAAGGCATTTGTTACTAACAAAGAAAGTTCTCTGTTGAACACCGTTGGACTTGAATCTACCACTGTGCTTCCGCCTTATGCTGACATCAGCATTACATCGTATGGCATTCTGCTTCATTTTGAAAAACTGGATTACCGTTTCAATCCCCGAAAGGGATTTATGGCTGAAGCATCAGCTAGTACAGGCAACCGCATCATCAAAAAAAATGCAGGCATCAATCCGATTGCTTATGATAGTTTGGACCTGACCACTACTCAATATCATTTTGAATTTTCAGGAGATTATTTTATTTCCGTTTCGCAGCGGCAGGTGCTGGATGTCGGAAATAAAAGCGCGTACCTATACGGTGCAGATATTTTCACGAACGAACTTTACCGCATTGGTGGACTAAAAACCCTGCGCGGCTTTGACGAAGAAAGTATTTACGCTTCTAAATACACCATCGGCAAAATTGAATACCGTTACCTGCTCGAACAAAATTCTTTTCTGTTTGCTTTCTACAACCAGGCCTTGTATGAGAAAAAATTAAGGAAGGTGAATACGATTACTGATAAACCTTACGGCTTCGGGGCAGGAATAAATTTTGAAACCAAGCTTGGCATCATGAGCGTGAGTTACGCGCTAGGCAAGCAATTCAGCAACCCGATTTATTTCAGAAACGGGAAAGTACACTTTGGAATTGTCTCTTACTTCTGATTTTGATCAACGAATGATGAATTGATTTCGAAGTAGCGATTGGTGATTTGCAGTGGCTGATACGTATAACCTTTTTCAAATTCTCTTCCACACCATTTTAAAGTGTTGAATGTCGCACTCGGTGAACATTTCCCCTTCCGTCACAAACCCTTCGCGCGAATAAAAGCTCATGGCTGCCACCTGTGCGTGCATGTAAATTTTTTTGTTGAGAGGAATTACATCGTCCAGAACTTTGAGTAGCACGGTTCTTCCTGCGCGTGCATTTCTGAATTCTTTAAGCACTGCAAACCGTTCCAGTTTTATTCCGCTTTCGGTTATTCTCCAGCGGGCAGTGCCTACGGGTTGTTCATCAACAAAAACCAAATAGTGAATGGAAGTTTTTTCGAACTCATCGTACTCTTCTCTTGCATCAACTTTTTGTTCTTCCACAAAAACTTTTCTGCGGATGTCGAATGCAATATCCATCCATTGCTTATCTGTAAATGAAAAGGAGAGGGCACGCTGCATGATGCAAAGAAAAGTATTTTAGCTAGTAAACGATTTACTGTATTACCAGTTTCTGCACCGCGCTGCCCTTCTTACTCTGTAGTTTTACAAAATAAATGCCGGGAGGCAATGCACTATGCACTATGCACGATGCACGATTGTTAACTCGCTCGGTGTACATTTTTTCTCCCACCACATTGTAAATTTCTACCTGTGCGTTTTGCAGTTGTGCTGTGGTGGTTATGGTGAAAGAGGAAGAGGTGGGGTTGGGGAAAGAAGAAAATTATTTCCATTAATTGATTCATTGATCCCAACATCACTACAGAGATTTGTGACATCTCCTCTGTAACCTACCTGAGGAACAAGGGCAGTTGTGATAAGATTGAATGTTGAAACCGCAGAAGGAGCTGGACGCTCTTGGGGATAGTATAAATTATAAGTAAGCGTAAGATTGCTTTCGTTGCATCCGCTGTATCCGCTGCTGTCTGTTTTGATAAGGTAAACATTACCACTATCGTTACCAAAACTGTTATATGTCCATCCACCGACAATGAAACCGTCATCTGTTGTCTGTTGAACAGAGTGCCCTTCATCCCATCCGTTTCCACCAATAATCTGCGATAGCATGATGTTTCCTGTTGAATCTATTTTTACAAGTTGAACCTAAGTGGGGGAATTTACAGTTCCGACACCAACAAAACCCCCGTCCCGAGTCTGTTGTATCATATTGAACGATGTTGGATAATACTTCTTTGCCCAAACATAATCTCCGTTGCTGTTTATTTTCAGTAAAAAATTCGGGTCACCTGCTATCATAAATCCACTATCTGAAGTTTGAATAATGTATCGGGCATTTTCCTGACCGGTTGAATTAATATCCCCGTAAACTTTCGTCCATAACGTATCACCGTTTATATCTGTCCGAACAATATAAAGATGATGATAATAACTGTTGTTGATGTTGGGACTAAAAGCATCAGTATTTCCGCCAAAGATATATCCTCCGTCAAAAGTTTTAGTAAGGCACGCGCCTCTACTATCTAACCCTCCAATTCCTCCGTAGCCTGCATAATTTCGTGTCCAAGTTGTATCTCCTGCTGCATTCGTTTTGACTAAATAGATTGCCCAACCACCACCCTGAGGTACGCCAAGCAGTATGTATCCACTGTCAGCAGTCTGTTCCACCATTGAGAAGGTACTTATTGATCCCGTATAAGATTTACACCACACAGGATTTCCACTCGCATCAGTTTTAATAAGAAATGGATTTGGATAAATTTCACCTGATAGTATGTAACCACCATCAAAAGTCTGCTTAACATCAAAACCATACTGGCAACATAAGGTGCCACTTGAAAAAGTTCTTGTCCAAAGAGTATCACCATTTACATCGGTCTTAATGAGGTAAATAAATATTTTCCCTACCGGTATAAAACTAGTAGTGTTACCTATAGCAATGAATCCACCGTCAGAAGTTTGACGAGACATTGCAAATTCATCCCAGTTTGGTCCGCCATAAGTTTTTTGAAAAGTAATTTGTGCATCAGCACAAAAACAAAAGAAAGATTGAAAAATAACAATCAACACCAAACATTTCCTCATCCCAAAAAATTTCATCCCTCAAATCTACAACAAAAAGAAGAGCGCCCCCCGCGCGCAACAGGATGCGATTGCGCATCTGCTTCTCCTGCATTGTCGCCCTGCGGTTGGCCTAATCCTAACTAAACTTTAAATTTTTCCATAATTGTTCGTTTTTAATCTTTTTTCGAGGTTTGTTGAAAATTTAGGGGGTTGATTTTTACAAATCCAGCGCTAAACTTCCCAAATCTTGGCCATGATTTCACAAATTCAGCGCTAAACCTGCCGAATCTTGGCCATGATTTCACAAGTTTAGAGGATAACTCAGCAAGTTTAGAGCTGAACCTGCCGGATCTTGGGCATAACTTCAGAAGTTTAGCGCTTAACTTGTCGGGTCTTGAGGATAACTCCGGAAGTTAAGAGGCAAACTTCCCGGATCTTGTCGTGAATTTTTGGGGTGATGAGAAAAATAATGAGCCGGTTTTCAGCAGCGGAATATTTTTTGCGAAAAAATAAATTACGCAGAATTTTTCATGGCGATAGAAATGATTTCGTGGGGAAAAGAAAATAAATTATTCAAAAAAAATTCAGCCACCCATTATTTATACTCCCCGAAAACTTTCCGCATAGCATCTGCAACTTCACCGAGCGTGCAATAATTTTCTACTGCATCAATAATAAAAGGCATCAGGTTCGTATTTTCTTTTGCAGATTGTTCAATGCTGTTGATGCATTGCGTTACTTTTTTTTCATCGCGCTCCGCCCTTAGTTTTTTCAGCTTTGCAATCTGCACTTCGCGGATGGAATCATCAATGGTGAGGTGCTTATCAAATGGCGGCTCTTCCATTTCAAATTTATTTACGCCCACAATAATGCGCGTTCCGTTTTGAACCGATTGCTGGTATTGATAAGAAGCCGAAGCAATTTCATTCTGAATATAACCCGATTCAATTGCCTGCACCGAGCCGCCCATAGCATCAATTTTTTTGATGTAGTCAAAAGCTTTCGCTTCCAGTTCATCCGTGAGCGATTCAATAAAGTATGAACCAGCCAGCGGATCAACAGTATCCACTGCACCGCTTTCAAGCGCAATAATTTGTTGCGAGCGCAACGCTATCCGCGCTGCCTCTTCAGTGGGCAGCGTCAATGCTTCATCGTATCCATTTGTGTGAAGCGATTGAGTTCCTCCAAGCACTGCGCTCAGTGCCTGAAGTGTTACGCGCACAATATTATTCGTGGGTTGTTGTGCAGTTAATGTTGAGCCGCCAGTTTGTGTGTGAAAGCGCATCATCATCGCGCGCTCGTCAGTTGCTCCGAGTTCCTTCATAATGGTTGCCCACATTCTTCGCGCAGCACGAAACTTCGCCACTTCCTGAAATAAATTATTGTGCGCATTAAAGAAAAATGACAACCGCTTTCCGAACACATTAATGTCGAGTCCCGCTGCAAGCGCTGCTTTCACATACGTTTTTCCGTTGGCAAGCGTGAATGCAAGTTCCTGCACGGCAGTAGAACCCGCTTCGCGTATGTGATAACCGGAAATTGAAATCGTGTTCCACTTCGGAACTTCTTTGCTGCAATACGCAAAGATGTCTGTGATAATTCTCATGGAAGCTCGCGGAGGATAGATGTACGTTCCACGCGCTGCATATTCTTTCAGCAAATCATTCTGAATAGTTCCGGAAATTTTTTTCAGATCAGCGCCCTGTCTTTTCGCAAGTGCAATGTAAAGCGCCAATAAAATTGAAGCAGTGGAATTGATCGTCATTGAAGTGGTAATTTTTTCCAACTCAATTCCTCCAAACAAAACTTCCATGTCGCGCAATGAATCAATGGCGACTCCTGCTTTGCCAACTTCTCCTTCTGATAATTCATGATCGCTGTCATAACCGATCTGTGTCGGCAAATCAAACGCGACTGACAAACCCGTTGTACCGTGCGCAAGTAAATATTTGTATCTCTTGTTCGATTCTTCTGCAGTTGAAAATCCTGCATACTGCCGCATGGTCCATAACTTGCCGCGGTACATATCAGCCGTTACTCCGCGTGTAAAAGGAAACTCACCGGGCATTTCCGGTTTTGTTTTATGCGAAGTGTAAATCGGTTTTATTTCGATTCCGCTTTCGGTTATTATTTTTTTTTCTTCAGACATTCCTATACGAGAATCAACCAATCAACAGCCGCGCTTCTTTTTTCAACTCTTCAATCGCTTTCAGGTGAGGGAAGCTTTCATCCTTAATCATAAGATCAAAAATTTTTGAACTGAGATGAACACCTGTTGCTTGTTGTCCGGTTTCGCTCATGGCATTGTTGATGATCTTTAGCAATTCTTCCTTCGCCTCTTTTACTTCGCTCCAAGCTTCGTTAGAAAGATAGACCTGCTGAGTAACGTTGTGTTCATACTCCGACCGAATAGTTGCAAGCAAATCGCTGTGAAGCTGCCCTGCAGAAATTCCTCCTCGATGCAAACGGGGTAACAGATTGTCAGGAGAAATACGTTCCATAAATAAAACCATCCGTTCAATTGCCTGAAGTTTGAGAGGCAAAGAATCCTTCTGACTACTTTTCTTCAGTTCCATCATCCGCAATTGCTGATCGCGGTCAATAAATTTTTTAATGACGAGAAACATTCCACCTAAAACAAGAACAGCGGGAATGAAATAAAGTAAACTGTCTGCAAAATCTTTTTCCATAATTACCATGAACGAAATTTAGTGGTGGCATCAAATAAATGTTTCAGAATTTTTTTCTCTGCGGCATCAAATGTTTTTCCTCTGCGTTCGTAAACACGGCTTGCTACTTCACCTGCTTCTTCGAGACGATATGTCTTGAAGCCCTCCGATCCGCCCCATGAAAATGACGGAACAAACTTTGGCGGAAATCCTGTGCCGAAAATATTTGCACTCACGCCAACAACTGTTCCCGTATTGAACATCGTGTTGATGCTGCACTTGGAATGATCGCCCATCATCAATCCACAGAAAGTTAATTCGGTGTTGATGTAATCTTCCTTACTAAAGTTCCACATCTTCACCTGCGAATAATTATTTTTCAGATTGGAGTTATTAGAATCAGCGCCAAGGTTGCACCACTTGCCAATCACAGAGTTACCCAGAAATCCATCGTGTGCTTTATTCGAGGACCCGAAAATAACGGAGTTGCTCACTTCACCGCCAACACGGCATTGCGGTCCGATGGTAGTAGCTCCGTAAATTTTTGCTCCCATTTTTAGTTGTGCATGTTCCCCGAGCGAAAACGGTCCGCGGATCATGGCACCTTCCATCACTTCTGCATCCTTGCCGATGTAAATAAATCCGGTGGAAGCATTCAGGATGGCGCATTCAACTTTTGCACCTTCTTCAAGAAATATATTTTTCGAATTAATTACCCGATTTGTTGAACTGATTGGAAGAGATTTTTTTCCTTTCGTCAATAAAACAAAATCATCAGCGATTGCTTTTTCATTCTTTGAAAAAATATCCCAGCAAAAATTCAGTTTGAAGGAAGAAGAATTCTTTTTTGAATCTGAAAGATCAGTGCGATGAAAAGACTTAATGTTTTTCAACTCATCACCTGAAATTCTGAATGCAATCAGAAAACCATCGCCCGCTATTTTTTCTCCGGTCTTTAAGGAGTTGATTTCTTTTATCAAAGTTTCATCAGGCAATACAGAACCATTGATGAGAATATTATCGTTCTCAATTGCGGTTGGAAATTTTTCTTTCAGAAAATCTTCCGTGAAAAAAGAAACGCTTTGCTTCAAATGCTTTTCCCACTTTTCGCGAATGGTCAATATGCCGATTCTTATTTCACAAACCGGTCGCGTGAAAGTAAACGGCAATAAACTTATGCGTGTTTCGTCATCGAAGAGGATGTAGTTCATTCAGTCTTGCTAAAATGAAAGCGATCAAAAGTAGTGATTCTGAAAAGTTATTTTTAATCGTATTCGGAAAAAGTTATCGCAAATAAAAAATCCTTTCCGAACAAACGAAAAGGATTTCTTGAAAAATATGTTTCGAAATTATTTTACCGCTTGCTTCTTTGCAAAGCGCGTTTTGAATTTATCAACGCGACCTGCCGTATCAATCAGCTTCATCTTGCCTGTATAATAAGGATGCGACATGTGTGAAATTTCAAGCTTCACGAGCGGATATTCTTTGCCATCTTCCCATTTAATGGTGTCTTTGGTCTCAACAGTGCTGCGGGTAAGGAATGCGTAATCGCAGGATATATCCTTGAAAACTACCATTCTGTAGTTCTTTGGATGGATGTCTTTTTTCATTGTTTTAATTTTAGGGCTGCAAATGTAATAGATTTTTTTTTGCAAACAAGTACAAAGTAAAAAGCATTAAGAAATAGAGTCTGTTATTATTAATACTTTTTACTTCGTAGTTAATACTCCAACTACATTTCTTTTGGCGATATGACCATGATTCCTGTATCTTTGAAATCTATTACAAACTCAATCCTGTCAACTTTTGCCGGTCTCACCGGAACTCTCAACGTACTGAAACATGAAGCAGCCGATTATTGATCAACTTGAAATTCTTGTAAAAGAAGAAATCAACGAAGAAGTTTTTTCCAAAGCCAATGAACTTGGCGCTGAATACCTGATTGCCTGCGACAGGCACAACAACGAACTCCTTGATGCCTTCATAAAAGAAGGTGGTGTTGCTTCCGAATTTGAAATTCCGAAAGATCCGCTGGACGGACATTTCAACGAACTCATTCACATTTTAAATGACCGTGAGCGCAAATTTAAAAAGCATCATGCTGATGAAGTGAAAATAAAACTTCAGGGCAAGCAGCAAGTTGTTGCTGATCTTGAAAAATTGGTTGCCGAGGAAACCAGTATCGGCAAAGCGTTTCAGCAATTTAAAGAATTGCAGGCGAAGTGGAATGAAATCGGAAATGTTCCCCTGAAAGAATATAAGAATGTGCAGAGCGAATATCACCGCCACATGCACAATTTTTATTACAACATGAAGTTGAGCAAGGAACTGAAAGAACTCGACTTCAAACGAAACCTTGAACACCGCACGGCACTGCTGAGTAAAATAGAGTCGCTCATTCAAATGGAATCCATAAAAGGCGTTGAGCGTTTGATGAACCTCTACCGCATGGAGTGGAGCGAACTCGGACCGACTGCTCCCGAAACCATTGAGCCGTTGCGAACACGTTACCGCGAACTGATTGCACAGGTGTTGCAGCGCATCCGCGATTTCTATCAGAAAGAACAACAGGAAGAAGTAAAAAATCTGGAAGAGAAGAAAGTATTGCTTGAGCGTGTGCAGAAAATCAGCGAAGAAAATTTTGATACTGCAAAGCAATATCAGAACATGACTGATACGATTGAAAAAATTCTGGACGATTGGAAAAAGATTGGCTATGCGCCCAAAGGAGAGAATGATAAAGTGTGGCACGATCTACGTGCAGCCATCAATCAGTTCTATACTAAGAAGCGCGGTTATTTTAATGAACTGAAAAAATCATACAAAGAAAATAAGGAGAAGAAAATTTCTCTTGTTGAAAAAGCAGAAGCGATGAGCTCCGCTACGCATGAAGCATGGGATGAACCAACACATCAGATGATTCAGTTGCAGCGCGAGTGGAAAGAAGTAGGACATGTAGATGCGGGTGATGAACATAAACTCTGGAAGAGATTTCGGGAAGCGTGTGATAAATTCTTTAATGCAAAGAATGAATACTTCAAACTGCGCGATGCCGATCAATACAAAAATCTTGAGTTGAAAGAAGCACTGATTAAACGACTTGAAGAATTTAATCCAGGTGGCAACGCAGAAGAAGACATGAAAGTGCTGAAAGATTTTTCTACAGAGTGGAAAGATATTCCGCATGTGCCGTATAAAGAGAAGGAGCGAGTGTACGAGAAATACAAGAAGGCACTCGATTCAAAATACGATGCAATGAAACTTGATTCAGGGCAGATGCATCTTCTCAAGTTCAAGAGTAATGTGGACATGCTTGCAGGAAGCGATCACTCGGATAAATTACTGAGTAAAGAACGTGCTACTGTGAAAGAGCGCATTCAAAAAATTCAGCACACTATTAATCAGTATGAAAACAACATGGGTTTTTTCACGCACTCAAAAAACATGGGCGGCTTGCTGAAAGAAGTGGAAGAAAATTTAAGCAAGGCGAGAGAGGAAATGGAACTACTGAAGAAAAAGCTGAAGATGTTGAGTGAAGTTACACCTTCGTAGTTTGTTTTTTATTTTTCTCTTGTTGATTTTTTTAATTTCATGAAAGAAGAGAAGAAAAATATTCCTTCATCCGAAAACCCTGAACGCTTTACAGGTTTAACATTAGCAAAACCGAAGACAGTTGCAGCGGGAATTCCTGCAGTGATTGAAAGCGCTTCTCATATTTTTTCTGAAATGAATGTAGCGCGCGGGTTGTCTGCGCTTAGCAAACTCAATCAAAAAGATGGTTACGATTGCCCCGGCTGCGCATGGCCCGATCCTGATGATGATCGTTCGCGCATTGCAGAATATTGTGAGAACGGAGCGAAGGCAATTGCCGAAGAAGCAACAACAAAGAAACTGACGGCTGATTTTTTTTCAAAACATTCCGTTGCTGAACTTGCTCTGTTGAATGATTTTGAAATCGGAAAGAAAGGAAGAGTGGCACAACCCATGTATCTTCCGAAAGGTGCAACACATTATCAGCCGATAGAATGGAATGATGCGTTCAGTAAAATTGCTGAACATCTCAACGCACTTTCATCTCCTGACGAAGCGATCTTTTATACTTCAGGTCGCACGAGTAATGAGGCCGCTTTTCTCTACCAGCTTTTCGTGCGCGAGTTCGGCACAAATAATTTACCTGACTGTTCCAACATGTGTCATGAATCGAGCGGTGTGGCTCTTACAGAATCGCTCGGTATTGGTAAAGGTTCAGTTACGCTCGAAGATTTTTACAAGGCAGAAGTCATCATTATCCTCGGACAAAACCCCGGCACGAATCATCCGCGCATGTTGTCTGCATTGCAGAAAGCAAAAGAGAACGGCTGCACAATCATCAGCATAAATCCGTTGCATGAAACGGGCTTGATCGGTTTCAGCAATCCGCAAACATTGAAAGGCGCGCTCGGAATAAAAACTTCTCTCACCGATCTTTTTCTCCAGGTAAAAATAAACGGAGATATGGCGCTACTCAAAGCAATCGAGTTATTATTGCTTGAAGAAGAAGAAAAAAATCCGAACACAGTTTTCGATCAGCAATTTATTTCGGAGCAAACCACAGGTTATGATGCGCTGATCTCTCATCTCAAAAAACAAAATCTTGAAGAACTTGCAGCACAATGTGGTGTTGAGTTGCAGCAATTAAAACAGGCAGCGGAAATTCTAAAAAATAAAAATAAAATTATTGCATGTTGGGCGATGGGATTGACTCAGCATAAAAATGCTGTTGATACAATTAAAGAAGTTGTAAATCTTCTTCTTCTCAAAGGCAGCATTGGTAAGCCCGGTGCAGGCACATGCCCCGTGCGTGGACACAGCAATGTGCAGGGTGATAGAACGATGGGCATCTATGAAAAGCCGTCTGCAAAGTTTTGCGATTCGCTTCAAACTGTTTTTGGTTTTGATCCACCGAGAAAGAATGGATACGACACGGTTGAATCTATTCATGCCATGCATGGCGGAAAAGCAAAAGTGTTTTTCGCCATGGGAGGGAACTTTCTTTCTGCAACTCCTGATACAAGTTTTACTGCCGAGGCATTGCGCAAGTGCAAACTCACCGTTCATGTTTCTACGAAACTAAACCGCAGTCATCTTGTGCATGGAGAAGAAGCGATCATCCTGCCTTGCCTTGCGAGGAGCGATAGAGATGCAATGAATGACGAAGAGCAATTTGTAACAACGGAGAATAGCATGGGAGTTATTCAACTTTCAAAAGGAAATCTGAAACCGATTTCTAAAAACTTGCTGAGTGAACCTGTCATCGTTTCGCGTCTTGCAAAAGCTACGCTCGATAAAAAATCAAAAGTGAAATGGGATAATTATCTTTCTCACTACGATTTTATTCGTGATGACATTGCAAAAACAATTTCCGGTTTTGCTGATTACAACAAACGGGTGCGCAAGCCCGGAGGATTTTATTTGCCAAATGCTTCACGCGAAAAGAAGTTCACCACGTTTACGGGCAAAGCAGAATTTGCAATTTCCGAAACTCATCATCACAAACTTGCTGCTGACGAATTTCTGATGATGACTATCCGCAGTCACGATCAGTTCAACACTACAATTTACGGATTGAACGACCGCTACCGCGGAGTGCTGAACGAGCGCAGAGTTATTTTTATGAACGCAAAAGATATTTCCGCTTCAAATCTGAAGCCGGGCGAGGTGGTGGACATTTTCAATTTCACTGACAACATTGAAAGAGTGGCGCGGAAATTTATTGTTGTTGAATACAACATTCCTGAGCGCTGCACTGCCACTTATTTTCCCGAAACAAATGTGTTGGTTCCCATCAGCAACACTGCCGATAAAAGCAATACGCCTGTTTCCAAATCGGTAATTGTTAAGATAATGAAGGTAAGCGGAAAATAATCGCTTAACCTCTTTTACGAAGTGCAGCTTTTCGCTTTTAAAGCCGTCTGCCTAGAGTTCTAATTCAGCAATACCTATTTCCTTTTCAGCAACTCCGAAAACTAAGCCGATAACTTTGGAAAATAATAAGAAATTATCTATTTATTCAAATAGATTAGTGATCATAAATAGTCAACCACAGCTTTCATCATAAAAATGATCGGATTTAACTCATTCAATATTGATTTCTAATTGCTTGATATCGAATGATAATGGGCTTCTTAAAACCGATAGTGAGCTTCTGGAAACCTATATCGAGCTTCTGTAAACCGATAGTGAGGTAGTTGAAACCTGTATCGAGCTTTTGGAAACCGATATCAAGCAAGTTGAAATCTATATTAAGCTCCTGTAATCCGATAGTGGGCTGGTTGAAACCTGTATTGAGCTTCAGGAAACAGATATTCAACAGTTTAAAACCGATAGTTAGAAATTAAAAACCGACAGTTAGTTTCAGAAAACAAATATGAAAGAATTTGAAACCAATAGTTGCCTTCTGAAAATCATTATTGAACTAAAGAGGAGCTATGTTGAAATAGAATATACCCGGTAGCAAAGAAACCTGATGCGGTTTGGCTTTACTGCATGGCTTGTGCGACAGGTTGATCTTGCGTTTTCCATCAATTACTTGTTGATGTTGCCTGTGCATAAAACTTTTCGATAAAAGAAAAAGGCGACAAACTTTCGTTTATCGCCTTCCTGATTTCTAAATTTCTATTTGCTATTGAACAAGAGTAACGTGCCCGATCAACTCGTGCGGCTTGCCCGATTCTTCGTGTACCAATACTTTGTAAATGTACACATCGCTCTGGCAGCGCGTTCCGCCATGCTGGTAGGTTCCGTCCCAAGGTTTTGTTTTCTCCGTAGTGTTGTAAATTTCCAATCCCCAACGGTCGAGAATAACCATGCGGAAGTCAGCCCATCCAAAACCGAACGGAATAAATCCGTCATTGATTCCATCTCCATTTGGAGTAAATGAATTCGGAATGTAGATGGCGAAGTCACTCTTCACGCGAAGCATTGAATAAGCAGTATCAATGCAACCGATTTGGTTTTGAGTTATCAGCATGATGGTATATACACCCGGAGCAGAATAAGTATAGGAAGGATTTACTTCGTTGCTTGTACCAACACTATCACCGAAATCCCAATACCATGTCCAGGAGTTTGTACTCTTATCTTTGAAGTCAACAGTACCGTTAAGCACCGAAGTTTCAGTTGTACTCATCGCGAAGTTTGCAGTAGGCAACGCTTCTACATGCACAAGCTGATTGATGGTAAGCGCACTGTGGCAACCTGCAAGCGTAACGATGGAGAGAGAAACATTGTAATCACCCGGAGTTGAATACACGTGCGAAGGATTTAATTCATTCGAAACGCCTCCATCACCAAGATTCCATGAGTACATAGAACCAGGAGTTACAGTTGACAGGTCGAGGAAGTCAACATTTACCGGAGTGCAACCCGTTATCTCGTGCGGCATAAAGCTGACGATAGGTAATGGATTTACATTTACGTTCACTGTAGTTTGTACCGAAGGACTGCAACCATCATTCACTACAACGGTGTAAGAAGTGTAAACAGTTGGATGCACTGTAGCATTCGCAGTTATGATTGTACCGCTGTTCCATGAGTAAGTGTAAGGTCCACCGTTACCGCCCATTCCTACTGAAGAAATACTTGCTGCATCGCCTGCGCAAATCTCACTGGTAGAAGTTGCAGAAACATTCAGCGGAGGATACACATTAACCGGAACCGTTGCTGTAGCAGGAGAACAACCGTTTGCATCTGTTATATCAACAGTATAAATTGTTGTTGATGATGGAGTCACTGTTTGAGAAGGGTTTCCATTTCCATTGCTCCATACATAAGCATAAGGAGCAGTGCCACCACCTGCCGTTGCAGAAATAGTTGCCTGCTGCCCGATGCAGAGAGTAGTTGCACCTGCAACATTGAGCGTTACCGCTGAAGGTTGGAAAACCGTAATAGCCGTTACGCTCACGCATCCGCTTGCATCAGTAACAGTCACTGCATATCCGCCTGCCTGCAGATTACTAATCGTAGCAGTTGTTTCTCCACCCGGAGTCCAACTGTAATTGAAAGGAGCAGTGCCACCTGTTATCGTTACTGTTGCAGTTCCTTCCGTACTTCCAAAACAATTTGTAGGAGTAGAATTAATGCTGAGAGAAATATTTGAAGGCGAAGTAACCTGAACAGAATTTGTTTGAGAACAACCGTTCGCATCCGTTACCACTACAGAATAATTTCCTGAATACAATCCGGTAATCGTAGCTGAAGCTCCATTGCCCGGAGACCATGCGTAAGTGTATGGCCCATTTCCACCACTCACCACCGTTGAAGCAGTTCCGTTAGGCGCACCGCTGCAAGCCGCTTGCGTGCTGCTCATCGTCATTCCCATTGGTGAAGGTTCGTTGATGCTTACAGGCAACGTATTGATGCAACCGTTCGCATCTGTAATTGTCACAATATAATTTCCTACCGAAAGTCCGGTTCCTGTTGCCGCAGTTCCTCCTGATGGCAACCATGAATAAGTGAACGGAGAAGTTCCTCCCGCCATTGCAACAGTTGCAGTGCCATCGGTACCACCGTTGCAATGCACGTTAGTAAGTGATTGCAGAGAAACAGTTCCGCCACCAGTGTTATTTACATTCATTGTTGCAGTGCCTGTGCATCCGTTTGCATCGGTAACTGTTACATTATAACCGCCTGCCGCAAGATTGCTCGCTGTAGTAGATGTTCCACCAATTGACCACGCGTAAGTAAAACCACCTGCACCACCCGAAGCAAATACTGAAGCAGAACCGTTACTGCTTCCGCAGGTTGCCGAAACAGTTGATGTAGTAATATTGAGAACAGTTGGTTCAGTGATTGTAACACTCTGACTCGAGATACATCCATTCGCATCCGTTACAAGCACACTGTAATTTCCAGCAGCAAGATTCGATGCAGTTGTAGATGCTCCACCTGAAGGAGTCCAGAGATAAGTGAACGGTGCTGTACCTGAAGATACATTCACCGATGCGCTTCCGTTGTTGCCACCGTTGCATGAAACATTGTTCGCAACAGATGCAACCGCAGTTGGTCCGCCAATGTTGCTCACCGCAGCAGCAGATGTAATTGAACATCCGTTGATGTCAGTAATTGTAACGGTGTAATTTCCTGCAACAAGATTTGGTGCATTGGAAGTTACTGAACCGCTCGACCATGAATAACTCAATGCGCCTGTTCCTCCGTTTGCATTCACACTTGCGCTTCCATTTGCAGTTCCGCATGATGCAGGAACTGACGAAGTAGTTGCAGTGATCGCTGCAGGTTGGTTGATGAATACAGTTGCTGCACTGATACAACCATTCGCATCCGTAACAGTAACCGTATAATTTCCTGTAATAAGATTTGATGCAGTTGCACCCGTGCCACCAGCAGGTGTCCATGAATAAGTATAAGGAGTAGCACCGCCCGTCACATTCACTGTCGCGGAACCATTACTTCCACCGTTGCAACTTACATTGGTAGGTGATTGCATTGCAGAAGTTGCTCCGCCATTATTTACCACACTCACGTTTGCATTGCTGATACATCCGTTGCCGTCAGCAACAGTAACTGTGTAAGCTCCTGCTCCAACATTATTGATTGAAGAAGTAATTGCTCCGCCCGGTGACCACGAATAAGTAAATGTTCCTGTACCGCCTGTTGCATTCACACTTGCAGAACCATTCGATGCTCCGCAGTTAGAAGCAGTGCTTGCAGTAGTAAGATTGATTGCTGTAGGTTCTGTAATTGTAACAGGTTGACTTGTGATGCAACCATTCGCATCAGTAACTGTCACTGTATAATTTCCTGCTCCAAGGTTTGAAGCCGTTGTAGCAGTCCCTCCTGCAGGGCTCCATGCATAAGTGAATGGTGCTGTTCCTGAAGATACATTTACAGAAGCGCTTCCGTTATTTCCACCATTACATGAAACATTATTCCCTACGGAAGCAACAGCAGTTGGTCCGCCAACGTTGCTCACCGCAGCAGTTGCAGTGATCGAACATCCGTTCGCATCTGTAATTGTTGCTGTATAATTTCCTGCAGCAAGATTCGGAACGGTCGCAGTTGTTGCACCACCCGTCCATGAATAAGTCAACGCTCCGGTTCCACCGTTTGCAACTACACTTGCACTACCGTTCGAACTTCCGCACGATGCAGGAGTTGAAGAAGTGTTTGCAGTGATAGCAGAAGGTTGAGTGATGATTACAGTTGCATTGCTCACACATCCGCCACCATCAGTTACCGTTACTGTATAATTTCCTACGGTAAGATTATTTGCAGTAGCACCGGTTCCTCCGCTTGGAGTCCAGCTATATGAATAAGGTGCTGTACCTCCCGTAGTAAGTACCGTTGCTGTTCCGTTATTTCCATTGTTGCAACTTACATTCGAAGATGATTGCATTGAAGAAACTGCTCCTGCCACATTTGCAACAGTTGTATTTGCATTGGTAGCACATCCGTTTGCATCAGTCACTGTAACAGTATATGCTCCTGATAAAAGATTGCTTGCTGTAATTCCTGTTCCCCCACTTGGCGACCATGAATAAGTAAATGCTCCTGTTCCTCCTGATGCATTCACAGAAGCAGAACCATTCGCGCCACCACAACTTGCAGCAGTTGCTGATGCTGAAACAACAATAGTTGTCGGTTGGGTGATAGTTACAATTTGTGTAGAAGCACAACCGTTCACATCAGTAACAGTAACAGAATAATTTCCTGCTGCTAAATTTGATGCTGTTGTCGCAGTTCCTCCTGAAGGAGTCCAGTGGTATGTGAAAGGACCCGCTCCTGAAATAACATTTACAGAAGCCGTTCCGCTATTTCCACCGTTGCATAAAATGTTTCCTCCCACAGATGCTGAAATCATTGGTCCACCGATATTTGACACTGCTGCACTTGCTGTAGTGGTACATCCGTTTGCGTCATGAATAGTAACAATGTATGAACCCGCATTAAGATTATTTGCAGTTGTATTTGTTCCGCCCGCTGGAGACCATTGATAAGTCAATGCACCGGTTCCGCCATTTGCAACAACAGTTGCGCTTCCGTTTAATGCACCGCATGATGCAGGAACAGTTGAAGTTGATGCGGTGATAGCAGCAGGTTGAGTAATCGTAACTGAAGCCGAACTGATACAACCATTCGCATCTGTAACAGTTACTGAATAATTTCCTGCAGTCAGGTTACTTGCAGTTGCAGCACTTCCACCACTTGGTGACCATGAATAAGTATATGGAGTGGCACCTCCAGCAACCGAAACAGTTGCAGCGCCATTATTTCCTCCGTTACAATTTATATTCGTTGATGATTGAAGAGTTGTAGTTGCTCCTCCATTGTTTGCAACAACAGCTGATGCATTGCTTGCACAACCGTTTGCATCCGTCACAGTTACTGTATAGTTTCCTGCAATCAGATTGTTTGCAGTTGCAGATGCTCCGCCCGTAGGGGACCATGAATAAGTGAATGCACCAGTGCCACCAGTTGCGGTTACCGATGCAGAACCATTCGATGATCCACAAGAAGTAGGAAGAGATGAAGTATTTAAATTGATCGCTGCAGGTTCAGTAATAGTTACACTTTGTGTAGAAGCACAACCGTTCACATCAGAAACATTCACAGTATAAATTCCTGCTGAAAGATTTGCTGCACTCACTCCTGTTCCGCCACTTGGTGACCATGAATAAGTAAACGGTGCAGTTCCTGAAGTTACATTCACTGAAGCAGTTCCGTTGTTACCTCCGTTACAGGAAACATTTGTTCCGACAGATGCGGTGATAGTCGGGCCACCAATATTCGATACTGCTGCATTCGCTGTAGTTGAACAACCGTTTGCATCAGTTACAGTAATTGTATAAGAACCTACACCAAGATTATTTGCTGTTGTGCCGGTTCCTCCTGCAGGGTTCCAGATGTAAGTCAGTGCTCCTGTTCCACCGTTTGCAACAACTGTTGCAGAACCATTCGATGCTCCGCACGTTGCTGAGGTTGATGAAGTGGAAGCAGTAACTGCAGCCGGCTCAGTGATGGTAACACTTGCGGTGCTTATACAACCGTTAGCATCCGTGACAGTTACAGAATAATTCCCCCCAGTAAGATTACCTGCAGTTGCTGCATTTCCTCCGCTTGGAGACCATACATAAGTATAAGGTGTAGCACCACCGGCAACTGAAACTGTTGCCGAACCATTGTTTCCTCCGTTACAATTTATGTTTGTTGAAGATTGCAGTGTAGTAGTTGCTCCGCCAATATTTGCAACAACTACTGAAGCATTGCTTGCGCAACCGTTTGCGTCAGTAGCAGTCACAGTATAATTTCCTGCAATAAGATTTGATGCAGTTGTTCCGTTACCGCCACTTGGTGACCATGAATAAGTAAACGCTCCTGTACCACCTGATGCTGTTACAGATGCAGAACCATTTGCTGCTCCGCACGATGTTGCCACTGCGGAAGTATTCAGATTGATTGCTGAAGGTTCAGTGATAGTTACACTTTGTGTAGTTGCACAACCATTCGCATCAGAAACATTTACAGTATATGTTCCGACAGTAAGATTAGATGCAGTTGTGCCTGTACCTCCCGCAGGTGACCATGAGTATGTGAATGGACCCGTACCGCCTGTTACGTTTACAGAGGCAGTTCCGTTGTTGCCACCGTTACACGAAACATTTGTTCCAACAGATGCAGTGATTGAAGGACCACCGATGTTAGAAACAGCCGCAGTAGAAGTAATTGAACAACCGTTTGCATCAGTTATTGTAACAGTGTATGAACCTACGCCAAGATTATTTGCAGTTGCGCCTGTTCCACCAATTGGACTCCAGAGATAAGTTAATGCACCTGTTCCTCCGTTTGCAGTTACAGTTGCAGTTCCATTTGCAGCACCGCATGTTGAAGACGTTGCTGTCAAGCTCGCAGTAATTGCTGGCGGCTCTGTGATGGTAACATTCGCAGCACTGATACATCCGCTAGCATCTGTAACAGTTACTGTATAATTTCCTGCTGTGAGGCCGTTGGCAGTAACATTCGAACCACCACTTGGTGACCATGCATAAGTATAAGGAGTAGCACCACCAGCAACTGATATGGTTGCCGAGCCGTTATTTCCTCCGTTACAATTTATATTCGTTGAAGATTGCAATGTTGTTGTTGCTCCTCCATTATTTGCAACAGTTACAGAAGCATTGCTTGTACATCCGTTTCCGTCAGTAACAGTAACTGTGTATGAACCTCCGCCAATGTTATTTGCGGTTGCCCCTATTCCACCAACAGGTGACCATGAGTAAGTGTAAGCTCCTGTTCCACCTGAAGCATTCACGGAAGCACTACCGTTTGTTGCACCACATGAAGTAGCAACCGAAGTTGTTGCAAGCGACAATGCAGTTGGCTCTGTAACGGTAACAGTTTGTGTTGATGCACATCCGTTCACATCAGTAACTGAAATTGTATAAGTACCTGCGGTAAGATTTGTTGCGTTCACTCCGGTTCCACCACTCGGTGACCATGCGTAAGTGAAAGGACCTGCACCACCTGTTACATTTACTGACGCACTACCATTACTTCCACCGTTGCAATTCACATTCGATCCTAAAGAAGCAACAATAGTAGGACCGCCTGCATTTGAAACTGCTGCTGTAGAAGTTGCGGTACATCCGTTCGCATCGGTGATGGTAACAGTATATGAACCCGCGCTAAGATTATTTGCTGTTGATGCAATTCCTCCTGCCGGTGACCACAAGTAAGTATAAGGTGTAGCACCACCTCCAACAGTAACACTTGCAGAACCATTCGATGCTCCGCATGTTGCAGAAATTGTATTTGTATTTAATGCCATTGCTGTCGGTTGGCCAACCGTAACTGAAGAGTTAGATGAACAACCGTTCGCATCAGTAACTGTCACAGTATAATTTCCTGCAGGAAGATTACTTGCAGTTGCGCCACTGCCACCAACAGGTGACCATGAATAAACAAGTCCTCCTGAACCACCACCTGCAGTTGCCGTTGCAGAACCTGTGCTTGCACCGTTACACAATGCAGGAGTTGCACTTGTCGAAAGACTGATTGCTGGAGGTTGGGTAATTGTAGTAGATGAATTTGTTAGGCATCCGTTTCCATCAGTAACAGTAACTGTGTAGTTTCCTGCACCGAGATTGTTTGCACTTGCTGAAGTTCCACCACCACCTGTCCATGAATAAGTATAAGGCGTAATTCCGCCTGCAACAATCACGTTTGCTGTACCGTCAGTAATTCCATTGCAGCTTGCATCTGTTGAAGATGCCTGGGCAGCAAGAGCCGAAGGTTCAGTGATGGTGACGTTATCTGTAGAAATACATCCGTTACTTCCAGTAACTGTGATGGTATAATTTCCTGCAACGAGATTTGTTGCAGTTGCCGCAGCACCTCCAGTTGGAGACCATGTATAAGTGAACGGACCAACTCCACCAACCACATTCACTGTGGCAATTCCGTTCGTTCCGTTGTTGCATAAAATATTTTGCTGAACACTTGCAGTAATCGTAGCACCGCCAGAGTTTGCTACGTTAGCAGTTGCAGTTGCACTACACCCGTTCACATCTGTAATGGTAACAGTGTATGAACCCGCAGTCAAATTATTTTCAGTTGCACCGCTTCCGCCTGATGTCCATGAATAAGTATAAGGCGCAGTTCCGTTTCCGACAACAACACTTGCTGTTCCGTTAGAACCTCCGCAAGATGCAGCAGTTGTATTTGTATTTGTAGTCATCGCTACAGGATCAGCTACGTTTGCTGATGCAGTATTCGTACATCCATTTGCATCGGTGACTGTAACTGTGTATGAACCTGAAGAAAGATTTGTTGCAGTTACAGCTGTTCCGCCAGCAGGTGACCATGAATAAGTATAAGGTGAAGTTCCTCCATTTGAAACTACAGTTGCAGTTCCTGTACTTCCACCATTACACAAAGCCGGAGTTGCACTTGCATTCAATGCGATGACAGTCGGCTGTGCAACGGTTGCTGTTGCAGTTGTTGTACATCCGTTGCCATCAGTTATTGTAACATTATAATTTCCGGCAGGAATATTATTCGCAGTTGCCGCAGTTCCACCCGCAGGTGACCATGAATATGTATAAGGTGCTGTTCCGCCCGCTACAACTGTTGATGCACTTCCGCTGCTTGCACCGTTACACAATGCATCAACAGGAGTTGCCTGTGCTGCAAGTGCAGTTGGTTCGCTGATGGTTATATTGTCAGAAGAAATACATCCGTTCGCATCTGTTACGGTTACCGCATAATTTCCTGCAGGAACATTTGCTGATGTTGCCGCAGTACCTCCAACAGGTGACCATACATAAGTATAAGGAGCGGTTCCGCCAACAGCATTTACCGTTCCTCTTCCATTGTTGCCTCCGTTACACAAAACATTTTGCTGAACACTTGCAGTGACCGTTGGTCCTCCTGAATTCGAAACGTTTGCTACGTCAGTAACCTGGCATCCGTTTGCGTCAGTGATTGTAACCGTATATGCTCCTGCAGCAACATTCGATGCAGTTGCACCAGTGCCTCCGGCAGGTGACCATGCGTAAGTATATCCTCCGGCACCGCCTCCAACAACAACACTTGCAGTTCCGTTTGCCGAACCACAAACAGCAGGAGTTGAATTTGTATTTGTAGTCATTGCAGCAGGTTGAGTTACGTTTGCTGTAGCTGTCTGAATACAACCCTTAGCATCAGTAACTGTTACTGCATATGAACCTGCAGCTAAATTATTTTCAGTTGCATTTGTTCCGCCTGAAGGGAACCATGAATAAGTGTATCCTGCAGTTCCCCCGTTTACAACAGCAGTTGCAGAACCCGTTGTTCCACCGTTGCACAAAGCTGCAGTTGGATTTGCATTTGCAGTAAGAGCAGTTGGTTGAATTACTGCAGTGTTTGCAGAAGTCACGCATCCGTTTGCATCAGTAACAGTTACTGTGTAATTTCCTGCAGAAAGATTTATTGCATTCGCACCTGTTCCTCCTCCTCCACTCCATGAATAAGTGTAAGGAGTAGTTCCTCCACCAATTGTTGATGAAGCGCTTCCGTCATTTCCTCCGTTACATAAAACAGGAGTTGCGCTTGCAGAAGATGTAAGTACTGCAGGCTGAGCGATCGTGATATTGTCTATTGAAATACATCCGTTCGCATCTGTAGTAGTTACAGTATAATTTCCTGCAGTAAGATTATTTGCAGTTGCTGCTACACCACCCGCAGGAGACCATGAATAAGTCATTGGTGAGGTTCCTCCCGCCACAGCTACTGTTCCAATTCCTGTGTTGCCGCCATTACATAAAACATCCTGCTGAACACTTGCAGTTGCAATTTGTCCTGCAGTGTTTGCTACTGCAGCATTTGCAGTTGTAGTACAACCGTTCGCATCAGTAACAGTTACTGTATAAGCACCTGCTGCAAGATTCGTTGCAGTTGCAGCAGCACCGCCACTTGGTGCCCACGAATATGTGTAACCTGCTGTTCCACCTACTGCAACTGTCGAAGCAGTTCCGTTAGAATTTCCACAAGTTGAGTTTACTGTATTTGTTGATGCAGATAAAACAGTAGGTTCAGTCACTGTTGCTGATGCAGTCGATACACAACCGTTGCCATCAGTAATAGTCACTGTATAATTTCCTGCTGCAAGATTCGAAGCGGCTGCTGCTGTACCACCTGCAGGGAACCACGAATAAGTATAAGGAGTCACACCACCACCGACTGTGACTGTTGCAGTTCCATTCGCTCCGCTATTGCAGGAAACACTTGTATTCGTTGTTGATGATGTAACAACAGTAGGTTGAGTAACAACATAGGATGCAGAGGTCGAGCATCCATTTACGTCAACTACATTCACTGTATAATTTCCTGCTACAAGATTATTTGCTGAGGCACCCGTGCCTCCCGCAGGAGACCAGGTATAAGTGTAGCCCGCTGTTCCGCCATTTACAATTACACTTGCTGTTCCATCTGTTCCGCCATTACATAAAACATTTGTTCCGCTTGCTGCTGAAGTGAGCACTGCAGGTTCGGATATTGTAACAGGATTCGCTGTTGTACAACCGTTCGCATCCGTGATGTTCACGGTGTAATTTCCGGCAGCAAGATTATTTGCTGTCGCACCAGTTCCTCCGACAGGAGTCCAACTGTAGGTGTATGGAGTGGTTCCGCCATTCACAATTACAGAAGCACTTCCATTTGTTCCTCCGTTACACAACACATCTGCCAAAGCACTCACACCTGAAGTAAGAGTCACTGGTTCGCTAATTGTTGCTGATGATGTAGTAGTACAACCATTTGCATCAGTGATATCAACAGTATAAGTTCCGGCACCACGATTGGCAATCGCTGGAGTAACATCTCCGCCAGGTGCCCATAAATAAGTATATCCTGAAGTTCCACCGGCAACTGTTACACTTGCAGTTCCTGTATTTCCTCCGTTGCAGAAAACATCTGTTGCATTCATTGTTGCAGAAAGAATTGCAGGTTCAGCAATTGTAAATGCAGCATTCACCGCACATCCATTTGCATCAGCAACGATGACAGAATAATTTCCGGCTGTGATGTTTGCGTCTGTCGCAGCACCAACTCCACCCGGAGTCCATGTATAAGTATAACCTGCTGTTCCCCCCGCAACAGCAATAGTAGCCCATCCTGTATTTCCACCATTACATAAAACATTTCCTGATGTATTTACATTCGTCATCAGCGTTGGTTCTGTGATGGTAACATTATCTAAAGAAGTACAACCATTCGCATCAGTGACTGTTATAGAATAATTTCCTGCGCCAAGATTATTTTCAGTTGCTGCTGTGCCGCCACTTGTCCATGAATATGTTAGAGGTGCAGTACCCCCAACAGCATTCACTGAAGCGCTTCCGTTTGTTCCGCCATTGCACAATACATTTGCAGTTACGCTTGCAGTAGCAACAGGGCCCGGGGCATCGGCAACAATTGCAGTTACCGTTTGAGAACATCCGTTTACGTCAGTTACTGTTACATCATAACTCCCTGCTGCAAGATTATTTTCTGTTGCGCCTGTTCCGCCACTTGTCCATGAATAAGTATATGGAGCAATACCTCCGCCTGCAACTACACTTGTTGTACCATTTGTACCGCTACATGTTGATTGAGTTGATGAAGGTGCAGCCGTCAATACTGCAGGTTCGGTGATTACAACATTGGCAACAGAAGTACATCCATTACCATCAGTAGTCGTTACAGAATAATTTCCTGCTGCCAGATTATTTTCTGTTGCAGCAGTTCCTCCACTAGTCCATGAATAAGTATATGGATTTGTTCCGCCCCCTGCGGTAACCGTAGCTGATCCGGTAGTACCAGCATTACAAAGAACGGCAGTTGGTGTTGTTGATGATGTGAGAAGTGTTGGTTCTGTAATTACAACATTTGAAACAGAAGTACATCCGTTACCATCCGTTGTTGTTACAGAATAATTTCCTGCTACCAGATTATTTTCTGTTGCAGCTGTTCCACCACTCGTCCATGAATAAGTATAAGGATTTGTTCCACCCGCAGCCGCAACAGTTGCTGATCCAGTAGTACCACCGTTGCAAAGAACTGCAGTCTGTGCTGTTGATGAGGTGAGAAGAGTCGGCTGAGCAATTGTTACGTTAGCAACAGATGTACATCCGTTACCATCGGTAACTGTTACCGAATAATTTCCGGCTGCAAGATTGTTTTCAGTTGCAGCTGTTCCGCCATTTGTCCATGAATAAGTATATGGATTTGTACCCCCACCCGCAGTTACTGAAGCGGAACCTGTATTTCCGCCATTACATAAAACATCGGTTGGTGTTGTCGAAGAAGTTAGAGTAGTTGGTTGAGCGATTGTAACGTTTGCTATTGAAGTACATCCGTTACCGTCCGTAACTGTTACAGTATAATTTCCGGCTGCAAGATTATTTTCAGTTGCTCCTGTTCCACCACTCGTCCATGAATACGTGTATGGATTTGTTCCGCCTCCTGCTGTAACTGTTGCTGATCCTGTTGCACCGCCATTACACAATGCGTCAGTCGGTGTTGTTGAAGAAGTCAGAAGAGTCGGTTCAGTGATAACAACATTCGCAACCGAAGTACATCCGTTCGCATCTGTAGTTGTAACGGAATAATTTCCTGCCGCAAGATTATTTTCAGTTGCTCCTGTTCCACCAATCGTCCATGAATACGTGTATGGATTTGTTCCGCCTCCTGCTGTAACTGTTGCAGATCCGGTAGTACCGGCATTACAGAGAACAGCAGTTGGTGTTGTTGATGATGTGAGAAGTGTTGGTTCAGTGATTACAACATTCGCAACAGAAGTACATCCATTACCATCCGTTGTTGTTACAGAATAATTTCCTGCTGACAGATTGTTTTCTGTCGCTGCTGTTCCACCACTCGTCCATGAATAAGTATAAGGAATTGTTCCGCCTACAGGTGTTACTGTTGCAGAGCCAGTTGTACCGCCATTACAAAGAACTGCAGTTGGAGTTGTTGATGAGGTGAGAAGTGTTGGTTCGGTGATTACAACATTCGCAACAGATGTACATCCATTACCATCAGTAGTTGTTACAGCATAATTTCCGGCTGCAAGATTATTTTCTGTTGAAGCTGTTCCGCCACTTGTCCATGAATATGTATAAGGAATTGTTCCGCCTGTTGGTGTTACTATTGCAGAGCCGGTTGTACCGCCATTACAAAGAACTGCAGTTGGAGTTGTTGATGAGGTGAGAAGAGTCGGCTGAGCAATTGTTACGTTAGCAACAGAAGTACATCCGTTACCATCGGTAACAGTTACCGAATAATTTCCTGCTACTAGATTATTTTCAACTGCTCCTGTGCCTCCACTTGTCCATGAGTAAGTATATGGAGTGGTTCCTCCTCCTACTGTGACTGTTGCTGATCCTGTTGCACCGCCATTACATAATGCATCAGTCGGTGTTGTTGAAGAGGTGAGCGTTGTAGGTTCTGCGATAGTAACATTTGCAACAGTCGTACATCCGCTTGCATCAGTAACCGTAACAGAATAATTTCCGGCAGCGAGATTATTTTCAGTTGCCGCTGTTCCACCGCTTGTCCAAGAATAAGTAAACGGACCTGTACCACCAGCAGGAGTTACAGTTGCCGATCCTGTAGCACCGCCATTACATAATGCATCAGCAGGAGTTGTAGAAGAAGTTAGTGTTAGAGGTTCTGCGATTGTAACGTTTGCGATATCATTACATCCGTTCGCATCAGTAACAGTGACCGAATAATTTCCTGCTGCGAGATTATTTTCAGTTGCTGCTGTTCCACCACTTGTCCATGAATAGGTATAAGGTGATGTTCCGCCTCCAGCTGTTACCGTTGCTGAACCCGTACTACCACCATTACATAAAACATCTATCGGGGCAACAGGGATTGTGAGTACAGGAGGTTCTGCGATTGCTACGTTTGCAACAGTAGCACAACCGTTAGCATCAATCGTAGTTACAGTATACGCACCTGCAGGAAGATTGCTTGCAGTTGCACCTGTTCCTCCGATTGGAGTCCAGTTGTAAGTAAGTGCAGGTGTTCCGCCATTTGCAAGAACAGAAGCAGTACCACCTGCAGAGCCGTTACACAATGCATCAGTTGAAGAAGAAATATTTGATGCAAGAACTGCGGGCTCAACAACAGCAAAACTATCGGATGCAGTGCATCCGTTCGCATCTGTTACTGTAATATAATATGTTCCACCAGATAAATTACTTGCAGTTGCACCTGCACCACCGGATGGAGTCCAGCTATAAGTGTATGCTACGGTCCCACCAGTAGGAGAAACAGTAGCACTACCATTTGCATTTCCATTGCAATCAACATTTGTTCCTGAAGTGGAAGTTTGTAAAACCGTTGGCTCTGTAATCACAACGGCTGCGTTGCTCACGCAACCATTTGCATCAGTTACAGTCACAGAATAATTTCCACCTGCAAGTCCTGATTCTGTTGCACCTGTTCCACCACTTGGTGTCCACACATAAGAGTATACGGCAGTACCGCCACCGGCAGTTACTGTTGCCGAACCATTGTTAGCACCATTACAAGTAATATTTGAAGACGCAGAAATTACAGAAGTTAAAACTGCGGGTTGAGTAATTACAGCATTTGCGTTTCCAGCGCAACCGTTCGCATCAGTAACAGTCACCGAATAATTTCCTGCAGCAAGACCCGATGCAGTTGAACCATTACCGCCTGATGGCGCCCACAAATAGGTGTAAGGCGCTGTGCCTCCACCTGCATTTACACTTACAGAACCCGTGCTTCCTCCATTACACAAAACATTTGTAACAGGAGGAACTGTTGCAGTAACAGGAGTTGGTTCAACAATCGTAGCTGTTGCTGTTTCAATACATCCATGAGCATCAGTAACCGTTACAGTATAACTTCCGGCTGCAAGATTACTTGCAGTTGTTCCAGCTCCGCCACTTGGTGCCCACGAGTAAGTATAACCCGGAGTTCCGCCACCTGCAACCACTGTTGCATTTCCTGTTGTTCCACCATTACAAATTACATCAATCGTATTTGATATTGCAGCAGTCACAATTGGAGGTTCGGTAATATTTATGTTCGTTGATGCAGAACATCCGTTCGCATCTGTGATTGTCACTGTGTAAGTACCCGCACCTAGTCCTGTTGCATTTGCACCGTTACCACCGCTTGGTGTCCATGCATATGTGTAAGGTCCTGTTCCGCCTGCAGCATTTGAATTTGCAGTTCCGTTTGCTCCGCCATTACAATTCACATTTGTTGATGCAGGAATTGTTGCAGTCGGTCCTGCATTATTCGATACAGCAACATTCGCTGTTGCCTGACATCCGTTTGCATCAGTAATTGTTACTACATAAGCTCCCGCAACAAGATTGCTTGCAGATGCAGCACTACCACCACTTGGTGACCATGAATACGTGTACGCTCCTGTTCCTCCCGAAGGATTTACTGTTGCAGTCCCTGTACTTGCTCCGCAATTTGTTGGAGTAGATGATGTGGTTGATGTTATCGCAGTTGGTTGTGTAATCGTTGCACTCGCTGTTGTAGTGCATCCGTTTGCATCCGTAATGGTGGCGGTATAAGTTCCTGCGCCAAGATTTGATTCAGTTATTCCTGTGCCTCCACTTGGCGCCCATGAATAAGTATATCCTACTGTGCCACCAATTGGTGCCACACTCGCTGAACCTGTTGTAGATCCGTTACATAAAACATTTACATTCGTTGTCGAAGCAGTTAGTACCGGAGGTTGTGTGATGTTCACATTCGCAACTTGCGTGCAACCACGTGAATCAGTTACGGTCACAGTATAATTTCCTGCTGTTAGATTATTCGCTGCAGAACCTGCACCACCACTTGGTGCCCAGGAATAGGTATACCCAGGTGTTCCTCCACCTGCTGTTACTGAAGCTGAACCGGTGTTCCCACCGTTACACAAAACATTTGTTGAGGCATTTATATTTGCAGTAACTGCTGCAGGTTGCGTGATGTTCACATTTGAATTGATTGAACATCCGTTTGCATCTGTCACAGTCACAGTATAAGCCCCCGCAGTAAGAGCCGTTCCTGTTGCAGTTGCACCACCACTCGGAGCCCATACATATGTGTAAGGGCCAACGCCGCCACCAGCCGTAACTGTGGCCGAACCATTATTTCCGCCATTACAATTTACATTTGTCGGAGCGCCCATTACTGCGGTGAGAGCCGCGGGCTGAGTTACTGTATAAGATGCCGTTTTTGTACATCCGTTTGCATCAGTAACTGTAACTGTATAAGTTCCGGCTGTTAAATTCGATGCATTAGCAGCGGTTCCTCCACTTGGTGACCATGAATAAGTAAATGGTGCAGTTCCACCTCCCGCATTTACAGAGGCAGTTCCATTATTTCCTCCGCTACAATTTACATTGGATCCGGAAGCAACGGCTGTTAGCAATGTTGGCTGAGTGATTGTAAAATTTTGTGTTGTCACACATCCGGCATTGTCATGAATAGTTACAGTATAATTTCCTGCAGCAAGATTGGAAGCAGTAGCTCCTATTCCTCCGCTTGGTGTCCATGAATATGTGTAAGGTCCAGCACCACCACCAACATTTACACTTGCAGAACCGGTTGCTCCTCCATTACATAAAATATTTGTTTGAGCAGGAGTAACTGTCATAGAGTTTGGTGCTGTTACGGTGAAAGTTTGTTGCGCTGCACAGTTCGCATTATCAACAATGATTACTGTATAAGTACCCGCAGTAAGGTTGTTGATCGTATTTGAGCCATTGATTGCCGCTGATTGCTGAATGGTTATTCCCGCTGCATTTCTCCAGACATAAGTCCAAGGTCCATTGCTTGTTCCTGTTGCAGTTGCTGATGCAGTACCGCTCGCACAGTTGATGTTCGTAACGTTTACTGTTGGTGGTGTACAACATGCAAGTGTTGCAAAGAAGTGAGTGATGGGATCAAGGTTACACGCAAATGACGTCCATGAACCTGATTCTCCGTCACCATAAGTATCAATTGCAATATTACAACTTGTTCCGTTCACGCAGTTGGTGGTTGTAGTTATGTTCCAGCAGAAAGTCCAATCACAAGTATTCAGAGGATTATTGTCTCCGTAATTATTTCCGGGATTACCATCAGCTACACCAAGCGGGCTTCCTAATGCTGATTCATAAAACCATCCGGGGCCTGTTGTAAGCCCTGTCGCAGAACTTGTAACTAAAGCATTATAATAATTCCATGCGCCCTGCCCTGAGCAGTTAGCAGGATTTACGGTTACAAGCGTTCCTGGATTCCATCCGGGACCAAAAGACGGACACACTCCATGAAGCCAATTGATAGATGTCTGATTGTAATCGGTAATTGTATAACAGAAATTTACAGTTTGTCCGGGTTGATAAGTTCCATTGAAAGGCGGAGGATTCACTGTGAGAGCTGATTGAATAACACATCCCTGACAGTCATAATTATTTTGTAATTGCAAGGTGAATGCGCAACGATCTGTTATACTTCCTCCACTCACCTGCATGTAATAAGTTCCGCTTGCGAGTCCCCCAAATGTAGTTGTAAGATTCCCGCCACCGCCAATGGCACATCCCATCGGAATCATGTTGTTGCAAGTTGTTCCCTGATAAATTGCACACTGTGGTGTTATCAATCCGGATATCTGAACATTCAACGTAGGTGCAGTAATCGTGAACTGATACCAAACGTCTGCAGCCGGGTTTGCCATGTTACCAAAAGGTTGACAACCGATCACTGAGGTATAAGGGATTTCTGCAGTCGCACAAAGATTTGTAGTATTGAAAGTAGCCCACGCAGCGTTCCCATTCGGACATGCTTGCGGTACCGGTAATGTACCCAATACCTGCGCTCCTGAACAGGCATCATTTGCAGGAGGAGCTCCTGCACAATTTTGTGCGCATGGACTACCACCTGCATTACAGGCAATACATGAAATAGTTCCAACCCATCCGGCACCACGCACCGTAAGGTCGGAAGTAAATACAAATGTTAAACACCCATTCGTACTTGTAACTGTTCCAGGACTAGTGGCACCTGTATAAGTTCCGATAAGCGGTGATGCTGTGGAAGGGCCGTTATAGATTGAAAGGAAGTCAAAGTTCGCTTCAATGTTAAAGGAAGTAAATGTTACACGGGCACACATACCATTTGCATTCGGGCAAATTGTATATGTGTAATTTTCTCCGTTGAAATAATTCGCGGCTCCATTACTGTCGAAGAAAGTACCGGCACACGAGTTGATCGTGCCATTGGTCATGTTGTATGCCTGAGCATTCCCTAATGCACTAAGTACACAGACTAAAATCGCTACGACTTCACATCGTAAGAACGACAAGAAAGCTTTCCTTTTCTGGGTAGAATCATCCATAGTGTGTTGGATTTGGTTAAGGAGTAATTAATAATAATTAAATTAAAATATCGAATCGAGTAGAAAGGTGGATAGTGTTTTATACTCTTAGGGCAAGTTGAGGTTTGAAGCAAGTTGAAGAAGTGTAAGAATTGAACACAAAATGAATTGAACAGAAGTACAATTCTTCCAAAAAACCTTACACTTGAAAAAAATATCGTCTTCATAATCTGAAAATGGTTTAACAAACTAAACCAATTTAATTTTGCGATTGATCAGCAAATATTTTGAGCTCGAAAGGTAGAAAGCATTTTCCATATCTCCAAGCATTTACAGATTAAAAAACAAAAACAAATCTGTAAACATCCTGTTCACCCAAGGGTTTGAGCGGTTCGCCCATCCAAAAGCCGCTCTAACAGCACATTTCAGCAAAAAAAAATTATGAACAATTCAGCATATCAACTGTTCAAAAATAGGTTTTTGTGGCTAACCTTTTTTAATCGGTTTGCTTTTCGTATTCCAACATGCTTTATTACTTTCGCGTCCTCAAAATTTTTAAAAATAAAAAATCATGAAGATTACTGTAGTTGGTGCTGGTAATGTTGGTGCGACCTGCGCCAATGTAATTGCTCAAAATAATTTTGTTCACGAAGTAGTATTGCTCGATATCAAAGAAGGAATTGCGGAAGGAAAATCTCTTGACGTGTGGCAATCAGCTCCAATCAATTTGTACGATACTCGAATGACGGGTTCTACAAACGATTATTCCAAAACTGCAAACTCCGAAGTTGTTGTAATCACTTCCGGACTTCCGCGCAAACCCGGAATGAGTCGTGATGATCTTATCGCGACTAATGCCGGAATTGTTCGATCAGTTACTGAGAACATCATGAAATATTCTCAGGACACAATAATCATCGTAGTTTCAAATCCTCTTGATGTGATGACTTATTGTGCATACCTTTCCGCGCATATTGACTCAAGTAGAGTGTTTGGTATGGCTGGTATTCTCGACACTGCACGTTACCGCGCGTTTCTTGCAGAAGCATTAAATACTTCACCTAGAGATATTCAGGCAGTATTGATGGGTGGACATGGTGACACGATGGTTCCACTTCCTCGCTACACGACAGTTGCAGGTATTCCGGTGACAGAACTTATTTCAAAAGAAAAATTAGATGCCATTATTCAACGCACAAAAGTTGGCGGTGGCGAATTGGTGAACTTGATGGGAACTTCTGCATGGTATGCCCCGGGAGCTGCGGCTGCTCAAATGGTGGAAGCAATTATCAAAGATCAGAAAAGAATTTTCCCTTGTTGCGCATGGTTGAAAGGCCAATACGGATTAAAGGAAATTTATCTCGGAGTTCCAGTAAAGCTTGGCAAAAAAGGAATCGAAGAAATCATCGAATTAAAATTGAACAAGGATGAAATTGAGTTGCTTAATTCGTCCGCCAATTCAGTGAAGGAAGTAATGACTGTGCTTGATAATATGCATGTAACTGTAAAATAATTTTTTTAAAAATAACAATCTTAAAGGCATTCTTATAAGAGTGCCTTTTTATTTTTTATACTGATGATTAATAAAACAACAATTCCGTTTGAACCGCTTTTTCTTGAAGATGATGGATTTCATCTTTTGATAAAAGTAAAAGTTAACGGAAAAAATGCAACGATGCTTATTGATAGCGGAGCATCAAAAACTGTCTTTGATAAAGGAAGAATTCTCCGATTTACAGACGAGAGAGATCTTCTTCCTATGGAAAAACTTTCTACTGGGCTCGGTACAAGTAAAATGAAAACCCACTCTACCGTTTTGAAAAAATTTCAGATTGGAAAGTTTTCACTTTCAAATTACGAAACCATTCTTCTCGATCTTTCTCATGTTAACATAACCTACGCAAAACTCGACATGCCTGCCATTGATGGAGTACTCGGAAGTGACGTGATGATGAAATACGAAGCAGTGATTGATTACAAATCAAAAGAGTTGAAACTTCGCTGGAAAAAATAACTTGAGAAAATTATTTCCGATAGGAAATAAAATAAGGCAACTGAAGCACTTCGTTTTTGTAAGTCATCACTGCATCCTTTTTCCCGCTGGAAAATTTAGGCCAAGGCTAAGTACCATTTCGTAAGTACCAAATGCATGTTTGGCATTGCCTTCGTAAATTTTTAAATTAGAATAACGTGCATAGTCAACCTTGTTCGAATAATCAATATATACATAGTTTAAAAAAACAATACGCAAAGCCGCCTCTGCTCCTGCATTCCATCCACCAAACTGAAAATGAGCTGTGTTCTCATTTCCAAAAAACTTATTTGATACGTGGGGAATCACCGGACCAACACCCGCTTTGAGCAACCCTTCAATTTTAATCTTTGAATTCGTCAGTGTATATAAATGATATTTCTTAACAAGATTCAGCAATAAAAAATTCGCACCATTGTTCAGGAAATAAAAAAAACCATTTGATTCCGAAAAAGTAATTACTGTATCAACGCTGGCTCCCCGCAATATACCTTTCAAATGGGCCTGCTGACCATCAGTTGCAATAAACTTTGTATGATCAAAATTCAATTCCAGACCTAAGCCTTTTTTCTTGTTAAAAATGTACCCCAGCCTGTAGTTGTATTGCGGAATGCTGATTGGTTTTTGAAACAACTGATTGTCCCATCCTCGATGGTCATGCCCCTGTATGTTTTCAAACATATAATCGTTTTGAAGATAGGGTTGAGTTATTTTTATGTTGCTACGGGTATACCACTCTGTGTTGTAACCCCAACAAAAATAAAACTGGTGTTTAGGTGCATCAATGTTGCTTTGCGCGACACATGCTAAATTTACAGTAACTGCTGAAAATAAAATAAGAAAGATGAATTGCTTTTTCATTCGCCGTAAAACTAAAATTTTAAATAATGATGATTTCTTCCTTAACTAAAAATTGCAGACAGAGTAATAATAGAACTCGGTGAAGAAATGAAGATTATGCAGATCGATTTTGGATAGGATAGAAAATATTTTAAGGTTTTATCCTTTCATCCCCAGAATAAATATTAAACCGTTCCTCGCGTAGAAAACCGATTAAAGTTATATTAAATTCCTTTGCGATTTCAACTGCAAGTGTAGAAGGCGCACCGACCGCTGCTACCACTTTTATTTCTGACATTGCTGCTTTCTGTAAAAGCTCAAAGCTTGCTCTGCCACTCAATAACAAAACATGATTGTTTAGCGGCAATGATTCCTTCATCATTGTCGAGCCGATAAGTTTATCAAGAGCGTTGTGTCGGCCTACATCTTCTCGCAGCATCAAAAAAGTTCCTTTCAAATCAAAAAGTGCCGAAGCATGAAGACCGCCTGTTTGCTCAAAGACATTTTGCTTTTCGCGAAGAAGAGCAGGGAGCGAATAAATAGTTTTTGAAGAAATAGAAATCTCATCAGGTACTCTCTCTTTTGAAAAAAGAGTTCGCACTGCATCAATACTTGATTTACCACACACACCGCAACTTGAAGTGGAATAGAAATTCCGTTCTAGCTTTTCAAGTACAGGTTTTACGTTTTCGTTGAGTGGTATTTCGATGATGTTGCCAAAACTTTTTGTTGTTGTTAACAGTTCATCTTTGCGATGAATGATTCCTTCCGTAAAAAGAAAACCGACTGCGAGTTCAAAATCATTTCCGGGAGTTCGCATGGTCACAGAAATATTTTTCTTCATGCGGTTTGATTTATCTCCAAACACCAAACGTATCTCCAATGGTTCTTCTATTGCAAGAGAATCATCAGTTTGATAAACTTTACCTCCGTCAATCTTCGTAATCAATGAAGAGGCAAAACCTGTTTCGTTCATGTTTTCAAAATTAGAAAAGAAATCATCAGTATTGAATTCAAACTTTTATTTTCGCCACACATTTACATACTGTTAAACTTAAAATATTAAGCATGAACTCTCTCCCCACCGATCAAAACTTCCTTGCCATTCCCGAACCTGATTTATACGATTATGCAAGATCGAAATTTGTAATTCAACAAGTTCCTTATGAGCATACGTCTTCTTATTTGCAAGGCTCTGCTCTTGGACCTGCCGCAATCATTGATGCTTCTCACTTTGTGGAATTTTATGATGAGATGCTCGACATGGAATCATACAAGAATTGCGGCATTGCAACATTGAATGCGATGGATTTCAAAGGAAAAATAAATGAAGATGCAATTGATTTGATCGAGCATGAAACAGATCGCCATCTGAGCAACGGCAAATATATAATCTCGGTTGGCGCAGAGCACACAGTTACTTTGGGTTTTGTAAAAGCGTTCAAAAAAAAATACAACGATGTTCATGTGTTGCAGATTGATGCCCACAGCGATTTGCGAATGAGTTATCACGACAACATTTATTCTCATGCCTCCGTGATGGCACGTGTACATGAACATGGAGTTCCGCTCACCCAGATCGGCATACGCGCTCAATGCAAAGAAGAGAGCGATCTGATTAAATCATCGAACATCATACATACTTTCTATGCGCATCAGATTCGCAAAAATAAAAACTGGATAGATAATGCAATCAAAACACTTGGGCAAAATGTTTACCTCACCATTGATGCCGATGGCTTTGATCCTTCCGTGATGCCCTGCGTTGGCACTGCTGAACCGAACGGTTTATATTGGGATGAAACAATCACCTTTTTTGAAAAAGTTTTTGCAGAGCGAAATGTCGTGGGCTTTGATATTGTTGAGATCGCGCCTCAGGAAGGGCAGATACTCACTCAATATAACTGCGCAAAACTTCTTTACCGCCTCATCGGATTTCAAACACGGAAAGAATCAGGTAAGTCGTAAATCACCATTTCAAGTACCTTCGATCACTTTATGAAAAAAATTCTGATTGCCAATCGCGGAGAGATTGCAATGCGTATTATGCGCAGTGCGCGCGAGATGGGAATAAAAACCATTGCTATTTTCTCTGAAGCCGACCGTAACGCACTCCATGTTCGTTACGCTGATGAAGCAGTATGCATTGGTCCGCCAGCTTCATCGCAAAGTTATCTTGTCGCGAGTAAAATAATTGAAGCTGCAAGAATTACTGGTGCTGATGCCATTCATCCCGGCTACGGGTTTCTCTCAGAGAATGCTGACTTCAGTGATCTCGTTACCAAATCAGGAATTATTTTTATTGGTCCTACGGGAGACAGTATGCGCATGATGGGAAGCAAACTTGCTGCTAAGGCAACAGCAAAGAAGCATAAAATTCCGCTTGTACCTGGAACTGATCACGCTATTGACGACATCGGTGAAGCAAAAAAAATTGCAGCGAAAGTTGGTTTTCCTATTCTGATAAAAGCAAGTGCCGGTGGCGGTGGAAAAGGAATGCGCATTGTTGAAAATGAAAATGAGTTTGAGGAGCAAATGAAACTTGCAGTGAGTGAAGCAATATCTTCTTTTGGTGATGGCGCTGTTTTTATCGAACGCTATGTCGGATCTCCGCGTCACATCGAGATACAGGTGCTTGGGGATAAACATGGAAACGTTGTTCATCTTTTTGAGCGCGAGTGCAGTGTGCAGCGCAGGCACCAGAAGGTGATTGAAGAAGCTCCTTCATCGGTGCTTGATGAAAAAACACGGATGGAAATGGGTCGTTGCGCGGTACAAGTGGCGAAAGCATGTAATTATGTTGGCGCAGGTACAGTGGAATTTCTTCTCGATGAAAACAAGAATTTTTATTTCCTTGAAATGAATACGCGGCTTCAGGTGGAGCATCCTGTTACAGAAATGATAACAGGTCTTGATCTGGTGAAAGAAATGATCCGCATTGCGCGCGGAGAAAAAATTTCATTCACTCAAGCTGATTTGAAGATAAACGGTCATGCGATGGAAGTGCGCGTATTTGCAGAAGACCCACGAAATAATTTTCTTCCTGACATCGGAACACTTTCTACTTACAAAATTCCGCAAGGACCGGGAGTGCGCGTGGATGATGGAATGGAAGAGGGAATGGAGATTCCGATTTATTATGATCCGATGATTGCAAAGTTGATCACTCATGGTGCGAGCAGGGCTGAAGCGATTGCAAGAATGATTCGTGCCATTGATGATTATGAAATTACGGGTGTGCAGACAACCTTATCGTTCTGCAAGTTTGTAATGAAGCACGAAGCATTCGTGAGCGGAAATTTTGATACTCACTTTGTGAAAAACTATTTTTCTCCTGAGATGCTTGACTCTGTTGATGAAGCAGAAATGGAATTAGCTGCTATGCTTGCTGTGCAGGCAATGGTCAGATCAACTTCTTCTCAAAATAAAACGGCTGTCAATTCCATTCAGCATTCGAAATGGAAAGAAAACAGAACTCAGCTTCGCGATTGACCGGAATTGAGTGAAGTCCTAATGAGCAGATAAAGAAGCGGCACGCGATTTGAAATACCGTGCGAAATTATGAAATCAGCCACAACATTTTTTCTTACTGCACTTTTTGTCTTTCGTTTTTCTTTTTCATTTGCTCAAACTAAAAACGGCACAAAGCTTCCGTATGTAATTGAAGGAGCTGACACGATTCCAGTGGTTAATCTTCCAACAGTAGATATAACTGATTTCGGAGCTGACTATGAAAAACGATTGAAGGAATATTATCGCCTCCGCTTTAATGTAATCAAAGTCTATCCGTATGCGCGGCTTGCCGGTGTTAAAATAAGTATGCTGAATGACACTCTTTCGAAAATGAACAGCGACCGCGACCGAAGAAAATACAAGAAGGAATTTGAGCAACGCCTTCGGGATGATTTCGGAAAGACAATTGAAAACCTGAGCGTGAATCAGGGGAAAATATTTATTAAACTCCTGAACCGGGAAACCGGACATACCGGATATGAAATAATAAAAGATGTGAAAGGTTCGTTCAGTGCTTTTGTTTTTCAGACAGCTGCACGCGTGTTCGGACATAACCTGAAAGATGATTATGATCCGCAAGGAGACGATAAGCAGATTGAGACAATTGTGCAGCAAATTGAATCGGGTCAATTCAATTGAACAGTCGGTGGAATGCGGTAAGAATGATATGCCCCTTCTTCTAATACTCCAATCCTCTACTGCTTTTCTCCTCTCTTCATTTAAGTCAAGAAATAGTAAGCTACATTTGTGAATAGATTTTTTTTGTGATCAAAACTATCATTGATTTTTTTTTCATATTTGAAAACTTTTTCCCTTCATTGATTTCAATAAATAATGGTTATTAAAATTAAACTGAAGAACGCGGATAAGTTCGTTCTTCTCGATCATGAAGTGTTCGAAACATTAAACAGTACAGAGCTTTTCCGGGACTTTCGTGTGTTTGATAATCTTCGTCAACATTCTTCAGGTGTTCCGGTTTTTCAAAAATATCTTGAAACGGTAAACGGCAAACTGAAAGTGAAAAGCATTTATCTTGCTCTTCATATTGCCACGCGCTATCTGCCGCCTCCGCAAAGCAAGAAGCGGATGTTTCTCAATTTCGAAAATGGCGATAAGCTTGATTTGCGGTTAAAAAATCTTCGTTGGGAAGAGATGAGCAAGCTTAGCCGTAGCCGAACCACTACAGTAAATAAAACAGGGTTTCGCGGAGTGCGCAAAACACCACAGGGAAAATTTGTAGCCATGATTTCTGATGGAACCAAGCAGATTTATCTTGGCACGTTTGATACTGCAGAAAAGGCAGCTCTTATGTATAACCAAAGATCAGTAGAGCTTTTCGGCATCACTGCAAACCTGAATAAGATTAATGAGCGGGGAATGCCGATTCCGTTTGAAGTATCAGAAGAGATAAAATCAAGAATACGAAAACGCGCAGCAAAGAAAATAATTGCTAAGCCCGTTGAGGTTGAATTAATTTCTCTGATGCCCGCGCGCTTTGAAGGATTAAAAAGGCGCGGACCAAAACGGAAGACTATAACGGGAGACAATTCCATCAAGGAAAATTTTTCTGCGCACATCGAGAATAAGCAATCGGGGAACGCATAGTACAAGGTATTCCTTGTTAACTGTAACAGCAGGAATCTGCAGCAAAATTTTTAGGAGAGGAATCGGAAATTCGAAAAGTTGCGATATTGCAGACATTATATTCTCACTACTTTCAAAATCTAAATTCTAAAAATGAAAAAAGCAATTCTGTCGCTTGCGTTTGTTTTCTGTGCTGTATTTCTTTGTTATGCGCAAGGTCCTGAAATTACTTCCTGGATTCTTAACACCAATGGTGCAACGGGCTACAACAACATTCCATCGGATGTGCAGATTGTACAGTACTCAACAAACTACGTGTATATAAGTTGCACCTGCATCCCCGATTACAGCATCGGTCCGTGGGTGGGCAATCCGAATACACCTGTCAATCAGAATTTTGTTTTTAAAATTACGCGCACACCGGTGCAAAATACCGGAACGCTTACTGCGGTTGGTCTTGGCCACACTGGCGTGTGGACGAATGGTGTGAGTGTATTCAATGTATCTGATGCAATGTCCTACAACAACCAGGGCATCTGGAACCGGAATGCATATTACTGGGAAGGTCCGGGGTTTGATAATTGCCTAGGTCATCCGCAGCAGCAGGGAGAATACCATCATCACGTAAGCCCTACTTGTTTATACAACGATTCGGATAGTTTGGCTCACTCACCCATTATTGGTTATGCATTTGATGGCTTTCCTATTTACGGAGCTTATTCCTACACAAATACTAATGGAACAGGTGCGATAAAACGTATGACGAGCAGCTATGTGCTTTCAACAAATACTACGCGAGCCAATGGTCCTGCAGTGGCAGGTATGTATCCTAACGGTTGCTTCATTGAAGATTATATTTACACGCCCGGTTCCGGAGACCTCGATGATCGCAACGGGCGCTTTTGCATTACGCCTGAATATCCTGCTGGTACGTATGCATACTTTGTAACGCTTGATGCGCAACTGGATCCTGCTTTCCCTTATACTTTCTTCGGTACTTATTACGGTGTAGTTACTACTGGCGACATCGGCATGGGAAGCGGGCATATTGTCATCACTGAAGCAACAACGGTTTACACCGGCACTTCGGGCATCAATCAAATTGACAATGATATTAAGTATGATATTTTCCCGAATCCTTGCAGCGATTATGCTTTTATTCATTTCGATCCTACAAGCTCAAACAACATTAAGGGAGATTTGTACACTTCGGAAGGACGGCTGATAAAAACTTTTGAGAATATGCAGCCAAGCATTGCCTACCCGCTTAATTTAAACAGCTTTTCACAAGGAATTTATTTTCTACATCTGCAGAGCGGAGATAAAAAAGTGGTGGCCAAAATTTTGAAACAATAAAATAATTTGTTTTGAATTTTAAGTCATTGCTATGATAGCAACCCGGTACTAACTGCTGTTGCTGCAAACGTGATTCTTGAAATACGCAACCTGTTGCCTACGTTGGTTTAGCTTTTCTTTATTTTGTAATTGCTTGAGGGCATCAGATTTCTGAAAATAAAAAAGCCCGCCCTTTTCAGAGCGAGCCATGCTGTCAACCAAAAATCTTATTGTTACATTTTTCTTGTAAACTTTATTTCCATCGTCTTATATTCTTTTCCGCCAACAGGAGTCATGTACATCGTCATCAGTTGCGTGTTCTTATCCATCATCATAAATGTTTCGCGCACGTCCATATCTTTGCCCGTCATCGGGTCCACTTCTTTGCCCAATGAAGTGACGGTTTTGGTTGCTGCATCGTATTTGCCTTCCATGTTCATTATGCCTGTGCCCATGTTGTCAATCCACGAACTCTCAAAAACTTTTTTAATATTGTCGTAGCCCATAGTGCTTACACCTTCATACGGCATTCCGTTGTAGCTGCCTTTGTGAGTGCTCTGCTGGTAGCGCCCGCCAAGTATCATGGTGTTGTTACAGGTGGAAGTGCTCTTTTCTGCAGGTGCACCGGGTGCCATCCACATGGTAATGTCCTCGCTCCAATCTCCGTTCGATTCTGCCATCATCTTGTGCATGTCGCCCGGAGTCATGTACTCCTGCCATTTCTTCATCATCATTTCCTGTTCAGGTGTCATTTTTTGCTGAGCTACAGGTTGTGCAGCTTTTGCAGGAGCGGCTTCTTTCTTTGCTGCATTTTGCGCTTGTGCGCCCGCTGCCATGCATACTGCAATGGCAAGAATGGTTGTAATTTTTTTCATTAGAGTTTTTATTTTGAGTTTTGTTAAGTAGCAAAAGTAATTTTTAAATGAAATGCTTCCAAATGATTTTTACTTTTTGATAAAAACAAAAACCGCCTCAGTTTCCTGAAGCGGCTCTTGATGAAAAATCAAACCGTAATTCTTTATTAATTATTTGCAGTTGTGCTTGATTGAGTAGTTGAAGGGGTTTGCGATTTCATTGAATTTTAATTTTTTCATAATCGTTTTTATTAAATGTGAGTATTATTTTATAGTTATCTAGTGGAACTCAGTTGGGGATGTGCTTTGCTTTCCGAACTGGTTTAAAATCTTTCAGAATTTATTTTTGAAAAAATGAGGGTTGGGAATTGTGAATTGGAATTTTGCGCGAAAAAAGAAGAGTTAGTTTACGCGGAGATAAAATTTCTTACAGAATTTTTATTTGTTCTAATGGAAAAATGGTTCGTTCTAAGCGCAGATTGGTTCGTTCTAAGGACACATTGGCAAGTTCTAAGGACAGATTGGCGAGTTCTAAGGACAGATTGGTTCGTTCTAACCGGAGATTGGTTCGTTCGAAGTGCTGATTGATTCGTTCTAAGAGGAGATTGGTTCGTGCTAAATAGGGATTGGTTCGTTCTAAATAGGGATTGGGCATTTCTATTTAGAGATTGGGGAGTTCGAAGGGGAGATTGGGTTGTTCTGAAGGGAAAAAGATGTTGCTTCGAATTGCATGAATTGATGCGAAGAAGAAAAAAGTTTATTGCTGAAGCCGCATGGCTGGGTTGGGTGAAGGGAGGAGTGAGTTTTTTATTTGCTGCTAACTGATGGGAAGGTGCGGTGGCAGGATTTGGGATCATGAATTGATACGAAAAAGAAAAAAGTTTATTGCTCAAGCCGCGGGGCTTCGTCATGCCGCCCACGCTGTTTAAAAATTTTGCCTGCGGCATTCCGCTAACGCGGAATCAATTTTTAAAAGGCGTGTCTGGCATGACTGGGTTGGGTGAAGCGAGGTTTGAATAAAAGATGTTTACTTTTCATGAATCGTCAGGACGGCAGTCCTGATGGCATAGAATAAAGTTTTTTAAGAAGTTCCCAACGGAATAAAGGCGTGCTGTTACTTTTTCCGCACCTTACTGTTTTTTATTGCGCCAATCCGCAAACAAATAAGAACTCCGAAGTAAGGGTATTTAGTATTAATGTTTGCAAAGGCAATTAAGTCAGCATTAAATTTTCGGATACCTCCAATCATCATTTTTGCCTCTAGTGGGATTCCCAATGTACTGAGCGATATTTCCTGATAGGTTGAGTTTGTTCCCAAAAAATAATTCTGCCTTGATAAAAGTTCTCCTCTTAGAATTCCCCACACATATCCAATGCCTGTTGAGAATGCATAACCAACTCTACCACCATCTACCGTTCGTCCGTAAAGCAAAGAAGTTTCATAAAAATCTATGATTGGATTGATGTTATCAAAAATGGGACGAGGTTCTTTGTTTTTTAGAACACGTAATGTTAAAACATGTTTTTTATAAATTCCACCTAATTCGGCATTGGGTACAAAAAAACCATGATCGGCATCTCTACAAGATATTCCCAATCCGAGATTAAAAAAAGGATGAAAGTCTGTTTCTACTGCTAATGATGATGCACTTGAATTGGCGATTGCTCGAGTTCGAAGGATGGTTCCGGAATAATCTGTAAACTTGTAAACGGCAACATTTCCAGCGAGTTTTTTTAAAAGTGATTCTTCTGTCTTTTCATCGGAAAAAGAAACCTGTATTCTCGCAGCAGCTGCGGAAAGTTGGGAAACGTCCTTGGGATTCATTGGCACGTTGATGAAATTTTCGCAATTCGAAATTTTCATTCGCATCACTATAATACTGCTTGGTAGTTGAATGAGCGATCCGTAGCTGAAATTTTCTCCTGCAAAAGGAACGCAGTGGCATTTGCTGTTCTCAACTGAATCTATCACGTAACCAATGTAGCTGTTGAACCGGACAAAGGTTAACGTATCATGCGTGGTTTGTGAATAAGAGAAAAACGGAAATAGAAAAACAAGACATGCTGATGGAAATGTTTTGCCGTATTGTTTCATATTTGCGAAGTGCTAACTCTGCAAACTTAATCTAAAAAGGTTCAACAAAAAAAATGGCGCGGTAAGATGCGAAGTGCTAGAATTACTTCTTCACATCGTTCCGTCTTGCTTATGGAATTCAAACAAAACCTCGAAGAAGTTTGAAACTTTTTTGAGGTTACAAATGAGATGGACTTTTTTGGCTGCTAAGAATGGTTGTGATAAAATGCCTGCGCGCACCCGTTGCCCTAAAGGGCGCTGACGCACGAGTGATTTTGGCTGCTTGAAACAGTGGCTACGAAGTGAGGACTGAGTAAGCTAAACCCGACCGAAAGGAAAAGCCCGCGCGACCTCTCCCCCAGCCCCTCTCCCAAGAGAGAGGGGTGAAACAGCCGCTACCGCCCCGAGAGGACTTAGCAACCGCGCGGCTTTGGGATGAGGGCGGGAAGGGTGGTGGTTTGAAATGGGTAGTACCTTTTCGAAAAAGGATTTTTTTAAAAAAAAATCTCATTGTTGAATCCCCAACCCATAAGGTTAACGAAGTTTCGGGTGGTGAGCTCACCTTGCACTCTGAATTATTTTTTCTTCAGCAGCACAAACAACTGCATGCCTGTTTTGGTAATCTCCATGTAATTGGTGAGGATGCTGTCCAGTATTTTAGGCATATGGGTTGGAGCCACATAAAAATAATGCTGATCAATTTTGTATCCGTTCATGATTCCGTTGAGTTCAAAAGATTTCAAAGAGAACTCATAGAGGTGAAAAGGCGGATGCATAGGGCTGATGTTAGCAACGTAATCAGGAGACGTAAGTTTGTAATAAAAATTGACCAGCCGGTTCACGAACCATTTGTTACTGGGCACTTCAATTTCTATGATGCCTTCCGGCTTTAACCATTTCATTGCTTTTTGAATGGAAGCAGATGGGTCATATAAATGTTCAAGCACGGCATTGAACGCAATGTAGTCGAAACTATTCTCTGAATATTCTGCCTCTTCGATGGATGAATGCTTAATGCGCTCCTGCGAAATGTTCATTTTTGAAATGGCTTTGTCATAGAAAGGTTTTGAAGGTTCAAACCCATACGCATCAAAACCGGCATGCAGCCAGGCATTCATGGTCTTGCCGATGCCGGCACCAATATCAAGGCATTTTATTTTTCCTTCTTTACCTGTGTACTCCTTTACCTTTTTAACAGCTGCATCAACGAATGGTTGATTGGGCAAAAAGTATTCTTCCTTCCAGTACTCCTCGGGCGGAAGCGCGTAATGATCTTCAATTGATGTGGGTACAGGCATGGGGTTCGAAAAAATAAGCCCACAATGACTGCACTTAACAATAGTTGTTGTGATGCCTGTTTTCCGCGAAGGTTTTTTCCCCTGTGAAGCATTCAGACGTCTTCCCAATATTCTAAAACCGGAATCGGGAGTATCACACATGTTGCATTTAATGATGGGAAAAAATGTATAGGCGATTTTTTTCATCCGGGATATTGTAATTCAGAGCTGTGAGGTTTTCGCGTGCGGCCTGTGCAGGTGAAGTTGAGCACAGAGGTAGCAACTATTTTAGCGTATTCATCGGTCAATCAGAAAAAACTTGGATTTATTTGGCGAAGGGAATAAAAGTGTTGGTGAATCTCTCTATTAGTTCTGTGGAGTCACGAGTGAGGCGCGGCTTACAGCCCCGATCTTCATCGGAATAAACTCCAAGGGGGAAGGAGGTTGATTGAAATGAGTAGTATCTTTTCATTGTATTCTTTTTTAAGATTCTCTCATTGCCATTTATACCAATTGCTTACTTTTGCGTTTCCAAAATATTTTTTTAGAAATCTAATTAAAACTAAAACTTAAATGTCGTATTTATTTACATCAGAGTCTGTATCAGAAGGTCATCCTGACAAGGTTGCAGATCAGATCAGCGATGCGCTGATTGATAATTTTCTTGCTTTCGACCCGATGTCGAAAGTGGCTTGCGAAACTTTTGTGACCACAGGTCAGGTGGTGCTGGGTGGCGAGGTGAAATCGAAAGTGTATCTGGATGTGCAGAAGATTGCGCGCGATGTGATTACGCGTATTGGCTACACGAACAGTGCGTATATGTTTGAAGCGAATTCGTGCGGAATATTTTCGAGCATACATGAGCAGAGCAGCGACATTAACCAGGGTGTGGAGCGCAAGAACAAAGAGGATCAGGGTGCGGGCGACCAGGGGATGATGTTTGGCTACGCTACCAACGAAACGGATAACTACATGCCGCTTCCGCTTGATCTTGCTCACAAAATTTTGTTTGAGCTTGCGATGATTCGCAAGGAGGGCAAGCAGATGAAATACTTGCGCCCTGACAGCAAGAGTCAGGTGACGATTGAATACAGCGATGATAACAAGCCGCAACGACTAGACAGCATTGTGGTGAGCACTCAGCACGATGAGTTTGTGATGCCGAAGAATAACAGCCCCGAAGAAAAGCTGCGCGCACAGAAGGCGATGCAGGCGGTGATTACGAAGGATATTGTGAACATTGTGATTCCGCGCGTGAAGAAGAAACTGAAGGCATCGCTTCAGAAATTATTCAGCGGGAACATTACCTATCATATAAATCCTACGGGCAATTTCGTGATCGGTGGTCCGCATGGTGACACGGGTTTGACAGGAAGAAAAATTATTGTTGATACTTACGGTGGTCGCGGGGCACATGGTGGCGGTGCGTTTTCGGGGAAGGATCCTAGCAAGGTGGATCGTTCGGCTGCATACGCTACACGACATATCGCGAAGAACCTGGTGGCTGCAGGTGTGTGCGATGAGGTGCTTGTTCAGGTTAGTTACGCGATTGGTGTGGCGAAGCCGTGCGGCATTTATGTGAACACGAATCATACTTCGAAAGTTAAAATGACTGACGGGGAGATTGCAAAAAAGATTGAGGAGATTTTTGATATGCGCCCGTACTTTATTGAGCAGCGCCTGAAACTTCGCAATCCGATTTACAGCGAGACGGCTGCTTACGGACACATGGGCCGCGACCCGCAAACGGTGGAGAAAACTTTTACTTCGCCTGACGGAAAAATTCTGAAACGTAAAGTGGAATTGTTTACGTGGGAGAAGCTGGATTACGTTGAGAAGGTGCGCAAGGCGTTTGGGCTTGACAAGACCAAGGCGAAGAAGCCAATGGCACTGGAGATGGCGTAATGATCTCAGAAAAAAAAAATTAAGGACTCGAGAGAGTCCTTTTTTATTTGCGGAGTTATTTAATTGATCGTGTATCTTTGTAAATAAATCAAATGAGTCATGCAATCAAGAGTGCAATACATTGTGAGTGATCGCGGAGAAAAAACTTCCGTTGTTATTTCTCTTAAAGAATGGAAAGAGATAAATGACAATTATCAGAAACTGATAAAGAAAGTTGAAGTGTTCACGGGCATTGCTGAAGCTATTAAGGAAATTAAACTTGCGAGGAAAGGCGGTAAGAAACTACAGCTTCTAAAAGATTTCCTGAATTGATTTACTCTTGATGTTTTTCAGATGCGGCAATTTTCCTTTTTATGTTTGATAGTTGTTGTCTCTTCCGTTTTCTTTTCGTGCAATTCAAAAAAAGAAAAACAAAGCGATACTCATACTGAAACTTCAGCCTCCGTTGCAGTGCAAAAAGATACATTCAGCAATGGGATTGTTATTCCTTCTGTTGAGTTGAGGAATAATTCTTCGATGTCATTTGCGCTTTATCTTCCGCATCAATACAGCGACACCGACAAACTTCCTGTGATGATTCTTTTTGATCCACACGGTGATGGAAGTTTCCCGATTTACAAATACAAATCGTTTGCGGAAAAATTTGGTGTGATAATGATGGGAAGCAATGATTCAAAAAACGGAATCAATTTTGATCAGACAAACTCGATCGTTCAGGCGTTGGTTGATGAAGCATTGCAACGGTTTCATGCGGATCAAAATCAAATTTCTCTTGCAGGATTTTCTGGCGGAGCTAAGGTTGTGCTGATGGCTTCTTCGCAGATGACATCGATTCTCTCCATTGTTTACTGCAGTGCGGGATTGCCGCAGCTTCCGCAACAACTTCCGCCTGCGCTTGGCATTACTGGGTTGAAGGATATGAATTACACGGAAGTTGTTGAGACGGATCAACAGTTGGAGAGTAATCACATAGAACATTCATTGATTGAATGGAACGGCAAGCATGAGTGGTGCGATACATCAACATTTGAGAATGCTTTTTACTGGATTGAGTTTCGGGCGATGGAAAAGAAAGTTGTGGTTCTTGACGGGAATTTGGTGCAAGGGTTTGTAAAACAAAATTCAAAAACAATTTCAAATCCACTTGCGGAAGAAATGCGGTTGAAGAAACTGATTTCATTTTTGAATGGAGTGGCGGATGTTTCGAAATATCAAACTGCTCTTGAATCATTACGGAAAGAAAAAAGTTTTGCTGCTGGGCAGGAAAAACAAAAGAGTGATCTTGAATTAGAGTCGCGGATGAAACAAAATTATTTTGAGTGCATTGAGCAGAAGGACGTGACGTGGTGGCATGATGAAGCCACCCACATGAGAGTTTCAAAATCGAATGCAATGAATGATCGGATACTCGGATACATTTCTCTTGCGTGCTACTCTCTTTCCAATTCTGCTTTGAAGCGCGGAGATTATCAGAAGGCGGAAAAATACCTTGCCATTTACAGTTTTGTTGATCCTGAAAATATTGATCGTGCCTTCATGCAGGCAATCTGGTATGCACACGCAGGAAATAAAGTTGGTGCGCTTCAGCTTTTGCGCGATGCTATCAGTTATGGTTTTACTGACAAATCAAAACTGATGACTGATGAGTCGTTCGCTTCAATAAGAAACAGCAATGAGTTTAATGAAGTGCTTAACAAATTGAAATAGTAATTCAGGAAAACTCTTTTTTCAGTTTCACAACTGCGTGTTCGTTTTTGTTAGCGAGTTGTCCGCAAGCAGCGTCAATGTCTTTCCCGCGGCTTCTTCTCAGATTCACGATAAATCCTCGGCTGTGTAAATAGTTTTTGAATGCGATCAGTTTTTCTTCTTTTGCATTGAGAAAACTTTCGTTGTCAATCGGGTTGTATTCGATCAGGTTTATTTTACTCGGAACAATTGATGCAAAGTCAGCGAGTTCTTTTGCATCGGAGAGTTCATCATTAAAATCACGGAACACAATGTATTCATACGTTACATGCCTTTCTGTTTTTGAATGATAATGCTTCAATGCATCAGCAAGCGCTTCCAGATTGTTGTGCTCATTGATCGGCATAATCTTGTTTCTCTTTTCATCATTGGCAGCATGAAGCGAAAGAGCGAGATTAAATTTTACTTCGTCATCACCAAGCTTTCGGATCATCTTTGCAATACCCGCAGTGGAAACAGTAATACGCTGCTGCGACATTCCCAAACCGATTTGTGCATTGATGAGTTCAACACTTCTCACCACATTCTGATAGTTGAGAAGCGGCTCTCCCATTCCCATGTAAACAATGTTTGAGAGTGGCATGTTGTAATGCTCCATGCTTTGCTGACGGATCAAACTTACCTGGTCAAAGATTTCATCGGCTGTAAGATTCCGTACGCGCTCGAGTTTTCCTGTTGCGCAAAATTTGCAAGTCAAACTACAACCAACCTGCGAAGAAACACACGCTGTCATTCTTGTATCGGTAGGAATTAAAACTCCTTCTACAATATTTCCATCGTAGAGCTTGAAAGCGGTTTTAATTGTTCGGTCGTTGCTAACCTGGAATGTATCAACGGTAATTGCACGAATGGAAAAACTTTCTTCAAGAAGTTGTCGTGTTTCCTTAGAGAGATTGCTCATCTCTTCAAACGAACGTGCACTGAATTTCCAAAGCCATTCCCATACTTGCTTGGCGCGGTATCCTTTTTGTCCTTTTGATTCGAAAAAGGATTTCAGTTCATCCTGTGTGAGAGCTCGTATATCGGGAAGAGATAAATTCATTTAGATTCAATAAAATTCAAATTGACAAAAGTGTTTTCCATGCATCATGAACATTTCCCTCATCTAAAAGTTTTTTTGCGAGGAGATGAACGAGGTTTTCAGTTTCTTCCTTTGAAGAAGATTGTAAAATGGATTTTACTTGATCAGAATTTTTGAAAGAAGAAACTTCTTCAATTGTTGGAAGAGTGTCGACATTTCCGAGCTGACCAAGATTATTTCCGGTAAGAATTTTTGAATAACGAATTCGCTCAGGAATTTTATCGAAGCCGATTCCAAGCTGGGTGTTCGGTTTTGCAACATGAAACAAAGCAGAGCCCGAAGCGCGGCAGTAAGTATCTCCACCCATGCGAGCAACGAGATCAATTTTATCAGGATCAATTCTTTTTTCTTCCGTCAGAATATTTCCGTTGATGTGCATTAACAAAATTTCGCAGATGATGAAATTAGCAGCACCACCTTCAGTTCCTGTTTCTTTTACTTCAAGGACTTTACATTCCATCTGCACAGGAGATTCTTTCACACGAAATGGTTTTATCAATTGGGATGGAACAGCAGTGAAGCCCGCTTTCTCAAATTCATTCACTGCCTTTGGATACTCACAACTTGCAAGCGATGTTTGATGCACCATTGCGTAGTTCACCACATTGATCACCACCTCTTTTGTTTCATAAATATTTTCAAGAGTATGCTTAATCGTATTATCGCGAACCCTGCGTGCAGGAGAGAAAGCAACAATCGGAGGATTGCTGCCGAAGGCATTGAAGAAACTGAACGGAGCAAGATTAGGAATTCCATTTTTATCAATGGTACTTGCAAATGCAATCGGTCGCGGAGCTATTGCACCGAGCATGTATGCATGAAGTTGAGCCGTTTTAATTTCCTTTGGGTTGATGGTAAGCATGAAGTGAAAAATAAATTTGGGTCAAAGGTAAAAATGTTAGAAAGTCAATTGAGAAAAGTATTTAATAAATAGTTGTTTTAGCAAATTTGCAAATCAAAATTTTCAACTGAATCTCTCAAGTGTCCAACAACCTCATCGCTCAAACGCTTTCCAAGTATCTTCCTGAACCTGCAGTTCCCGTCTGCACGAACTGGATCGTGCAGTTAAACATTCACCTGCGCATTACGAAAAGCCGTGCGAGCAAGTATGGCGATTACAGACCTGTTCGCGGAAGCGATGCGCACATCATCACCGTTAATCACAACCTGAACAAGTATTCATTCATGATTACTTTCATTCATGAAGTGGCTCATCTAGTGTGTGAGAAAAAATATTCACGGTTCATTTCTCCTCATGGCAGGGAATGGAAGAGTGAATATTCTATTTTGCTGAATTATTTTCTTTCCAAAAATATTTTTCCTGCTGATATTGAAAGGGCATTAAGTCAATATGTGAAAAACCCTGCGGCATCTTCCTGCACCGATGAAAATCTCCTGCGTGTGCTGAAGAATTACGATGCGCATGAAAAAGAAAAAGTGGTTTATTTAGAAGACCTTCCGCAGGGAACAATTTTTCGCCTCAATTCTTCAAAAATGAAATTTGTAAAAGGAGAATTAATGCGCAAACGTTTTCAATGTTTTGAAATTCAGTCGAAGGCGGAGTATCGTGTAAGCGGATTGGCGGAAGTTGTAATAGATCAGCAGGAGGCAGCGGCAGTAAGCAGTGACAACCCGAAGCTATCCGGGTTTAATTTTTTCGATTAAATGAATCATGTATCTTTGTTCACACCAAAACTTCACCCCATGCTTGACACAGCTATAGGATCAAAGCCAACTCTGAAAGTATCAGAAATGGCTGAAAATCTCATCGGTTCGGAAATCATAAAACTTGCAGGAGATATTCATGAAAAAATAAAAAACGGGGAACGAATTTTCAATTATACTATTGGTGATTTTGATCCGAAACTTTTTCCCATTCCACAGGAATTGAATGACGGAATCATAAAAGCATACGAAGACCGTCAGACAAATTATCCCGCTGCAAACGGAATTGCTGAGTTGAGAAAAGAAGTTTCTAATTTCATAAATGATCGTGAGGGGTTAAACTATTCTCCCGATGAAATCTTAATTTCCGCAGGCGCACGTCCTCTTATCTACGGAACATTTGCCACGCTGATTGATGCAGGCGATAAAGTAATTGTTCCACTGCCATCGTGGAATAACAATCACTACTGTCATCTCTTCGGTGCGAAGCCCGTTTATGTGTAAACAAAACCCGAAAATAATTTTATGCCTACTGCGGATGAGATTCGTCCGTACCTGAAAGATGCAACGCTT
>JBBRND010000016.1:0-97013 GCA_038230515.1 Bacteroidia bacterium | reverse complement strand
GTTGACCACTGGGGGTCGAATACGAATGCGAGAATTCTTTTTACCATTGCTAACTGAAGTAGCGTACTTTTAATGTTCTTCATTGGATTTGTATTTTAAATTATTTAGTTGTTATTTTATATGAATGTCTTACCAAAAGATATTTTGAATGTTCAGCCAAAAAGCGCGAGAACCTTACAAGCAGAATTTGATATGGGGATGCGGAATTTTTGAAAATTTATGTGCTGACATGAAAAAACAAACGAGAAATAATGAACGGAGGTTTAAAACCTTACAAAAATGGATTTGAGAAATTTGTGCAGTGATGCGAAAATAAGGGGTCAAAATATGAGGGAATCAGAAATAAGGAGTTGGGAAGGAAGAAAAAGTATGTGGGAAGCCATGATAAGGAGTTGGGAAGGAAGAAAAAGTATCTGGGAAGCCATGATAAGGAGTTGGGAAGGAAGAAAAAGTATCTGGGAAGCCATGATAAGGAGTTGGGAAGGAAGAAAAAGTATGTGGGAAGCCGTGATAAGGAGTTGGGAAGGAAGAAAAAGTATGTGGGAAGCCTTGATAAGGAGTTGGGAAGGAAGAAAAAGTATGTGGGAAGCCGCGATAAGGAGTTGGGAAGGAAGAAAAAGTATATGGGAAGTCGCGATAAGGAGTTGGGAAGGAAGAAAAAGTATGTGGGAACTCGCGATAAGGAGAGGGGAAGGAAGAAAAAGTATGTGGGAAGCCGCGATAAGGAGTTGGCATGGAAGAAAAAGTATCTGGCAAGCCGTAATAAGGAGTTGGCAAGGAAGAAAAAGTATCTGGCAAGCCGTGATAAGGAGTTGGCAAGGAGGAAAAAGTATGGGGGAAGCCGTGATAAGGAGAAGGGAAGGAAGAAAAATGGGTCTATTCAATGAACTGTGGGTCTGTTCAACAAACTGTGTCAGGTTAAAAATAAATACATTTGCTAGTTGAGTAAAACGTAAGATGGTGCGCGGGAAATTGGACAGCCAACCAGGGGGATGGAAAGATGGGTGCTGATAATGAGCGAGAAAAGCAGGTCAGAATGTGGCAACTTCTGACCAGGTATGATGAAAGATGGTTTACCTGGGGTGGAATTATTGGATTATCAACTTTTTAACCGCGCTGCCTTGTTCTGTTTGCACTTTTACGAAGTAGATGCCGGAAGGCAATGCACGATGCACAATGCATGATTCACGATTGGCTAATTGTGCGGTGTACACTTTTTCTCCGAGTACATTGTTGATTTCAAGTGTGGCAACTGTAAACTTTAAAGTGCCTGCTTGTCCGGTAGGCAGTGAGATGGTAAACTGATCATGTGCTGGGTTTGGAGAAATCTCAAACCAATTTTCTGAAATTGCATTCCGTATCCAGTCAGGTTGGTCTGTTAATGTATCATTGTAAGAAACAGTGCAGCCGAGTGCATCAGTAAATGTAAAAGTGTAGGCAGCGGCAGGAAGATTTAAAAATGAATGTCCCACAAGATTTCCATTAGGGGGCAGCCAGGTAATAGTATATGGAAGTACACCTCCTGATATATTTAAAACAAAGTAACCATCCGAACACCCTATGCAGGTTGGATTGTGACGAGCGAAAGTTGTGACCGATATTGGCGCTGCTTCATTTACGGTTACATTGACCGAATCAGTACATTGATGTGCATCCTCAATAATTACTGAATGAATACCCCCACAAAGATTGAAGGAGGTATCTGTTGTATCTCCATTGCTCCACAAATAAGTAAATGGTAGAGTGCCGCCACTTAATGTTGCCGTTGCGGTACCGGAACATGTGCCGTAACAAAGAGTTGGTGATGATTGCGCAGTTGCATTGGGGACACTGAGAGTAATATTGTAATTGGAAATGCAGCCGTTGCTATCCGACATGGTTACAGAATAAGTTCCTGCGCAGAGAGAATCAATAGTTGAAGAGGTCTCTCCTGTTGACCATAAATAATTGAAAGGTGAAACTCCAAATGTGGTAGCAATTGAGATGGACCCATTACAGGTTGCATTGCACGGACTTGATGTGGAATAAGTGCCACCGCAGTTGAGGTAGCGGGCTAAGGCAAGATTGCTTCCTGAATATCCCACCACAACTATTTTTCCATCTGGTTGAATGACCAATGAGTTTGCTTGTTCAGAATTACTTCCAAAATCTGTTATTACAATTCCTCCAGTACCAAAACTACTATCCAAACCATTGTGGCATCTTATTAACCCAAAATCACTTCGATTAAAAGGTATGCAAACCGCAACAATCTTTTTATCTGATTGTGCTGCTAAATCCTGAGGGTACATTGTTGTATCAAGCACCGCATTACCGTAGTCATCTGGCAATCCGTTGTCAAAAAAAGTTACTACTTCTAGTGACCAATAGGCTCCCCATGTTGAAAGATATGATAATGCAAGATTCCCACTACTTGTTAAAGCAACAAAATTATATTGGGGAATTTCCATCCATTGCAATGCTGAAGCTCCAATTAATCCGCCTTGCCCAAATGTTGTATCTAAATGACCATTATCGTTATATCTGAGAATTGCAGGGGCACCCCAAACAATATTGGTTCCGGGGGGACAATCAAGAAAATAACCCACAACAATAATTTTTCCATCCGATTGCAATAATAAATCATAGCCAGCAGAACAGTCTTCGTTTCCAAATGGTATAGTGCTTACATATCCACTCGTTCCAAAAAACAAATCGACAGCACCGTTACTATTTAATCTTGTTAAAAAAAATCCCCCTTCGCAAGTGGTTGTGGTTTTATTAAGTATGATTAATTTACCGTTTGGCTGAATTACAAATTTTGGAACTCCACAATAATTAAAGTTGGCAATACCTCCCACACCAAATGTTGTATCTAAACTTCCGTCCACCATGAAGCGAGCTGCCCCTGTACCCACAGCCACTATCTTTCCATCGGATTGAATTGCCACATCAGAAAAATCTACTGCGCTAATTGTATCCCAACCAACATGATTGAAACTTGTATCTAAACTACCATCAGTATTTAATCTTCCCACCAAATGTGCCCCAGCGACCACGATTTTCCCATCGGCCTGTAAAGCAATTGCACTACTTCCACCTGGAACATTCAAAAGCACTTTTCCTCCCACACCAAATGTTGTATCTAGTGATCCAGCTTGCTGTGCAGCAATTTTAATTGTGAAGAAAGAAATAAGAAGAAGAAAAAGTAGAAATGCTTTTTTCATCAAGCGATGATTATTTGATTCATCAAAGCTAAGGAAAAAATTACAGAGGGTACTCAACTCTTTTTTACGGTTTTTAATCGTACTTTCGCGCTCCTTTTTTACCAAATAAAATGATCGGAATACTTAATAAAGCCATTGGCGGAATTTTCGGCAGCAAAAAAGACCGCGATATGAAGGAACTCAATCCCTTCGTGCCCAAGGTGAATGCAGAGTTTGCCCGTTTGCAGTCACTGAGCAACAACGAGCTTCGCGAAAAAACGACCGCTTTCAAACAACGGATAGCCGAACACCTCAAAGATATTGAAGCCGAAATTTCCACCCTCGAAGCACAGGCGGAAAATGATACGGAGATGCCGCTGCACGAGAAGGAAGAACTCTACCGCAACGTAGATGCGCTGAAGAAAGACCGCAACAAACAAACAGAAGAAATTTTAATCGAACTTTTGCCCGAAGCATTTGCCGTGGTAAAAGAAGTTGCAAAGCGCTTTACTGAAAATACCGAACTGCGCGCCACTGCAGCCGAGCACGACCGCAACCTTGCCGCCAAACGCGATCACGTAAAGATTGAGGGCGATGAAGCCGTTTTCAGCAACTCATGGATGGCAGCAGGCAACATGGTTACGTGGAACATGGTTCACTACGATGTGCAGCTCATTGGCGGTACCGTTCTTCACCAGGGAAAAATTGCCGAGATGGCAACAGGCGAAGGAAAAACATTGGTGGCAACGCTTCCGCTTTATCTCAATGCGCTTGCAGGTCGGGGTGTACATGTTGTTACTGTGAACGACTATCTCTCCAGGCGCGACAGCGAGTGGAACGGAACGATTTTCGAATTTCTAGGACTCACTGTTGACTGCATTGACAAGCACGAACCCAATTCTCCCGAGCGCAGAAAAGCATACCTCGCAGATATTACCTACGGAACCAATAATGAATTCGGCTTCGATTACCTGCGTGACAACATGGCGCGCACCGCTGAAGATATGGTGCAGCGCGGGCATCACTACGCCATCGTGGATGAAGTGGACAGTGTGTTGATTGATGATGCACGAACTCCGCTCATCATTTCAGGACCTACGCCAAAAGGCGATCATCATGAGTTTGATACTTACAAACCGAAAGTTGAGCAGCTTATAAAAGCGCAGCGCGATTACATCAGCACCGTAATTGCTGATGCACGAAAAATTGTTGGCGATCCAAAGAAAGAAGCCGAAGCAGGACTGCTTTTATTCCGTGCACAACGCGGATTGCCGAAAACAAAAGCGCTCATAAAATTACTCGGAGAGCAGGGCGTGAAAGAGATCATGCGCAAGAGTGAAAACCATCACTTGCAGGATCAGCAAAAGGAAATGCACAAAGTAGATGCTGAACTTTATTTTCATATTGATGAAAAGAACAACAGCATTGAACTTACAGAAAAAGGTTTGGAGATTCTCTCGAAGAATGTAGATGATAAAAACTTTTTCATGCTGCCTGATGTGGGTTCAATGGTTGCAGAGATTGAGAAATCAAATTTATCTGCGGAAGAAAAACTGACTAAGAAAGATGACCTGATGCGCGACTTCGCCATCAAGAGCGAACGCATACACACGGTAAATCAATTGCTGAAGGCATACACGCTTTTTGAATTGGATGTGGAATACATCATCGTTGACGGAAAGGTAAAAATTGTTGATGAGCAGACAGGTCGGGTGATGGAAGGCAGAAGATATTCCGAAGGACTTCACCAGGCGATTGAAGCGAAAGAAAATGTAAAAGTGGAAGCAAGCACGCAAACGTATGCAACCATAACGCTGCAGAATTATTTCCGCATGTATCACAAGTTGGCTGGTATGACGGGCACTGCGGAGACAGAAGCGAAAGAGTTGTGGGATATTTACAAGCTCGATGTTGTTTCTATTCCTACCAACAAACCTGTAACACGCAAAGACGGAGAAGATAAAGTTTACAAAACCAAGCGCGAGAAATACAATGCAGTGATCGAAGAGATTGATGCCCTCACCAAAGCAGGACGACCAGTGCTGATGGGAACTACATCCGTTGAAACGTCAGAGTTACTAAGCCGAATGTTGAAGCTGCGCAACATCAAGCACAATGTATTGAATGCAAAACAACACCAGCGCGAAGCGCAGATTGTTGCCGAAGCAGGACTGGCAGGCACCGTAACCATTGCAACAAACATGGCAGGTCGCGGAACGGATATTAAACTTGGACCTGGTGTTGTAGCTGCGGGAGGTCTTGCAATCGTTGGTACAGAGAAACACGAATCGCGAAGAGTGGATCGCCAGTTGCGGGGTCGCGCAGGTCGTCAGGGCGATCCGGGTACATCGCAGTTTTATGTTTCGCTTGAAGATGATCTGATGCGCATGTTCGGCAGCGAGCGTATTTCAAAACTCATGGATCGCATGGGCATTGAAGAAGGCGAGGTGATTCAGCACAGCATGATCACATCAAGCATTGAACGTGCTCAAAGGAAAGTAGAAGAAAATAATTTCGGTATCCGTAAACGATTGATCGAATACGATGACGTGATGAATGCGCAGCGCGAAGTGATTTATACAAAGCGCAGACATGCCATCTTCGGAGAGCGATTGAGCATTGACATCAACAACATGATGAGCGATGTGTGCGAATCAATCACAAGCGAATATCAGGAGCAGCGCAACTTCGAGGAATTCAAACTTGATCTGCTAAGATTGCTTTCCATTGAAAGCCCTGTTACCGATCAGGAATTCATGAACGAAAAACCTGAGGTGATCGCTGATAAAGTTTTTGCTGAATCGCAACGATACTACAAGCACAAATCGCAAATGCTGATGGAACGCACACGTCCGTTTGTGACTGATGTGTTCACAAATCAAGGAGGAAACATTCAGAACATTGTGGTTCCGTTCACAGATGGGATGAAAGGAATACAGATCATCGCCAATCTGAAAAAGAGTTACGACACCAACGGTCGCGAATTGGTTTCAGCATTTGAACGAAGCATCACCACCTCAATGATTGATGATGCGTGGAAAGAACACCTTCGTGAGATGGACGATTTGAAACAATCTGTGCAGAACGCAGTATACGAGCAAAAAGATCCGCTGCTTATTTACAAGTTTGAATCGTTTGAACTTTTCAAACAGATGATGGACAGAGTGAACAAAGAGATCGTTTCGTTTTTATTCAAAGGAGTAATTCCTCAGCAGGATCCATCGCAGGTGCGTGAAGCAAAAACTCCTCAACGCACAGACATGAGTCGCCTCAATGCAAGCAAGGCGGATGCGGCACAACGGCAAAATGTAAGTTCAACCGGAATTCCGAATGCAGCGCCTCCACCACCTCAACGTGTGCAACCCGTTCGTGTGGAGCAAAAAATCGGGCGCAATGATCCTTGTCCGTGTGGTAGCGGGAAGAAGTACAAGAACTGTCATGGGGCGAATGCGTAAGATAATCAACGAATACGAATAGGTACGAATTTACGAATGAAGGTTGCGCCATCAACGAATACAAATCAAGACGAATATACGAATTTCAAGATCCAAGAATTGTCTGACGAATGCCAGCGACAGTAAAGAGACCTGATTTGCTTTATCCTGAATTGAGTTATCAACTCATCGGGTGCGCGTATGATGTTTTCAATGAACTTGGTTTCGGTCATCACGAAAAATATTATCAGCGGGCATATTGTGAATCTCTTAAAAGTAAAAATATTCCTTTTAAAGGGCAACTGTATTTTCCTCTAAAGTTTAAGGATAAAATAATCGGGAAAATGTTTTTCGATTTTCTTATTGATGAAAAGGTAATCATTGAATTGAAAAATGACAATCGTTTTTCCAAACAGCATGTTGATCAGGTTTTGGAATATCTCAGAACATCGAAACTAAAATTGGCGATTCTTATCAACTTCACCAAAGACAGTGTTGTTTACAAAAGAATAGTTAATATAAATGAGGATAATAAATAATTAAATTACAGCAATACTTTTAAAGCGAACACATTGATGTTTCTAATTCGTAAATTCGCTTTGATTCGTATTCGTTGATGTAACATTATGGGATTAAAATGTGGTATAGTCGGCTTACCTAATGTCGGCAAATCAACACTCTTCAACTGTTTGAGTAATGCAAAAGCACAGGCAGCTAATTTTCCTTTTTGCACAATTGAACCGAACGTGGGAGTGATTACAGTTCCAGATGAACGCCTCAATAAATTGGAAACATTGGTGAAGCCGCAGCGCGTTGTGCCAACTGTTATCGAGATCGTTGACATTGCAGGATTGGTGAAAGGCGCAAGCAAAGGCGAAGGATTGGGAAATCAGTTTCTCAGTAACATCAGAGAGTGCGATGCAATCATTCATGTTATCCGTTGCTTTGACGATCCGAATGTGGTGCATGTAGATGGAAACATAAATCCCGTTCGTGACAAAGAAACTATTGACACGGAACTGCAACTGAAAGACCTTGATGCAGTCGTAAAAAAAATTTCGAAGTCAGAAAAGAATGCAAAAGCAGGAACAGATAAAGATGCGAAGAAAGCCATCGAAGTGTTGACCATTTACAAAGCACATCTTGAATCAGGAAAGCCCGGACGATCAGCGCCTGTAACTGCTGATGACAGCAAATTTATTGAAGATCTTTTTCTTCTCACTGCAAAACCTGTTCTGTACGTTTGCAATGTAGATGAGAAAAGTGTCGTGTCAGGAAACAACTATGTTGATCAATTGAAAGCATCCGTGAGTGCAGAGAAAGCAGAAGTGCTTGTGATTGCTGCGGCCATTGAGGCAGAGATCACTCAACTCGATACTTTTGAAGAACGTGAAATGTTTTTGAGCGATCTTGGTTTGACAGAATCTGGTGTAAGCAAATTAATCAAAGCAGCATATCGCCTTTTAAATCTTTCTACTTATTTCACAGCAGGTGAAAAGGAAGTTCGTGCGTGGACGATTCATCAGGGCATGACAGCACCACAGGCAGCAAGTGTAATTCATACGGACTTTGAAAAAGGTTTTATCAAAGCTGAAGTGATTAAGTACAACGACTTCATCACACTCGGTTCCGAAAGCGCCTGCCGCGATGCGGGCAAATTAAATATTGAAGGAAAAGAATACATCGTTGGCGATGGCGATGTAATGCACTTCAGGTTTAACGTGTAAAATTATTCCTAAACAATTTTTATTTGGTAATTTTTTGTGGAGCATATCGGAGTCGAACCGATGACCTTTTGCATGCCATGCAAACGCTCTAGCCAGCTGAGCTAATGCCCCAAAGAAATTTAAGGGGCTGCAAAGAAAACAAAGTATGACGAACGAAGCAAAGAATCATTCGGGGCTAATCTTAGTAAGATACTCTGCAAGTTTCTGCACTGCAATTGCGCGGTGACTTATTTTATTTTTCAAAGCAGCATTCATTTCAGCAAAGGTGATATGAAAACCATCCGGCACAAAAACAGGATCGTAACCGAAGCCATTTGCTCCTCTTTCCGTCAATGTTATTTCACCTTTTATTTCTCCTTCAAAAAAAAGTGTTTCATCTTTTCTAATGAGCGCAATCACCGTGCGGAATTTTGCTCTGCGGTTTTCCTCTCCGGATAATTCTATTAAAACCTTTTTAATGTTTTCTGAAGAGTTGCCGTGCGCTCCTGAAAAGCGCGCAGAGTAAACGCCCGGTCTTCCGCCAAGTGCTTCCACTTCCAGGCCAGAATCATCAGCAAAACAATCGTAGCCGTATTTGCGGTAAACGTATTGCGCTTTCTCCTCCGCATTTTTTGCAAACGTATTTCCGGTTTCGGGCAAGTCCTCATCACAACCAATGTCATCAAGCGTGAGCAGTTCAAAGGAAGCGGGTAAAATCTTTTTTACTTCTTCGAGTTTGTGTTTGTTGTTGGTGGCGAATACCAGTTTCATTCTTAAAAATAGTTTCGCGAATAAACTAAAAAACTTTCACCCATCGTCAATATTATCTGAACGGTAGTGTCTCAGTTGGTTTTATCCTGTTCATCAACGAATACGAATCAAAACGAATTTACAAATCTGTTTTCATTCGTAGATTCGATCCCATTCGTATTCGTTGATGATGATTTTTTTCAAACTGATAAGTTGCTTTCCGAACACACAATGTTGATATTGACAAACTATTCTCCTCCTCTGCACTTTATTCTTTGTACTTTTGAAAACTATTTCAGCACGTAAATCATCATTATGAAAGTAGCACTAATTACAGGTATTACCGGGCAGGACGGAGCGTATCTGGCAGAATTTCTTTTGAATAAAGGTTACAGAGTTCACGGCATCAAGCGCAGAAGTTCGCTCTTCAATACAGAGCGTGTGGAGCATCTTTACCAGGATTTGCACGAAAACAACATCCGGTTCGAGATGCACTATGGAGACCTCACAGACTCTACCAACATCATCCGCATCATTCAGGAAACACAGCCCGATGAAATTTACAACCTCGGTGCCATGAGTCATGTGAAAGTTAGTTTTGAAACCCCTGAATACACCGCCAATGCTGACGGCATCGGTACGCTGAGAATTCTCGAAGCTGTGCGTTTGCTCGGCATGACTCAGAAATCAAAAGTCTATCAGGCATCAACAAGCGAGTTGTACGGATTAGTGCAGCAAGTTCCGCAGTCAGAAAAAACCCCGTTCTATCCGCGCTCGCCTTATGGTGTCGCAAAACTTTATGCTTATTGGATTACCGTGAATTACCGCGAAGCATACAACATGTTTGCCGTGAACGGAATTTTATTCAACCACGAATCGCCCATGCGCGGAGAAACGTTCGTGTCGCGCAAGATTACGCGCGCTGTTTCCCGCATTGCTCTTGGCTTGCAGCAGCAGGTATTTCTTGGCAACATTGATTCCAAACGCGATTGGGGACATGCCAAAGATTACGTGGAAGCAATGTACCTCATGCTTCAGCAAACTACTCCTGAAGATTTTGTAATAGCAACCGGGGTAACCACTCCCGTGCGCGAGTTTTTAAAATTGTCTTTTGCAGAAGTCGGTATCGAACTCGAGTTTAAAGGAAAAGGCGTGGATGAAAAAGCATTCGTAAAAGCATGCAGCAACAAAGAGTTTCAGTTGGAAAAAGGAAAACTGGTGATGAGCATTGACCCGCATTACTTCCGCCCCACGGAAGTTGATCTCCTGATGGGCGACCCTACCAAGGCACATACAAAACTAAACTGGAAACCGAAGTACGATCTCAACATGCTCGTTAAAGAAATGATGCAATCCGATTTGAATTTGTTCCGTAAAGATAAATACCTGAAAGAAGGCGGACATAAGATTTTTAATTACCACGAGTAATTGACGCACTCGCACACAATCACTGTTGCAAATACTGTTCTCTTTTTTCCCTAGCTTTGATGAATCAAATAATCATCGCTTGATAAAAAAACTTTTTCTTCTCTGCGTTTTGTTTTTGCCGTTGGTGCTTTCTGCACAATTCAGCAATCGCGTTTGGTGTTTTGGGGATAGTGCAGGGATTGATTTTTCAAATCCGAATAACCCGGTGACCTTTCCCACTTCAGGTGATAGCCGTGGGAGTTGTTGTTCCATTGCTGATAGTGCAGATCATCTGTTGTTTTATGCTCATAGTGATTGGAATTTATGGTGGAACACCGCTCCATGCTATTGCGCCCAAAAAGTTGAAAATAAAAACCATGTGACTATGGCAAACGGAGATTCACTGATTGGGGATATAGGATACGAGCAACTACTAATTACCCCATTCCCAACTGACTCCTCAAAGTTTTATCTTTTTAACCTTTCTTCATATACATACCCGGGATTATACTACAACGTTATTGACATGAATCAGGACACCGGTAGAGGAGCAATTATGCAAAAAAACATACAACTTAATGACACTAATATGTTCTATGGGATTTCAGCTATGAAACAGGGCAATGGCAGAGATTGGTGGATAGTCGGAAGACCTTGCTATTTAGAAATAGGAGGTACTCCAACAAATGAATTCTATTTGTTCAGCGTTAGTCCGGCAGGGATTCAAGGTCCCTTCATTCAAACTGTAGGAGACCCCGGAAATTCTGTACTTGGTTCTTTAAGGTTTTCGCATCGTGGCGATAAGATCGTATATGCTGACCCTTCCGGCTTGCTTGAGCTTTATGATTTTGATCGTTGCACTGGAATCATCAGCAACCCATTGAGCATAAAGCCCGCTATCTCAACTCCTCCTTACCCATGGACAGTGGGAGCAGAGTTTTCGCCTAACGATTCTGTATTATATACCTCCTCGCAGTCTACAATTTCGCGAATCTTCCAATATGATTTGACGGCTGCAAACATTACGTCATCGGAACAAATTATAGCAGCTATTAATTATCCGGTGAATGAAGGGGGGTTTTTACGCCTTGCGCCCGACAATAAAATTTATTGGAGTTTTGCATGGCATGACGGAATGAATTTTAATTATCCTTACTCCGATTCATCAATAGCTTACAACATGTATAACATGAACCTGAGCGTAATCAATAATCCGAATGCACTTGGAACAACATGTGATTTTCAGCCATTCAGTTTTTATCTCGGAGGTAAGCGAACATATTATGACTTGCCCAACAACCCTGACTACAATCTGCCTGCACTTGGCGGCTCACTTTGCGATACGCTAGGTTATCCAAATCAAGTTAAAAGTATCGAATCAAAATCTACTGCTCAACTCAATGTCTTTTATCATCCTGATTGGCAAACTGCTTTTATCAATGCTTCCGGTTTATCAGGCAGAAATTATGGCTTGCACATTGTAGATATTACCGGCAAAGAAGTTTTTTCAGAGAGCGGTTCGCTTACTTCTCAATATTATACAAAAGACCTTCGCTGCGACAATTTTACAGCCGGAACCTATATCGTTTTGCTTGAGACAGAAAAAGAGAGATTAGTTAAAAAGTTGATAGTAGAATAATTCCGCCCTAGGTAAGCCATCTTTCAGCATACCTGGTCAGAACTTACCACATTCTGACCTGCTTTTCTGGCTCATTATCAGCACCCACCTCCCGAGCCCCCTGCACTGCCATCCAATTTCCCGCGCACCATCTTACGTTTTACTCAACTAGCAAATGTATTTATTTTTAACCTGACACAGTTTGTTGAACAGACCCCCTTATCGCGGCTTGCCAGATATTTTTTCTTCCTTGCCAACTCCTTATCACGACATGCCAGATATTTTTTCTTCCTTGCCAACTCCTTATCACGACATGCCAGATACTTTTTCTTCCATGCCAACTCCTTATCACGACTTGCCAGATACTTTTTCTTCCTTGCCAGCTCCTTATCACGACTTGCCAGATACTTTTTCTTCCTTGCCAACTCCTTATCACGAGATGCCAGATACTTTTTCTTCCATGCCAGCTCCTTATTACGACTTGCCAGATACTTTTTCTTCCATGCCAGCTCCTTATTACGACTTGCCAGATGCTTTTTCTTCCATGCCAACTCCTTATTACGCCTTGCCAGATACTTTTTCTTCCTTGCCAACTCCTTATCACGACTTGCCAGATACTTTTTCCTCCTTGCCAACTCCTTATTTCTGATTCCCTCATATTTTGACCCCTTATTTTCGCATCACTACTCAAATTTCTCAAATCCATTTTTGTAAGATTTTATGTCCCCGTTCATTATTTCTCGTTTGTTTTTTCATTGCAACACATAAATTTTCAAAAATTCCGCATCCCTGCATCAAATTCTTCTTGTAAGGTTCTCGCGCTTTTTGAACCCATCTCCAGGCAATTCGCCCATGTCCCGATTTTTCGGGGAAACACTTGCCGGTATAAATTCAAATTTCTGGAGTTGCATAGCCCACGGTTTCAACCGTGGGAAACTTTGTGGGAAACCATATTTTTCAAAATCCTGTAGAAATCTTACATAATTTCCAAAGCCCTTAATATAGCTTCTTCAGAATCTTTTCAATTTTTTGGAAAATGGTAGTCACAAAAACCTACCGTCCCTACATCTTCTTTATCGTATCCTGCAAAATCAAAACTGCTTTTTCGGCTTCGCGGAGGTTCATCCATCCGAATCCCATCCGGGTAGCGTTTAATTTTTTGCGGGCTGATATATCGTGAAGCAATCCTTTGGAGAGAATAACTTCTTTTTTCAGGAGCAGGTCGGAGAGTTCAAGAACGGGAATGCGTTTATCGTATTGTGCCCAGATGGAAAGTCCTCCCTGCGGAATATCGAAGTGAATAACGTCACCAAGTTTTTCCTTAAGCATTGAGCACATAAAATCTCTGCGCTCGCGATAGACTTTCAATGCCTTTTTCATGTGTCTGCGTATTTCACCTTCGTTTAAAAGTTCTGCAATAACCTGTTCCATCACGGCATCTCCCTGCACATCTATTAACATTCTGAGTTTCGCCAGCTCAGTGATGAGGTTTGGTGGCGCGGCAATATATCCCATTCGAATTCCGGGAGAGATTGTTTTGCTGAACGAACCGATGTAAACAACCATTCCGTTTCGGTCTGCACTTGCAAGTGGAAGTATGGGACTGCTCTCGTAGTGAAACTCGTAATCGTAATCATCTTCAATAATAATGAAGCCGTATTTTTCGGCAAGCTGCAGCAATTTCATTCTGCGCGATGCACTAAGTGTTACTGTTGTCGGGTAATGATGGTGCGATGTAACATAGAGCGCTCTTATTTTTTTTCTGCGGCATACTTTCTCTACTGCATCTACATCAATGCCCTCATCATCTACAGGCACACGAACAAATTTTGCACCAGCGTGCATAAACGTTAATTCAGCATATCGGAATCCAATCTCCGCAGTAATTACCAGGTCATCTTTTGAAAATAATACATGCCCCAGCATAAACATTGCCATCTGCGTACCGCGCGCCATTAAAATATTGCTTTCATCTGTTTGCAATCCACGTGATGAATTCAGATAATTGGAAATCGCCTTTCTTACGGTTGGACTGCCCTCCACATCAATGTAGGAAAGCAAGAGCCGCCCGCTCCTTCTGCTGAGAACACTCTTATATCCCCTGGCAAGCAGATCGGCAGGAACGAGGCGCACATCAGGTCCGTCATGAAATCCGTTAATGTGGCGGTTTGGTTTTGCGGGAGCATGAACTGAAGAATTTACTTTGAATGAGTAACCGGTCTTATCAGGATGAACGGGTTCGTCTTTTTCAGCGCTGAATTTTCTCGGCTTTACTTCCGGCAAATGCTCACTTACAAAAGTTCCCTGTGATGGAATTAATTCCAGCCATCCCTGTGCATACAATTCATCATACGCTTTCACCACCGTCTGGCGGTTAAGATTCAAGGCCTCTGCCATGGCTCTCGTGCCGGGTATTTTAGTAGCTGGTTTCAGGATGCCGTGTTTTATTTCTGTGATCACTGCATCGGCAAGTTGGAGGTACACAGAGCGCTCAGAAGATTTCTGAATCGTAATAATGGTTTTCCAGGGTAGCATAGGTGGACTATCTGTTATCTAAAATCCGGACTACAAAGGTAGTCCACGATGGTTATACTTTTGACCCGTAATTAAAACAATTATTAACTAGTAAAAATAATAAAAAATGAAAAAGAAAATCCTCCTTCTGGTTGTGATGTTAATAACATCTGCAACGGCAATTATTGCGCAAAAAAACGATAACAATGTTATTGTAACAGAAGCAAGAACCTCCAAGCCCTATCATTTCATTAATATAAAAGGTGAAATGAATGTCAAAATCGTTCAGGACGAAATGCCGGGAATTTCCGTCGAGGGAACGAATTACCAGCTCGACAACACAATTACCTGGCTCCGGAACGACACCTTATTTGTCTATCAAACAAATGTGAGGAAGAGCGACAGCAAGACACGTCTAATGATAAACGTAGATAATGTGGTTTTGCTGGAAGTAAGCGGAAAGACAAGAGTGGATTGCTCCGGTCATGTGGATTCAGATATCCTAACGATCAGGGCAAAAGAAGGCGCACAAATTAAATTAGATGTGCGTGCCTTGAAAGTGGACAGCAAAGTTACGGGCTGCAGCTCTGTTATTTTATCTGGTAACACTGCAGACAATGTTGAAAGCAAAGATAAATGCAGCAATATAGATTCTCATCTTCTCGATGTAGCGGATCACAAAGGAAACTCATCCGGCTTCTGCTCCGGATGCTGATAATAGTTGGTTAGCAGGTTGCGCAGGATAGCTGCGCGAAGTTCAAAAAAGCACCACTCAGGCAAATGCTTGAGTGGTTTTTTATTTTATTAAAATCTGAAATCTGTTCATCTCCTCGCAACAAATTTCCCAAGTTCCATTTCCTTAAATACTTTTGCTCACCATGTTTAAAAAGCTCCTCCCCGCTTCCGCTGTTCTTCTATCAGTTATTCTTCTCATTGGTCTTTTCTCATGCGGGGGCATGTTTTTCAATTCGCGGGTGCGTTATGAAAAAGATATAAAACTTCAACCTTACGATGCCATCATCGTTCCCGGTGTGCCTTTCGAAAACGGAAACTGGAGTTACATCATGAAAGGAAGAGTGCTCTGGTCTGTCTGGCTTTACAGGCATGGGTTTGCGAAAAATATAATTTATTCAGGATCGAGTGTGTACTCACCCTACATAGAGGGAAAAATAATGTCGCTATATGCTGAGAAACTTGGAGTGAAGCCGGAAAATATTTTTATTGAACCGCAGGCGGAACACAGCACTGAGAATGTCTATTACGGTTGTTTACTTGCGAAAAAGAATGGGTTCAGGAAAGTTGCATTGGCAACGGATAGGTTTCAATCAAGAACACTCTTCTCTTTTCTTCCGAAGATGAAACGAAAAATTGATGTTGATATAAAATGCCTGCCGATGCAGGAAGATTCTGTAGCCGCAATGCCGCAAGACGATCCGCTCATTGATGCCACATCAGCACATGTAAATAATTTTGTTTCTCTGATAGACCGTCAATCTTTTCTGAAACGCTTGTGGGGAACGATGGGGAAAAACATTAAGTATGAAAAGGAATAGTTGAGCGAAATGATTGGTGGCTGATTGATCTGAAAACACCGAACCTATTTCAAGTTATGATACACCGCCTGCACATCATCATCTTCTTCAAACTTCTCGACTAGCTCAAGCACTTCATCCATCTGGTGCTCGCTTACTTCGGCAAAAGAATTTGGAATGCGTTCCAGTGATGATTTTGTTACAGGTATGCCGTGGTCTTCAAGTGCTTTCTGCATTTTTCCGAACTCAGTGAACGTTGCATAAATGATAACTTCATTTTCTTCCACTTCCATTTTATCTAATCCGAAGTCAATAAGTTCAAGTTCGAGTTCTTCCGGATTTATTTTGTCTGATTTCGCAATGCGGAAAACTCCTTTGCGGTCGAAGAGAAAATCGAGCGAGCCGGTTTTACCAAGCGTACCGTTGCCGCGGCTGAAATGCATGCGCACATTTGCAACCGTGCGTGTAGGATTATCAGATGCACATTCCACCACAATAGCAACACCTCCGGGACCGTAACCTTCATACACAAATTCCTCAAGCCCTACTTCATCCTTTGAAGACGCACGTTTGATAGCACCATCAATCCTGTCCTTTGGCATATTCAATGCCTTTGCATTTTGAACGGCAGCGCGTAAGCGCGAATTGCCGTCCACATCCGGTCCACCCTGCTTCACAGCAATGGCAATATCTTTTCCGATGCGCGTAAATGCCTTCGCCATTTTATCATAGCGGGCAAACATTTTGTGTTTTCGTTTTTCAAATGCTCTTCCCATGCGTTCGCGGTTGAGTAATTAGTAAATTAGTGTAATGAGTTCCGGAATAACAATCATCAGTTACCTGACAAATTTTATTTCTCCGGAGTTTGAATATCTTTTTCTTCAATTCTTTCTTCTTTCTCAAAAACGGGATTGGTGAGCTTCCCTTTTTTGTAGATGTCCTCACGGTCAAGAGAGCCATCCTCTTTGTTCACTATCCATTTTCCATCACGAAGTCCGGCTACATATTTTCCCTGCATCCATATTTTTCCTCCGGGATTCATGATAGTTACCATACCTTCATACTCTCCGTTCTTGTTTGTGGACGTCAGTTTCTGAGTGCCGTCAGGAAAAAATTCCCGATGAGGTCCGTTCTTCACTCCGTTTTTGTAAATCGTTTCATCAGCAACTTTTCCATCCGGATAAAATGTTTTCCAGAGACCTTCCTGTTTTCCCTTCACATAATATTCTGTTGCTTCAAGTTTCCCCTGCCCGTCAAAATAAGTCCACGTGCTATCTTTCATTTTATTGATGTATTTTCCTTTTGCTTTGGGCGACCCATCAGCATAATACATTACAGCATCTCCAATTTCAGTGGCTCCTCTGAAAGTAACCTGCGATTGAATCTTTCCTTCTTCACTCCATGTTTTGAATGTGTCCACATGCCGTCCGTGTTTGAAAAACATTTCAGAAGCAAGCTGGTCATTCTTGTAATATTTTCTCCATACCCCCTGCTGCAAGCCCTCGGCATCCCTGTGGTTGATAGTATCGCCCTTAAAGACTTGAAACGTTTGTGCCTTCAATGAAAGCATAATCAAACAAAACGAGAAAACCAAAAGTTGTTTTTTCATGGCGCGAATATAATGGGGATTGGCTAATTATGGTAATTGAGTGATCAGGTAATTACTATAAGTGGTAAATATTTTGCACTGCACTTCTCAAATCTCATGTCTCACATCTTAGAACTGATTTTTACCTTCATCAAAAAATCTTCATCCACTGCAGTGCCGAGTATAAATTTCTTTTTACCGAACACTTCAAAGCCATAACGCTCGTAGAAGTTAATCGCCTTGTAGTTTTCCTGATTCACACCAAGCCAGAGCCATTCATATTTCCCCTCCTTTGCAATGTTGATTGTTTCATCCATCAGTGCCTTGCCTATCTTCTTATCGTGAAATTTCTTCAGCACATAAATACGTTCCATTTCGAGCGGGCGCGTTCCTTCTAGCTGCGGGTAAGTTCTGTCATTCCGGAGTTTTGCATAACCGGCAAGTTCATCATTCACATAAGCAAGAAGAAATATATTGGTGGATAAATCAGCCAATTCAATCTTTAATTTTTCGAGATCGAATGATTTGCGCATATATAGTTGCAAATCCTCTTCGGTGTTTACGCTTTTCCATGTTTCATAAAAAGTTTTCCGTCCGATTTCGGAAATTATTTCGGCTTCTTCAGCCGTTGCTTTTCTGATAAGAAAATTCACGCGATTAAAGTTTGATGAAGTACTTAAAAATATACAGGGAGCAAATCTGCGGAAAAATTACATTTGCATCTCTAAAATAATTCATTGCTATGAAAAAAATATTTCTGCTTTTATTGACATTTACAACTTTTGAACTCTCTGCTCAAAAAGTTACATACCATTCTACTGACGATACATTGCGAACTGTTGATCCTAAAAACCCGAGCCGCGAATATCTTGTCATACGCAATTACAAAAGCAACATCACTGCCCAGGGTACATTGCTTAGCGGCAAGCGGGACGGTGCATGGCGCTTTTATGAAAACGGGAACGGTCAGCTTTCAAAACTCACTGAATATAGAGAGGGAGTTCTGAATGGAGCAAACATTCTATTCGGAACAAACGGAATGGTTACTACTGACGAAACCTTTTCAAACGAAAAACTGAACGGCACTCGCACGCTCATGAACAACATGGGGCGAATGAAAGCAGTTGAGAATTATACCAACGGGGTGATTGACGGAACAAAAAAAACTTTTTATGAAGATGGCAAACCACAGGAAGAAGGTGACTGGAAAAACGGACAACGCAACGGGCTTACTAAATGGTACACTGCAAGTGGAGCTCTTTCTCTTGAATACACCTATGTGAATGGCATTCTGCAGGGCGAAGTGCGCGAGTATAATGACAAGGGAAAAATTAAACGCATCGGTCAGTTTGATAAAAACGATGAACAGGGCGAATGGAAAGAATTCGCTGATGATTCAGTGCTCGTTAAAAAAATAATTTACGACAAGGGAAAGATTGTGAAAGAGATTCCGGTGAAAAAGTAATGTTACTTACAAACCTCAAACCATCTAAAAGTTCGGCTTCAACAAATACTTTGAGTAAAAACTGTTGATATGGCTAACTGCTTCATCAGCATTGTCGGCAACAAAGAAAAGGTTGAGGTCTTTTTCGTCAACCATTTTTTCCGTGATGAGTACGTTCTTAATCCATGTCATCATTCCGTTCCAGTATTCTTTTCCGACCAGCACAATCGGAAACTTGCCGATCTTTTTTGTTTGTATCAATGTCATCGCTTCAAAAAGTTCGTCCATAGTGCCGAAGCCACCGGGCATTACTACAAAGCCCTGCGCATATTTAATGAACATGAGTTTGCGCACGAAGAAATAATCGAACGTTATCAACTTGTCGTGATCAATGTATGGATTGTGGCTTTGTTCAAAAGGCAATTCAATATTGAGACCAACAGATTTTCCTCCCGCTGTCTTTGCGCCTTTGTTTGCCGCTTCCATAATACCGGGACCACCACCGGTAATGATTCCATATCCCTCCTTGGTAAGTTTGAAAGCAATTTCTTCTGCGAGAAGATAAAAAGGATGCTCAGGTTTCGTCCGTGCCGAGCCGAAAATAGAAACACACGGTCCAATCTTGCTCAGCTTATCAAAACCATCCACAAACTCCGCCATGATCTTAAAGATCTGCCACGTGTCGTGCGTTTTTATTTCCTGCCAGTCCTTATCGGCAAAAGCCCTGCGGATTCTTTGTTCATCAAAATTCATAGCTGAAATGTCATGCCGAACTTGTTTCGGAATCCCAGAAGCAAGTACAGCTTATTATTTAATGACATAACGGTCAATTAGCCCGAAGGTTTCTCAAAAGTGGTGAGCTTTCCAACTCTTTCAGCAAATATTGAGCAGTAATGCTATCTTTATTTTTTATAATCTCTTTCGGAGTGCCAACACAAACAATTCTGCCGCCACGTTCCCCGCCTTCCGGACCGAGATCAATTATATAATCGGCAACTTTTATCACATCCATATTGTGTTCAATTACGAGCACGGTGTTCCCTTTATCAACCAAACGGTTCAGCACTTCGAGAAGAATGCGCACATCTTCAAAATGCAATCCTGTGGTTGGTTCATCAAGAATGTAAAAAGTATTTCCGGTGTCGCGCTTGCTCAGTTCAGTTGCAAGCTTTACGCGCTGTGCTTCACCGCCACTTAGCGTAGTGCTTTGTTGTCCGAGTGTGATGTAACCAAGCCCCACTTCCTTCAAAGTTTTTATTTTGTGAAGAATGTTTGGCATCTTTTCAAAAAATGTACACGCATCCTCAATGCTCATGTCAAGCACATCGCTTATTGATTTTCCGCGGTAACGTATTTCAAGCGTCTCACGGTTGTAACGTTTTCCTCTGCATGTTTCGCAAAGCACATTTACATCGGGAAGAAAATTCATTTCGATAACCCGCATGCCGCCACCCTGGCATGTTTCGCAGCGACCGCTTTTTACATTGAAAGAAAATCTTCCGGGTTGGTATCCGCGAATGGCGCTCTCCGGCAGCGTTGCAAACAATGAACGGATGTCAGTAAATACTCCTGTGTATGTAGCAGGATTACTTCGTGGCGTTCTTCCGATGGGTGATTGATCAATCTCAATTACTTTATCAACAAGTTCAATTCCTTCTACAGTAGAATAAGGAAGCGGCTTTTGATGAGAGTTATAAAAAAACTGATTGAGAATAGGATATAACGTTTCGTTGATGAGTGTTGATTTGCCACTGCCTGAAACTCCTGTTACACAAATAAATTTCCCCAGAGGAAATTTCACGGAAACCTTTTTCAGATTATTTCCTCTTGCCCCGTTCAGTTCAAGAAATTTTCCGGTTCCCTTGCGAAGCTTTTTAGGAATGTCAATATTTTTTATTCCGTTTATATAATCTGTAGTCAGACTCGGTTGCTTTGTCAACGTATCCGGATTTCCTGAAGCAACCACCACACCTCCGTGAATTCCTGCTCCCGGTCCAAGGTCAATAACATAGTCAGCATGTTGAATAGTTTCTTTGTCGTGCTCAACAACAATCACGCTGTTGCCCGCATCACGCAAATCCTTCAGCGATTTTATCAAACGAACATTATCGCGCTGATGCAAACCAATGCTCGGTTCATCAAGAATGTAGAGCACACCAACAAGTTGCGAACCGATTTGTGTTGCCAACCGGATGCGCTGCGATTCTCCTCCGCTCAAACTTTGTGACGGACGATTTAGTGTGAGATAATCCAGACCAACATCAAGCAAAAACTTTATCCGCTTTCGTATTTCCTTTATCACTTCCGCACCGATCTTTAATTGACGATCAGAAATTCTTTTTTCAAGATCAACAAACCAATCATTGAGTTGTTGAATGTCCATCAATGCCAGTTCGGAAATGTTTTTGTTATCAACGCGGAAGTACAGAGATTCTTTCTTAAGACGAGCACCCCTACATTCAGGACATGTAATTACCTGCATGAAACTTTGGATCCATTTCTTCATGGAAGTTGTCGCACTCTCAGCTTCCTGACTGATGATGAAGTTCACGATGCCTTCAAACGTAGCAAGGTTGTGATAACCGCCACCGCTGCTGTAATCCATCTGCACGTTCAGCACATCATCGCTTCCGTAAAGAATTACGTTGAGCGCATCTTCCGGAATTTCTTCAATCGGTTGAGATAATGTGAAATTATATTTTCTCCCAAGCGACATCAGTTGCTTAAAAATCCAATTGTCCTTTTGAAGACCAAGCGGAACAATGCCACCCATTTTAATATTCTTCTTCGGATCAGGAATAATACTTTTCAAATCAACTTCTGAAATTGTTCCAAGCCCGTTGCATTTTCTGCAAGCGCCATACGGTGAGTTAAACGAAAAAGTATTCGGCTGCGGTTCATCATACGAAATGCCGGAAGTAGGGCACATGAGATGGCGGCTGAAATAATTTTCTTTCTCTGCATCGCCTTCAAGAATTAGTGCAGTGCCCTTGCCCGTCTTCATCGCAAGCGCAAGTGATTCAGAAATGCGCTGTCGGCTTTCTTCATTCGCCACAGGTTGATCAATCAACAATTCAATATCGTGAATCTTGTAGCGATCAAGTTGAAGATTTTTTTTCAGATCAACAATTTTACCGTCCGCTCTCACTTTTAAATATCCTTGTGAACTTAACTGCTCGAAGAGATCACGGTAATGTCCTTTACGGGCGCGCACAAGCGGAGCAAGTATTTTTATTTTGTTTCCTGAAAACCGTTCTAGGATAAGATTCAGAATCTGATCATCACTCAACCGCACCATGCGCTCACCTGTCACGTAGCTGAATGCCTCTGATGCGCGTGCATAAAGCAATCGCAGGAAATCATAAATCTCCGTGATGGTTCCTACAGTTGATCGCGGATTGAGGTTCGTGGTTTTCTGTTCAATAGAAATAACCGGACTCAATCCGGTGATTTTATCTACATCGGGTCTCTCCATGCTTCCGAGAAATTGCCTCGCATAAGCAGAAAAACTTTCCATGTATCTCCGCTGACCTTCCGCATAAATTGTATCGAATGCGAGGGATGACTTTCCACTGCCGCTCAAACCTGTAATCACGACAAGTTTATTACGCGGCATCACCACATCAATATTTTTCAGGTTGTGAACCCGCGCTCCGTATATTTCTAATTGATCTTCCAAAATATTTTTCTCTTTCTTAAAATTCTATATCTGATATACTCTGCTTTTTTTGCAAAGATCGCAAAAGAAAAACCACAGAGATAAAACTATCCCTGTGGTTTCAATTTATTTTACTGACTTAATTACTTCGGAAGATAAATTTTTCCGTCTTTCAGAAGCAGCGTTTTTGATGCGTATGCTTTTGTAAGCACCGGATAAATTAAAAGGCGGAAGTGCTTTATATCTTTGTCCGCAGATTGTTGCTTGAATAGAGTATCTATTAACTGGCCAGAACCGATTCCATCACCCGAATTTAAAATGGTCATGATGTTAGAAATATGGCTTGACTTTTTCTCACCGGTTTTAGCTGGCGCTGCTTTTGCTTTTTTAGCTGCTGCCTTTTTCGCCTTAGGTGCTGCGAGTTTAGTTACAGCGGCTGCTTTAGGAGCAGCAACTGTAGGAGCGGCAACTGTTACTTTCGGTTTGTTCTTCGACTTCGCAGGTCTGCCACGTTTTTTCCCGCTGCTCTTTTTTGCAGGCGCTGCCGGAGTTGGTCCCCAATGCGACTGGAATAATTGTTTTGCTTTTTGTACAAAGCTGAGGGACTTTAATAAGTCCGCTTCCTGACTCTTGAGCATTTCTAAATTGCTGCTCACAATCTTGTCTAATGAAATCATTGCGAATGGATTTTAAATATAAATGTTAATTTGAATTTATAGGTGGCGAAAGTATATAAATAAATTAACATAACAAGAAAAAAAAATAGTTCAATAGAAAGGATATTTTGCTCGGAAAATTTATTTTCACTTTTATTCAATAAATCTCACCTCATGCCGTTATCTATCCCATAAAACTTTGTTTACTTTGCGCAATGAGATATTTACATAAGCTTACGATACTTCTTTTTTACCTGCCGCTTTTCGCTTTTGCCCAGGTTGGCGGAAATGCTGTATATTCTTTTCTCAACATTCCTGCCTCAGCTCGTATAGCTGCCATGGGCGGGACTTTCATAACCGTTAAAGACAATGATCTTAATTGTGCGTTACAGAATCCCGCAGCACTAAATATACTTACAGACAAATATCTTTCGCTTAGTGGTGTAAGCTACTTTGACGGAGTGAAATTTGGTGATGCTGCTTTTGCTAAAACATTCGGTACAAAAGGAACATTCGATGTGTGGATGCACTATGCCAATTATGGAAATTTTAAGGAAACAGATGAAACAGGTATTGTAAGCGGGAACTTTACTGCTGCAGATTATGCCCTGAGTTTTGGTTGGGGATATCAATTAAATAAACTATTTTCAATAGGTGCAAACCTCAAAGGAATCTATAGTGAATATTACATAGTCAATTCATCGGGACTTGCACTTGACGCAAGTGCGATGTTGCATGATACAGTATCAGGTTGGTCAGCCACTGTTCTTGCACGAAATATCGGAGGACAATTAAAACCTTATGTGAGTGGAAACCGCGAACCATTACCCGTGGAAGTGGTTGCCGGAGTTTCAAAAAAATTCCAGCATGTTCCGGCAAGAATAAGTGTTACCGCACGTCACCTTGAAAAGTCAAACATCACCTATATTGATCCGAATGATCAAACGAATTATGATGCCCTTACAGGAGAATATAAACCTGTTGATTACAATTTTTGGCAAAAATCATTGCGTCATATAACATTGGGAACCGAAATTCTTCTTTCGAAAAATTTTCATTTACGTGTTTCCTATAATTTTCAGCGCAGGCAGGAACTACTTGTTGAGTCGCGCCCAAGAACAGTGGGATTGTCACTGGGTTTTGGTTTAAAAATCAGCAAGTTTATTATCAGTTACGGAAGAGCAAGCTACCATCTTGCCGGAGCAAGCAATCATTTTTCAATTGCGGTCAATCTTGGCGATTTTGCTAAGAAAGTAAGTTAAGTATTTTCTCGAATATTTCTTTTGTTTCGGCCTCTGATTTGCTATTTGCATTCTAATGAATTGAAAAGAAATTTTAATTATTTTTTTTTCTTCAGGTTTTTGTTTCAATGCCCCGCAGGAAAATATTTAGTATTTTCTAAAACCGTTTGAGTTTTCCCTGCCGTATGTGTTAGGGTATTTAAAACAAAAATCTTTAACAATTAAATCAAAAAAAATGAAAATCAGATTCATGTTAGCTGCCTTGTTTGCTGCAGCTTTATCAACAGCAAGCGTACAAGCACAAATGGAAATGGCTGATAATACTACCATGGTAGGTGGTGAAGCGATGTTTCCAAAGAAGAATATAATAGAGAATGCAGTGAACTCTAAAGATCACACCACGTTGGTTGCGGCAGTAAAAGCGGCAGGGCTCGTGGAAACACTTGAAGGCAAAGGACCTTTTACAGTGTTTGCCCCGGTAAATGATGCGTTCGAAAATCTGCCAGCCGGAACTGTGGAATCGTTGTTGAAACCGGAAAGCAAATCCAAGCTCTCAGGTATTTTAACCTATCATGTACTTTCCGGAAAGTATGATTTTAATTCATTGGCTAAAATGATTAAAGATGGAAAAGGAAAGGCGATGATCAAAACAGTGGAGGGTGGCTCACTGATGTTTAAGATGAATGGAGATCACAACATCGTTGTTGGCGATGAGAGTGGAAAGTGGGCAACTATTAACACTTACGATGTAATGCAATCAAATGGAATTATTCATTCTATTGATGCAGTGTTATTGCCAAAGATGTAAAGAGTTTTTCAGACGTTGTGTTTTGGTGGTAAGCGGAACTAAATAATCCGCTGGTTAGCAGAGTGCCCTTTTTTAAGGGCGCTCTGTTTTTTCTAGAACTCAAATCTTATTTGTGCTTTCACTTCGGTTTTATGCGAAGCGTTGATTAAATCGAGAGAACTTCCTACGGTCTGCTGATTGTCATAGGAAGTTCTGGCCAAACGAACCCAGAAATCAATTCCACGAGCGATGGAATAATGAACAACAAAATAATATTTGCTCCCGCGATAGTAATAGGAGGGAATGGAATAAGCATAGAGTACATCAGTTTCAAGCGCATAAATGCGTGTGTCATACGAATCGGTATCAAATAAAATGTAGCTCAGAGAAACAGACATCTTACTTTTCATTGGCTTGAAATTTATGTCTTGATAAATTAAATATCCTTTTTGAATGCCAATACTCCTCTTTTCCAGAGTTACATATTCAATTCTATTGCTGAGTGTAAATTCTTTTGAAATTTTGTAGCGGATATTGAAGCGGTAGTTGGTTTGCTTAACATCCTGAAGTCCATTGATGAGAACATCTGTTCCCGGAAAATCTTCCGGTTTGTTTTGCTGCTTCACTCTAAAATATGCATCAAAGATTTTGTTTGGTGCATAATCAATCTGTGCGAGATACTCGTATCCTTTAGTGGGCGCATCTACCTGATACCGCAACCATGGAAAACTAAACATATCATAGTATGCATTGATCTGGAAAAAACGAATCGGTTTTGCCGATATGCCAATCATAGTTCCAGTTTCATTTTGATTTCTTGTATTTTCAGAAATAGCAGCACTCATGAGTGCCTGATAATCCCTGTCGAAGTGCCGATGAAGAATGGTAAGTGCAAAACGAGGATCGAGTGAAACGAGTGCTCCGTTAAGGTAACCCATTCCTCCATTCATGCTGCGGCCAACTTCTCCGAACAAACTTACATTCCGATAAAGATAACTGTAATCAAAACCTGAATTAAAATTTTTATCTCCTGAAAAATCATATTTGTTATAGAGATACGCAGTCGGAATTCTGGGAAGAGAAAATTTAGTTTTAAGTGCAGTTACCCCAAGAGTAAGATTGTTGCTCTTATAACTTAAATGTCCTCCAATGTGCGACTCGGTAACTGTATGGCGGTTGCTATACTCTGAATAGGTTCTGTGGTTGCCGTCCGTTTGAAAGGATGAAATAATATCCTGAGCAGTCAAGCTGTCTGCATTCGCCAACACATGTCCGTCAATTTTATGGCTGCTATAAAAAGCATCCAATTGAAATTTTTTGTAACCAAGCGCAAGTGCCCCACCGCGTAGAAAAAGATTTTCATCTGCTGAAGTGTAAGGAATAATTCCGCGTGCATTTTTTTTGATGTTCAGTACGTCAGCAGATTTTCCGAATGCAAGTCCACTGTGTAGTACTACGCCTTGTCCATATTCTGCATGATAATCTCCGAGGGCTAGGGTGCGGATAAGTCCTTTTCCTTTTATAAAGAGGTGAGCAGAATTAAAGTCAAATCCTTGTTTTTGATTCCCTTTAAAAAACTGTTCGCCTGCATCTTTCTCTCCTGTGAACCCCAAACTTATTCTGTTTCCAAAGGTGTAACGGTAACGGGCATAAATTTTTTGCGGACTGCCCGCATAACTTTTATTACTAAGGTAGTTTGAATCATTTTGATTCTCGAACCCAAGCTGGTTTTCCATTACTTGAGTACCGCGAATGACGACTGTATTTTTACCGCCAGTAAATATTTTTTTCAGGGAAATATTTTCAAAGAGTTGCGTTTCATCAACCGTTACAAAAGGAAGAATTCGGAAAATAGTTTCAAGGTCGAGCGCATCAATGGTTTGAAGTTCCTGAATATTGAGAAAGTTTCCAAACTCAGTAATGTGGCTGAGGATAGCAGCAATCTGAATATCGTTTAGCAAGAGAAGATCCTGAAGCTCTTGCTGAGTTGTATGATTGAGATTGATGTGATGATTGCGGTAATAATTCAGTTTGTCGAGCAATGTATTTGCATCTACATCTTCACCTGCATTTTCTGCGAGCTTTTCAATCTTCTGTTCTGTGGCATTATCAATCGGTTCAACAGGAGTTTGCGCAAAAATATTTTCGAAGGAAAAAAAAAGAATCGTGAAGAAACTCCAGCGAATAAATGAATTGCGAATCATAATTTGTTGCATGAGCAATTCTGAAAACTATTTGATTTGATATGTCAATGAAACCGCAGGACTGAAGCCGAGTACCTGGTGATACGAAGCTGCTACATCGAGCATGAGTTTGCCAATCTTTAACCCGAAGCCGAAAGAAAATAAAGAAGGGTTGCTCCCTATTCCTCCTCTTAAATACAACGCATCCACTACATGATATTCCAATCCGGATTTGAATATTGCTTTCTGATCAATGTCTTTTTCTTCTTCCAGACTCCAGAAAAGCTTGTCTGAAAATTTATAGGATGCTCCGAGCCGGAAGATGGTTGGAATTTTTTCATCGGCATACTGCGCAAGCTTGGCTCGCGAAAGATTGTACACATGCAAACCGATGCGGAAATTTTTTAATGGCTCCGCAAGAAGTCCTGCTTCTACAGCAAAGGTGGTGTGACTTCCGTAGAAATCATCGTTGATAAAAGTGTTGAGGTAATCAAGCTGAACGCCCGCTGAAAATTTTTCTCCGAGTTTTTTTGCGAATGCAATTCCCGCTTTCTTCTCACTGTACTGACTGTATCCAAACACATCTCCGCTCAACGCAAAGGTTCCCACCTTGGAGGGTAACGCGAATACAAACCCTTTTGTGCTGAGATTGGTAAGCAGAAAGCGTTCATCATAAGAAACCCCGGCACTAATATTATCGAGCCATGCAAGAGATGCCTGATTATGAAACGCTGCCCAGCAATCGTTAATAGTTACCGAAGAATTTGCCAACCCTGCGGATCGCGCTCCGTTAGGATAATTATCGGCAGCGTGAAGAGCGAAGAGTGAAGAGTGAAAAATGCAGATTGCAAGTAGTAGTCGTTTCATCTGTTTTGATTGATGTTGTAAATGTAGAAAGGAATATTAGAACAGAAAAAGTTATTTCAGAATTTGAATTCGAGACAGTAAGAATGTCTGTGGACGGGTAAGGAAAATATTAAATTGATTTTGAGAATGTGGAGGCGGCATCTACTTTTGACCCATCAAACCAAATAAATTTAAATTTTATGAAATCAATTTTACAAACTAAAGTATCGTACACAATTTGTGCTGCACTTTTTATCATCGGCATGTTTGCATCTGTAAATTCAAATGCGCAATGCACTGCATCTTTTAATTCTGTTCCTGACAGTGCAGGCAGCGGAGTAAATTTTGTGAGTACCTCTACGGGTGTTTCTGCTTTTACTAATTACACCTGGACGTTTGGTGACGGCTCTTCTGGATACAATTCTACTGAGTATCATCAGTACTCAAGCAGCGGATGGTACCTGGTATGCCTCTACATTAACGACTCACTGAATGGTTGCCAGTCGAGCATATGCGATTCAGTGTATGCGGGTAACGGTGCTGTCTTTTGTCAGTCGTTATTTACGTGGCAGCCGTCAGGGCTTACCGTTGCTTTTCTTAATCAGAGCACGGGTGCAAACTTAAATTACCATTGGGATTTTGGTGATGGCACTACTGCCGCTAATCAAAATGCAACGCACACATACAATCAATCAGGACAATACCTTGTGTGCCTTACCATCTGGAACGGCACATGCAGCGATACAAGTTGCAACTACGTTACTGTTTCTTCAGGTGGAGCGTGCCAAGCATCGTTTTCTGTTTACGACTCGGCCGGTGTTTATTATTTCATAAATACTTCTACTGGCACTTCTTTCTTTACAAATTATTATTGGGATTTCGGTGACAACTCAACAGGCACTGGGTTAAATCCTACGCATGTGTACAACACGATGGGTGGGTTCCTCGTCTGCCTCACCATTTCTGATTCAGCGGCAGGTTGCAACTCTACGTTTTGCGATTCTATCTGGATTGGTGGCGGGGGTGGTAATTGCCAGGCAGCATTTATTTCTTCTCCTGATTCAGCCGGAAGTGGAGTTACTTTTTACAACAACAGCACGGGTACAAATTCCATGACGGATTATGCATGGACTGTAAGTGATGGTTATTCTGCCACCGGTCCTTACTTCTATCATGTGTTTGCTGCGCAGGGTTGGTATCAGGTTTGTCTAAACATTACGGTATATGATTCCTTGCAAAATATTTTATGCACTTCATCAACATGCGACAGTTTGTATGTTGGCAATGGCGGTGGTGCTACCTGCCAGGCGAATTGGGGATTTCAGACGAGCAACTTTACGTGTTACTTTGGCGATCTTTCCTGGGGAACAGATTCTCTTATTTCATGGATGTGGGATTTTGGCGACAGCAGCACTTCCACCCAACAAAATCCGGTTCATACTTATTCGCAGAGCGGATATTATTACGTATGCCTCACAATTGAGACAGGTTCGGGTGGTGTGAGCAGTTGCACAAATACTTATTGCCAATCAGTTTATGTAGGCAACAATACCACAGGTTGCCAGGCGAACTTCACCATGTATCCTGACAGCGCTGGCACCGGTTTTAATTTCCAGAATCTTTCTACCGGCACTTCTTCGGCAACTGTTTATTCGTGGAGTTTTGGTGACGGAAATTATTCCTCTCTGGAAAATCCGTTTCATCAATATGCGAACGGATACTATACGGTGTGTTTGACAATTTCTGATTCCAATTGTTCTTCTACTTATTGCGATTCCATGAGTGTAGGGCAGTCGTTTTTATGCAATCCATATTTCCAATGGTCAGGCGATTCTCTTAATGGCGTTCAGTTTTATGAGTTCAACAATGGTATTGCAAACATGTATTACCAGTGGACCTTCGGTGATGGCGATTCTTCTTCTCAATCCGATCCGTATCACATTTATGCAAATGCCGGAGCGTACTATGTATGCCTCTCTGTGACTGAACTTGACTCAAGCGGTGTTACCATCTGCACGGGCAGCTACTGCGACTCAGTGTATGTAGGTGCCGCAAACTGCGCTCCGCAAATTATTGCAATGCCTGACAGCAACATGTGGGGCAACGGAAATATGAGTTTCAGTGTATCTTCTCCTTGCGGAAACATTACTTCAGCTACCTGGAGTTATGGTGACGGCACTTCCGGTACTGGCTCCTACTCTACTCATACTTACAGCACCTCCGGCTGGTTTTATGTATGTGTTGATGTAGTAATTAACGGCATCACTTACACGCATTGCGACAGTGTGTTTGCTTTGCGCCTGATGGCCATTGCAGAAGTACTCAACCCTATTTCATTGGTTGATGTGTTTCCGAATCCTGCATCATCATCAGTAAACATTTCTTATTCATTGAATGATGCGCACATAGTTTCCATCAGGTTGTTTGATGCAGTAGGCCGCGAAGTGAAATTGGTGAACGTGCAAAAGCAAGCTTCGGGATTGCATCACCTGGCTATTGATCTGAAAGATGTAAGTGCAGGCATTTACTTGTTGAAAGTGGATGCTGATGGTAGTTCGATTACGAAAAGAGTTGCGGTGAATAAATAAAAAAGAGTTCTTATGTGTTTCTCCAAACCCTCGCTTCTGATAGAGCGGGGGTTTTTTATGGCAACAAAAAAGTTTAAAGTTGGATGTCTAAAGTTGAACAGCCCGGCTGCTAACTTAAAATATTAAACTTATTGTAATACCAAATTCCTTACCGTCCTGCCTTTCTCTCCCATCACTTTTATAAAGATAAATTCCAGCATTGAAACTCGGAAAAGATTCTCGCTCTTAAGTAGCACTGAAAATAATTTCAACAATTATACTTTTTAAAAAGAGAATAAAGCTCTTCGCGTTTAGGGTTCATTCTTTCACAAACTTCTTACTCATCACTTCTTTTTCTGTTTGCAAATTCACGATGTACATTCCATTTGCAAAAGAAGAACAGCTCAAATCTTTAGTAAAATACTCTGAAGAAAGTTTTCCTTCTTCTTTAAAAGCCTCTCTTCCCATCAAATCAAAAATGGTCAAAGAATAATTTTTTCCCTTTAATCCTTCTGCATTTATAAAAGCAATCTGCCAACCGGAATGATAAAAAATATTCAACTTGACGCTACTTATATTATTTTCAGAATTATTTATTCCAACTCCTAAATGCGGAAGTGAATCACAAACACTTCCGGTATCAGGACCCATTTCATAGTTTGGATTGTTTGGTAAACCAAGATAAGTTCGTTTGCCTCCGAGATAAAAACTGTATGGTTGGAAATCGCATGCTGCACCTAAGTTGTTTGGTGAATTGATTACACTTAGATTCATGTTTTCGGGATAGAATGCGCTGTCGGGGTAAGGGAAAAAGAAATTGATATTATCCTGCCAATATGTAGAGAAGTAAATTTTATCATCAGGGGCTAATTCCAATGCGCCTCCGCAATACTGAATTGCGGTTTGAGTCCAAAGTGTATCTCTTGTATTCCATGGAAAACTGTCTTGCAAGTTTAACTGAAACAAATATGATGCGTATTGTTTCGGCTGGCTCACGTATAAAAAATTTTCGTCAGGAGAAATTTCACAACTCCAAAAATCAAAATAGTCAGGTGAAGTAAAGGGATAATTGTAAAGCGGATCGAGAGAAAAATTTCCTGTGCATCTATCAAAATTAAATAACTCAAGCAAGCCGTGAAAGTCAACGATGGCAACTTTGTTTCCGCTCTTAGAAAAATTAAAACTTAAAAAGCTGCCTGTCGCTGTGTCGCCAATTGCCTGAATGAAAGGTCCTGAAATTCCAGAGGGAGTTACCAGATATTTGATGATTTCATTTGTATTTATATCCCACCTGTGACAAAGCAACCACCAATCTCTGCCATTACCATGCTTGATTGCTTGTAAACCATCCTGCATTTGAAATGGTGATAACTGAATATTTCGTTGAACGACTTTACCAAGTCCACCATTTTGACTAAGATCAATTACTGAATAATATAAACCCGGATAGATACTTACCGCTGTGTGGAAGAGATAATAAAGATTAGTATCTAAAGGATTTGGAATAATTACAAGTTCTCTGTACCATCCATCTCCGATTAAACTATCACCCCTGTCCATTAGTAAATGATTTTTATTAAAGACAGCGGTCAACTTATCATATCCTTGTAACCACAAATCCTTATAGAAAGTTTGTGCATAAATTAAAAGTTGTCCATTAGTATCTGAAATTGAAACACAACTTCCTCTTCCATCCATTGAGGTTTGAAATGGTGTAGGATTGCTAAGATTGCTAAAGTCAATTCCTGAGCTATCACCGAAACACCAGATAGAATTTCTGTTCTGACAAAACGCCAAAGAAGGAAGAAGAAAGAAAATGTAACAGAGTAGTTTTTTCATTCAATACTTATTAAACTTCTTACTCATCACTTCTTTTTCCGTTTGCAGATTCACGATGTACATTCCATTTGCAAAAGAAGAACAGCTCAAATCTTTTGTCAAGTACTGCGAAGTGAGAGTTCCTTCTTCTTTAAAAATCTCTCTTCCCATCAAATCAAAAATGGTCAGAGAATAATTTTTTCCCTTTAATCCTTCTGCATTTATAAAAGCGATCTGCCAACCTGAATGATAAAAGACATTTAACTTTGACTTTGGGATTTCTGTTTCTGAAATTACGACTGAAAGCGTATCACACGAACTCGCAGTGTCTGCGGGTAAATCGTAATTAGGATTGTTGGGTAAACCGTAATAACATCGTTTTCCACCAAGGTAAAAACTGTAAGGTTGAAAATCACAACCGCTACCAAGTATATCAGGACTGCTTATTACTCCGAGATTCATATTCTCTTGATAGTATGCGCTATCTGGATAAGGATAATTGAAATGAGTCCCGTCATACCAATCGCATGAATAGTAAATTTTTCCATCGGGCGCTGATTTGAGTAATCCTCCCGAATCATGTGTGCTACTCAATGCCCAGAGTGTATCGTGGGTTGCCCACGGGTTTGTGTCGAGTAAATTTAATTGAATGAGGTAGGAAGTGTAATCATTTACACTTGCGTAGAGCAGATTTTGGTTGGGAGAAAACTGGCTGTTTACAAACTGTACCCACGGATTATTTTCCTGATTTATTATTCTTGTATTGCTTAACAATCCGGTGCATCTGTCAAAGTCAAAAATTTCTAATAGCCCCGCAAAATTTACTTCTCCTAATTTTTTTCCATCTGGCGAAAAATCAAGGCGAGTCGTATTGTAGAAAGAAGGTGTGCCGATTGATTGAATATATGGTGCTGAAATTCCGCTTGGTGAAATTAAATAAGAATAGTGTTCGTTTGTAGTAATGTCACATCTTCGACAAATGATCCACCAGTCTCTGCCGTTACCATGTTTGATTGCCTGCAATCCATCAGTAAATTCATAAGAAAGAAGTTGAATGTTTTTTTGCGTGACTATACCGAATCCACCGTTTTGCGACATATCAATTTTAGAATAGTACAATCCGCTACCAGTAGGTTGTATGCTAAACAAGTAATAGCTATTTGAATCAGCGGGATCGGGTATGATGACAAGTTCTCTATACCATCCTTCTCCAATGATGTTTGTTCCATTCTGCATGATTGAATCGTTCCATGAACGAACAATGGTTGTGTTGCCTGGAATTGTTGCGCGTGTGTAGGCATAGAAAAGTAAATTGCCAAGTGAATCGGAAATAGAAACTGAACTACCTCTTGTATCAAGAGAGGTTGAAACTGGAATGGGATTGGTAACATTTCTGAAATCAATGCCAGCACTATCACCAAAGCACCAAATCGAATTTCTGTTTTGAGAAAAAGCAAAAAACGGAAGAAGAAAGAAAATGTAAAAGGCTACATTTTTCATTAAACAAAGATAAGAAAGGCGCCTCAATGGACTGCCTTTCTATAAATATTACCGAACGATTGTCAATTTATGAATTTCCCTTTGTTCGTCATCCTTTATCTGAACCTGATATGCGCCTTGCATCAATTCTTTTGCAGATAGAGTTACTGTAGTTTGAATGGAAGTATTTTTGCCGATTAAAACTCTGCCTGTTCCGTTCCTGAATTTTAATCCCGTTTTTTTGCAAAATTTTGCCTTACGTGCCTTAAAACAGTGTTTTTGAGAAATAAAACGACATTGATGAATGCCTCAACAACCTTGATGAATGCCTCAACAACCTTGATGAACGCTTCAACAGCCTTGATGACAAGCTCAACAACCTTAATGAACGGCTCAGCAACCTTGATGAATGACTCAACAACCTTGATGAATGGCTCAACAACCTTGATGAATGTTTCATCAACCTTGATGAATGGCTCAACAACCTTGATGACGGACTCAACAACCTTGATGAACGCTTCATCAACCTTGATGACGGGCTCAACAACCTTGATGAATGCTTCATCAAGGTCGGAGAAAAGCAAATCAGGGCAGTTTGTTAATTAAAAACTGAAATCTTCGCCATAGCTCCCCCATGGCTCCTCCCTGTCTCCTCCCAGTCTCCTCCCTGCTTAATGCATGACACAGTCAAGGTTTCAGGTTCTCTTCATCTTCCGGAAGTGCTTTTATTTTCTACACTGTTAAACTCAGAACTGATTGTCACATGAACGTGCAAATTCTTAATTTCTCATTCTTAATTTCTCTCTTACCTTCGCTCCCACTCTCTCAAGCCCAAGCTCTCAATGAAACGATTTCTACTCCTTCTTAATTTCTCATTCCTGATTTTTAATTCTTCAAAAGCGCAGGACACCATTCATGTTCAGGCACTGACTTTCAGCTCCGGGCAGGATACCATGGTAGTTTTTCCACCTGATACCTTCGGCATTGAAAAAATTATTATGAACTATCAGCTCCGCTGTCCTTACACGGTGCAGTGTGGCCAGTGGGATTATCTTACTTATGCTTACCTCTACAAGCCGCTCGGCATCCTCGATTCTGTTAGTCATTTAGCACCAAGCTATGTAGTGAATGGCTCAAGTCCCGATTCTTTTCAATACATCACTTCGCCTTCGTATTCATTCCATCCGCATTTTCAGCAACACATAGTGCTCGACAGCACGATCAGTTACAGTTCCTCGCAGGTTGGCAGTTTCAGCAATTCTTATTCGCATCCGTTCAACTCTTATTTCAGCGCAAGCCGCACGCAATACATTTGGCGCGCCTCGGAACTTACTGCGGCAGGGCTTCATGCAGGTAACATCAGCGATCTGCAATTCAACCTCGATATCTGGGGACCCGAACTGCGCAATCTCACCATCCGCATGAAAACTTCCACGCTCGATTCGCTCACCGATTCCTTGTATGAGAAAACCGGGTTCAGCACCGTGTATGAACGCAATACAAACATTCCGGGCGTGAACTGGCAAACCATTCAGCTCACCACTCCTTTTTATTGGGATGGAGTTTCAAACATTGATGTGGATCTAAGTTTCAACACAACAAATTCCTGCTGCGCGATGAGCACAAAAGGGGAAAGCACCTCCTACCCTTCCTGCGTATATCTTCCGGTTGAAGATCGTTCACTTTTTTTCGAAGGCACTGACGATGTAAAAATTCCAGCCCAGGCGCTTGCATCAGTTGATAGTTTTATCACCATCGGTTTCTGGTCCAAAGGAAATCCGGCTTACATGCCAGAGAACTGCAGCATTTTTGAAGCATGGGATACTTCGAATCATCGCGTGCTTAATATTCATTTGCCATGGGGCGATGGCACCATTTACTGGGATGCAGGAAACAGCGGAACATCTTCTTTCGACCGCGTAAGCAAAGCCGCCACCGCTGCCGACTATGCCGGCAACTGGACATACTGGACGTTTGTGAAAAACGTTTCAACAGGTCGTCTCAAGATTTACAAAAACGGAGCCGTGTTTATTCAGGCAACCGGAAAACATGCACGCATGTATGGCATCAGCAAAATAAGAATCGGTGGCGGACTTGATAACAATACTTTTTATGACGGCAACATTGATGACTTCACCGTCTTCAATGCGGAAGTGCCTCAAGCCACCATTCAGCAATGGATGTATAAGCGCGTTGATGCAAGTCATCCGTATTATCAGAACCTCATCCTTCATTACAATTTTGATGACAGTTCTAGCACAACTGTAACTGATCATTCCGTTTATCTCAATGACGGACAACTCTTCGGCATCCCTGCAACCGGAGTGTATGGCGGCACAGAAATTTTTAAAGATATGATTGCAGTAAATGAACGCCCTGAAGTTATCTTCGGACAAGGCACCTATCTTTCACATGTTGATTCGTCTCTTGTAGTTGATTCTACTGCGAATGCTCCACTGTCCGTTGTATTTTATTCTGATACACTCAACCCTACCACTCCTACCGATACTGTACTTGTGTGGAATACGTATTACAACAATTATATCTACGACTCGCTCGGCAATGCAACCGACTCCATGGCTGTTGCTGCTGATACAACCATTCATCTTGCGAACACAACTTACTACGATGCGCCTTACGAAGTGAACGACCGTTTCGAATTAGGAAGATACATAACTCCTTATGGAAACGGATTGAGTTTGGGAAATGGATTTATGTGGAAGTATGATGTAAGTGATTACGAACCGCTCTTGCACGACACTGTTCATCTCACCGCTGGCAACAACGAAGAGCTTCTCGATCTTTCTTTCGACATCATTAAAGGAACTCCGCCTCGCGATGTACACAACATAAAAAATATCTGGACTGGTGACATCGGCTGGACAGCTACAGTAGAAAATGCTTTAAACGAACGCAAAGTTCTCATTCCTGCCGATGCACAAAACTCGCGATTGAAAGTACGCTTAACAGGTCATGGTTCCGATCAGGGCAACTGCGCAGAGTTCTGCCCGAACACTTGCTATCTTTTTATTGACAGCGTGCAGCGCTACAGTCATTACATATGGCGCGACAACTGCGACCTTAACCCACTCTATCCGCAAGGTGGCACCTGGGTTTACGAACGCGCAAACTGGTGCCCCGGTGCTGAAGTAGAAACCTACGACATGGAGCTTACTCCCTATGTTACTCCGGGAGATTCATCGCTGCTCAATCTTAACCTGAACCCCCACAATTGGACAAGTGCCGGCTGGCCTAATTACGTTACCGAAACGCAACTCATTACTTATGGTGCGCCAAACTTTACACTCGATGCAGCTATCTACGAAATAAAAGCACCGAGCGATAAGCAACTCTATCAGCGCATGAATCCAATCTGCAACAATCCACTCATCACCATTCAGAATACCGGCTCTGACACGCTGCACAGTTTAACCATCACCTACGGTCTTGTTGGCGGCACACCGAGTACATTTACATGGAGTGGAAATCTTGCTTTTATGGACAAGCAGGATGTTCGCCTCGGAAACTTTGCATGGAACAGTGCTGACTATACATTTTACGCAACACTCAGCAATCCGAACGGTGGCGTTGATCAATATGCAAACAACAACACCGCACATTCTACAATTGTTCTTCCTGAACAGTTCGATAACCAACTCATCTTCGAATTGAAAACAAATAATGAGCCGTATCAAAATGTGTACGACATCAAAGACGATCAGGGTAATTTGATTTTCCATAAAGGTGGAGGACTTACAACGAATACGTATTACAACGACACCATCACCTTCCCTTCCGGTTGCTACGAATTCAAACTCACCGACAGTGGTGAAGACGGACTGACATGGTGGGCGAACACAGCAGGTGGCAGCGGTTACATGCGCATTAAACGCGCAAGCGATGGCGCAGTGATCAAAACATATAATTCTGATTTCGGTGGGGAAATCTATCAGCAGTTCACCGTTGGATATTTGCTCAACACGAACGAGCTGCAGCCGCTCAACGAAGTAAATGTATTTCCGAATCCTTCATCAGGGATTTTTCAGACAGAAATTCTTCTTGATAAAAAACAAAACGTAACCATCGAAGTATTCGACCTCACCGGAAGGTTGGTTTACAAAAATCATTTTGAAAATGTGATTGACAAAATGATTGACGTTGATCTTTCGCAACAAACTCCGGGCATTTATCATGCACACATTATTACTTCCGGAAAAGAATGGATGAAGAAGATGGTGGTGGCGAAATAGGTGATGTTTCGAAAAGCACACAATGCAGTTACTAAAGAATATAAAATCAATTTATTTATGAAACGAATAATCATTGCACTCTACCTTTCTATTTTTAGTTTCGGCTTTTCAAACGCCCAGGATACTCTCCATGTTTCTCAGGAGGATAAACTCATGAGCAAAGGCACGCACACTGCTTTTGTAGTTGACATTCCGCAAGCAAGAGTGAAAGATGTTGTTTCTGCGTGGAAGAAATACATCAAGCGCGGAGAAACAAAATCATCTGTCGAATCGAATGATGACAATGAATTTCAAATCATAGGAACACAGATCGTGAATATCTCTCCTCAGCCGATGAATGTGTATGCCCTGATAAAAGAAGCTGAGAAAGCTGTTCGCCTCACAGCTTTTTTTACTGAAGATGATTCTGTTTTTGTTTCATCAAAAGTGAGTGAAGAAAAAGCACAGGCAGCCAGTATGCTAATGAAAGATTTTGCACGGGCGCAGTACCGTCTGGCAGTAGAGCGTGAACTCGACAATGAAAACAAGGAACTTAAGAAACTTGAAAACGAAAAAGGAGACCTGATCAATGCTGTGGAGAAGTCAAATAAGAACATCAATGAATACGAGCGAAAGATTGACAGAGCGAAAACGGACATTGAAACCAACTCAACAGAACAATCAAAGTTAAGGGCAGAGGCAGCAAATCAAAAAGAAGTGGTGCGCTCTACCACACCCAAAACAGAAACCTACGATCTCGAAGAAAAGAAACTCAACGCGCTGGAAAAAGAATTAAAGAAATCAGAGAAGCAAGGCGAAAATCTTCACAGCGATATTGACGGATGGAACTCCGACATCCGCTCAGAGAAACGGAACATTGAGAAAAATGAAGATCAGGAAAAAGAAAAGAAAGAATCTATCTCCAAACAAAAAGATCACGTAAAACAAGTGAAAGAGAAGATGGAGAATATCCGGTAGTCACTTTGCTTTTTTCAGCGTAAACGCAAACGTAGTTCCAACACCGTAACTGCTTCGAACATTTATTGTTTGCTTGTGTGCTTCAATAATGTGTTTCACGATCGCCAACCCAAGCCCTGTGCCGCCTGCATCACGCGAACGGCTTTTGTCAACGCGGTAAAAACGCTCGAAGATACGAGGGAGATGAGTTGGTCCGATACCGATTCCACTGTCGGTGATCTCGACAAGAATATTTTCATCCATGTCATAAAAGCCGGTCGTTGTATTACCTCCATCCCTACCATATTTAATGGAGTTCACCACCAAGTTCACCACCACCTGCCGGATTCTTTCTTTATCACCATAAACATAAAAAGGTTTGTCGCTGCCTTTCTTAAATGTGAGAGAAATATTTCTCTCTTTCGTTTTCAGTTCAGAAGAATCGTACACATCCTTCACTACTTCATAAATATCAAACGTTCGTTGATCGAGAATAAGCTCACCGCTTTCCATTTTGCTGATGGCTTCGAGATCTTCTACGATCAAACCCAGCCGCTCCGCGCTCTTAGCCGCACGTTTCAGGTATTGCACGTTTACTTCTTCATCGTGCAAGGCTCCATCAAGCAGCGTATGTATGTACCCCTGAATATTAAAGATCGGTGTCTTTAATTCATGCGAAACATTTCCAAGAAATTCCTTGCGGAAAGTTTCTAATTTTTTCAACTCTGCAATTTCATCCGTGCGGTTCTGCTGCCACTCTTTTACTTCACGATCAACTTCATTAAAAACATCTTCATTGAGATCCATCTTCTCCTTCGCACGTATTTTAGAATTCTTACTATTTGAAATGCTTTTGTAGATGAGTTTTATTTTTCTGTAAATGAATATTTCGAGCAGGAAATAAAAAATAAAAAACGTTGCTGAAAAAGTGATTACAAAAACCACGAGCATCGAAACCCAGTTCTTCTGAAAAACAGAAGTAACACTCGTGATATACTCAGCAAGAACAACAATGATGGAAGCAACAAGTGCCGCGATCAGAGCAAGTGTTCTTGGTGTCGGATTTTTCATCGCGCAAAGTTATCCGTTAAATAGTATTCAGGAAAAGACAGACAACAATTCGCAATTCGTAAAAATTCGTAATTCAAAGATGAATCAAAATTCAAACTTGTACCCAATCCCTTTAACAGTCTTGATATTCTCTTCTCCAAGTTTCTCCCGGAGTTTACGCACATGCACATCAATGGTACGGTCGCCAACAATTATATCGTTACCCCAAACGCGATCAAGGATTTCATCACGCGTAAAAACTTTTCCGGGTTTGGATGCAAGCAGCGAGAGCAATTCAAATTCTTTTCTCGGCAGAACAAACTTCTCACCGTTTTTGTGTACCAGATATTTTTCGCGGTCAATGCTCAAATCCCCAACCAACATTACTTTTCCCTTCTCTTCTTCCTTTGTTCCGCTGTCATATCTTCTGAACAATGCATTGATCCGGCTTACAAACACCCGCGGTTTAATCGGTTTTGTAATGTAATCATCAGCGCCTACATCAAATCCGGCAATCTGCGAGTAGTCCTCATTACGCGCGGTAAGAAAAGCGATCAGTGTCTTTTTGAATTCCGGAAGATCGCGCAACTGGCGGCAGGTTTCAATACCATCTTGCTCAGGCATCATGATGTCGAGAATAATTAAATCAGGATGCTCCTTCTTTGCCTTTGCAATCGCCTCACGACCATTGGATGCTTTAAATACCTGGTAATTCTCTTTCTTCAGATTGTATTCCATGAACTCGAGAATATCCGGCTCATCATCCACTAAAAGTATTTTGTGACTCATTTGTTCTGAAAAATTTTTGCCAAAGGAAACATAAGCATGTAACTACAATGTTAAGCGAATGTAAGAATAAGATTATGTGAAGACGGTACGAAAAACGTACGGTTGCCAATTTACGAATGAGAACTACTCAATTTTTACCACTCGCTGAACAAAAAATTTATCATCTTCTTTTACTTTCAGAAAATAAATTCCTTTTGAAAGAGATTGTTTTTCGGATAGAACCATAGAATGAATTCCGTCTGAGTTTTTCTCCTCTGACAAAATCTCTTTCCCTATCTCGTCATAAAGTTCCACAGTAATTGTTCCATGTTTCTGTGAGTTGAGAAGAAAACGGATTTCATCTGAAACGGGATTCGGAAAAACAATTAATGAACTTTGAGTTATCGAATGTTCTTCTAATCCAAGAAGTAGCTGATGAGCTAGTTCAAAGTCCGGAATTCCATAGCCGAGCGAATCATTTGGTGCAGTAAAATAATTTGCACTCTCTTGTATTGCATTGTGAACTTCCATGCTTGTTGCGGATGGGTGCGCCTGCCACAAACAGGTTGCAGAACCAGCAAGAACAGGACAGGCAAAGGAGGTTCCGCTCCCGCCCGCAATAACTCCACCGGGATAACTGACAATTGTCGCCTCACCCTGAGCAGCCACGTTGGGTTTCACATCTCCATCAGAACTAGGACCGTAACTGCTAAAGCCAGCGTGAAAACCATTCCACATCACCGCAGCAATTGACAGAACACTGTCACCATCACTTGGTGCGGAGATGTAGTGCCATATATCTCCACCTGAATTTCCTGCTGACGTAAGAACCAATATTCCTTTCGATACCGCAATGTCAGCAGCAATCGAAGATGGGCAAGTATGTCCGTTCATGTCGTTGTAAGTATGATTATTCGGATTAGGAACAGTGTCTCCCTGAAAAATAAAATTATCAAACGTTGTGTATCCAAGAGAAGAAGAAATTACATCGGTGCCAGCGCTGTCAGCATATTCTGCGGCTGTTGCCCAGTTGTATTCTTCAATAATATTTTCATGTGCTTCATCTTCGCTCATCAAAAGATAGAATGATGCTTTCGGGGCAGTGCCGATTAAACTGTCAGGAATGTTTGAGGCAATGCAACTCAACACTTCACCACCGTGAGAAGAGGCATCGTAAACGGTGGTATCACCACCGACAAAATCGCGCGTGCCAAGCACTCTGCTATCAGCAAACAAACTGTCGAAGACGTAATTATTTTGAATGTCATAAAATCCTGCATCAAGCAGTGAGATGATCATTCCTTCACCGTGAAATCCGAGGTCATGTAAATATTCACCATGCATCAAATGAATTTGATTGTATCCTAATCCGTAACTGTACGATTGTGTTTGCTCTGTTTGCACAAGCCGCTGCTGGCTTAGAGGAAAAGGCGATACAGTTTCAAATTTATTTTTCCCATTTCCACCTTTTCTCCAAACGTGAGAAACACTTTGCACAAACGAAAGTGACATCACATCATTCAGCGTTGCAGAATCAGCAACTGAAATTGTAATTCCGTTAAACCATTTGCTAGGGTTGAATACGGTTGCTCCATGCGCAATCAAACTATCAATATATTGTGGATTGACCGGAAGATCCTGCAGAGTGATTGCAATGTTCTGATTTACCCTCCGCTGAATGGCTCTTGCAGAAAGGTATGCAGAAGGAGTGCTTACAGAATACGGACTGTTATTTTTATCAGTGAAGCGGATGAAATATCTTAAATCACTCAACTGTGCAATTGAAGAGAAAGAAAATAAAACCAGTAAACAGAATAGTAGTTGTTTTTTCATTTGAGTAAAATTATTTCGGAGAATAATCAATCATTGACTGACGGAATTCCACACCGTTGGTGACGTAAGTAATGTTTTGAACAACAACAACGTTTAAACTGTCGCGTTCGCGATATGCCAGTCCGACACCATAAACATATTTTTCTTTTTTAAGTATCTGGTGAATCAAATTAAAATCTTCCATCTGTAGCACCGTGAGTGATGAACCAAAGTTGAAACCACCAATGCTGAGAGGAGCATCTACTTCTTCATACATATAGTCCTCTTCAGAAAGATAATTGAAAAGATTTCCGTTCCATGATTTGTTTTCTTTCACCGGAAAAGAAAGTTTTACATAACGAAGATTCTCTTCAACACGTTGTGCAGATTGATTGGTAACTTTTGCAGTCCATAATGCAGTGAATGACCAGGGTGACGTTACAGTATCCCGGTAGTATCGCGAGATGCGAAATGCCTTATCGCCTTCTCCATCGATAAAAGTGGAGTCAATAACTTCCTTCACTTCATAATGATAGAATGTTTTGAGAGAATCTGGATTATTCGTTAGATCATCCGCAAATTCATGAATAATGCTGTCCACGTGATAAACTATGTAGCTGCCAGTATCAAGCGGGAAATAATTATAAAAGCCGCTAACATCAGAGACGGCATCCGGTTGCATTGTTTCATCATGACAACAGCAAAAAAGAAACAGGAAGGAAATTAAAAGTGAAAAATATTTCACCACGTAAAGATAGAAAAAAGTTAACAGTAATTGGCAAACTGTTATTCGGAAAACAGAAGCTAAAAACTAAATCGAATTAAAATAAAAATACCATTCAGTAAATTTCGGGATGGCTTTCCATATCAAGCCCTTAAATTACTTAATTCTTAAGACCTGTCTTAATTTCCTTTTCCGCTTTTACATTGCTGCTTTCATGTGGCACTGTAAGAACTATGAACAAAATCATGGCAGCACAGACTAGAAGAAATATCTTATTAATAGTGTTGATATTTTTCATTGACTGGCTTTAACTGAAAAACTGTGCACGAATAATTGTGTTCACATCAATCATGCTGCCTATGCGTTTGTGAGCCACTGTATCATGCGAATTTCTTGAATCACGATACTCGTTCACTTTTGAGGTGTGAATAAAGTAGTATTCAATCCGGGCATCTCTGATGTTGTAACGTGCCACAACCATGCCTTCATTAACTGCACCATTGCGAAACATAAACACACCCAACTGGTTAACCACACCTTGTATTTCTCTTGTACTCATAATTTATTTTATTTTTTTCTTGATGATTCAAAAGTAGCTCAATTCACTCCGTTTCCAGCTTTTATTTGGTGAAAAAACACTTTTCTCCAATGAATGGCACCTTTGGTTGGGTGAATTATTTATTCTTGATTTTAATTTCCGATACTTGCACCATGGAAAGCAAAACAATGATACTCGACAGCAGGCAGATTGAGCAAAAGATAAACCGACTCGCCTATCAGGTGTACGAGGACAGTGCGGAAGAAACCGAAATCATTATTGCCGGAATATTAAACAGCGGATATGCTGTAGCAGAAAAAATTGCAACAGCACTGAAGAAAATTTCCCCACTTGAGGTAATGCTTGTTCAAATCTCTATCAACAAACACAGCCAGCACGATGAAGAAGTAAAACTCTCCGTTGCAAAAGAAAAGTTAAAAGATAAAACAGTAGTAGTAGTTGATGATGTACTCAACTCCGGCAAAACCATGATGTATGCACTTCGCCCTTTCCTGAATGCCGATCTAAAGAAAATTCGTACTGTAGTTCTGATTGATCGTAATCATAAACGCTATCCAGTCTCTGCCGATTTTTCGGGACTGTCACTTGCCACTACATTGCAAGAACATGTTTCTGTTGTATTAGATAAATCCGCAGAAGCGGTTTACTTAAGCTGAAATCTCCCTTTCCTTTTTGACTCGTATCACTCTGTGTTGTACTATTGCGGAGCCAATTTTACCTACGTGAAGAAAATTGTTTTGATTATTATTGCTCTGTTTTCAGTTATTGCTGCCAAGGCACAGTATCGCGAACTTGTCTATTTCAAAATACCCGTAGGCGAAACCAAATACTTCCGCTTAGATGACAAAGTACTCTTCAAACTAAAATCAGACGAAGCATACACCTCTCGCATCGGCACTATAAACCTGATTACCGATACGCTTTACGATATAAATAACGTCCGCTTTCGTCCCGATAACCTGGAATGGATAAGCACACCGTTTACAAAAGGCCAGCGCACAACAAAAATTATTGTCGGCTCGGTATTTCTTGCCGGAGGAATTGCAACTATTGTTGCTGGAGTTCTGAAGTACCCAAGTAAAAAAACATTGATTGGCGGTAAAACTACCCACCAGTACGAAACGCAATCCGTCAACTCGATCGGAATATGCGCGGCAGGACTTCTTACAGTAGGTTTCTCGTTCGAGATGTTTTCACTAAAGCCGAAAAAATATCACCGTTCAAAATTATGGGGAACAAAGTATCAACAATGATGCAGCCCAATATCCATTACTCGTTCTTTGTTAAATAGAATTTTGTTCTACTTTTTTAGTTTCTTTTTCTTAATCGAAGCCAGAATTTTCCCTGCCGTTGTAGTTTCCGCATTCACCTTAATGTGCGATTCTGAATAATATTTTCTTCGTGACGCCAGCGTTTCCGTTATGTAAATCATTAGCTCAACGTCTGTAAGATGATTGATGAGTGGTCTCGATTTCTTTTCTGCATGCAGGCGATGAAATAAAAATGCAGCGCTCGCTTCCAGGTAAACCGTGCGACCATTTTCATTCATCCAATCCAAGTTGTCTCCAAAACACGGCAGCCCCCCTCCTGTTGCAACCACGGCTTTTTTTATTTTCAAAAGTCCGCGCAGCACCTTCGCTTCCTTCTTACGGAAATACTCTTCTCCCTTCTGATAAAAAATTTCGCTTATAGTCTTCCTCGTACTTTCTTCGATCAAAGCATCGACATCAATAAACGGAACCTTCATTTTTACAGCAAGTTTTTTTGCGAAATAAGTTTTGCCACTACCGGGAAATCCAGTTAAAAATATTTTCATTGATCAGTAATAACGCAAAAGAGGATATAATATTTGAAAAGCATGAAAAGAAAATCTTAAAACGTTTCATTGCTAATCGCCCATTTTATCAGTGGTGCGCTGGAAATACTTGTCAGCAATGCCATAATAACAAGAGCCACATACAAATCAACCTGGATTATACCTGCCTTAAACGCAATGGTGCCCAGAATTATTTCCATCGCACCCCGCGCATTCATTCCGAAACCGACAGCGAGTGAATTCTTAAAATCAAGTCCCCCCATGTACGATCCCAAACCTGCACCCATAATTTTTCCGATGCTTGCAATCACCAAGACGATAAGGATAAGTTGCAGGTTAAAGTGTTCAACAAAGTTTACGTGCAAGCCGATGCTCACAAAAAACAAAGGAGCAAAAATGTTCGTTACAAACTGATGAATGATTTCGCGCGCGCGCTCGTTCAGATGTACACTATCACCCAGCGTAATGCCCATAATAAATGACCCAAGTATGGCATGGATACCAATTGCTTCAGTAAAGGCAGCGCAGATAAAACAAAGCCCGAGCGAGATGGCAAGAACACCCCCTGGCCAGGAAAGCTTTGTCTGAATAAATGGAAGCGATTTACTCAACAACTTTCTTCCTATAGTGAGCATAAAAATTCCGAAAGCAATTACATAAACAATCGTCAAACCAAGATCGGCTCCTACCCCTCTATGATCCATCATAGCAAGCACTATAGAAAAAATAATCCACCCTACTAAATCATTGAACATGGCCGATGCCATAATCAGCATACCTAGTTTTGTTTTGTATAGATTCATGTCCATCAGAATTCTTGCAATCACAGGCAATGCAGTAATGGCCATGGCAGTGCCGAAGAAAACCGAAAAGATAAGATGCGATTCTTCTCCTTGCACTTGAAAGAGTTCCGGCTTTATCCATGCGATCCAGAAACCGATAGTGAAAGGAATTGCCAAACTTGTCATGCTCGTATAGATGGCGAGCCTCCCTTGCTTCAATACCAATGGTAGTTGCACTTCCATGCCTGCAACAAATAACAGCATCACCACAGAAATCTGAATAAGTGCACTCATTGAAATAGCTGCACTTCCTGTTTCAGGAAAAAAGTGAGTAAAGAATGAGGGAAAGAAATGCCCAATAATGGAAGGACCTAGTATGATTCCTAGAATCATTTCTCCCATCACGATGGGGAGCTTTATTTTTCTGCCCAGTTCAGCAAACAATCGCGATGCAATAAGCATGATGCTGATGGAAGCAAATAACACTACAACATCAGCATGAGAAAGAGATTGCATAAATTAAAAAACGCGGGAGTGTACGATCAACATATTGCAGGGTAGATCGGCAAGCATATACTCCAGGTCGTGAGTAAAGATGCGGTCAAAAATATTCAGATGATGATCGGGAGAGTTAACTACAAGCAAATCAGCACTCACACTCTGCGCGAGCTGCGCGATTGTGAATCCTCTTCTCCCCGAAAAAGTTTTTGCTTTTAGATTTACTCCTTTGTGGTCAATTGACGAAATCAATTCAGCAAGTTTTGAATCTTCATCAGCAAGCATGGCTTCTTTAATGTGTTCTGCTTCCGGTTCCGTGCTGTCATCTGCAATGCTCATACTCACTGCTGGAATATCCACTTCATCAACAACAGTTATCTCATCAAGATTTTCCTTGCGCGCCACATACACGGCCGTTTCAATTGTGTGTACAGATTTGGAATGGTCATGCCCGTTCACAACCATGCGTTGAAAGGCAACAGGATTTAATTTCGGTTCAGTCAGCATTAACACAGAACATTTTGCCCTGCGGCTTATCTCTCGCGATACAGAACCTATGTAATACTTCAACATGTTTTCTTTCTCCACAGCCCCGATAATGAGTAAATCAACCACGTTCTGTTTGCACACGGTAAGAATCGTATCAACAGGGCTTCCATCTTGCCAAACAACTAGCGAGTTGGCATCAGAAAATTCATAATGATTAAGAATGTTTGACAAATGGCGCTCTTTATCAGAAGTTCGTTTGCCTACATGAACGAAAATTGTCTTCGCAGCGAACACTTCGGAGAGCCGTTTGGTTTCTGCAATCAACGCTTCCAGACGTGGAGAGAAAGCCACTGCTAGTGCAATCGTTTCGAAAGGATGGGATGGTTTGCCTTTAATCATTGCTTGCAGATTTTAGGAGGAGAATTCTGACAAACTTAAAGGTTATTACTAATACAACAAACCTATTTACAATTTTCTTTTAAAACTTTATTTCGCTACTCAAGAGTGCTTTCTCCAGCAAAAATCAGTAATAGCAAGAATACTAAAGCAACAAAAAGACAATCAATGAGGGTAATACAAAATGAGCTGCATGTTTTTTGCAATTTATCTCGCCAGCGCTTCCACAATATCACTCTTGGTGATAATAAAATTCTGATTCGCTTTAAAGTCTTTTACAAGAACCGCAGTGCGGTCTCCTGAAATCATTTTTGCAAGTTCAGAGAGTGGAGTAGTGATGTCAATAAAAGGAATTGCTTCCTGCATGATTGTTTCCACCGAATCTTTTTTCGATTCGGGATTTTTCAGGAGATGATTGAAAACTAAATTTTCAGAGAGTGATCCTACAATTCGATCACCTGATGTAACAGGAAGTTGAGAAAAATTATTTTCGCTGATTAGTTTCAATGCATCGCTGATGGGTTGCGTTTTTTCAATCGTCATCATCTGAATATTTTTTCTTGATGAAACAATATCGGCAGCAGTCATTCCCTGCCTGTCAAGGTAGCCCATCTTCAGCATCCACTCATCGTTAAACATTTTAGCGAGGTAACGCGAACCGTGATCATGAAAAATAACAACCACCACATCGGTCGGTTTCAGTTTATCTTTCATTTGGAGTAAACCTGCAATGGCAGAGCCGGCTGAGTTGCCCACCCATATTCCTTCCTTCCGACAAATCTCGCGCGTCATCACAGCAGCATCTTTATCAGTCACTTTTTCGAAATGATCAATTACCGAGAAGTCATAATTCTGAGGAACAAAATCTTCCCCGATTCCTTCAGTCACATAAGGATAGATTTCATTACGATCAATCACTCCGGTTTCATGTACTTTTTTCAACACAGAACCGTACGTGTCTATTCCCCATATCTTGATGTTCGGATTTTTTTCTTTCAGAAATTTTCCGGTTCCGATAATCGTTCCGCCAGTTCCCGCACCAACAAGCAGATGAGTAATCTTGCCATCCGTCTGATCCCAAATCTCAGGACCTGTTTGTTCGTAATGCGCCTGGCGATTTGAAAGATTGTCATATTGATTTGCCTTCCACGAATTCGGAACTTCTTTTACAAGCCGCGATGAAACCGAGTAGTAGGAGCGGGGATCTTCAGGATCAACATTCGTTGGACAAATAATTACATCTGCACCAAATGCTCTCAGCGCATCTGCTTTTTCTTTGCTCTGCTTATCCGTTGTAGTGAAAATACATTTGTATCCTTTGATGATTGCAGCAATCGCAAGACCCATTCCTGTATTGCCCGAAGTTCCTTCAATGATAGTTCCTCCGGGTTTCAAAAGCCCCGCTTTCTCTGCATCTTCAACCATCTTCAACGCCATGCGGTCTTTGATGGAGTTGCCGGGATTAAAGGTTTCCACTTTTGCGTAGACAGTGGCTTTGATTCCGTCAACTACTTTATTGAGGCGAACCATCGGTGTATTCCCGATTGCTTCGAGTATGTTGTCGCAGGTTTTTTTATTTTTTGGTGATGACATGGAGATTTTTGTTTACGGTTAAAAATGGTTGGCAAATTTATTAACTGCTTCGAGATTGATGACGGGAAAAATCAAATCAGGAAAAAAGTTTTTCAGCCACTTCTTCTTTTGAAAGTTGAAAATGAGTAGAAATTGAGTTTAAGATTGATGACAGCGTTCCAATCTTTATTGCTTTATGATCAGGTATTGTCAAATGATGTTCGCCATTTAATTTAGTTGTAAGTCGCATGTGACTTCCTGATTGCCGGGTAACTTCGTATTCAAAAACATTCAGCCGTTTTACTAAATCACCTGCTTAAATATCCCGTGGAATTTTCATAAAGCAATTACTTCTTCTTTTACAAAATGAAGACGAATCATTTTAGGAGTATTTCCATTTTCAAAATGACACTTTACAGCATCCCTGATCATAAACTTGAGTTCATCAAGAGTTTCAGCTTCTGTAAAAATATCTTCTCCTAAGGACTTTGCAGAATATCCACCTTCAGGAGATTCTTCAATCAGAAAAATAATTTCCGTATTCATTGTAATTTGTTTTTGTAAAAATACAAAATCAACTGAATCTCAGCGCCTGCAGCGGAGTTATTTTAGTAATAATAATTGTTGGCAGTATCATCATCAGCACACACACCAATAAAGTACCTCCGTTTAGCAACAAAATATTTTGAAGAGAAAGATGAATGGGTACGAATGAGATGTAATACGATTGCTGATCAAGATGAATAATGTGCGTGAAATATTGCAGCAGGCAAAGCCCGATACCAATAAGGTTTCCGATTAGCAATCCTCTGCCGATTAAAAATGCTGCAACATACAGGAATATTTTCCGCACGCTGAAGTTGTAGGCACCCAATGATTTCAATGTACCGATCATCTGCACCCGCTCAAGAATAATAATAAGCAAAGCAGAAATCATATTCATTACCGATACAATCAGCATCAGTGTAATGATGATGACTCCGTTTACATCCTGCAATCCAAGCCAGTCAAAAATCTGCGGGTAAATTTCTTTTATCGTGCGCGAGTTGAGATCGGAAGGAGTGGCCGCATAAATTTTTTCACCCACCTTGTCAAGGTTATCAAAATCAGAAACCGAAACTTCATAACCTCCCGTTTGGTTTTCCTTCCAGTCATTCAGTTGCCGAATGTGTCCGATGTCGCAGAAAATATATTTACTGTCAAACTCTTCCAGCCCTGTTTCATAAATTCCTGAGATGTGAAAACGCCTCGCCCTCGGTGGCTGCTGAATAAAATAAGTAATTAGATCATCGTTCACTTTCAACTTCAATCGTGTTGCGGTCAATTTTGAAATCAGCACCTCGTTTGTTTTGCCCGTATCGCTAACTGAAAAAACTTTTCCCTCCACCAGCCGTTTCTGAAAATAATTCCAGTCATAATCTTTCCCTACACCCTTTACCACCACACCTTCAATCGCAGTTTGAGTTTTTATAATCCCCGCCTTCGTTCCGAACTCCTGAATATGTTTCACTCCCTTTATTGAAGCAAGCTTTGCCGCGAATGAATCACTCTTTAAAACAGGTTTTGTTTCGTACGAATTATTCTCATCGTAATTGCTGACCTGAATGTGCGCCCCAAAGCCAATAACCTTCTCACGGATTTCTTTTTTGAAACCCGTCACAATAGCAATAGCAACAATCATTACCGAAAAACCCACCGCAACCCCAGCGACAGCAATGCGTACAATCGGCTTCGAAATAGAAGAGGAGCTTGCTTTAGAGGAAGTAATCTTCCGCGCTATGAATAATTCGAAATTCAATTTGACTGGCGTTTGTTTTTTTTGGAGATTGCCGCCCGTTAAGGTTGCACCTGCGAGCAAACCTGCGAAAAATATTTCATTCCCTGCCCGTGATATTTAAAAAACTAATCAACTCTTATTTAGTAAAAGCAATTATGAAGGTTCTTCTTGCTTGGCTTGTCGTGTTTTTTCTTTTCGCCATCGATGGTTTTTCTCAACAACCAACTTCTGCACCCGATGCAGCAGCATTAGTTTCTGACACTGTTTTAAAAGCCGGCTTCGATACCACCGCATTATCAATGCCCGATACAGGCATTGTGAAAATAAAAAAATTCATGACCGGTGCCGACCAGGTAAAAGCGTACACCACTTTCCTGAAAGGAAAAAAAGTTGCCGTAGTCATGAACCAAACCTCCATGGTTGGTAATTCAAGATTAGTAGATACACTACTCAAACTGAAAATAAATGTAGTCGCCATCTTCACACCTGAACACGGCATTGCAGGCATAGCAGGAGCAGGAGAGAAGGTAACCAACTCGTCCGATTTCAAATCAAACATCCCAATCATTTCTCTCTACGGTGATCATGATAAGCCGTCAAAGAAAGAAATGAAAGATATTGACGCTGTCCTCTTCGACATACAGGATGTAGGCGCACGTTTTTATACTTACATCAGCACACTGCACAATGTAATGGAAGCATGTGCCGATAACGAAAAGTTTTTAATCGTGCTCGACCGACCGAACCCGAACGGATTTTATGTTGACGGTCCCATCCTCGAATCAAAACAAAAATCTTTTGTAGGTATGGATCCCATTCCCGTAGTGTACGGAATGACGATGGGCGAACTCGCACAAATGATGAACATCGAAGGATGGATCAAAGGCGGTCCGTGCCGCCTGCGTATTGTAAAAATGAAAAACTACGATCATAACCGGCTGTACAATCTTCCCGTAAATCCTTCACCGAATCTTTCTGACATGAAAGCAGTTTATCTCTATCCGTCACTTTGTTTTTTCGAAGGTACAAAGGTGAGTGTAGGCCGCGGTACCGATCGGCCGTTTCAGCAAGTCGGCTACCCGAAATTAAAAGACGGAGACATAACATTTACTCCCCAACCCAACGAAGCCGCTTCAAACCCCATGTATAAAGATACCCTCTGCAATGGATGGGATCTCGCACACACCGTTGATGACACTACAAATCTTCCGAAGCAATTAAATCTGCAATGGCTCATCAAGATGTACCAGTCCTATCCTGACAAAACAAAATTCTTCACACCCTTCTTCGATAAACTTGCCGGCACCTCAAAGCTCCGCGAACAGATTCAGAAAGGAATGAGCGAAGACGACATCAGAAAATCCTGGCAGCAAGACATCACCGACTTCATGCTCAAGCGAAAAAGATATTTGCTCTACGATGACTTTGGCGACAAAAAGCAAAAAGGAAAAACAAAAGCAAAACCTGTTGGCAAGAGCACATCAAACAGAAAACACATTTAAAGCAGAATTTTTTTTAGGACTTGTCCTACGAAGCTTTAGGCGCCTACGCTAAAGCTTCAGCGACAGCGTGCGAAGTAGGAACTATTTTTTTTTGGAGCGAACCATTCTCGCTTTTAATTTCCACCTTACCTGCCCTCATTCCAAAGCCGCGCCTCACCCTGTCTTGTCATGCCGAACTCGTTTCGGCATCCCTCACTTCTATGTCAGTACTTTTTTGCCCGGGCTTTTCCTTTCGGTCAGGGCTATGTTACTTCTTTCTCTTTTCATCGCAACATTTCAAGCAGCCAAATATGTTTGTGCACCCACTACCCGGCAGGTCGCGAAGCACCTGCTAGGTGTAAATAACTTCAACAAACCAAGTCATGAATCCAACTCCTGAAAGGTAGGGATTTTTGAGCCCAAATCCTGACAGGTAGTTTTTTCTCCTGTCAGGTATTCGTACTCTTTTCCAAAATTTCTTTCATCTTTTCCCTCTCCAGTATTTTATGAACCCACCACCCTGTAGGTCGCACAGCACCCGCTGAGTATCCTTCTTAACCCGGCCTTGCAGAAAAAGCGTTAAGAAATTTTTTAACGTAATCCGTTAAAAAAGAAAATGGTGCTAAAAACTTAAATAAAATCACACACTCCAATCCGCAACAAGTAAATCAAATCAGGGTGAACATTAACTAACTATTTTCTTTTAGGATGGAGTAAAAAAATTTAGCTTTTACTGCACCGCCTTGAACTTTTGGTTCTTTTGTTTCAAGACAAATGCGTAAGCATTCATGAATATAATTTTAAAAAAATTAGAAAATGAATAAAAGAACACACAAAGAACCACACAAAGAAAATTCGTAACATCCCACAAAAAAAACCCCGCGAAAAAATTCGCAGGGCTTTCTTCAATTATTCGTTGATCACATCAAACCTTCTTCATCACAATCTTCCTCTTCAACTCCTTTCCCGCACTCACCTTCACATTCAATTCGTCAATCGTATTATAACCTGCAATCTCCCATTTCAAATCATCGCTGCCTACAGGTAAATCAGCAATATTAAATTTTCCTTTACCGTCAGTAATACCCTGCTTCACCAAAGTAGAAGTAGCTGTTTTAAACAAAGTCACTTTAACATTACTGATAGGCACATCCATTTCATCAAGCACAGTACCGCGCAGTTTTGCAGTAGTAGAACCCAAGTCAATAATCTCCCTCGCCTGTTGCCAGCCGCTCCAGAAATCTTTGTTAGAAATTTTTAAAGTATCAGCCATCGCATCCATTTGTCCGCGCAGCAAATCATTAATCACTTCGCCAATCATTTTACCTGCATTCGTATTCGCCTGGCTCTTTGAAATAATTGCATTCCGCGGATTCTGCGTAGCAGTTCTGTACAAACCAATCGCTGTAGCAAGATCAGTCACATCAGTAGCAGTAACGCCAAAAGGAGTAGCACCGGCAATGTTAGCATTGCAAGCATTCTTCACCCGTTCACACACATCATCCACATCCTCTTTCTTCTCACTCTTCAATCCACTCTCAGTCACAGCAACAAGCGCCTTTAGCGTATTGTTACTCGTAGAATTTGCATACGCCAAAGTCCCATGTGCACACTTCATTGTCAACCCTTCCATTGCAGCACGCAATGCCTTGGTGTCAAGCGTAACTCCGCTGGTAGCCCCACCTGCTAAAATGTTAGCATTGTTAATCAAAACCATTTTCGCTTTCACCGCAGCAAGCACAATTGCAAATTGAGAAATCCCGCTTGTAGCAGCAGTGTTGTCATCAGCATAACCAATCGTAGTGTTGATCATGTTAATCCTGTTGGTGTCTCGATTTTCCATTTTTTAATTTTTTAAATTGTTTAATAAATTCGGTTAAGTTTACTAATCCAAAGATAAAAGCAGCGCATCCAACTTTATCCTCTTGTTGAAAACTTTTCCTTAAAACATCGAATTTTTAAAAAAATCGCCACTTACGGAAACCAAAACCCTTCTTACGGAAAAATAAATTCCTCTCACGGAAAGCAAACTCAATCTTACGGAAACCAAAATCGTTCTTACGGTAATCAAAACCATCCTTACGGAAAAATTAATCGCCCTTACCGAAATCAAAACCGATCTTACGGAAAAATTAATTCCTCTTACGGTAAATCAAATCCTTCTAACGGAAAAATAAATCCATCCTCCGTCAACCAAACTTCTCCTCACGGAAACAAAAATCAATCTTACATTAACCCAAACCCTTGCCTCATACTTTTTATTTCTCAGACACCCTGCAAATCTTCTCTACACTTTATACTTTAAAGACAAAACTTCAGCAGGAAATGAACTGTCCGATAAATTGGGACAGTTGAAAATGGAAGCAAAGAATAAGGGAATGATTGATATGTATTTTGTGGAATCGTAACAGCTTTGTTGAATAAATTAATTCAGTAAAGCAAATTCGTTATCACATACTCCGCACCTGGTTCAACGCTTCAGCGTTCACTTTTCTTCCCGGATAAACCTTCAGCGCTTCATCAAGGCACTGCATCGCTCTTTTTAAGTCAGGAATATTTAGAACATAAGCAATGCGCACTTCATCTGTACCGAGATTATTGTGAGAATAAAAACCTGTAGCCGGAGCAAGCATCACCGTTTCATTCTCAAAAGAAAATTCTTCTAAAAGCCATTGACAGAATTTATCTGCATTATCAATTGGTAAGCGTGCAATGCAGTAAAATGCTCCGCTTGGCTTCGGGCAAAAAACCCCATCCATTTTATTCAGCGCTTCCACCACAAAATTTCTCCGCGCCACATATTCGTCTTTCACTTTTTTGAAATAAGAATCAGGAGTATCAATGGCTGCTTCAGCACCCACCTGCCCGAAAGTAGGTGGACTTAACCGTGCCTGCCCAAACTTCAATGCAGTGCTCATCACTTCTTTATTCTTTGAGATAAACGCACCAATGCGTGCTCCACAAGCGCTGTATCTTTTCGAAATAGAATCAAGCATGATTACATTTTGCTCGATGCCTTTAAGATTCATTACTGAAAAATATTCTTTTCCATCATAACAAAACTCACGATACACTTCATCGCTAAAAAACCAGAGATCATATTTCGCAACTAAATCACGAAGCGATTCAAGCTCTGCTTTTGTATAAAGATAACCCGTTGGATTATTCGGGTTGCAGATCATGATCGCTTTCGTTTTCGGAGTAATCACTTTTTCAAACTCAGAAATAGCAGGAAGGGCAAAACCATTTTCAATAAATGACTGAACGGGCTTTACGGTAATTCCTGCCTGAGTTCCAAAGCCGTTGTAGTTTGCATAAAACGGTTCAGGAATAATTACTTGATCACCCTCGTCAAGGCAAGCCATCATCGCAATCTCAATTGCTTCGCTACCCCCGGTGGTAATCATAATCTCTGTATAATCAAGATTGATATTGTATCGTTGGTAATAGCCGGTGAGCTTTCTGCGGTAGCTTTCAATGCCTGCGCTATGGCTGTACTCAACCACCTTCTGTGAAAAATTATGAATCGCATTCATCATCGTCTCAGGAGTTTCAATATCCGGCTGACCGATGTTGAGATGAAAAATTTTCTTGCCTTCGCTCTTTGCTTTCTCTGCATACGGAACAAGTTTTCGTATCGGAGAAGCAGGCATCGTCATTCCTTTGTGTGATATTTTCGGCATAAATTATTTTGAGTAATAATTCTTAGACAATAAAAAACCCTTCACGTTCGGTGAAGGGTTGTAAAGGTAATTGAAATCTCTGATTACTTTTTCTCAGCAGGAGCTGGAGTTGCCTGTACCGGAGTAGCTGTCGGAGTAGCTGCAGCAGGAGGTGCCTCAACATTTCCTTTCAAGTGGAGAACTTTTTGCCCGCCTTTTGCATTGGAAGTGATGGTAACAGTTTTGTCCTGCATTCCCATCTTTCCAGTGGAGTTGAAGGTAACTTTGATTTGTGATTTGTCACCTTTCTTGATCGGCTCTTTCGGCCAAACAGGAACTGTGCAACCACATGAACCGTGCGCTTCAGAAATGATCAACGGATCTTTACCTGTGTTGGTAAAGCTGAAGTCATAATTTACTGATTCGCCTTGCTTGATGGTGCCGAAGTTGTATTCTTCAACTTCAAACTTGAATTCTCCTGCATTAGGATTGTCCTGAACTGCCGGAGCTGCTGCTGGAGATGCTTGCATAGGAGCTGCTTTGTCCTGTGCGTTTACTGATACTGCAAATGCGAATGCAGCGATTGCTAATACTACTTTTTTCATTTGATAGATTTGGATTAAAGGGTTATAGTTAAAATTATTTTTTCGGATTATTAATTGGATCAACAGCAGGTTGTTCAATCGGTTTGTCCACATTTCCTTTCAGATGAATTACCATAGGGTTTGGTGTTCCGTTTGATTGAAGCGTTACAGTTTTATCCTGAACGCCTTGTTTGCCTGCTGAATTGAAAGTAACTTTTATCACACTTTTTGCACCCGGAGCAATTGGTTCTTTTGGCCACTCAGGCACTGTACACCCGCAACTTCCTGCGGCATTCGAAATGATCAAAGGTTCTTTGCCAGTATTTGTAAATTGAAAATCGTGCTTTACCTGATCGCCCTGCATAATGGTTCCGAAATTAAATTCTTCTTCGGTAAACTTAAATGTTGCCTGATTCTCGTTGTCGTTTCCTACGTTTGAAAGCGATGGTTTATCCTGAGCAAACAATGCAACAGAAACAAACAACGTGAAAGCAAGAAAGAAGGATGTTCTTTTCATAAAACTATTTTTAGTGTCTAAATTATTTAGAGCGAAGTTCAAGTGGTGATCCTTCGGTTTTCTTTAAAGGCATTCCTTGGTCGGCTGCTTCCTCTGGCGCTGCTTCAACGGTTCCTTTAATTGTAAGTACGCGGGGATTTGTTTTTGCGTTCGACTCAATTGTCACAGTTTTTGTAAAAGCCCCTACGCGCTTGGTGTCGTAATGAACTTTAATTACAGCCGTCTGTCCTTTCATGATCGGTTCTTTGGGCCATGTTGGTACAGTGCAACCGCAACTTCCTCTTGCGTTGGAAATAACCAACGGTTCTTTGCCTGTGTTTTTGAATTTGAATTCGCAACCGCCATCTGCACTTTGTTTTATAGTTCCATAATCATGCATTTCAGTTTCGAAAGTCATTTCAGGAGCATTGGGATTGTCTGCCTGCTTAACTGCTGTATCTTTTTTAGCTGCATCCTGAGCATGTGAGGAGAAACTCACAGCGGCAAGAAACAGAACGAGTAGGAATAGTCTTTTCATTATGATCTGGTTTTTCTAAGGGTTCAAAAGTAGATTTATTTTTGAAATATTCTTTGTGCGGATTGTGAATTGCAATTAACAAGCCAAAAGTAGTTGAAATGCAATGAAGAGAGTATGAATCAGAGGTGAGTGTGTGGTGTGCAGAGATTTATGAGAATGAAAATGCGCCTTTAACTTGCAACAACATTTTTTTTTATTAGAGCGGGAAACGGGAATCGAACCCGCGACCTTTTGTTTGGGAAACAAATGCTCTACCACTGAGCTACTCCCGCTGGGAAATTCAACTCGTCATCTATAGTCAGAAATATTTACACTTCTATCGCAAAAGAAATATTCTGATTCATTTTGATTGGAGCAAACAAAAACCGCTTTGTCTCTCAGAAACTTCTCTGCAAGATTGTGATACCATTGTTCTCCGCCTTTATCGAGATTTGAAAGTGGTTCATCAAGCAAAACTAAATCAACATCACTCAATATTGCAAGGGCAAGTTTTGCACGTTGCTTCATTCCTGAAGAAAAGTATTTGAACACTTTATCTTTTGATGCTTCAAGTTCAGTAAGAGAAATAATTTCTTCAGAAGAAAGATTCTGAACCGGCTTCTTAAATTGAAAATGGAATTTTATAATTTCCATGAGCGTATATTCTTCAACCACTTCGAGATAAGGTGATGCAATACTCACATTATTAAAAATATTTTCCCTAAGTATTTCTTTTCCATCTTTTAAAAACTGAATCGTTCCCTCGCTCAGCGATTCGTAACCGGCCACTATTTGAAGCAAGGTTGATTTCCCAGAACCATTCGCTCCAAGCACAGAAATTTTTTGTGGGGATTGAAGTGAAAGCGATAAGTTTTTGAAAATCCAGTTCCGGAAAAAAATTTTTCCTGCAAGTTTTAGATCAATACTAAAAGAAGTAGAGGGGGTTTGCAAAATTTTATGACTTAAATAATTTCGAATGGAGATTGTCGAATTTTGAAAAAATAACAAAGTAAAAATATCAAATAAGAAAAAAGAAATCATTATTTGACCTTTTTTCTTATTTCGGCATTAGGATTTTTTTTGAAATTCGGTATTATGAATTCGATATTTAAGAACTATTCTTCCTCCGTTCCGTTTTTCGAATATCCCTTCATCAATCCTCTGGTGGAACCTCTGATGAACGAAACAATTTCATCGCGCTCGGTGGAAGGCGCAATCTCAGTGTCTATTGCTTGCAGTGCCTGCGTCTGGTTGAGTCCTTTTTGAAAAACAATACGATAGATTTCCTGTATCTCCGAAATTCTCTTCTGGTTAAATCCTCTTCTCTTCAACCCGATTGAATTCAATCCTGCATAAGAAAGTGGCTCGCGCGCTGCTTTAACATAAGGTGGAACATTTTTTCGAATTAGCGATCCACCCGAAATCATAACATGCGAACCAATATGAACAAACTGATGCACGGCACTGAGTCCACCTACTATAGCAAAGTCGTCAATGGTGATATGTCCAGCCAATGTTACCCCATTGGCGAGAATGCAGTTGTTACCGATTACACAATCGTGTGCTACATGCACATATGCCATCAGCAGGTTATTTTTCCCGACCACAGTTTTTCCGAGTGCTTTGGTGCCACGATTCATGGTTACAAATTCACGAATAGTAGTGCCGTCACCCACCTCGGCAAAGGTGGCTTCTCCCTGAAACTTTAAATCCTGAGGAATGGCTGAGATAACTGCGCCCGGAAATATGCTACAGTTACTGCCAATGCGCGCACCGGAGAAGATAGTGACGTTGCTTCCAATCCATGTGCCGTCACCGATTTCAACATCTTCGTGAATAACGGTGAAAGGATCAATCTTTACATCCTTACCAATCTTTGCCGAAGGATGAATATGTGTGTTGGGATAATTCATTTTTATCAACGCGCCAAAGATACTCGATTCTGTTACGAAACAAATTAAACGGATGGAATCGCTTTTTCCGTTGCAAATCGTTCCTCGTTAGCTAGTGATTCCATTCTCGTAACATCTAAACTGTAAAACCCAAACTCTTCCACGACTTTTCCTGTAATCAGATAACAACCTTTTCTCCAGAGCGGAAATTGCTTCAGCACATTTGGAAAGTGTGTAGTGTCAATCCACTTTCCATTTCTGTCGAGAAAAGTACCGAAGGCCATTGGGTCACCTCGTTTTGTGCTCGTGGATTTGTACGTAACTCTGTATCCAACAATGGATACAATTTTTCCTAAGTGGTTTTTGAAATCTTCAGCACAAAGTTGTGATGGTGATTCTTCCTTCAATAAATCAAAAGGGGAACAAAGAGGAAAACCAAGAATTTCAATTTCATCAAATGTATCATCAAATTTTCCCTGGTGCAATTCGGGCAGATGAAATTCTTTGTTGGCAACAGAAAATAATTCCTTCCGTACTTCTGTCTTTTTATTTCCTCCGATGATGGAGTGTATATCCCACAGCAATAGCTTCTTCGTTCTTCCTGTAGAGCAAAATGCTCCGCTGCGTATAAGAATACGCAACTGCTCAACTGAAATTGAAACACGTTTCATAAAATCATCAAGCGAAGAAAAGTGTCCGTTATGATATCGTTCGGTCAGGATTTTTTCAGAAGTATTTGTTTCCAGTTCTTTCATTAAACTAAAACCGAGATAAATATTGTCGCCATAAATGCAGGTGCGGTAGTCACTCTTATTTATATCGGGTAAATGAATGTTGCCACCACACTGCCGCGCTTCATGCACGTAAAATTCCAATCCATAAAAGCCCCCTCCATTATTTATTACGGCTACCATGTATTCTAGAGGGTAATGTGTTTTGAGATACATGCACTGATAACTTTCTACTGCGTAAGATGCAGAGTGACCTTTGGCAAAAGCATATCCACCAAAACTTTCCATTTGCATCCAGATCTCATTGATTATTTTTTCAGGATGACCATCCCGTCTGCAGTTGGAAATAAATTTAGCTTTCACTTCCAGAAACTCCTGTCGCCCTTTGTATTTTCCCGCCATGCCTCTGCGTAGCTTATCAGATTCTTCCAATGATAATTTTCCAAAGTGATGAGCTACTTTGATTACATCTTCCTGGTAAACCATTACTCCAAATGTTTCGTGAAGTAATTCTTTCATTGTATCATTCTGATAAACCCTTTTCGATTCATCATGAAAACGTAAAATGTATTCGCGCATCATTCCGCTTTGCGCAACACCGGGACGAATAATTGAACTTGCCGCAACCAAATCAAGATAAGTAGATGCCTTAAGCTTTTTCAACAACATTCTCATGGCGGGTGATTCAACATAAAAGCATCCCATGAGATTTGCATTCTGTAAATTCGTTCTTACATCTTTGTCTTTTTTAAACTTTTCTATTTCGTGAATGTCAATTTCAATACCTCTGTTTTGTCTGATGATTTCAACCGCATCTTTTATTTTTCCCAATCCCCGTTGAGCGAGAATGTCAAATTTGCTCAAGCCAATATCCTCTGCTTCGAGCATGCTGAATTGCGCGAGCGGAAATTCTTTCGGAGGAAAATTTGTTGCCGTGTAGCAATGAATGGGTTCCTGAGAAATTAAAATTCCCCCGGAATGAATACTCAGATGACTGGGAAAATTTTTTAAAAAATTGCTGTACGCCAAAAGATATTTATTGATTGCTCCGGATTGCAGAAGCCCTTCATCACTTAGAGCATCTATTTCATTTTTAGGAAGACCAAAAACTTTTCCGAGTTCCCGCAGCACTGCATTTTCCTGAAGTGTGCTGTAGGTTGCCAGCAGCGAAGTGTACTCCTCGCCATGTTTTTCAAAAATATAACTGATTATTTTATTGCGTTCGGACGAAGAGAAATCAATATCAAAGTCAGGAGGGTTTTTGCGCGAAGTATTTATGAACCTTTCAAAATATAAATCCAGATCAACGGGATCAACATCGGTAATATTAAGCAGGTAAGCGACCATGCTGTTTGCGCCACTGCCCCGCCCAACGTAAAACAAACCCTGTTCCCGTGCATAGCGAACAATATCCCAGTTGATCAGAAAGTAAGCAGTAAATCCCATTTCAATAATGGTTTTTATTTCCTTGTCATAGCGCTTCCTGATTTTTTCATTGGCGCTTCCATATCTATATTCCATTCCTTTTGCACACTCGGCTCGTAATAGTTCTTCGTCCTCTGCAACGCTTTCAGTAAAAAACGATTTGTTTTTATACTGGGGCTGGGTAAAATCAATTTCACATTTATTCAAAATGCTATTGGCATTTTCTATTGCGAAAGAATAATCAGCGAAGAAGTCTCGAAGTTTGTTTTCTGTAAGCATCACTTCGTTCTGATCGGCAACTTCTGTTTCCGGTAATTTACTTATGAGGGTATTATTGTCCATTGCACGTAGCAAGCGGTGTGCGTAGTGTATGTGCCTGGTAGAAAACGTTACCGGATTTTTTCTTCCTGGAATCATTCTTGTATCTCTTTCAAGAAAGGTAACCGGATGCAGGGCAACAAGCTTGCTGTGCAACGATTTTATAGCAGAAAAAAGCAGCTTGTTAAAATCGGAGATTTTAACCCCCACGTATTCATTGTCCCTGAGTTCGCGGGGTGCTTTGTGAAAAGGGTAAATAACAATTGCATCCTGGAATTCAGGAGCATTATTTTTAAATTCTTTTCCGCTTCTTATGTGTAGTGATAAAAAGTCATTCAATTCTTTAAATCCATTTATGTTTTTTGCAATCCCGATAAATTTTTGCTCCGCTCCGTTTCTGAAATCAATTCCGGCAGCCGGTATAATATTATAATTCGGAGCAAGCCGGAAAAAATCATGCACGCCTGACGTGTTGTTAATATCGGTAATAGCGAGATGTGTGATTCCTTTCTGCTGCGCTTCCTGTAGCAGTTGTTCGGGACTCATCGTTCCGTATTTGAAGGAATAATAAGTATGGCAGTTGAGGTACATTCTTAATTCCTTTCATCAATTTGCCAACTGAAACTCCTTTACAATTTCATATTTCGCAAATGCTCTCGCGCGTTTCATTAATAAAATGCTTGTACTTAGAAAAGATGCTTCGAAAGCTTTTGCTTCAAAGTCAGGCATTGCCTCATTAAATTTATTTTCATCCAATCCCTTTGCAATCGTTACGTGCGGCTTCCATGCGAAGAAAGATTGGCTTGACGGAAGGGCTAATGCCGAATGTAAAGAGCGAACAAGATTTACAATCGGTGCTTCTGTTTCCACGCCTATATAAATAGTGTGCGTTCTGAAATGGTTGAATCCTTTCAGTTTGGTATCGAATGTGGAATGAAATTTTACTACCTCATCAATCTTTGAAACCAATTGTTCTTCGAAGACAGTATTAAAGCCGAAGTTGATGAGCGTGTTGTGTGGGCTTGATTTGATTGCCTGTACATGATTATGTTTTTCATGAAACGCAGTTTTAATTTTCATGATTTCATTTTTAACATCAGCGGGCGGACTGAGAATGAGCAGGTACTCATAAATTCCTTGGTCACTTTTCTGGTTTTGATTTTCTGTTTTGATTTCACTTTTATTTTTAAGATTGATTAATGTGTTTAAACTTTTTATTGAGGGAACAACATAGCTGTCATTAGCTTCATGCGATACAGCAGGTGAACTGTTGATGCCGTTGAATGGATTAAATCCGCGAAGAGAAAAATGTAGCGCTGCGGCACGCTGTATTTTATCTTCTCCGTATTTCAAGCGCATAATGTCCATAGTGTGGTAAAGATTTAACACATGTACATTATCATCAAACATGTTTACCTGGTGACCGCCGCCAACGAGATGACTAAACTTTACTCCGACCAACCGTATCAGCATTCTGCGGTTGTAGAGCTTCTCAAATAATTCTTTCACCCCTGCAATGATGGTGTGGTCGCTGGAAGAGTAGGAGATGCGGCACTGCATATTGTGCGTATCAAAATTAGAGTAGCGGATTTTTACAGTCACACATCCTGTCAGTTTATTTTGGGTGCGCAAACGAAAACATAATTTCTCGCTCATTGCGATCAGAATATTTTTCAGCTTCTCCATGTCAATAGTATCTGTTTCAAAAGTTTCCTCCTGGCTCATGCTCTTCTGCTCAGTGTATGGTTCAATAGGAGAGTTATCGATTCCGTTTGCTTTCTTCCAGATTGAAACTCCGTTTTCACCGAGCACATTCTGTAATAATTCCATCGGCATCTCCTGTAATGTTTTTACCAGCTCCACACCCATGTTTCTCAGAAGGAAATAGGTTTTCTCTCCAATCATTGGAATTTTTCTTATCGATAATTCAGAAAGAAAATTTTTCTCATCACCAAATGGAACCTGCATCTGGTTATTCGGCTTCGCTTCATCAGTCGCAACTTTACTCACTGTTTTATTGGCGCTCATCCCGAATGAAATCGGCAAGCGCGTTTCACGCATTATTTTTTTACGCACTTCAGTTGCATAGTTGTAGGAACCGAAAAAGCGATCCATGCCCGTGAGATCCATATAAAACTCATCAATAGAGTTTCGCTCGTACAATGGCATTTTTTCTCTGATGATCTCAGTTACTTCATCACTCCTTTTGCTGTACTCATCATAATCTCCGCGAATGATAATCGCCTTAGGGCATAATCGCTTTGCAAGCTTTATCGGCATGGCACTATGCACGCCGAACTTTCTCGTCTCATAGCTACATGCGGCCACCACTCCACGTTCTCCGCCACCCACTATCACCGGCATATCTTTCAGTTTTGGATTTAGCAGCCGCGATACTGAAACGAAGAAGCAATCGAGATCCATGTGTACTATCGTACGATGAGCCCCACTCCCAACCTCTCCCCAAAGGGGAGAGGAGTCACCCTCATTAAGAATTGTTATATCTTTTCTCATTTAATATTTTATTTATAAACGTTGTATTTGTTTCCGCCAATGGAGGATTAGGAGAGGCTGCTAAAACATTTTTAATTGATCTCCCCCTTTCATCGGCCTTTTAAAGATTGTAAAATCATACTCCGGCATTTTCCTCCCGCCTAAATATTTTTTCTTGGCCATCGTAAATAGTTGTTTGATGCTTTCAGCAATTTTTCCTTCACCGCTCATGCGCGTGCCATAGCGCGAATCATTCACCTGTCCGCCATGACATTCAGTTATTTGATTCCAGACTTTATCCGCAGCATCAGGCAGGTTCTTGTAAAGCCAGTCACGAAAAATAGTTTTGATCTCTCCGTTCAACCGCACAATGGTGTATCCTGCCGTCAGCGCACCGCGCTCAGCAATCGCTTTCATGATGTTCGGAATTTCTTCACTCGTAAGTCCCGGAATAACGGGAGCAATCATTACACCGGCCGGAATATTATTTTTAGAAAGCTCTTCAATAATGTGCAAACGGTTTTTGTAAGTCGCAGTGCGCGGCTCAAGCATCAGCCGTAGTTCATCTCTCAAAGAAGTAATTGAAACCATTACGTGAATGAGTCGCTGCGAGGCAAGTTCCTTCAGCAAATCAAGATCGCGAAGTATCAAGTTGTTTTTTGTAATGATGCCCACAGGATTTTTGTACTGAATACAAACCTCAAGCAAGCTGCGTGTGATTTTATATCTACGTTCCATTGGCTGGTAGCAATCCGTGTTCCCGGAAAACATCACGGACTCGGGCTGGTAGTTTTTATTCTCAAAATATTTTCTGAGCAGGGCAGGAGCAGTGGGTTTTACAATAATGTTCCGTTCAAAATCAAGCCCGGCACTGAAACCATAATAGTTGTGTGTGTTGCGTGCATAACAATAAATGCAGCCATGCTCGCATCCCTGGTATGGATTCGCGCTGTTCATCATGTGCAGGTCAGGACTTGTAATCCTGTTCACGATCTTCTTTGGATTTTCAATAAATACCTTTGTATTCGCATTCGTAATTAGTGGCTCGTCCAAACCTTCAATGTGTTCAGCCACCACTGCCTGCTTGAGAAAGCGATTATGCGTTTGTATCTGCGCCCCACGCCCTTTGATATTGGTTGAATTATTATCCATAAAAATTTTGCCGGGTGAACCTCTGTTTATACCTTTGATAATTATATTATCAAATAATTGATAACAATATAGACAATGTTTTTCAATTCCAACATTAAATTTCTTCGCAAACGAAAAAACCGTACTCAGGATTTGATTGCCAGTGAATTAAAAATGAGCCGTTCAAAACTGAACAGTTATGAAAATGGAGTAGTCATCAATCCTGCAATGGATGCCTTGCTTGACTTTTCAGATTATTTTAAAATTTCGATTGATACGCTTGTAAAGATTGATCTCTCAAAAATTTCTGAAAGCAAATTGCGCGACATGGAACTAGGCTATGATCAATATGTGCGTGGAACCAAGCTTCGTATTCTTGCCACCACAATTGACAGCAGCAACAAAGAGAACATTGAAATGGTGAGTCACAAAACGCGTGCGGGCTACCGCAGCGGATATGCCGATCCTGATTATATAAAGAAGTTACCCACGTTCCAACTTCCCATTCTTTTGAATGACCGCAAGTATCGTATGTTTCAATTAACTGGTGACTCGATGAATCCTATTCCTGACAAGAGCTGGGTAATAGGCGAGTACCTCGAAAACTGGTTCGACATTAAAGACGGACAAGCTTACATTATACTTACTATTGATGACGGCATTGTTTTCAAACTCGTGAACAATAATCTCCGGAAAAAAAAGTCAATAGAATTGGTTTCACTCAACAATGAATATCAGCCGTACGAAGTTCATGCAAATGAGGTAAAGGAAGTGTGGAAGTTCTGCAATTTCATCAGCAATGAAATTCCCGATTATTCAGTGCAAAAAAAAACCATCGTTTCTGCAATTGAAAAGATGGAGAAAGAAATGAGCGGGTTGAAGAGTACTCTTAAGTAACTCGGATTTTATTTTCCTTTTTTCTAAACACCCAATTCAAGGGAATTGGATGCGGAAGGAAGTTCGCGCTTGCGTTTTGCTTTTTTAATTGCGAACCAAACTTGAGAGATGACTAGAAGAGTAATCATGGTTGTTGTTTAGAGAGTAATTTTTGAAAAGGGGTGGGGTTAGCGTTGTTGTATTTGAGAGGTTTGGGAATCTAAACTGATCTGCGATGAAGTTCCTGTAACCGTAACTTCAATGGCAAGTGTGATTAAGATTCCAAGCATGATGCTGAAGAGTGCGCTTCTGAGAGCTTGATGATTTTTGATAGAATTTTTCATTGGTTGTTGTTGTATAAAATTTATGATGCAAATATGCAGCGAAAGCAACCTCACGTCAAGGGTGTTCTATCAGTTAACATCTTTAGGCGGATGGTTGGCTGTATAAATTTAGCCGTTAGAAAATAAAAGCCCCATCCCGAATAGCTCGGAATGGGGAAATTCATTAGGAAGAAGATCAGTTTTTAAGCTGGAGTGTCGCCTTTTTTCGCGGCTTGCACGGCATCACGCATTTCCTGACAGGCGCGTTTGATTTCTTGCAATCCTTTGCGAACACGGGTTCCGGCAGCATTGTTGCCTTTGTCACCGAACTTAATAACGTCCTCTTCGAGAGCAGTTACGAGTTGCTTGATTTTTTCGTACTCTTTCATGTCCTTTAGATTTTAAAGTTAGTAATTAATTGATTTGGGTTAGTTATAGATATTTAGAATGAAGCAATTTTCTCAGATGCATATTCGCCCGCTTTCAGTTTTACATACGCTTTGCGGAATGCATCAATTGTGTACGTTACATCTTCAAGTGTATGAACCGCTGTCGGTATCAGTCGCAAGATAATAATTCCTTTCGGAACAACAGGATAAACAACCATCGAGCAAAAGATATCGTAGTTCTCGCGAAGATCATAAATTAAATTAGTTGCTTCGCCAATGGTTCCGTTAAGATATACCGGAGTAACAGGGCTTTGCGTTTTTCCAATGTTGAATCCCGCCTCGTTCAATCCGCTTTGAAGTGCATTCACAATCTTCCAAAGATTATCTTTTAACTGAGGTTGCGTGCGAAGTAACTCTAATCTTTTCAATGCACCAATTACAAACGGCATTGGCAGCGACTTTGCAAATATCTGCGAACGCATGTTGTAACGGAGATATTCAATAACACTTTCTGTTGACGCAATAAAGCCACCAATAGAAGCCATGCTTTTTGCAAAAGTGCCGAAGTAAATATCAATTCCATCCTGCACGTTTTGTTCTTCTCCTGTGCCTGAACCTGTTTTTCCCATGGTACCGAAACCGTGAGCATCATCAACGAACAAACGGAAATTAAATCGTCCTTTCAATGCGACAATCTCTTTCAGTTTTCCCTGATCACCACTCATTCCGAAAACTCCTTCGGTGATAAGAAGAATTGAGCCACCGCTTTCTTCAGTAATACGGGTAGCACGTTCTAACTGCTTCGCACAATTGGAAATGTCGTTATGTGGATATACAAACCGCTTCCCCATGTGAAGGCGAACTCCGTCAATAATGCATGCATGACTTTCAGAGTCGTAAACAATTACATCATGACGGTCAACCAGGCAATCAATTGCTGATACCATTCCCTGATATCCAAAGTTGAGGAGAATAGCATCTTCTTTATTTTCAAAAGCAGCTAATTCATTTTCCAATTGCTCATGCTGATTACTGTTGCCGCTCATCATTCGAGCGCCCATCGGTAAACCCAATCCGAATTTTGTCGATGCTTCTGCATCTACTTTGCGAACTTCAGGGTGATTGGCAAGACCGAGGTAATTATTCAAACTCCAGATCAATCGTTCCTTTCCGCGAAAGATCATACGCGTACCAATTTCACCTTCAAGTTTCGGAAACGTAAAATAACCATGCGAGTCCTTCGCATGTTGTCCGATGGGTCCGCGGTTCTTTGATATCTTTTCAAATAAATCCATGCTGAGAAGTTACCTGTTAAACGTTATTTGTAGTTCGTGCAGTCTGCTCCTTTATTCAATCCGTTTATTTCAGACGGACAAAAGTAATTATTTTGAATAGATACCAAATTCTGCATTTGCATTTTATGAACAAGTATTAAAAGCCCGACTCCGTTACTCAACATGAATTCCTGCTGATGGAAGATAATTGTGTTTGGAGAATTCCGCTATTAAACCTTACTTGCATCTCCTTAAATCAAAACTCCAAATGAAAAAAACTCTACTTGTCGTATTCGCGCTTTTATCCACTCAGCTTTTTGCACAGTTGAATATTCAGTTCCGTTCTAACATTCCTTATGGGGCATTTCCGGCAACAGCCAATATTGGCGGTTACGTTGATCACTCCGGGCATGAGTATGCTTTGCTGGGCTGGGCAAATGGATTAGATATTATTGATGTTACAAACCCTGATACGCCTGTTGTGAAATTTTCTGTTCCCGGAAATCAGTCCGAGTGGCGAGAAGTAAAAACATATCGAGATTACGCATACGTAACAACTGAACAATGTTGTGATGGCTTGCAGATCGTTGATCTTTCAAATCTTCCTGCTAGCATCAATACTACAACTTACACTGGCGATGGAGGAATTGCAGGAATGATACAAACCATTCATGCATTGCATATTGATACAGCAAAAGCATATCTTTATTTATATGGAAGTAATGTTCAGCAACACGGAGCCACCAATCATGGGTATCCTTTGTTCCTTGATATTTCTGATCCATTGAATCCTCATTACATGGGAGAATTTATTGCGCCTACAGGAAATCCTTATGTGCATGATGGCTATGTTCAGAATGATACTGCTTATTTCGGACACATTTATGATGGTTACGTTTCCATTGTTGATTTGAGTAATAAAAGCAATCCTGTTCTTCTCGCAACTCAACAAACTCCAAATGCATTTACACATAATACGTGGTTGAGTGATGATCATCACACCATGTTTACCACTGATGAAACAACGAACTCTTTTCTTACTGCTTATGATATTTCTAATCTTGGTAATATCACGGAGCTTTCGAGATTTCAAACGGATCCTGGAAGCGGAACTATTGTTCACAACACCCATATCTTAAATGATTATGCTATTACTTCATGGTACACGGAAGGTGTAGTGATTGTTGATGAAAGCCGTCCTAAGAATCCTATTGAGGTGGGGCATTATGATACTTATCCCGCAAACAATAACGGTGTGTTTGATGGCGACTGGGGGGTGTATCCCTTTCTTCCTTCAGGAAATATTGTGTGTTCTGATATGAGCAATGGACTTTTTGTTCTTACTCCTACGTATGTTCGTGGCTGTTATCTTGAGGGTATTGTAACGGACAGCATCACTACTATACCATTGAGTGGAGTTACGGTCACAATTCTTACTTCAACTTCGAATCACTTGTCGAACCTGACTGGAAATTATTATACAGGGACAGCTACTGCGGGCATGTATGATGTTCAGTTTTCCAAGAATGGTTATTACTCAAAAACAATTACCGGAGTGACTTTGAATAATGGAGTACTCACCAATCTTGATGTGCAACTTGTGTGCATCAACTGCGTTGCGCTTTCAGGACAGGTTATTGAAGCTGGAACAGCAAACCCAATTGCCAATGCACAAATTGTTTTTAGTGATGGCACAACTACGCAAACATTTTATTCTGATGCGTTAGGAAATTTCAGCTTGGGAAATTTTATTGGCGGTACTTATGATGTGGTTGCCGGTATGTGGGGATATCACACGAACTGCCAGAATATTTTGGTTGATGGCAGCACAAGCCCACTCATCATTACTCTTGATAGAGGATACTACGATGACTTCTCTCTCGACTTCGGATGGACTACTGCAACTGCCGGTCCGAATGGATGGGTGCGTGCTGTGCCTGTACAAACGATGGATGGAAATGCAATTGCAAATCCAGGAGTGGATGATGCCACTGATTGTCTCGATCTTGCTTATGTAACAGACAATGGCGGTGGCGGTCCGTTTGATCATGATGTTGATCCGTCTGATGGATATGTTATATTGACTTCTCCTTTGTTTGATCTTACCACTTACGGGTCGCCAGAACTTGATTTCGACAGGTGGTGGTATGATGGCAATAGTCAAAACGGAACTCCAAATGATACGTTGTTGATTCGCCTTACGAATGGAATTACTACTGTTACTCTTGAAACAAATCTTCACACATCAACCTCGATGAGTCAGTGGGTGCCGAAAGTTTATACCAACCTCAACAGTTTAATTGCCCCGACTGCGAACATGCAATTGATTGTTCGCACGAGTGATCCAAATCCGGGCAATGTAGTAGAAGCGGGACTTGATAAATTTCAAGTGATTGATAACGGTGTAGGAGTAAACGAACTTTCAGCTTCTTCTCTTCATTCATTCCCGAATCCTTTTACAAATGTGATGATGATTGATGGAAGTGCGTTGAAAGGAAAAAATAATTCGCTTGAGGTTTACAATTCTTTGGGAGAAAAGATTTTTTCTTCAATTGCAAATAACGGTTCTTCTATCCGCATCAATACTGCTGAGTGGTCAACAGGAATTTATTTTGTTCGGCTTTCAAATGAAGACAGTGTTACGAATACGCTTATTGTAAGCAAGGTGAACTAGGCGCAAAACTTAATTCATCATCTCATAAATTCCCGCTGCACCTTGCCCTGTGCCTACGCACATTGTAACCATTCCATATTTTAATTTGCGTCTTCGCATCTCGCTGAAAAGCTGAACTGAAAGTTTTGCTCCGCTGCATCCAAGCGGATGGCCGAGTGCAATGGCTCCTCCGTTTACGTTTACAATTTCAGGATTGAGATTAAGCGTGCGCATGACTGCGAGTGACTGCGATGCAAATGCTTCGTTGAGTTCGATGAGATCAATTTCATTTTGCTTGATGCCGGAATGTTTCAACACTCTCGGAATTGCTTCTACCGGGCCGATGCCCATGATGCGCGGCTCTACTGCTGCTACTGCATAATCAACAAAACGTGCAATCGGTTTTACGTTTAGTTGCTTCAACATTTTTTCGCTCACTACAATTACGAATGCTGCTCCATCACTTGTTTGAGATGAGTTGCCGGCAGTTACACTTCCTCTTGCATCAAACACGGGTTTGAGTGTTGCCATTTTTTCCAGCGTAGAATCTGCGCGCGGACCTTCATCGGTATCAACAATAAATTCTTTCGTCTTTTTCTTTTCGCTTTCGTCAAGATAGGTTTCAGAAACTTTTATCGGAACTATTTCATCCTTGAACTTTCCTTCGGCAATTGCTTTTGAGGCTTTCATGTTGCTTTCGTAGCCGAATTTATCCTGATCTTCCCTACTCACTTTATATTCTCGCGCAACGGCTTCAGCAGTTAAACCCATTCCCCAGAAATAATCAGGATTGGTTTGAACATACTTATAGTTAGGTACAATCTTCCATCCGCCAAACGGAATGGGGCTCATGCTTTCTACTCCGCCTGCAATAATGCAATCGGCCATGCCTGCATGAATTTTTGCAGATGCAATTGCAATCGTTTCAAGTCCGCTGGCGCAATATCGGTTCACGGTCATGCCCGGAACTTTAACGGTGTCCAATCCCATGAGTGAAACCATCCGCCCGATGTTTAACCCTTGTTCGGCTTCGGGTGTGGCATTGCCGACAATTACATCTTCTATCTGTTCTTTGTCGAGGTTGGGAACGGATGCTACAAGATGCCTGATTACTTCCGCAGCCAGATCGTCAGGGCGCATTGTTTTAAATTTTCCTTTAGGCGCTTTGCCAACTGCGGAGCGATAACCGGCAATTATGTATGCATTCATAAAAAGTGGTTTTTATTCAAAAACAAATTTACAGCTTTTAAGTTCTTCAGCATTTGCGGTAAACTTAAATTGATAAACACCTTTTGCTGAAAAGAAAGGTTAGGGCTGAAGCCGATTAGATGATTCTTTGGAGATCATCCCTAAGATATTTCGTTGAATTTTACTCAAAATCTGGCTTTTTTCAAATTCCAGCTGGAATTTTTCTAAAAACACCTGTACGCGGACAAATACCACCTGGAATTTTTCCAAAACCACCCGTATGCTGACAAATACCACCTGGAATTTTTCTAAAACCACCCGTATGCTGACAAATACCACCTGGAATTTTTCTAAAAACACATGTATGCGGACAAATACCACCTGGAATTTTCCAGCGTACACCTGTTTCTTGATTAAGAGCCCGGAAGCAGGAGCTTTATTATTCCACCACCAGTTTCCCGCTTTTCAATTCTCCATCAAAAGCAGAGAACCTGAATTGATAAATGCCTTTTGCCAAAAAAGAAAGGTCAATTTTTTGAACAGTGTTTTGAAGCGAGGAAGTGAAAACATTTTTTCCGGTGAGATCAAAAACGGAAAGAAAAATTTCCTTTGAAGTAACACCAGCAAACGAAAGACTGACTATGCCGCTGGTCGGATTCGGATAGATGGAAACAATATTTTCATGAGCTGGGCTTGAATTAATATTGGTAGTGCTTGGAATTCTGCCATCGCTGTCCGTGCGAATAATGTAAGGATCGTTGTTGCTGCTTCCGAGAATTACAAAACCATCAGAAAGAATTTTGAAATTGATGGGAGAAGCATTTCCATTTCCATAAAACTCTTGCATCCAAAGTTGCGAACCGAGTAAATCAAATTTTATAAAAGCAACTTGATTGCTTGTGCCGTCATTTCTTGAACAAAGCGCAGCGAAACCACCATCAGGAGTTTGTTTAAGATCAGCAATTGATTTGATGGAACTATCTGCAAGAAAAGTATTCCAAAGCAATATGCCGTTCACATCAAACTTCATGAGCCGTAGATATTGCGTACCAAGTGTATCATACATGCCCGCTGTCATCACACCTCCATCAGTTGTAATGGCGCATGTGGAAATGTTAGTATCATAAAAATATTCTTTGCGCAAAAAATGATTGCTTGAAAGAATGAGCACATTGTTATGCCATGTACCCGTAGAGTCCATATCAAAAGCCATGTTAGCTACCGAAAAATAATTTCCGCTGTTGTCAATCGAAATTCCATTCTGCTTCACCTGACACATATCAAATGAGATGACATCCCCGTTATCAAGAAAGAAATAATTATCAGCCGTTAAACCATCAGAATAATAACAATAGTGAGAATAATTTCGGTCTTCAGATCGGGTGATGGTAATTCCCCATGCGCCCCAATCACCGGTATTGGTATGTGAGGACAAAAAATTTCCTGATGCATCGTAACTTGAAACTACGGCAACCGAACTAAAGCCCGCCAGATTTCCACTTCCGGAAGCAACAAAATTTCCGGAGGCATCCTGTATTACAGCAGAGGAATTTTTCAGAGCGTTTGTATCCTTCCTTGTCCATTCGGTATCACCAGCCATTGAAACCTTCAACAAAAACCCTCCGTTCTCACTGCCCGAAATAATAAAGCCAGAGTCAATCGTATTGTCAAGTGTGCCGATACTCTGAAGATTTAAACCGGGATAGGTGCGCTCAAAAAACTGAGCAGAAGAAATTTGCAGAGAAAATAAAAATGCGATAGTAAGAGAAGAAGAAAACTTTATCATGGTACGAAATTGCATACTTTTATTCAAGGTGAGATTAATAAGAGATTAAGTTATCACAAAAGTATGCCAAACGCGTTAAAAATAGCAATAATATTGGTAAACGGGTGCTTCTTGGGGGTGAGTGAATGGATTAAAATCCTGAAAAGCTACTATAATAGATAAAGAAACTCCTTAAATAAAATTTATTAAATAGGATGTTAAGCTATTCTCCCAGTGTAGAATAAATCTGAGAGAACCCCAAGAGTGGGGATTAATCTCCAAACCGATACCTTTTCTTCCCCATCTTCGCCCTGTACCATTTATGAAATACAATAACCTCTGGCGATTTTATTTTCCAGCCGTGGTCGGAATCGTTGCTCTCGAGTAAATCGAAATAGCGTTTGCGGCTTTGATAAGTTTTTTCAAAATCAAAACCATCATTGATGAGCCGGTGCAGAATGCGGAGGATAAGAATATCGCGCCTGCGCACATGGCGGAATTTTAAAATGCGCTTGATGAATTTCTGCAAGCTCATCACTTTCAAATCGGCACTTTCAAAATCTTTCTCTTCGATGCGGTTAATGATGGTGAGTACGCGCTTGCTCAGGTTCCAGCCCTCTTTATCTTTTTCAATTTCCTTTACCTCCTGCAGTAGTTCATTCGATTTTTCAATCTCGCCCTTAATGGTTTTTATACAGGCAAAAAGATACGCGCGCTTGCTGTAAAGAAAAGGAGTGTTGCTGCTACGCGAAGCATTGTAAATTTCTTCAATGATCTTTTCTGCTTCCTCAATCTCTCCATTATAGTAGTGGGCGAAGAATTCTATTTCACGGGCAACGTAAAAATTATCTGAATAGGCACTATAATATTTCTGCGCCTCCTCAGAATTTGAAATCGCATTTTCGAATTCATGAAGGTGCAATTCGTTGTTTGATAAATTTACCAGCACATCAGCTAACCTGGCATCCGTATAAACGGAAACATTTTCCCTTAAAAGAGATTTTATTTTCTGAAGGACATCTTCGGCTTCGGGATAATTGCCAATATTTTGAAAATATTCAGTTTCGAGGTAGCCCAAAAAGTAAGCTACAGTTGCCGAGTTTATTTTTTCATTATCCTCCTTAAGTACTTTTATTGCTTCCGTGAGATCATCCTTGTAATCAATCCATGAAGTCGCCACGTTTATCTTTGATCCTATTACAGTAAATAAGTTTCTTGCTCTTTGAACTGCTTTTCTGCTTTCTTCATACTGCAGAATCTCTTTATCAATTTGCTCAACCGATTTTCTTCCTCGCTTTAACACCATAAACCTCTGTTTTGCCTGAAGCGCTTCTATCAAACTGTCGTAAATCTCGTACTCCTTTGCTTTGAGAATAATTTTGTTTTGCAAGCTTTCGAGATCGTCTGTCATTCCGCGGAGGAGGAGAACTTCGCTTTGAACAAGCTTTTTTCTGATGTCGAATACAACTTTATTTCGATTGGAATAATAAGGTTTTGACAGATTCTGATCGAAGAGCATTACCTCATAAATCTTATCTTTTACCCTGTTCAGCAATTTATTAAATGCATGGTAGTTTTCTTTTCCATACAAAGCAAACTGAGCATCTTTTGCAGTGCAATCAGGATCATTGACTACCAGTTCAATGAGAGTACGCCCCTTGGAACCCGCATCGTCCTTAATTCCCTGGTAATAAATAAGGTAATCGAGCAGAGACTTTACTTCGTCCTTCTTTAGCTTAGATACCAGATTTTTAATAGTAGATAAAGTAATCATTTTCAGTTTATTTTAACTGCTTTGGTAATGTTTATTACAGTGTAAGGTTTTGTTGCTTTTTCAATAAACGGAGGTTAATGAATGAGGCATATTGCACTAAATACAAAAACACTAATTAAATTATATACACTATGCTAGAATTACTAATTTCAATTTTGTTGTCTCTGGGGATACAATTTACTGTTAAAGATGGTCATGCTTCAATTACAGATCGTGATAAGGCAACTGTTCAATCGGCTCCTGTTTATATTGAGAATAACAAGAATGGTGCTTTGGACGATATTGTAATCACTACAGGAGTCGATCCACTTTCGGTAGATAAGAGCAACGCCAAGGAGTAAATTGCTAAATCTGCGTTACTGATTCCGGTTTGAAAGAACTGCGAATGTCTAAACTGACACAAAGTTGGGGTAAAATTTCTTTACCCCGACTTTTCTTTTGAATTATTTTTCAACATACTTATTTTCATCTATTTACGTTCATTTTTATACCTTTTAAAGCTATTTTTTATCCTTTTGGAAGAAATTACCCTGAATGATTAACATCCTTAAATCATTCTGAATTCCCCATTACGCATATAGCGCGGGTTGCCTTACGGCTGTCTATAAACTTTGGATTTGTCCCTTTACTTGGGGTATGCTGTTGGTGCATCTTTGCATCACTTAAACTTTAAATCTTAATACAATGACAGCAGAAAAAAAATTCCCGGTGGGAACCACCGTTGCCCACGTGGCAAAATCAAAGTTCAACAGAGTAATAATAATTGATGACAGCGAATTTGATCTACACATTGCAGAAACGCTGATTAAAAACGAAAACCTCTCAAAGAAAATTGACCTCAGAATGAAAGCAGAAGAAGTGATAGCAGAATTAACAAACATTAAACGGCTCGATGACGTGCCTGAACTGATTCTGCTTGACCTGAACATGCCGGGAATGAATGGTCTTAGTTTTCTCTCCGCGTTTCAGTTAATGCCGGAGTTTGTAAAGAAGAAATGCCACATTGTAACAGTAAGCGGAAATGATGACAAGCAAATTGTTGACATTACTTATAGCAACCCGAACGTTATTGATTACATCAGGAAACCGATTGATGCAAATGCGATCAGGAAGTTTCAGAAATACTAAGAACTAAATATTCAACAGGAATAAAAAAAATTTAATCTACAACCCAATGGAAAAGATTCATCCGATTACCCAGCCAACCGAGCGCCAATTGCTCGACATGATCCGCAGGTCTATGATGATTTGCGATCCGCACGCTGCAATGCAACTCAAGAGTTCAACAAACCACTCTTCAAAGAACCGCCCTTCTTCAACGTCTAAAAACCAAGCCGCATGAAAAAGTCGCCATTATTCATTCTCGATCTTGCACTGGCTGCAGTGCTTATGCTCAGTGCAGTGTTGCTATTCTCCTGCAACTGATTGCTGAAAAAGTATTATGATTAAACAATTGGTTCCCTCATACCAATAAACTGTAAAAAGTGAGGACAAATTATGTGTTAAGTGTTTTTAAGTTAAGTTCTCCGTAAGCATTACTTTCGTTGCCTCTAACATGCTGTCATGGGGCAACGGAAGCTTCCGGAGATTATCATTTTTCTGAACGAAAAAGTTTTTCTCTACAACAACACTTCTTTTATACACACCGATCCTGTTTCCATCCCTCATTTATTTTCGAAGAAGGAGGACATTGAGATTGCTGCTTTCATGGCTGCTACAATTGCCTGGGGGCAGCGCACTACTATTTTAAAGAATGCGCGCAAGCTGATGCAATGGATGGATGATGCTCCGCATGATTTCATTCTTAATTTAACTGAGGAAGATTTAATTCCGTTTCGGAAGTTTGTTCACCGAACGTTTCAGGGAGATGATTGCATTTATTTTTTGAAAGCGCTGCAGAATATTTACCGCCACCATAACGGGTTGGAAAAAGTTTTTCAATCGGGCATTCATAAAAAAGATGGTGATTTGAGCAGGGCGATTACAAACGCAAGGAAAATTTTCTTTGAGCTGCCTCATCTGAAACGGACCGAGAAACATTTCTCCAATCCCGAAGAAGGATCGGCAACTAAAAGGATCAATCTATTTTTAAGATGGATGGTGCGCAAGGATAATTGCGGTGTTGATTTCGGAATCTGGAAGAGCATCTCCCCTGCCCTACTTACCTGCCCGCTGGATGTACACTCAGCGCGGGTGGCGCGCAAACTTGGTTTGCTGAAGCGAAAACAAAATGACTGGCGAGCTGCTGCTGAGCTTACGCACAACCTGCAAAGGTTAGATGCAAACGATCCGGTTAAATATGATTTTGCTTTGTTTGGTCTGGGTGTGTTCGAAAAGTTTTAAAAGTAAGTGAGGGAGTTGAAGTAGAAAATTCTCCTCACAAATTTTAAACCTCCAACATTTTTTATTCTCCTTTCACAAACTTGCCGGTTACTCTCCCCTCCCCTGTTTGTATTTCTACAAAGTACAAACCTGCTGCCAGCGAGTTTACATCTACCTCCGCAGAGTTAGCTTGAAGCACTCCCGACTTTAATTGTTTACCGCACAAATCGGTGATGAAATAGTTGCCGCTGTGTGTGGATGAATTGGTGAGTTGAAGGGTGAGGTGCGTGGTGGCGGGATTGGGGGAAAGAAGAAAACTTTGTTTCAATAAATCGTATTCATCAATTCCAATTGTTGAGCATGTACCAATTTTATTTAAATGAATTGGAACAACAGTTAAGAAGTTTGAATGTGAAGTGGTGGTTATTCCAATTGATGAGGTTGAGAGAGAGACCGATTGCGTGTTTATGGATATTGAACTGTCGAAGTAGGTTAAGGTAGTTTGAGGGCAGTTCAAGCCTAAAGTAGAATCAACTTTGACTACCTCCATTTGTTCACCTCCATTTACAAAGTTATAACCGGACATAATTATTCCTGAATCCGAACTTTCAATAGCATTCGGATAGTAATACCTAAGTAAAGTGTCCTCATAGGTTTTCTGAATGGTAATTTGACCGGCAGAGTTTAATTTAAAAAATGAATTAGCATAAAATCCATTTGCATCTTGCGCTTCTAAAGCGAATGTTTGTAAAGAAGGAAGAAAGGAATTCACATTGAAATATACAATTCCCGATATTGAATAATTTCGGGCAGAAAGAACAGCACCATTTGAATCTAATTCAACATGCTCATTCGACTGCACATTAGTTCCTGATTTTTCTCCATTCAGATGAATGTGATCATTATTTGTTCGATCACAAACCAAATTATTTATCCAATGACCAGCATTAGCATTGTAGCAAAGTTCCTTCGCCCATTTAAGAGTTCCATTTGGATAAATTTTCAACAGCACATATCCCGATTGTTGACAAGGTAAAGCACTAGCATCAAAAGTTGCCAATACAATAAGGTTGCCTCTCGAATCAAAATCGCAGTAATATGCATTATTGAATTGAGGCGCACTGATTGAATAGTTGTTGCTCCAAAGAACATTCAGATTGGAATCAAACTTTATCGCACCGGGTATTTGACTTGTGGCTGAAATCGCACATGAGATGTAATTACTACCGTCAAATCTTATTCTATCACCCCAATAAACATGCAATCCTCCATTATTTATTTCCTTTGTTGAGATAATATTACCTGAAGTATCAAGCAGAGAAAAAAATTGCGATCCCATTAAGGTAGAGGAATAATGAATCAAGTACTCTCCTGCTTGCGTTTCTAAAACACAACTTGCTTCGCACTTCGAATTTAATTGATAGAAATCTTTTGCCCAAATCAAATCTCCATTACTCTCTAATTTAACGAGAGTAAATCCTACGTTAATTGAATCTGAAGGATCGCGTGATCCAAAAACAAGATACTTTCCGTCCGAGGTTTCAAGTACCTCATACGCTTTGTGATTCACCAACGAATCAAAGTAAACATTCTTAAATCCACTCTGAGCATTTGTTAAGTTGTGGAAAAATAAATTCGCAAAAACAAAAAGAATTAAGAAGCACTTTTTCATCACAAAATATTTTACTCCTCAAAGCTACAACAAAAAAGAAGCCGCGGCTTCTTACTCCTTCACAAACTTGCCGGTTACTCTCCCCTCCCCTGTTTGAATTTCTACAAAGTACAAACCTGCTGCCAGCGAGCTTACATCTACCTCCGCAGAGTTAGAATGAAGCACTCCCGACTTTAATTGTTTACCGCACAAATCGGTGATGAAATAGTTGCCGCTGTGCGCGGATGAATTGGTGAGTTGAAGGGTGAGGTGCGTGGTGGCGGGATTGGGGGAAAGGAGAATGTAATCAGAAACAAATCCATAGTTGACACCGACCGCGTTTTGACAATTATCAAATATTAGAAGGGGTAATGAAGCAGCATTGATTAGAGTTGTGGCAGTAATGCTGAACATGGTATCTACTGATAAATTAATAGTGATTGATGTATCTACTACCTGAATTACAGAATCAGAAACATTGTAGGAGTTGTTCAGTTCACATGACAGGTTGTTAGTGTCGAGATTCATTAACGAAAAACCATATTTCGTTGAGTCAATAAAATCTCCAATAATATTTAATTGATTTTTTTTATTCAAAATAAAATCGCTGCCAAAGTTGTAGAGAGTTGTGTCGCCATAAAACATAAGTCCGGCAAAATTGAGAAGTGAGTCAGTTGTTAAAACTCCTCTGAAGTAATTATGATTTGCACTTTCTATGTCGCAAAGAAATTCGAAATCATTATTTTTTTTCGCGCAACTGTAAAATAAGCAACTTGATGGAAACAAAAATGTTTTTCCAATTATGGGACGACCAATTGAATCAAGCAAAACAGCAACGGGATAATCTTTGGAATTAAAATGGTAACCCGCAGTTAAGAGGTATTGATTATTACCTGCATCTATTAATCTATAAGGATTAAATGTATCAATTGAAGTATCATTAATTGCAACTTCCCGTTCCCATAAAAGAGTGCCCGATGAATCAAACTTCAGTAAACCCGGATTCCTAAAAAGTTGTGGAAATCCGGAAACAGTATTCGGCAACTCCAGCAACACTCCCCCATCTGTTTCTGCCTTCATGAATTTTGAATCTGTGTCTGATCCATTTGGTCGGGCAATAATTTTTGTCCAGATAATATTTCCAAGTAAGTTGCATTTCATAAGTACATATCCGTAATTATGATGCCGTCCGTACAAATAAATGGATGAATCGTAAACATCTTTAACGGACTCTAAAATCCACAAACCCTGAATTGATTTTATAGAGATTAGAGTTCCCGTTGTATCAAGAAAAACAAAAAATGCAGTGTCCTGTGGAATGATACTCGCTGTTACAAGGTATCCCTGATTTCCAAGATCAAGGAATAAAGAATTAAAAAAATTTTGAAACTGATGATAAATATTTTTACTCCACAGAATACTACCGTCTGGTCTTAGTTTAAGCATTGCACAGTTATCCTTGTTCGAGGAAGAATCCGATTCCTGACAAAGAATGGTGTAATTACTATCTGCAGTAACAACAAATTTATTCTCACTTAAGGATCCACTTAAATAATACTTGTTGCTGAATAAGCTTTGAGAGTACGAATTCGAAAATTGAGTAGTCAAAAAGCAAAAAATAAAAATACTTTTTTTCATGATATAAAATTTAACTCCCCAAAGCTACAACAAAAAAAAAGCCGCGGCTTCTTACTCCTTCACAAACTTGCCGGTTACTCTCCCCTCCCCTGTTTGAATTTCTACAAAGTACAAACCTGCTGCCAGCGAGTTTACATCTACCTCCGCAGAGTTAGAATGAAGCACTCCCGACTTTAATTGTTTACCGCACAAATCGGTGATGAAATAGTTGCCGCTGTGCGCGGATGAATTGGTGAGTTGAAGTGTGAGGTTCGTGGTGGCGGGATTGGGGGAAAGGAGAAAACTTTGTTTCAATAAATCATATTCATCAATTCCAATTGTTGAGCATGGACCAATTTTATTTAACTGAATTGGAACAATAGTTAAGAAGTTTGAATAGGAACTTGTGGTTATTCCAATTGATGATGGTGTGAGAGAAACGGGTTGAACATTCACCGCTATAGAACTATCGAAATAGGTCAATGTAGTTTGAGGGCAACCCAAACTCAATGAAGAATCTACTTTAATAACTTCGATTTGCCGCACACCATTTAAAAAAACCAGATCAGTCATTGCAACTCCCGCATCTGAAGTTTCGATTGCATTCGGACCGTAATCCCTAAGTAAAGTGTCCACATAGGTTTTCTGAGTGGTAATCTGACCGACAGAGTTTAATTTAAAAAATGAATTAGCATAAAATCCATTTGTATCTTGTGCTTCCAAAGCGAATGTTTGTAAAGAAGGAAGAAAGGAATTCTCATTGAAATAAAAAATTCCCGGTACAGAATAATTTTGGGCGGAGAGAACAGCTCCATTTGAATCCAATTCAACATGTTCATTCGATTGCATATTAGTTCCTGATTTTGCTCCGTTCAGATGAACATGATCATTATTGGTTCGGTCGCAAACCAAATTATTTATCGAATGTTCTCCATTATTTGCGTAGCAAAGCTCCTCTGCCCATTTTAACATTCCGCTTGGATCAATTTTCATTACCACATATCCAAATTGCTGACAAGGTAAAGTACTTAGGTCAAAAATTGTTAAGACAAAAAGGTTACCCCTGGAATCAAAATCACAATAAAGAACATTTTGGGATTGACTCCCGCTTAATGAGTATTTATTGCTCCAAACAGCATTTAAATTGGAATCAAATTTTACCGCGCCCGGATCGGAACTTGTTGTTGAAATTGCGCACGAAACATAATTGCTACCATCAAATTTTATTTTATTACCTCGATAAACCACTAATCCTCCATTATTAATTTTCTTTGTAGAAATAATATTCCCGGAAGTATCAAGAAGAGAAAAGAATTGTGATCCTAATGAGTACGAGGCATAATGAATCAGGTACTCTCCGGCTTGCGTTTCTAAAATGCAACTTGCTTCGCATTTTGAACCTGTCTGGTAATAGTCCTTTGCCCAAATTAAATCTCCGTTATTCTCTAATTTAATAAGCGTGAATCCAACGTTTATCGAATCTGACGGTTCGCGCGTACCCAATACAAGAAACTTTCCGTCTGATGTTTCCAGTACCTGATGTGATTGATGAAACGTTAAAGAATCAAAGTATATGTTTTTAAATCTACTCTGCGCTTTTGTTACTTTATGGAAAATCAAATTTGCAAAAACAAATAGAATTAAGAAATATTTTTTCATATATTAAAAACTTATTTTCCAAAAATAATATTAAAACGGCTCTAGTAAGTAATAAACTTAAGGAAATCTTTCTGAAATATATACATCTCTAACAGGTGATGAAAAAAGTTACTTCTTTTTCTTCCCCAGCTCCAAATATTTCTCTCCCGTTTTCGTTGTAGTAAAAATACTTCTCATTAAACTCATTTCAAAAATGGCTACAACGTATTACAGCGTGGGAGCTGTAACGCTCACCACGCGCGAGATGCAGATACTCTCGCTGCTCATTCTTGCGAATTCAAAAAAGATGATTGCCGATGCGCTTGGTATTGCATTCGGAACGGTGAAAACTGAAGAGGACCGGCTATTTAAAAAACTGAATGTTCACTCTGCCAGCGAGGCAATAATTTACGCACTTCGCAATGGCTTTGATGTTGACGGAAAGGTTGACGGCAAAGATTACAAGGCGTTTTGAAATGCTCCGGCATTTTCTTTTTCACACGCATTGTTTACGAGTGCCGCTGAAGAATTTCTTTTTCCATGTAATCCTTTCGGCTTAATCCCATTGCCGTATTGACAAGGGCAGCACGTGACTGTACTTTTACATCACGATTCAGCAAGATATTCTGATGAGTGCAAAGATGAATCGCACGTTCTTTCAAAATGAAAACTCAAGCCAGGATTGCTTCCAAAATTTCTTCCGGGTTATCAGCATAACCCGAAAGGGTATCCTTACAAGTTGAGATGATATCCTGAGAAGTTGGGACGTTGTCAGCAAGAGTTGGGAAGATATCCTGAGAAGTTGGGACGTTGTCAGCAAGAGTTGTAAAGATGTCCTGAGAAGTTGGGACGTTGTCAGCAAGAGTTGGGAAGATGTCCTGAGAAGTTGGGACGTTGTCAGCAAGAGTTGGGAAGATGTCCCGAGAAGTTGGGATGACAACGGAATAAAGTTTACTATACTATCATAAACAATTATTTATCAATATAATAAGTTAATTAAGTAAAAACAATTTAAAACCAAAATCAAAATGGCAAAGACTCCTGATTACATTCCTGCATCTGACAAAGATTTCTTTGACTGGCAGGACAACCTGGTAACGATTGTTACCCCAAAAGTGGTGGCGTGGAATATTGATCCGCCTGATTTTACTGTGGTAACTGCTGAACAGCTAATCTATGTTCCGCTCTACAATAAGATTAAAAACAAGAACAACCGCACGGGTACGGATGTAAACAAGCACCGCGATGAACGGGTTATTTATGAAAAAATACTCCGCGATTTTACGCAGGCAAACCTTGCTAATAATAAAAAGGTGAGCAATGGCGACCGCACCTTAATGAACATAACCGTGAAGGACACTACGCAGACTTCGCGCCCGAAAATTACAGTTACTCCGATTGTGAAACCTACATCAAAGGCAGGGGCGATAATAGAAATTGTTACGCGCGTAGATAACGACAGCACGCGCCCAAGCATTCATGTGGATAGTGACGGGGTTGAAGTGGTTTACATTGTTGCCACTTCTGCACCAGTTGACCCCGATGCCTGCACCAAAACATTTTTCAGCAGCAAAGCAAAGTTTAGACTGGCTATGAAGATTGCCGATGCGGGTAAAAAAATTTACGGTTTCTGCCGCTGGAAAAATTCCAGTGACGAAAGCAAGAGCGGCCCCTGGAGCTTGATGTTTTCGGCTACAATTACTGAGTAAGAAGAAAACTTTTTGAAGTTTTGGGTTTAAGGTTTAGAGTTTTTCGTTGACGGTGCAGCATGAGCTGTTTAACCTGAGGCGGGAAAGTTTAGACCTTACACTTTTTTATTTCAAGTCCCCATTAGAGGGGTAATACTTCCAAAAAAATTTCTTTGAATTAATCTTTTTTATCTACACCTTTGAGTCGGTTTTAAATTTTTATCTCTAACTCTAATTTATTTTTTTATGAAAAAAGTTCTTTATTTATTTTTTGTCATTGCTGCGATTGCAGCAGTGAGCTACAGTTGCCGCAAAGATGAAAGCAATAATTCTCCTGCCGCAACTACTTCTGCCGATCAAACTACTGCCACCATTTCAGGAATGGTGCAGGATGAAAACAACGCTTCACTTTCAGGTGTAAGCGTTACTGCTTATGGCTTAAATGCCACTACCGATCAGAACGGAATTTTTCTGTTGAAAGGTTCCGTAAACAAAAACCGTTGTGTTATCCAGTTTACAAAATCAGGATTTCTCAACCGGCTTCATGCTTTTATTCCTCAGTCAGGAATTGTGAACTACGTGCGCATTGTGATGAACACAGAACCTGTGGCGCTTATAATTTCTTCTTCTGCCGGAGGCACGGTATCTCTTGGAGTGGGCGGCTCCGTTCAGTTTCAGCCGAACTCTTTTGTACTTGCAGGAAGTACAACTTCTTATTCAGGCATAGTGAGCATTACTACAAAACATCTTGCTGTGGGCGATTCAAACTTCGGGTTGACGATTCCTGGCGGAGACCTTACCGGAAAAAATTCTGCAAACGAAGATGTTGCTCTCTACTCTTATGGCATGACTGGCGTAACCATGAAGGGCAGCAGCGGTGAAGCATTGCAGCTTGCTGCTGGCACAACTGCAACAATTACTTTTCCTGTTGCCTCAAGCCAGCTTAGTTCTGCCCCTGCAACTATTCCGCTTTGGTACTTAGATGAAACAACTGCCCTCTGGAAAGAAGAAGGACAGGCAACAAAGGTTGGGAATAATTATGTGGGAAGCGTTGCGCACTTCACTTGGTGGAATTGTGACATGGGAGGAGGCACAGCAACCATAAAAGGAAGAGTGGTTGATTGCGAAGGAACACCTCTTGCAAATGTTGTTGTTGCTGTAAATGGAGGAATGACCTTGGTAACAGATGCAAACGGATATTATACAAGCTGGGTTCCTGGGGGCATGGCGCTAACTTTTCAGGTGTTTCCACAAGGTTTTATTACTCTTCCAAGTCAGATTGAAAATGTTGCACCATTAACAGCAGGGCAAGTTTACATAGTGCCTGATTTGATAGTACCATGTGCCGCAAGAGTTAGTGGAAATCTTACTGGTTGCAATAATCAAGCAACAGATGGCTCTGTTGTTATACTTGATAACGGAATATTAGTAAATTATGAATATACATTAAGTGGTTCATTTAGTTTATTAGCTCCTCAAAACTCTTCAGTTACATTATATGCCAATTCTTTTGCAGGTTTTGCATCACAAACTATCACAAGTCCTTCAGCATCCGATTCTATAAATTTGGGAACCATTCAGCTTTGTAATAACGTTATTTACCCTAATAGTTTTGTATTAAATGGTGATGGATATAATAACGAAGTAGTAAATATTTTAGGAGTTTTTAATAGTAACTCAACTTTCTATACGGCTGGCTCAATGACACAAGGTATTGTTGAAGGGTCATCAAATGTTGGCAATATTTATTTGAGCGTTAATTTTACCGGGAATCATCCTGTAAACCTGGAAGTGGTCAATCCCTACGATACCGTTGTAAATATTGCATTCGGTAATAAATATTATTCAGCCCATGCTGATACAGGAAATCATTTTTTCCTTTCAATTACTCAATATGGAAATGTGGGTGATTCCGTAAAGGGGACATTTAGCGGAAAAATGATTTCTTATTCTGACTCTATCGTGTCAGAAGTTTTTGTATCCAATGGGAGATTTGCTATTCTTAGAGGGCAGGATCAATAGCTTTTAGTTTCCTCAAAGATACTTAAGCCAAAATTATTTAAGTTAAAGCCAACGTGAACTATTACACGTTGGCTTTTTCTTTTTAAAAAACTAAAACCAGGAAATCTCTTTTAAACTTTTTTGTTTTTCTTAGGGGTTTCCCTTGCTTTGCAAAACTTTCTTCCGGTGCTGTTGTTTTTTTCAGCTTCACTCTTCCGGTTTTCAACTTTAAACTTTAGACGTTAAACTTTAAACAACAGTTTTGCAAGTCAACACCACATACCGCGAAATATGGCGCGTAGCGTATCCGATTATTATCGGCAGCTTGGCTGTGTCTGTGTTGAATGTTACTGATACCATTTACCTCGGAAGAATTGGCGAAACAGAACTTGGCGCATCAGCACTCGGAGGTGTTTTTTATTTTGTGATGGTAATGATTGGTGTGGCGCTCGGCATCGGCACGCAGATACAGATTGCGCGCAGAGCAGGCGAAAAGAATCATGCAGCCATCGGGGAAATTTTTGACAACAGCTTGATTCTTCTCATTGCATTATCAGTGCTTCAATTTATTATTCTTGAATTTTTCTCCAGGCAGATTTTCGGAATGTTAGTCGGCAATGCCGAAGTGCGTGATGCTTGTACAGAATTTCTGAAGTACCGCGCCTTCGGAATTTTCTTTGTGATGGCAGCAACCGGCTTCCGTGCATTCTATGTAGGCATTGCAGCACCCAAAGTGTATGGATATTATTCAGCACTGATGGCAATTGTAAACTTTGTACTCGACTATGCGCTCATCTTCGGCCACTTCGGCTTGCCGAAAATGGGAATTGCCGGAGCAGGTCTTGCTTCGAGCATTGCCGAAGCGGTGGGATTAATTTTTCTTTTGTTCTACACTACCGCGATGCAGGGGATAAAAGAATTTCGGCTTTTCAAATTCGAATCGTTTAACCGACAACTTATCGGGAAAACAGTACAACTCTCCGCGCCACTCGTATTGCAGAATTTTATATCAATGGGAGCATGGTTCATCTTTTTTATTTTCGTGGAAAAGATGGGAAAACATGCGCTGGCAATTTCAAACATTACGCGCAGCATCTACATGCTGGAAATGACGCCCATCTGGGGTTTCAGCATGGCAGCAAACAGCATGGTGAGTAACTTAATAGGTCAGGGAAGGCAATCTGAAGTAATGAAGCTGATAAAACGCATCATCCTGATGGCGACAATTATTTCATCGGTAATGGTTGCGCTCAGCTTGCTTTTTCCGAATCAGGTGATGAACATTTTTACTTCCGATCAAATACTGATAAGGGACAGTTACAGATCGTTGATTATGGTATGCATTGCAATGCTTCTTTTTCCGATGGCAATTGTGTGCATCAGTTCCGTAAGCGGAACAGGTGCTACCCGCACCGCGCTCTACATTGAGATTGCAGCCATCCTGCTTTACATGTTCTATCTCGTACTCGTAATTTTCAAATTAAACATGGGAGTAGAAGTGGCGTGGCTGGCTGAATCCATCTACTGGATTTTTACAGGAAGCGTTTCTTACCTCTTCCTGAAAAGTTTGCGGTGGACAAAAATCCGCATCTGATGCAGGGTTGATTAGTTTCATTGCATACATTCGCAACGTTAATTCCTAAGCAGAAATTTTTTTTCATGGCTACACCCGGAATTATTTTCTATGGAACACCTGGATTTGCAGTCGCATCTCTTGAGCGGCTTGTTCAAAATCATTTTAATATTCTTGCTGTAGTTACTGCTCCAGATAAGCCCGCAGGTCGTGGGCAGAAGATGAACACAAGTGCCGTAAAAAATTTTGCAGAAAAAAATAATCTGAAAATTCTTCAGCCCGTAAACCTGAAAGATGAATCGTTCATTGCAGAATTAAAACAACTCAATCCTGATTTACAAATTGTAGTTGCCTTCCGCATGATGCCTGAAGAGGTTTGGAAGCTTCCAAAACTGGGTACGTTTAATTTACATGCATCGCTGTTGCCGCAGTATCGGGGAGCCGCTCCCATCAACTGGGCAATCATTAACGGAGAAAAAGAAACAGGAGTAACAACTTTTTTTCTCCGTCATGAAATTGATACCGGAAGTATTATCATGCAGGAAAAAATCCCCATCAACGAAAGCGATACTGTGGAAACATTGCACGACCACCTGAAAATACTCGGTGCAGAACTTGTAGTAAAGACAACCAATTCCATATTCAAAAAAGAATACAACCTGAAAGAACAGGACAAACTAGTACATGGTGACTTGCATCCCGCACCAAAGCTCACTCGCAAGAATACCAAGATTGATTTCAGCAAACGTCCGGACGAGATCCGCAACTTCATCCGCGCACTCACTCCTGAGCCGGGCGCACATGCAGAGCTTGATCTTTCAGAAAATTTTTTAAGCTTGATGATAAAAATTTATTCTGTGGATGTTGAATTCAAAGAGCACACGGAAGAATTCGGCACACTTTTCACCGATCATAAAAGCTTTTTGAAAGTCTATGTAAAGGATGGACTCATCAGCATCAATGACATTCACGTTTCCGGCAGAAGCAAAATGAGCATTAAAGATTTTCTCAATGGCTTTAAGCTGGAAGGCAATTGGAGGATGGCGTGAGAGTTTTTACTTCTTCTCCGTTCAAAACTTTACACTTAGTTTTCTTTCCTCACACTTCTTATTGCACACCTTGCGGCTTCTTTTTCAATCATGAAAATCGCATTGATCGGCTACGGCAAAATGGGGAAAGCAATTGAGCAAATTGCGTTGAACAAAAATCATGAAGTTGTTTTAAAAATTTCAGAAAACAATCTTTCTGATTTCACCATTGCGAATCTTTCAAAAGCAGATGTTGCAATTGAGTTCTCTCAACCGGATGCTGCCTTTGGAAATGTGATGAAATGTTTTGAAGCAAACACGCCTGTAGTATGTGGCACTACAGGTTGGAATGAAAAGCTGGACGAAGCAAAAAAAATTTGTATTCAGAAAAGCCAGTCTTTCTTTCATGCACCTAATTTCAGCATTGGAGTAAATTTATTTTTTGAAATCAATAAGCAAATGGCGAAGATGATGGAACGATTTCCACAGTACAACGAAATCTGGATTAATGAAACTCACCACACTCAAAAGAAAGATGCACCAAGCGGAACAGGTGTTGCGCTTGCGAATGATCTTCTGAAAAATATTTCACGATTGAAGAAATGGGAAGGTTATCACGAAGGAAAATTAATGACCGACACAGAAGCATCAGATTATTCCATACTTCCCGTAAACTCACTACGCATCGGTGATGCAGCCGGCCTGCATGAGGTAAATTATGAAAGCGAAGATGATTGCATTCAACTGATACACGAAGCGAAAGGAAGAAACGGTTTTGCTAAAGGTGCAGTTCTGGCTGCAGAGTGGCTAATCGGAAAGAAAGGTGTGTACGGAATGAAGGATCTTCTTCAATTGTAACGAACGTATTTAACGACTCGTTAATAGTTAACATCAACTTACTAAACTAATATTGCAAACCTATTTTGCGAATAACTAATGATTGCGAATTTACAAATGAATTATCACACGATTCGCAAATTCGTAATGTTTTGCAATTCGAATAACAATTCAATTTAAAATTAAATTATGAAACGCTTTAGAATCAACTGGGATCTTATCAAAGACATCATCTTCGGAATTTTTACTGTCGGTGTCTGGTTCTTATTAAAAACAAGACCCGGTCAGCGCAAGTCGGCTACGCGCGAGTGGGTTGATGCAATCATCTTCGCAGTCATTGCTGCAACTATTATCCGCACTTTTTTTATTGAAGCATATACAATACCAACTCCTTCAATGGAGAAATCATTGCTTGTTGGAGATTTTCTTTTTGTGAGTAAAGTGAGTTACGGTGCTCGCGTCCCAATGACTCCGCTTTCATTCCCGTTTGCACATCACACAATGCCATTGATTGGTGGCAAGTCATATCTCGAATGGATAAAAGTTGGCTACCATCGCCTGTGGGGATTCGGCAGTATTAAAAATAATGATGTAGTGGTTTTCAACTGGCCTGCAGAAAATGAAGGTCGCCCGGTTGACAAAAAAGAAAATTACATCAAGCGCTGCATCGGAATTGCCGGTGATTCAATAAATATTGTTGACAGAAATGTTTTCATAAATGGGAAGCAAACTGAATTTCCTGAACATTCACAATTCACCTATCATGTAAAGACAGATGGAAATGGTTTCAACCCTGCTATATTAGAGAAGATGGATATTCGCGAGGGAGGTCCCACTTCCGACCAGGGTGACTATGCTTTCAACCTGACGAAAGAAGGAGTCGACAAACTTCACAACTTGAATAATGTGAAAGGCATTGATCCAATGATTGACCCTAAGGGAAATTTTGAAGATTATATTTTCCCTTTCGACAGAAGATTCGGCTGGAATGCAGACAACTTCGGTCCGCTTTGGATTCCTAAAAAAGGTGCAACGATAAAACTCGACTCAATGAACATTGCTGTTTACAGAAAAGCAATTGGTGAATACGAGAACAATAAATTAGAAGAACGAGACGGAAAAATTTTCATCAACGGACAAGAGACAACTGAATACACGTTCAAGATGGATTACTATTTCATGATGGGTGATAACCGTCACAACTCTGCTGACTCACGTTTCTGGGGTTTTGTTCCCGAAAATCATATTGTTGGTAAAGCCGTTTTCATTTGGATGAGTTGGGATACCAACGGAAGTTTCTTCTCGAAGATTCGTTGGGGAAGATTGTTCCACACGATTCACTAAGTTCATTCAAACAAATCATCCACGGCATCTAAGAAGTCATCCATGTCTCTACGATCTTTCTTAGTTGGTCTTCCGGTGCCGGGATCGCGGTAAGCGGCTGCTCTTGCAACACGCGCTTTGTAATCATCAATTTCTTTTTGTGGTGTGTGGTCTTTGTAATATTCAGCAACAAGTTTTGCACCCAATCTCTTTTCGGTGAGTTGAAGAACTTCAATTGTTCTCTTTAATCCTCCGCTCCATTTTATTTCAATGCTGTCGCCAACTTTTATTTGTCGCGATGGTTTTATAACCTGATCTGAAATTGAAACACGATTCAGATCACATGCTTTGGATGCTTGTGTGCGCGTTTTGAAGAGACGCATTGCCCAAAGCCATTTGTCTATGCGAACTTTTTCCACTGAGTCATAAATGATTAATCAGTTCAAACACATTTATTCTTGATTGCTGATGATTCAACGTTACCTCATAAATATATTTCTTAACCGAAAATCCCTGAACCGAAAGTGAATCAAAAAATTCCTGTGCGTACAAACGGTTGGGCTCGCTTACAATTATTTTCCCCCCACGCTTTGTCAGCGTTTTAAATGCAGCGGGAAGAAATTCAAATGATCTCTTCTCATAGGCAATATCAGATGCAAGAAGTAAATCAACAGCAAGAGTGGGATCAGGATTTCTCCAGTCCATCTTGTGAAAAGAGGCAGTGGAGATGCAATTTAATTTCCAGTTTTGTTTTGCAAAGTCAAGCGCTTCGTCAAGATAATCGCTGAATAAAACTTTCGCGCCAAGCTTTCCTGCAATGATGCCCGGCAACCCAAGTCCGCAGCCCATTTCATGAACTGTAGTTTTCTCTGAAATAATTTTTGTCTTTACAAGATGCTCACTCAACCCGACAGCCGAAACCCAGAGATCAGCCCAATAAGGAATGCGCTCGTCCTTTACATCATCATCCTGTTCGCCTTTTGAAACAAGATGTGCATAGAGTTCATCAATGTTAATGATTCGCAGAAGTTCAACTTCTACTCCCGCAATAGATAATTTCTCTTTATGAGTTTGATACACGAGTTAGCTTTGAGATATGAGAAACAGCCGATGAGCGCTCTTGGGCTGGTTAATCCGAAATCACTTCCCTCCCATTCCGCCTTCTACTCCTCCTTCATCTCCAGGTTTGAGATCATCGTTCTTGATTCCCTTCTTCTTGGAATTTCCGAATTCCATTTTGCCGAATCGGTAATCCAAACTTACCCGCACACCAAGAAAAAATATTTTGTTGTCGGTGTTGTAGCTGAAGCCATCGCCCTTGTAAACGCTTTTGAAATGTAAGTATGGTGTTGCAAAATTATCAAGCCCCAATCCTACTCCACCTTTTCCGTTTTTGAATTCTCTTCGTGCGCTGAGGTTGTAATAAAAGAATGAAGTGGAATATCCTTGTACGCTGTACTTAGGTCCGCTGAAGTTTCCGAATGCCTGAACTCCCCATTGCTCTGTAAACTTTAAGCTGCCGAATAAACTCACGCTGTAATTCACACCATTGTTTGTGAGCTTCAATTCGGGTTGATCGCTTTTCACTTCGTAGTAATACAGGTTTGTGTTGAGGGATAGGATCAATTTCCTGTAAAGTACGTTCAGCCCTGCGCTTCCTCCGGTAGAATAATTTTTTCCGATGTTGCCATAGGTAGTTTCATATACACTTCCATTTATGAAACTGTATTTCTCAATTGCATTGTTAGTGAAGCGATGATAAATGCTCGTGTTGATAGAACCGAAACTTCTGAAAATAGAATATCCCAACTCAAACGCATGACTGGTTTCTGCATTCAGTTTCGGATTGCCATAGGAAATATTTAACTGATCGCTTGTGTTGCGGTAAGGATTCAGATACGTCATGCTCGGTCTCTGTATCCGTTGTGTGTAACTGAATTTATACTGGTACTTCCCTGCCTTGCGATAGGAGACTGTTGCACTCGGAATCCAGTTATCATAATTGCTTGAAAACTTAGTCGTCTCGTTTCCCTGATCACCATTTACTTGTGTCTGTTCGTAACGCGCACCAAGTTTCAATCCGAATTTTTTAAGTGTGAGAGATCCAACAGTGTATCCTGCATATACATTTTGCAAATAATTAAAATTGTTTGTTGTCGTCAAGTCAGGAGAGGCAACATGAGTTACGGTGTCGGTAATGGACACATTGGTGGTTGCATCACTTGTAACATCACGAAGTATTGCTTTTGCTCCGGCTTCGAGTGTAATTTTTTTGGAGAATGGATGTGTGTAGTCTGTTTGAAAGGTGGTTTCCTGATTTACGTTATTATTCTTGCTGGTTTCATCGCTTGTAAGAATAATTGATGAGTCGAATGTGCGGTTGACGTCATAATTAATTGTGCGTGTGTTGTTGGTGTGTTGCACAGACATTGTAAGTTCCTGATCGGGTTTCTTAAATGTTTTTTTGTAATCAATCGAGGCATCGTAATTTATTCCGTTTGTCTGGACATGATTGTCTGCATCAAAAAATTTCTGATCGTTAATTGTGTTGAGGGTGTTTCCTTTCACGGTATTAAAGAAGCCAAAAAACTTAACCGATGAACTCAGATTGTTTTTACTGTTCAGATCGAGATCGGTTGTCCATTGCACAAATGGACCGATGCCAAGATTTGTATTGGGACCTGTTTGTTTCAAGGTGGTATCGTTTGTAATTCGTGTAGAAGTTAGATTACCTTTTCCCTGATAGCCAAAGCCGCCTACATTTAACCCGGTGCCGAAGCGGCCGCTGCGGTAATTGAGGTTGCTGAATAGATTGCTGGAGCGAGTGCCTACGCCAAGATTAATCATTCCGCTTAGTCCTTCAATGTTTTTCTTCTTTGTAATAATGTTGATGATGCCGCCTGTGCCTTCTGCATCATACTTCGCGCTAGGGCTTGTGATTACCTCTACTTTTTCAATTTCATCTGCAGGTATCATTTTCATTGCATCGGCTACTGTGCCTGCCATGATGGAGGAGGGTTTATCGTTAATGAGAATTTTTACATTGTTTGTGCCCTGGAGCATTACGTTGCCATCAAGATCTACTGTTACCATTGGTACTTTGCGAAGGACATCGTCTGCATTGCCGCCTTTGCTGGTGAGGTCTTTATCGGCATTGTAAATTAGTTTGTCAATCTTGGTTTCTATGAGGGGCTTCTCTTCGGTTACTTCTACTTGTTTGAGATTTTTTCCAGCTTCAAGGTTTATTTTTCCGAGGTCAACAGAAGTTTTTTTGTCGTTGATATCGAGGGAATCAAAAGTTTTTGTTTGAAAGCCGATGAAGGTGATGGTGACTTTATAGGTTCCGTTCTTGAGGTTTTTGAGTTTCCAATTTCCTTTCTCATCGGTAACGGTTCCGTCAGTTGGTTTTTCGCTGCTGCCGCTGTAGAGGGCTATGTTTGCAAACTCAATGGGCTTTGCTGATTGTTTTTCAACAACGGTTCCTGAAATTTTTCCGTCATAAATCTTTGGGGTGCTGCTGCCGCCTCCGCCACCAAAGCCACCGGGGAATTGTGCTGATGTTATTTTTGAGAGAAACAAACTAACGAGGACAAGCGCAATTATCTTTTTCATAAAAGAAGAAATAGGGAGGCGAAGATAAAGAATGTAAGTAAGATTGACTTGACATCTGGGTTGCTTGAAGTGGCAGGTGAGCTGCGCACGAAGCTAACGCATAACACCTGCAAACACGGAACCGATTCTGTATAGATGGATTGAGGTTGGAGAGAAATGGTTTTTTTGTAGGCAGGAACCGGTTTGGGCTTCGAGAGAAACGATTGAAGGTTGGCGGGAAATGGTTTTGGGTTGGCGGGAAACGGTTTTTAGTTCGGAAGAAGCGGTTCAATCTGGGCGGGAAACGGTTGGGGGTTCGAGAGAAACGATTTATGGTTCGAGAGAAATGGTTGATGTGGTCGAGAGAAACGATTTGGGCTTCGAGAGAAATGGTTGGTGGGTCGAGAGAAACGGTTTGGGTATCGAGAGAAATGGTTTAGGGGTCGAGAGAAATGGTTGGTTGGGTCGAGAGAAACGATTTGGGCTTCGAGAGAAATGGTTGGTGGGGTCGAGAGAAATGGTTTAGGGGTCGAGAGAAACGGTTTGGGTATCGAGAGAAATGGTTTTGGTATCGAGAGAAACGATTGAAGGTGGGCGGGAAACGGTTGGGGGTTCGAGAGAAATGATTGAAGGTCAGTACATTGAAAGTGCCTGAACTGTGATTAAACGGATTGAGGGATTAGTTTGATGCTGCCTGACAGGAGAAAGATTACCTGTCGGGGTGTGTGGTTCACTGAAAAATATTGCTCAAGCTCCCGTAAAAACGGGACAGGCGTGTGGCTTCGTTATGCCGCCCACGCTGTTTAAAAATTTTGCCTGGGCATTCCGCTGACGCGGAACCAATTGATAAAAGGCGTGTCTGGCATGACTGGGTTGGTAAAAAGGGACGGTGAAAGCGGATTTTTTTTTATTGCAGTGATTGCCACGAAG
>JBBRND010000015.1:0-98293 GCA_038230515.1 Bacteroidia bacterium | reverse complement strand
CGTTGCACTGCTACTGCGGCTTTCATTTTAATACCGTGCTTTTGAACTAAGCGAACAAATAATTGCTTGTACTCTGATTCTCTTCTGATGGCTACCAATGCAGGAAAGTGCATTGCTTTGCGCAGATTTCGATTGCCCTTGAAACTGATCCGCTCTTTACTTTTCACTGATGTGCCTGATTCTTTTTTCATCGGGTCCAGACCTGCATAACTTCCCATTTGCTTTTTGTTACGAATTAAATTAAAACCATTTGTTTCGCTGATAATGCAAATGGCTGTAATAAATCCAATGCCGGGTATGCTGCAGATGTTTTCCATTTTAAGCTGCAACCATTTTTCTTTTTCAACTACTTCACGCATATCATTTTCAATTGCCTCCAATTGTTTTGCAATAAATTTTAATCTCGCTTCATAACGTTTTATCGTTTTTGCATTTGTCTACGAACTATGCTGCTCGGCATGTTTTTGATTTTTAATAATGGTTTGCTCTTCGAGCAACTGGTTGCGTTCGCGGCTGTATTGCTTGAGTTCATTAAACACCGGATGGGGTGGAGTCCAGTTGTCTAACTTTTTTTCAATGCCCATTACTGCCAATGAGTTTGCGCTTACTTTGTCGGTAACTGTTTTGAGCGTAATTGTTTTTTGAAAGTGCATGGTTTTGTTGGGCAACACTACTTTTATATCCATGCCATTACTGTGCAGAAACACGGCCGCACTTTGATGATACACTCCCGTGGCTTCCATCACCACACTCAACCCAGTTTCTTTCTCCCGAAGTTTGCGCATCCATTTCAGCAACTCTTTAAATCCACTTTCTTTGTTCTTTACCGTTTTGCACGATAACGATTTGATGTTTCCCAGCTCATCTTCGTTTACAAACTCACACACAAGTTGGTCTTTGTCGCAGTCAATTCCTACGCTTTGTCTGATTGTTTTGTCCATCTTTTTTTGATTAATAATTTGTTTTTAAAACAAAAAGGAATTTCTCTTTCTCCGTCTTATCTCGTAAATTATTCAGCCTGCACCAACTGGCAGTGCGACTTAAATTCTGTTCTGACTCTTAAAGAGAAGAAAAGAAATGAGGAGTTTTCTTTTTGCCGGCATACATCCTGTGTTGCTTCGATAAACGTCTTCTCTCATCCCTTTTCCTTTTTTGTTTTAATTGCAAATTTGATTGTTTGATACCTAACTTTGTTTTAAGTTTGTGAACATACGAGATAAATGCAAATTTTCTGCGCTATTTGAACGGCAAAAACCAGCAGCCAACTCAAATAAAAATAACTGATTTTGTTAAATTACAATTTGCAAACAGACCAAAACAACTTTGCCAAATATTTTTTTGTCAACTTGTAAAAGTTACCAATTCTGTGTTTACATTTGGCTCACTCATTTTTTTACCCAACCAGTAAAGGAATTTTTTTAGGGTAAATCCTTTCGGAAGTTTTGACTTTCACTGAGTAAAGTTAAGAACTTCATACTGCGAACTGGTTGTCCACATCGCCCACAGGATGAGTAAGACAGTTTGTACAAATTAAAGACAAATATGCCCAGTCCTTTCAACTATTCAATACTTTCCATACAGCAATGAAAAAAATTTCATTGCTGTATGTTTTTCTTTCTTTGTTTTTGCTTTCCAAAGCACAGCAATTAGATTTCATCAAGTTCTATACTTCATTACCCGATTTTCAGGCATATGATGTAAAGCAAACCAGCGATGGTGGTTATGCTATTGTGGGTGGATTTTACAGCATTTATGGCGGTAATTTTATTCTTCTCAAAACGGACTCACTTGGTAACCAAGAGTGGGCTACAGTTGGAACTAGATTCGATGGTCTTAACGGATCGAATACAATACTCTCAATAGAAATAATAGACAACTATTACTATCTTTTAGGAGTTTGTCAAACAAGTTTTGGAGGTCCCAGTCAAATATATTTAGTAAAGGTAGATTTTCTCGGTCAAATAGTTTGGGACAAAATTCTCGTTTCTCATGGCTATGCAGGCGGTGTGAAACTAATAAGATCTTTAGACGGAGCTAACTTATTATGTGCGGGTTTTGATTCATACGTTAATAATAGTCATAATTCTCATCCTTGGTTTAGCAAAATTGATACATCCGGAATTTTTCTTTGGAATAATTTGCTAAATTTTCCATTTCCCGGCAGCGCATTTGATATAAAAGAAACAAGCAATAACATTTTTTTGTGCGGAGAGGGTGATTCTTTGGTATCTTCTCAACTTTATTTTTATTCTTTTGTAACCTCTGTAGATACCCTAGGCAATATCATTTGGAATTACATATTGGCCGATACTACCGGGCACGGAATAAAAAGCATGTTAATAGATTCTGCGAACATATACGCTGGCGAGTTTTATGGCAGCAATGCCTACGCCCCAGGATATTACAATTCAGGAATTGTAAAACTTGATTTTTTCGGAGCGGAAATATGGCATAAAATTATTCCTAATAGTAATTCTAACCCAAATTTTTATTTGGGTTTAGTAAAGAAAGCATCAGGACCTATTTTCGTTTCTTGGAATACTGGTTGCGTTGTTGGTTATGATTGGAGTGGAGACTCAACACGGTCGTTTCGAGATACTGGAGCAGCTTATCCGCTTAATTCAGTTATTCTTAATTCTAATAATAAGCTAATCGAAACAGGTTACTATAAAACTAGTCCAGGCCTTCCTTACATAAGTTATCTTGCACGAATTTCCGACAGTACCCTGACAACAATAGATGAATATAAAGAAAGTGATTTTGTTTTATTTCCAAATCCAACGCAAAATTACTTGAGCGTTTTCAAAAGAAGAAATATACTCAATAAAATAACGGTCTTTGTTTTCGACATGTTTGACCATGAAGTTCTAAATTTGGGATACTTGAACGAACAAAATTATTTCAATGTAAGTACATTGATTCCCGGTTTTTATACGATAAAATTTATTTCCCAAAACCATACAATTTTATCAACAAAAAAATTCATTAAAATATCTACTAACTAAAATTCACATATTATGAAAATCCGAAAAGTTGTACTAAAATTATCAAGTGTTTTCCTTCTACTTTTAATTTCATTTCCATCATTAGCCCAAGTAAACGGGTTGTACGTTGAATTTTTCGGCAGCTACATTTTGGGAAATTCTACACTAGAAGGTAATGTAATTTCTTATGCTCAAAATCATCAATTCAATTATTTACTCTTGTATCAAGTGGATGGATTCGTAATACCACGAGATGCACCAAAACTCACAAATGCTGATCCTCTCACCTCATCTCAACAAGCTCTTTCAGCTTTTATATTTACTGCTAAAACTGCCATCCCTGGCTTAAAAATAGGAGTGGCTGGCGGAGCTTTGGAGACATATCCAAGTTTAAACCAATCCGTTTTTTTTGATAATGTGGATTGGTTCAATGGAAAAGTAGGTAATGCCATGCATTCAATTGATGTTATGAATCTTGAGTATGAATACTGGGGTCATTCCGCTCAAGTCGTTGTTGATGACGATTTTACGAATCACTATTTACCCCAGTTAACAAATATGCATGACATTAAAATCAACACTAATAATACTCCGCTTATGGTTGAAGTATACTTAGGAAGAATCAATAATGGGCAGGTCGAAACGGAACAGGTTCAAGCGGATGCCATTGATCCATTAGCTGATAGAATACTTATGACAGCTTATGTACCCAATGAATTTATGCAAAATCGTTTGCAATCGCCTGGGTATGTGAATTTGCAATTTGAATTTGATTGGGGCTTGGGCAAAAGGTATCAAACATTTGCAAATAATTCTACACCAACGACCATTATCACGTTGCTATCTTCTGAGTCAAGTGATTTAAATGTAGTGTTATCCTCTCATCCGAATTATTATGGTGACTACCTATGGTTCTATGGCATATTAAATTCAGGAACAGTTTGCCCTTCCAGCACCGCATCTCTCTTAAATTATCCTTATCTTGATCTAACATACGAAAGTAGCATTGATGCTTTCCAATACAATCCATTTTATGATTGGGACTTTACTTATCGCAGTAATGTTGACCCATATAATGATGGTACATATCCAGGGCGTGGATTTCCGTGCGCAGATCCTCTTCCAACAATGTATAAATGCACGGATATTGCAAATGTTACAAATGGAAATACTATAGGTGGTCAAATATGGTTCAGATATGGTTTGATGCCACTGAAAGACAATGATGCTCCATTCTATTTGGATATAGGGGCAGATCAAACAGTGGGCCTTTTAGAAAATTTCACTCTTAATCCGACAGAACATCTTACAGATATTTCTGCTGCTGCAGGGATTAGTATAAACGTAGTAAAATATAATTGGTATAAAAATGGTGAGCATATGGCGACAACCTATCCTGGAGCTTCTCAAGCATATGTGGGGCTATCATCAAATGTTAATTTAACTGTTGATGTTTACACATGCGAGATTGTCACTGATGTGTTATCTCCTTATGTTGTTGCCAATAGGATTCGTGATGACGTAAAAATAACTTCAGATATAAATAATGCAATAACTTCTCCCTATGTTAGCATTCAAACTACACCCGAATCCTGCTTTGGTAATGATGGTTCAGCAACTTTAATTCCTCATAATTATACTTCAGGACCCACCTATTATTGGATAGGAAACGGTTCTATGACTGCAACAGCCACAGGACTTGCTGCAGGCGGCTATACTGTAAATGTAAACAGTCAACCTGTTTATGTATCGGTTCCTTCATTTAATAATCCACCCCACCCTATAATTAATTCTTTAAATTCATTCGCTTGCGATAAACACCTAACTGTAGGATCGCACTTTTCAACATATCAATGGTTTATTAATGGCGCAGCAATAAACGCAGCAACTTCCGCTAATTATACTGCTTCACAGAATGGAGTTTATACTGTTGTCGTAACCAATTCTTATGGTTGTTCGGGTACCTCTCAGCAATACAATCTTAATTCATCTCTAAGTGCAGCAATTACTGGTGTTACCTCAACTTGTGGAAGTACAATTTACACCGTCCCCGATGCGGGAGAAGGCGCATCATACAATTGGCAGATACCAAGTGGTGCATCTTTCATTCTTCTGAATAAGTTCTATGCTAATATTTCTTGGGGCAATGCGCAGTATTCAGGCGGCACAATTTCCTGCACTGTCACAAACGCTTGTGGCAACAGCGCAACAGGAAGCATAGACGTACTCGGCTGCTGCAACACGCCAAACTTCACACAAAAAAATAATGAAACAGCAACTGCTTCGATTCTTTATTGCGGACAACACATAAACATCAATGGTATTTACACAATTCCTAATGGCAAAATAATCACATTCGATAAATGCGATATTCAATTCAGCAATGATGCAAGAATAGAAGTACAACCGGGCGGAACACTCTATGTACAAACCACAGGTGCTTGTAATGGTAACGGAATCACGCGCTCACACCTTTACGCTTGCGGTACAGGTTGGACAGGCATTCACCTTGATGGCAGCACAGCCGTAGCGAATATAGATAATGCACTCATTGAAAATGCTGCGAATGCAGTTTACACTAATAACGGTGGCGAGTTCCACATCACGAATTCCGACTTCGATATGAATACTGAATCAATCGCCCCTTCAAATGCAAATTACGGTATATGTACAGTTACCGGAAATACCTTCAACTGTTCAACTTGCAATGGCAACACTGGTGATATAATTCATATAGATGCAATTCACGCTGACCAGTTGACTATTTCGGGCAACCATTTTAAGAATTGTGCCATCGGAATAAAAAGCTCCGACCGTTCCTATACTTATGTGCAAGGTAACACCTTCCTTAATGTTGACAGAGCAGGTGTTTGGGCAGAGAATGACGGTTACATTGAAGTAACCTTATATAATATTTTCACAAACTGTAACGGTGGTGTTGTTGCAAGTAACTCTGTTGCGACAACAGTTGATGGAAATTATTTTTCCGGTGGAGCAGTCGCAGTAGTAACTCAAAGTTGCATGAACCGAAAAATAAATATTCTTAACAATGAAATTGTAAATCCATCTTGGATTGGAATTTCAGGTTTCTTTAATTACCCATCATTGCAGCACTATGTCAACAATACAATTTCATTCAACCCAAATCAAATGGTATATGGCATTGCAGTATGGGAAAGCAATCTCATTCAGCCGGGATTAAATAACGTTACGGACATAAACGGTAATCACGTTTTTGATGCAGCAGTAGGAATCAACATCGGCAACGACTATAAAACTACTGTTACAGAAAATGATATTCACTTTATCAATTCCAATACACATAAAGTAACAGGAATCCTTGCAGAGAATAGCCACTATCCTCAGATAATAGGAAACATAGTGCGAGATGAATCAGCACTTAAAGAAGCACAATTCGGAATCGTAGTTGAACTGGGAGGCGGAGCCCTTCTTTGCAGCAACAATGTGTACGCAATGGCACAAGGAATCGTTTTCGGTGGAAACATGCTTGGTACCAATGTTCAGGTTGTTCTTAACACTATGGAAAAATGTGACATCGGTTTTGTACTTCGCAATGGTGGCGATATCGGCAGTCAAGGCGGACAGGGAGTTTACTATTATAACAAATGGATAAACAATGGTTACGATTCATATTCTTTTGGCTCTAACATTAGCAACACATCTCACTTTCCGGTATTCGTGAGCGCGAACAGCATTCCCTATATTATCTCCACTCATAGCAATGACGGGCAAAACGGTGCTAACGATATATTATCTCCGGTATCAAGTGCTGCTAGTCAATACACCGCAACTTGCGATGGCAACATAAAAGACCCAACAGATGATGCGAAAAAAGTCATCAACGATGAACTCACCTATTCAGTTGACTCCGATGCAACCCAATGGATAGGCAAGAATGCCGTACTTGATGCACTCAAATACAAAGATGATTTGAATTCATCCGATGCAGATATTCAATCATTCGAAGCATCAGCCGACAATGATGCAATGGGAGAGCTCAGAAGTTTGAAAGAGGACTTTGCAACCGCTTTTACAGATACTACAATTGCAGGAGGTGATTCAACTATAATTGCTCAGGTAAAAGTTTCTAATCAGCAAGTGTCCGATCAAAAAGTGATTGAAACATACCTCAAAACTGTTAACGACATTTATTTGAATACGGCTGCTATAAATAAAAAAGAATTTAATGCTCAGCAAACAAGCTCCTTACAATTCATTGCACAACTTTGTCCGTACGAAGGTGGACCAGCCGTTTACACGGCACAATACCTCTTATTCTATAAAGAAGGAGTTTTCTACACTTACAATAATTGTAACGACTACTCACCAATGCGCTCTGTACATAGTGGAATCAATGGAAGTAGATTTATCGTCTATCCGAATCCAACCGATTCAAAAGTTACGCTTACTTATATTTTGAATGACGAAAACGCTTCTTACTATGTAAAAATCTTTGACAACATTGGCAGAGTGTTAGCCGTGCAAAAATTAAATTCAAATTCAGTATCTACCGAAATTGATTTAAGCAACTTTGCAACGGGACTTTATCACTACGAAATATTTGAAAATGTTAATCAAATAAACGCAGGAAAGATTTCCGTAGTGCGATAAAACAAGTAAACCTAAATTAAAAGGGCTATCGTTTGATAGCCCTTTTAATTTACCTCCTCCTATTCATTACAAATCCAACCAGGTTCTATCAGTATCGACCCTCATTAAGTAATTATCCTCTCCCCTTTTTCAGTTATCGAAGTTCATTCTATCAAAAACCAACCCACTTCCACCACCACCGAATCATTGTCCGTCAACTCCAAATCAAAGAAACGAAGTATCGAATGAAAGAAATGAATTTCAGAATCGCTTATTGCCTAATCACTAAAAAAATATTTGAAAACGCATTTACTTCCTTCTCCCATTAGATAAGGGCTAGGGTTAGGCGTATAAGAATTTCTCAGTTATCTCATCGCGCAATTGACATTTTTTCTGAAAACTCCACATCTATGGATACCTAAACCGCATCCGATCCTATCGAAAACCGGAAACGGAATGTGAACGAAACCTCACACTCATCATCCTTCAAAGAAATTAACGCTCAAGTTCAACGCCTTCTTTTTCGTTCCTCGATTCTCTGATCTCACCCTCTCTTCGTTTACATTTATCTAATTCCTTCATTCTGTCTTCGTTAAATCCCAATTTGTTAAATCGAAATTTATAATTCTGAAATAGTACACCATTTACTTCTCCGTTTCTCTCGTAAGTTTCAACATTACATCCTTTCAATAATTTAAAAAAAATTTCTCTTGAATCAGCTTTTTTATAACAGGTATTTAGAATTCCCATTACCTGTTCCTTATTCGTTTCTCTTCCGGTTCTTAATTTTATTTGATATTCTTTCTCTGAAGTGAGTGACTTTCCCTTTTTACCATGAGCAACAACTGACTTTGAAAGTTCTGGAAAACGTTCAATCTGAAATTCCTGAATCTCCTTTTTCAGCTTTAGTAAATCAGCCTTGGGAAGCCGGAGCGACTTCCCTGTCCGGTATTCGATACCAGACGCACAAATGTGAATGTGGTAATGTTCTTTGTCAAAATGAGGAACAGCAACGTACATTCCATTTGGGTTGCGCTTGTTAATGTATTCCCTCGCCATCTCTTCCATTTTGGCGAGTGTAATATGCTTCGCATCCTCTCTGTGCCACGAAAGAATTTCATGGGTGAGAAGAACACTGTCCGATCTTTTTCTTTGGCGGAATTGTTCATTGATTTTATATTGTTGATCCCATTCTTCAATGCTGTTTCCTTTTAAATTATGGGTTATTGCAAAGCTCCGCTTCTCTTTATCAAAGAGACGGTCTTTGTCATGCATCATGTATTCCAGAATCTTTTTGAAGACAGCACGTTTATGCGATTTGATTTTGATGATCATGAGGAAAAGCTAACGGAGGGTTTCTCAAGACTTCACTGATGTCTGATTCAAGTTTTACAATCCTCTTTTCAATCTCTTCCACTTTCTGTTCGCGTCCCCAGAAAAACCGTTCTTTTGTTTTTGCTATGGTCTTGATTTCATTGAGGCAATCAGAGAGCAATTGCTCCAACCGTGCGATTCGGATTGGATCAGGAACGATGTAGGTTCTGTTCAGGTAGGCAAGCGCAGCCGAACGTAAAAAAGTAGTGACAGGCATCTTGTGCCGTTTGGCTGCGAGTATGATTCGCTCGTATTCCCCACTGTCCTTTGAGAAGTTTACGGTGTATTCCGGCTTCGAACCACGTTGCTGTTGTTTGTACCGCAACAAATACTTTTTGCGATACAACCGCTTTGCAGCTTTTATTTCTTCATCCGTTCCCTTTTCAAGAACTCCGGCAGCTTCGAGATATTCCCACATCGGACTGTTGCGGTTCTTTCTCATTTCTCTTTTGAAAAATTGAGTGGCAAAACCGGAATTGCTCCTTCCTGAATTTCAGTTTTTGATTCATGAATGGGGAGTGTGCTGTAATTTCTGTAGAGCGATTTTTTATAGTACGGCTTCAGCCGAGCCATCATCGGAGGGTAGTTCCCGCAGACTAGCAGCGCACGATTTGAATCGATTTTTCTTATTTCATCATTGGTCATCAGGGGACGGATCACCTTCTTTCCGTTTTCATCATCGTATTCGTATCGACCTAGTGTTGCTTCCAGTTCCTTGGTAGTCTCATGCGATTGGCCCGTGAAATACATTTTGCAAAAACAGTTTGACTTGATTGCATCTGCGTCATATCTTCCGTAATGATGTACAATTTGCGCGAAATCCTGAACAAGCAGCATGATGCCGGAACGGTGCTTTCTCACATTCGCTACTGCAAGCGGCAGCGTTGGAAGATTGAGTGAGGATGCTTCATCAACGAGCAGGAAAATATCGTGCTCATTTTCTTTTGGAAACCTGCCGAGCAGGAATGCAAAAAACTGTTCGAAGAAAAGCGAAGTGAGGACGGAATAATACTTTTGGTCAGCCACGGAGTTCTGAATAAACAGCGCCACTCTTTTATTTCTGAAATCCTGAAAGTTCAAGGTGTCAAAAGCAGTAACTCGTGCCACGTATTCATCGCTGAAGATTTGCAGTGCGGCTTTACAGGTTGCAACGATGCCACTTCTTACTTTCTCATCATACGACACGAACGATTTGTATTCAGCAAAAAGTGTTTCATCGGCATGCTTGCTGAAAAGAGAATCCACGGCTTCAGGATTGCCACCAAGGTGATTGAGTAGCTGCCGGACATTAAACAGGTTTTGGAATTGCTGCTCCTGCGCTTTGAGAATCGTAATGAGCATTGCAATGAGTGCTGTTGCCTGTGTATTCCAGAACTGATCTTTGCCTACTCCGAGGGAATTAGAGACAAGTAACGATGCGACCTTTTGAATTTCAGAAGAGGACTTTGCGCGTTCAAGAGGATTGTACCCCGATGAAACATCGGGGTTGGCAAAGTTGAGTAGCTTCACTTCGTATCCCCTTGCTTTTAAATAGCCCCCACTCTTCGTATAAAGCTCGCCAGAAGGATCATGAACGATAAAGCTTGAAACCATCGTATAGAGCGATGGAATGAGCACCACGCTTGATTTACCAACACCCGTCCCCCCGATAATTAACGCATTCTGGTACGAGTTCTTGACGGATAAATTCTTTCGTCCGTTCAAACAGAAGCCCTGGCTCCTTCCCGATAAAAGTGTTCCGGCAGAAACAAATTCTGCTTTGTATTCCCTGTTCTTTTTTGGAACACCTGTTACCAACGCTTCAATGAATTCAAAGAGGAAGGTGAAGGCAGCCGTGATAAGCTCAATGAGAAGTTTTACGATTTGTTCAATGAATGACATTCTTGTAAACTGCTTATCGTTCCAATCCGCGATCTTCCCTGTCTGATTCATCTTCGCGGATAGAGCGCAACTCCGTTTCCCTGTCTTCCCAATCGTCCTCAGCATCATCAAAGTCAGGAGTGTCATCATCCTCTTTGATCCGCTCATCTGCCTCTTTTGGTGCAGCGACAGCTTGCTGTTCTTTTTCCGTCTTGTCTTGCTTCGGATTTTCTAGTTCCTTTTTTGGCTCATCTTCCTTCTTTAGTTGCTGAACAGGTTTTTCTTTTTCATCAGCAATCATCTTTGCATTTTGCTTGCTCTCAATCCGTCTCTGGTGTGCATCTTCCAAAAGCTGTTTGCTGTTTTTGGCAAAAAGGTTTTTCACTTCCCAGAGTTTCTCGTTCTTTTCGGAAATCGCTTTCCCTGCATGGTCATACGCGACATACTCGTACTTTTTGGATGCTTCATTGTAACTGCGGTGAATTTTTCCGATTGAATTGTGGTAGGAATCAGTGGCTGTAATCAGGTGGCCATCCTTGGTGGGTTTCTGATACTCCACGAAAATAAGTTGGTTTTCTTTTTTTTCTTTTGCTTGATTTTGATTTGAATTTTTCATTTGATTTAAATTAGTATTAGTTAAATTATTTTTTTCTGATTGTTCATTTACGTTTTTGAATTCACGTTCCGTCATTAGCAGCTTTGCATACCTTTCAAACCGGACTTCCACAGAATTAAAATCTGCTGATGCAGGAAAGAGTTCGTCACCGTCTTTGCCTGTGCTGTAGTACAGTGTTTCGCTTCCGTTATTTTCCAAATAGATATTCCCGATCTGTTCGCTTTGTCCATCGGAATGTACACTGTTCACCAGGATGTGATCTGAATCAGAAGGATTCTTGCGAAAGACCAATACGTAGTCTGCTACAAATCTTTGGAGCAGACTACGGAGGGACGTTTCAGGATACGGCATGTCTCATTTTTTTTATTTGTTTTTTTTCAATTATCGAATGCGCTGGATGTAATCTTTTAGCCACTTACCGAGTTGGGCGAAAAAGATTTCCGCAAGCCTTAGGGCTCCCCAGATAATCGTATGAGTAATTCTGAGGAGAATACCGAAGAGCGTGCGGAGAATCTTTTTCATTCCTGTTCGGTTTTTAGTTTTCCAAAGCTGCTTCGATCATCACCTTGGCTCCTTTGCTTTCCAGAATCTTTCCGTAGAATTCAGAGACGGTTCTGAACTCACTGTCTGCTTTTGGATCAGCGGGCTGGTAGATCAGGTGTACTTCTATTCCTGAAAGGGAATTCAGTGGCTGCCATCCTTCAAAAATCTTTCTCACTGAATCAGGATTTGAAATAAGCAGTTCAAATTCTTTCGGGTTGTAGAAAGACAGGGTTGCTTCATTCTCCATGAGGTCGCTGTACACAACAAGAACTTTTGTGTCTGCCTTGCTTTGACTCAGCCGGTTCAGTTCTTTGGCAATCGGGATGTAAACAGAAGAATGGCTTTTCGTTTGCGCTTCCTGTTTGGATGCTGTGATCGTTTGGAAAATAATGTTTCTGAAACGCTCCACGTCCCTCCCCCGCTCGATGATATTCATCATCCAGAAATTTTCAGGAATAACAGTTGCTTCAACTGTTTTGTTGAAACTTACATCGGTGATACTGGAGTAGCGGAAATGCCCTCCCCGCCATTCGCCATTATCAAAAAGGCCGTATCGCTTGAATATGGCGTCCGCAGACGGTTCAGCAAGCTGCTTGTCGGTTTCATCCCGAAGGACACTGATTTCAGTGGTGGTTGGTTGGTTGTAGAAGTACCATTCGACAAGGATGAATATGCCGAGTACAAGAACCATAAGGAGAAGACCTTTCATGATGATTTTTTATTAGAATTTAATTGATGAATAGTTGTTTCTGTGATGTCCGGTTCAGGCAGATTTTGGGAAAAGCAATCAGGGGTTTCCCTGTCTTCACGGCACGCCAGATTGGTGCTTTTGAAAATTGCAAGACACTCCCAGTATAATTTCCGAAAACGTTCAGCAACGTAGTTGGCGGTGTACACACTACGTACACGATGTTTGGTCAACAGCACATGATTGCTTTGCAGTTCTTCCTTTGCATCCTTGAGTTGCTTGATTTCCTTTTCCCGCACAAGAACTTTCTTGTGTTGTTTCAAATGAATTGAATGTTCCTTTAGCTCATGCCATGCAGGTAACACAAAGTAGGAGAGCAGCGCAGAGACGATGAAGAAGAACAGGTTGATAACTACAAAGTAGATGGGCTTGATGTGTACATTGTTAGTCTCCAGATAGGTTGATCTGAAAATTGCAAGTGCAGTGAATAATACAAGTGCAAGTGCGAGCGAAGAGAAAATAATAACTCTTCGTTTAATTACGGTCTTTGCTTCTTTGTACAGGAACGGAGCCATGTGAGCAAAGAGAAAAACTCCCACTGAGGTAGAGATGGAGATAACCAATGCAAACAGGAAGTTTTCTCCCGTCACCTGAAATGCTTTTGCATTGAATAAAATTTCTCCAAGGAGAATAATAAAGGTCAGGATGCCTGCTATTGTAATCCTGTTTGAAAATCCTTTCGGATCAAATTCACTCAACTCATGGTGGTCGTTGAGGTTTTCATTTTCTTTCGTTTTGATTTGCTGATTTAATGCATTCTCTTTTTCCTTGAAATGATCATGGTCTATTTTAGCATCAGGAAAGTTTGAAGCAGGTAACAGAAGCAGGCAGACTTCTGCATAGCGCTGTTCACACCCTGCTTTAAATTCATCGGTGTAATGCGAAAGCACGTCCCCTATCGGAGCGGGTTGATTTCGCGCGGCAAAATGCTTTGCCTTCCTTCGTGCCATTTCTTTTAGGATTGCACTGGTGTTGTTTATTTTTTCTTCAAGGACAGCATCCTGCCGCCCCGAAGCAATAACGATTGCTCGATGTCTCATTTTTATAAGATTTAATAATTTGAAATAATAATTTTGAATAGGTCGCTTCAGTAGTTACCAAAGCCCTTGAAATTTCAGGCGGCAAAGCCTGACAAGGTGTTGCATTATCAGTGCAACTTTTCGCTTCAAATCCGGAGTGCGGTGAAGTGCGGAATTAAGGTGCGGTTTTGCACCATTTTGCACCCTTTTGCAGGGGCAAATCCCTTAAAAACGAAGATTTCGGTGTTGTATTCAGGACTTAAAATCCTGTGGCCGCGAGGCCGTACGGGTTCAATTCCCGTCCCGGGTACAAATGCGATTTGAGAGAGTCGCATTTTTTATTTTACGTAATTCAAAATTATTTCGGTGGCTCCTGCATTCGCAGTAACATAATTCTTTGCTGCGGCTCCTGCTTTGATTTTATAACTCGAATTTTCAAAAAACTTTCGCAGTTCGTTTTTCAATTTTTCTCCCGATGAAATTAAAAAACCTCCACCACAATTTATCAATTCCTTCGCTTCATTAAATTTTTCAAAGCTAGGTCCAAAGAAGACAGGGATTCCAAACACAGCCGCTTCTAATGTGTTGTGAATTCCTTTTCCGAATCCTCCGCCCACGTAAGCATACTGCCCATAACAGTAAAGGGAAGACAACATGCCGATGTTGTCAATCAATAATACATCGTAAGAACTCAACTCTTCGTTCGAAGCTTTAGAAAATTGAATCAAGTTAAAATTCAAAAACGTGTGAATCACTTCTGAAATTCTTGATTTATTGATCTCGTGCGGAGCAATGATAAGTTTCCATTCGCATGAAAAAGACTTGATCGTGTCGGCAAGAATTTTTTCATCTTCGCTCCATGTACTTCCTGCCACTAACACAATTTTTCCTCTTGAAAATTTTTCAGCAACAGGAATTTCTTTTGCGTTTCTCGATACCTCAACAACTCGATCGAAGCGCGTGTCTCCTGCCACAGATGAATTATTGAATCCTATTTTCATGAGCAGTGATTTTGATTCTTCATTCTGAACAAAAAAATGAGAGACGCACTGTAATATGTTTCTGAAAAAACTACCGTACGATTTGAAAAAACGATCATCGGGCCGGAAGACGGCTGAGACCATGTAGAGCGGAATATTTTTTTTCTTCAGCTGATGAAAATAATGATGCCAGTATTCGTACTTCGTGAAAAAAACTTTTTCGGGTTTGATAAGTTCGATAAAATCTTTCGAGTTTGCTTTTGTATCGGCAGGTAAATAAAAAACGTAATCAGCTCCGGAATAATTTTTTCTGATCTCAAAACCTGAAGGAGAAAAGAAAGTCAAAACAATTTTTAATTTCTCATTTCTCATTTTAAATTCTTCAATAACCGGTCTCCCCTGTTCAAATTCTCCAAGGGACGAGCAATGAAACCACACTCTTGATTCGTCCGGCTTTAATGATTCAGGAATTTTTGATCTCCAATTTTTTCTTCCCTCAACCCACAACTTTGCTTTGGGGTTTCCCAAAGCTGCCGCCACCCTGATTCCAAAAGCATACATTTGTATGGCAAGGTTGTAAATGAAAATCATTTTCAAGAAACTATTTCAATTGTAGTAATATGAAGTGGCCGCATGGCGATAGAGTGGGAAAAACCAACCGAGCTTGATGCCATAAAGAAGATCGAGGCGCTTATTATCATCTTTTTTCATCTGATCAAAATTGAAGTCGCGCCTGTTTTGAGTGAATGCCTGTGTGAGTTCAAATCCGAAAATGAAATTGATCAACCGGTTATTTCCGCAGTGCATGTAGCCGATAAACTCTGTCAGCGCAAGACCGTTTGTGAGGCGATCGTATCCTTTTAAATAATCTCCGCTAAGTTCAGGCACATCATCCTTATCCACATCAATGCGAATTTTGTGTTCAAGAAATCCGGCACCGAGTGTACACATCAGTCCTGAGTTTTTATTGGGGCCGAAGAGCTGAAATATTTTTCCGCCTTTCAACGAAAACATATAGCCCCTCTCCTGCATGCGCACGGATGCATACTCTCCGCTTTCACCGATAAGCTCGCCATCCTTTGTTTTCAGTCCGTCAAGAATATTGTCTTCTCTTACGTTTTCTGCAAATAAAAACCCTCCGTCAAGTTCGATGACCCAGTTGCTTGCAAACTTGTAATTTAAAAATCCGCCTGCGTTGTAATTGTTTCCGAAACGATCAGCCATGTCGCCACCGGGAATCTGGTATTGAAATGATGCCCCAAGCATGACAAAAGAAATGGATGAATCGCGAACACTCTTTTGCGAATAAGAGTGAAGTGTAGAAAAAAGAAAAAGAAAAAGAAAAATTCTTGATTTCATTATGTGCGAAGGTAGAGAGAAAATCTTTTATAGTTTTTTATTCCGATGGTGCCGCTTACTATCTCTCTTCGTTTTCTTCTGCAGATTTTTTTCAAGCGCATCGGTTAAGTCAACTCCGGTTTGGTTGGCGATGCAAATGAGAACGAACAGCACATCAGCCAGTTCATCAGCCAGTTTTTTATCAATATCTGATTTCCTGAACGACTGATCGCCATACGTTCGCGACATCAGCCGCGCTACTTCCCCCACTTCTTCAATCAGCATTGCAAGATTAGTGAGTTCGCTGAAGTAACGTACTCCATGCGTTTTAATCCACATATCAATTTTCTTTTGAGCTTGTTGTATGGTCATCACTCTTTATTTTTAGAATCAATAATTATCGTCACGGGTCCGTCATTTATAAGTGACACTTTCATGTCAGCACCAAACTCTCCAGTGAAAATTTTTCTTCCTGTCTCTTTTTCCAATTTCAAAATAAATTTTTCATAAAACGGAATTGCAAACTCCGGCTTTGCAGCTTTAATGTAACTCGGACGATTTCCTTTTTTTGTACTTGCATGAAGCGTAAATTGACTGATCAATAAAATATCTCCTCCCACTTCAACAACAGATAAATTCATCACGCCTTCTTGATCATCAAAAATTCTCAGTCGCGATATTTTTCCGCATAGCCATTCAATGTCTTCTTCGTTGTCCGCTTCTTCAACGCCAAGGAACATAAGCAATCCTCTTGGGATAGAGGATTTTATTTCTCCCGAAATTTTTACAAATGCTTCCGTCACTCTTTGAATTACAACTCTCATTTAAACACGTCTTGATTGGTCATTATGCTTAAATAACTTTCATATCTTGATAAGGCAATTTTAGATTCTTTAACTGCATTAATTACTGCGCAATTGGTTTCGTTGAAGTGAAGGCAGTTGTTGAACTTGCAACTTCTTGCCGTTTTAAAAATTTCGGGAAAGAAGTGCGACACTTCATACTTGTCGAAATCAATCGTACCGAACTCGCGGATGCCGGGCGTATCAATAATGAATCCTCCAAACGGAAGTTGATGCATCTCTGCAAAAGTAGTGGTGTGTGTGCCTTTATTGTAAGAGGATATTTCTGCCGTTTTAAGATGTGCTCCAGGAACGAGTGTATTGATCAATGTTGACTTGCCAACTCCTGAATGTCCGCTGAACAAACTCACTTTGTCTTTCAATTCCTCCTTCATTTCCGAAAGAGAATTTTCGCTGAACGATGAAACAACAAAAACAAAATAGCCGATGGAAGTGTAAAGTGATTTTAATTCTTCTATGTAACTTAAAACTGTCTCATCGTACAAATCACTTTTATTAAAAACAATTCCTGCGGGAATGCTGTATGCTTGGGCAGTAGAGAGAAAACGGTCAATAAAGCCGAGAGATGTTCGAGGAGAAACAGGAGTTGCCACCACAAATGCACGATCGAGGTTTGCTGCGATTACCTGAATCTGTTTAGAAAGATTGACTGACTTCCGGATGATGTAGTTTTTCCGGTCATGAAGCTGAGTGATCATTCCCATTCCATCTGACTCTTCCACTTCCACATAATCGCCAACTGAAACGGGATTGGTTGCTTCAAACCCTTTCAGACGCAGGTTGCCGCGGATGCCCGAGAGCAATACTTTGCCGGTATCAGTACGAACCAGGTACTGACTTCCCGTAGATTTGATTACAAGCCCTTTCATGAGTGAGCGAAAGTAAAAAATTGATGCTGGATGCAAGATGCATGATGCTGTAAAAGAATTCACGGAATCCTAACTCAAAATATTTTAGTTTTGGGGCGAAGAAGAATTTATGTCTATTCAGGTAAACAACATCACAAAAATTTACGGGGAGCAAAAAGCGCTTGACACCGTCAGCTTTGAAGTAGGCAACGGACAGGTGGTTGGTTTTCTCGGGCCGAACGGTGCGGGCAAATCAACGATGATGAAAATCATTACGTGTTTTATTCCGCAAACTTCCGGGAGTGTTTCTGTATGCGGATATGATGTTACTGAACAATCCATAGAGGTGAGGAAAAAAGTTGGCTACCTGCCGGAACACAATCCGCTGTATCTGGAAATGTATGTGAAAGAATATCTCGACTTTGTTGCCGGTGTTTACAAACTGAACGGAAGCCGCAAGCAGCGCATTGATGAAATGATTGAAGTGACCGGCTTGCAAATTGAACAGAAGAAAAAAATCGGTGCGCTTTCAAAAGGGTATCGTCAGCGGGTTGGGCTTGCACAAGCAATGATTCACAATCCGGAAGTTCTCATATTAGATGAACCCACATCCGGTCTTGATCCGAATCAGTTGGTGGAAATACGCGAGCTGATAAAAAATATCGGCAAAGAAAAAACAGTTATGCTCTCTACGCACATCATGCAGGAAGTGGAAGCTATCTGCGACCGCGTGATCATTGTGAACAAAGGAAAAATTGTTGCTGATGAAAGCACAGGCATCCTTCAGCAAAAATCAGGAAACGAAAATATTGTAATCGCTGAATTTGATAAAGACATTGAGCGCATAAAGATTGCTTCCATACCCGGAGTAAAAAGAGTGATGCTTGTCAAAGGCAACACATGGAAAATTTTCGCTGACTCAAAAGAAGATGTGCGCCCCGCGGTATTTCAGTTTGCAGTATTAAATCAATTGATGGTTTTGTCAATGCAGAAAGAAGAGCAGAGTCTGGAAGAAGTATTTCATCAATTAACAAAAAACGAAGCATGAACAGAAACTGCAAACTGGAAACCAGAAACTTCCATCTCACCTGGATTGCATTTATTCTCTTTGTCCTTTTGTCTCAAACTTCCTTCTCACAAGGCACTGCGGCTTACACTGACTACCGTGGAGCATTTCAGGTTTTTGATCGTGGCATTTATCAGCAGTTGGAATATCTTCCGGTGAAATCTTTTAAAGCTGGAGGGAACTCTGTTGCATATATTGACAACACAGGCGAATTTCAGATTTACTACAACGGGCGCAAGTATCACCAGTTGTATGCAAGCGATCTTTTCAGCTATTACTCTTCCAACTATCTTACTGCATATAATGTTGGCAGCGTGCTGTATGTTTTTGAAAACGGAAAATCGCAAAAAGTATCTTTCTACTGTAAACAGTTTTATGTAGGCGACAGTTTGGTTGCTTATTTTGATGACAGCAATTACAACCTTGGTGTTTATTACAATGGCAGCAACAATACTATTGAAAGTTCGTTGCTCAACCAGCCACAAAGCGTAAAGCTAGGTAGCAACACAGTTGCTTATATAAATCAATCGGGCTACTTCAAAGTTTATTATCATGGTGAGGTGATTGATGTGGAAAGCACAACTCCAATCTCTTTCGAAGCAGGGCGCGATATTGTAGCTTATGTTGACAGTTATCAGAACTATTTTCACCTCTTCTACAAAGGACAAACTGCGCAGGTTGATATTCACGCACCTGAATCGTTCAAAGTTGGTTATGGTGTGATGGCATATATTGATTACGATGGAAACTTCCGTGTGTTCAGCAATGGAAATACCCGAAAATTGCAAAGCCAGCGACCGGATTTTTATGATGTGAACGGCAACATAATTGTGTATGGCTACAACAGCGAGTTCCGCGCGTTTTACAATAACGAGTCTGTGCTTATTGACGACATCGTGCCAAAGGATTACAAACTAAGCACTGATGGGGTTGCCTATCTTGACATTGATGGTGTGCTCAAATTTTTCAACCACGGAAAACTTGCTGTGGTTTCTCACGAAACGGTAAGCAAATATTATGTGAACAACGAGGTGGTGTGGTACATGGTTGGTACAAACACCTGGAAGGTTTTTTACAACGGGAATACGTATTGATTTTTCTCAGGTAAAATTCTGATTAAAAAAAAGACAGCTCTAGAAGGCCATCGCATTAGCCGTTTCTACCGCAATTCGGCAAGATTCTTATCCCCGGCTTTTCGTTTTTCGTAGCGGCAAAGCCCTTCATCCAGATAAGAAAGGTATTGCTTGATGTTAGGCGTATAGCCACGCGGATGGGCAAGAATTTTTCCTTTGTTGTCCAAAAGAATATAGTAGGGCTGAGAGTTGGTATTGTAAACACTTGCTTGCAAGTCGCTCCATTTGTTGCCTGTTGTTTTTATTTTTTTTCCGGTGGTGGCCGAAATGGATTGCATGGCCTCAGGCAGCAGTTCTTTATCATCAACATAAAGTGAAACAAGTACATAATCATCACTTAGTTTCTTAAGCACCTTCGGATCGCTCCACACATTGTCCTCCATCTTGCGGCAATTCACGCAACTCCATCCGGTAAAGTCAATCATTACCGGCTTGCCTTGAGTTTTTGCATACTTCATACCTTCATCGAAATCGTGAAAGCAATTAAGATCGTGCGGACAATCTCCACCCTTTGAAGTTTTCCATTCTTTGTAAAACTCAGGAGGAGGAAAACCGCTGATAAGTTTTAGTGGTGCGCCCCAAATGCCAGGAGTGAGATACAGCGCGAATGAAAGGGACATAATTGCAAAGATCAATCGTCCGATGGATATAATTTCAACTTCGCTGTCATGAGAGAAACGAAGTTTGCCGAGCAGATAAAAACCCATCATGGCGAAGATGATAATCCAGAGCACAATAAAAATTTCTCTTTTTAAAAATCCCCAGTGATAAGCAAGGTCAACATTGCTGAGGAACTTTAATGCGAGTGCCAGTTCAATAAATCCGAGACAAACTTTTACAGTATTCAACCAGCCGCCAGACTTTGGCATTGCATGAAGCAAACCGGGAAACATGGCGAAGATTGCAAACGGAATTGCAAGCGCAAACGAAAATCCAAACATGCCTGCCACGGGACCGATGTAACTTCTACCATGCGCTGCCTCCACCAATAAAGTGCCGATGATGGGACCTGTGCAAGAGAAAGAAACGAGCGAGAGCGTGAACGCCATAAAGAAAATTCCGATCAGCCCTCCCCTATCGCTTGCCTTGTCTGCTTTGTTAATGATTGAGCTTGGCAGTACAATTTCGAACGCTCCGAAAAATGAAATAGCGAAAATAATGAAGATGACAAAGAAGAGCATGTTGAAAAAACCATTGCTTGCAAGATCGTTGAGCGCATCGCTGCCGAAGGAAACAGTAACAAGTAATCCAAGCACTACATAAATGATGATGATAGAAGCAGCATAAATCAACGCATTCATAATTCCTTTTTTACGACTGCCGCTTCGCTTGGTAAAAAAACTAACTGTCATCGGTATCATCGGAAATACGCATGGTGTAAGGAGCGCAAGAAATCCGCCAAGCATTCCTGCAATAAAAATTCCCCAGAATGATTTATCGGTGGTTGCGCCTGAACCATCCTCGGAGATGCCGCAACCTTCCTCGAGCGTTCCACTGCCTGATACGGATGAAGTAGTAACAGCAGCACCAGAAGAAGAAGCAGAAGTATCAACAGGAATTTTTGCGGGGGCAGAAGAAGTTACGGTATCGTGCATACCGGCTGTTGATGCTTCTAGAACTGCTTTACTTCCCTTTTCTAAACTGCCTTTTTCTTTTGATCCAATATCGAACACAAATGTAGAGTCGAACAGGATGCATGATTCTTTACACACTTGCCCGTCAATATGACCTGTAATCTTGCAGGCAGTTCCGCTGAGTTTTATTTTTTGTGTGAACGTGTTGCTGCCTGTAAACGTGAGCACTTTTACTCCGAAGGTAGAATCAAATTCCTCGTGCGGCTTCGGCTCAGTAACTTTTCCAATCAATTCATAACAACTTTTTTTATCGAAGGTAAATGTCATTGGCAGCGGACCGCCATCAGGTGTAAATTGGGAATAGATGTGCCATTCATTCTGAATGTTTGCCTTGAAAGTAAGTGTAACTCCATCTCCATTTTGCTCCATGCTGTACGTCCACTTCACTGGATTCAGCATTTGCGCAAAAGAAAAATTTGCAAAGACAAACAAGAGTGCAAAGAGGGCTACGAATTTTCTCATCAAAGTTTTCTAATTGAATAAGCTGCAAATTAAAGAATAATCATGAATATAGGATGGAAGCATCGCTTGTTTAACGGAATACTAACTAAATCATTCAAACCAACGATAAACTTCATCAATCTTCAACTTCGATTTTGATTCGTTGCTTAAATCTTCTGCAATGCTTCCTTCGTTCATCCTGATTATGCGATCGCCATAATGCAGGGCATCTTTAAGCTGATGCGTTACAAACAAAACCGTGAGATGAAACTCGCGAATGATTTTACCGGCTAGCTGAAGAATAAGTTCTGATGTTTTAGGATCGAGCGCAGCGGTGGGTTCATCCATTAAAAGAATTTTCGTTTCGTCCATAACTGCCATCAACAATGTGAGTGCTTGCCGCTGTCCGCCTGAGAGGGTTCCCATGGGTTGAGTTATTTTATTTTCCAACCCAAGATTGAGCATATAAATTTTTTCCTTTACCAGTTGCTTAAACTTCTCTCCGGTGCCAATGCGGAAACCTTTTGATTGAGTACGTAAAGAAGCGAGACGAAAGTTTTCAAGCACGGTAAGTTCAGGAGCAGTTCCTGTCATCGGGTTTTGAAATACGCGCGCAACCCATTTGCTGCGCTGATAGTCGCTTAGCTTTGTGATGTCAATGCCATCAATAAGAATTTCTCCTTCATCAACACGAATTGTTCCTGCAAGTGCATTGAGCAGGGTTGACTTGCCCGAACCGTTTGATCCGACTACTACTACAAAACTTTTTTCAGCAATTGTCAAACTTAAATCCCGCAGAGCAACAACGGGATCGCTTGTGTTGCGGTTAAATGTTTTGCTGATATGTTTCAACTCAATCATTCGGCTCGCTTCAAATTAGGGATGCTTACAACGATCAAAACAAAAACTGCGACTACAAGTTTCAGATACAGCGGATCAATGCCGATGGATAGTGCAAAGGCAAGTATCAATCTGAAAAGAATGCTGCCGGCAATAACAGTGAGCAACTGAATAGAAATATTTTTAATCCGAAATGTTTTTGAGAAAATTTCTCCGATCATGACTGAACCTAATCCGAGAATGACAATTCCTATTCCCATATTGATGTCGGCAAAACCCTGTATCTGTGTGATAAGAAATCCGCTGAGTGCGGTGAGTCCGTTTGCAAGGGCAAGCCCGATTATTTTCATGCGGTCTGTATTGACACCCAACGCACGAATCATGTTTTCATTATTTCCTGTTGCGCGCATGGCAAGACCGAAGTCAGTTTTAAGAAGCTTCGAAATAATGAGCCAGATGATTGCCGGAAAAAGAATGAGAACGAAAATCTGCTGAGAGGATTCATTTGCAAAAAAACTTCCGATGGAGAAAATGGTGGTGATGCCGATGAGCGGAATGTTTGATCGCCCCATTAATGCAAGATTGACGGAATACAATGCAGTCATAACCAGGATACCCGCAAGAAGCGCATTCACTTTTAGTTTGGTATGAATGATTCCTGTGAGCGAACCCGCAACTGCGCCCGAAAGAAATGCGAGAATTAAAATGACAGGCAAGGAATATTGGTGCGAAAGCAGCACTGCGGTGACTGCACCACCGAGCGTAAAACTTCCATCGGTAGTAATATCAGGAATGTTGAAGATGCGCATGGAAATAAAAATGCCAAGTGCAAGCGATGCAAACCCGAGACCGAGAAGTATGGCGGTGAGGTAGAAGTTCATGAAGCAGGCATCAAAGGTAAGAATGCCGCCTGTTGATTGCATGTTGATTGAGAAAAATGATGAGCGAAATTAGTTCGAATGTGAATGCGGGAAAAGTTTAAAGAATTGAAACGTCAGTTGAGTTATGCATAACTACGCACAAACCAACTGAAGCCCCTGGGAACAATTGCGGATTAATAAAAATCACTCGTTGTTTGATCGTCAACATTCCATGTTTTATCGCCAACAATTCATGTTTGGTCGGCAACAGTCGTGGTTTTGCAGATAGCAATCGTGGTTTGGTCGGGAACAATCGTGGTTTAGTCGACAACAGTCGTGGTTTTGCAGATAGCAATCGTGGTTTGGTCGGGAACAGTCGTGGTTTAGTCGACAACGGTCGTGGTTTTGCAGGTAGCAATCGTGGTTTGGTCGGAAACAGTCGTGGTTTAGTCGACAACGGTCGTGGTTTTGCAGGTAGCAATCGTGGTTTGGTCGGGAACAGTCGTGGTTTAGTCGACAACGGTCGTGGTTTTGCAGGTAGCAATCGTGGTTTGGTCGGGAACAGTCGTGGTTTAGTCGCTAACAATGGCGGGAGAACTAAAATCAATCGCGGGATTTACAGGTAAATTCGCAAATTTCGAAGGTTGTAAGAAAAAATGACGTTTTGCCTACCTTCCGTTAGGAAGCTCGCACAGCCGCTGCTAGGTTTCAAATAAAAGGAAGATTTTCGTGCCAACAGGTGTTGCGCGTTTGCCTGTGCGCGCTCACCCGGCTTTAGAAACAGCTGCCAACATTTCTAATTCTTAATTAACTTCTTTACCACACTCCCGCCCTCTGTTACCAACCTTACCACATACACCCCGCCAGCAAGCTGACCTGCCTGCACTTCTTGTTTATTAAAACCCGCTGTTACTGCAAGGGGTTGCGAGAGCAGCACTCTGCCGGTTATATCTAAGAGTTGTACTTGTGTATGCTCGTTGCCGTTGGCGTAAAAGTTTAAATCTAAACTTCTATTGGTTCTGTTTAGGCAAGCGGTGAAATCTGTTATTGGGTTATTGATAGTTGTTAATCCTGTAGAGGAGGGAGAAAGCTTAACAATCCAGATGTCTCCATTTCCATGATTACCACTCACATCTCCATCATTTGAGAATGAGGATGATTTAAGAATAAACCCTTGATCACTAGTTTGACTTATTACTTCGCCAATATCATCGCCAAAACCACCAAAACATTTCTGCCATTGCAAGCCGAAAGCAGAATCTAATTTTACAATCCAACAATCTCCTGGACCACCGAAGGTTCCTCCCCCATGAAGACCATTGTTAATATCACCATCATTTGACATCGCTTGACCAGAAATTATGTATCCCCCATCCAGACATTGTTCAATTGAATATGCTATGTCATTCCAGTTACCTCCTAATGATTTCTGAAACTGCAAATTACCCGAGCTGTCAGTTTTTATTATCCAGTATTCATCATGCCAAAGTAAACTTCCAAGAGTGGTATCGCGATGGTTAAAAGTTACATCTCCATCGTGCGAATCGGTGTAACCCGCCATAACAAAACCTCCGTCACGAGTTTGCCGGATACAATTAGGTTGATCATTATCATTTCCGCCATAAAATTTTTGCCATTGCAAATTTCCCATGCTGTCCACTTTTGACATACAGTATTCTTTTGAGTTGTTGTGATACAATAAACCTCCACCGGTGCATGCTACTATATAACCTCCATCAATTGTATGCGTTGCAGAAACATTTCCTGGATTATAAGTATTTGGCAAACATTTTTGCCATATAACGTTGCCACTGCCATTAAGTCTTGTTATCCATGCAAATGGAGAACCCGGAAATGGGTTTCCACTTACATCACCATCATTTGAGCTTGTTTGACCAGCTATTAGATATCCACTATCTGGAGATAAGACAATAGATAATGCAAAGTCGTCATCAGTACCACCAAGACATTTTTGCCATTGTAAATTACCAACGTTGCCCAATTTACAAACCCAAAAATCACCTCCTGTTCCGGAATGCAAACCACTTACATCTCCATCATTTGAATTTGTTTGACCAGCGACAATAATGCCACCATCAAAAGTCTCATGAATTGCTGAGAAGACATCTTCGCTTGTTCCACCTAAGCATTTTTGCCATTGGATAATCCCTCCACTATCCAATTTTACTACCCATCCATCATTACAAGCCGCTCCGCAATTTCCTCCATGATTTCCGGAGACATTCCCATCATTGGAATTAGTTCTAGAGCCAATTATATATCCTCCATCAATTGTTTGTTGCAAACCATTTATGAAGGTCAAAAATCCTTCTGTCTGGGTGCCACCGAGACAAGTTTGCCACTCGATAGTTGGCGCCTGCGCTCTCGCCTCTCCCGAAAAAATAATGAGCAATGCAAAAAGATACTTAAGGCGCATGGGGTTCGTACTATGCATCAAAGATAGCGAAGTTAAACTGAAACTAACCCCGAAGCGGTTCCGGAACTTTTTTATTGCGCGAGGGCGAGGGATGCAGAAAATTTTCTACTTCACCTCTACAAACGTTTCATTAAACTTCAATCCATACTGTTTTGCTTTCTTCTCATTACAAACTCTTCTCCTCACTCTCACCATTTCCGGCTGCAATCCTTGGGTTGATTTGTTTTTCAGAAAGGTAGCCGCCTGCGCCCCGCTTTGATAGCCCCATTGATACATGTCGGCACCGAAAGCGGCAACTGCTCCGCGCTTCACCAATCCTTCCTCGCTGGTGAATACGGGAACTTTAGAATCATCACAGCTTTTTACGATTACTTCCATGGAAGAAAAAACGGTGTTGTCGGGCAAGGCGAAAAAGGCATCAATCTTTTTTCGCAATAATGCCTGAACAACCAACTGCGCTTCATTCGAATTATTGACAGGAAGTTTTTCCAACGTTAAACCAAGCTTTGAACATTCGCTTTCAATCCGGTTCAATGCATCCACACTTTGCGGCTCGGATTGGTTATAGATGGTTCCGATTTTTTTTGCACCGGGAAGAATGGATTTGATCAGCATTACTGAAGTGTCAATGTATTCAAGTGTTTCATACGTGCCATAAAGATTTTGCGGGGCGCTGCCTTTTGCATCGGTTAGTTTTGCAAGATCAGGTCGCGGAGAAACCATCATGAAGACAGGAATATCTTTTGTGCGTTGAACTGCAGTGATGGTTGAAAGCGTGGGGTTGGTTGCAATCAAATCAGGTTTTTGCGAAATCAGATAATCGCATGCCTGCAGAAGCGTGGGTTGGTCGCCCTGCGCATTGCGGTAGATGATGTGCAGGGTTGAATCGGCTTCTTTAAAACCGCTGTCGTTCAGCGCAACGAAAAACCCCTTTTTTGCCTGAGCCAATGTTTCATCTTGTAACAGATCAAGAAATGCAACAACGGGAATTTTTGCTTCTGCTTTTTTTTCAGGAGAAGAATTGCAGGAAACAAAAACAAGAATGAGAAATGCGATTTTTTTCATGATGATATTTTGCGCGCAAGTTAGTTTGATTTGACAAATTGAATTGCGATAATGAATAAGCCATAACGAATAACTTCGCTATCTTCGCGTTCTTTTTTTAAAGAATTATGGCAAAAATTCAGATGGTGGACCTCATTGGTCAGTACGAAAAAATACAGCCGGAGATTGACAAGGCGGTGTTGGATGTGGTGCGTTCATCGGCTTACATCAATGGACCGGAGGTAAAGTCATTTCAGCAGGAACTTGAAAAATACCTTGGCGTAAAGCATGTAATACCGTGTGCAAACGGCACGGATGCGTTGCAGATTGCCATGATGGCGCTCGGTTTGAAGCCGGGCGATGAAGTAATTACTGCATCCTTCACTTATGTAGCAACTGCAGAGGTTATTGCATTGCTCCAACTGAAACCCGTTTTGGTAGATGTGCTTCCGGATACTTTTCTGATTGATCCGAAAGCGGTGGAGCGCGCTATTACTCCGAAAACTAAAGCAATTGTTCCCGTCCATCTCTTCGGACAATGTGCTGATATGGATGCGATGATGGACATTGCAAAACGCAACAATCTTTTTGTGATTGAAGACGTAGCGCAGGCAATCGGTGCAGATTATTTTCTGAAAGACGGAAACAAAAAGAAAGCAGGAACCATCGGCACAATTGGCTGTACTTCTTTCTTCCCTTCAAAAAACCTAGGATGTTATGGAGATGGCGGAGCAATCTTTACTAATGATGATGACCTCGCAAAGAAGATGCGCATGGTTGCCAATCATGGTCAAAGTGTTTTATATTATCATGATGAAATCGGAGTCAATTCAAGATTGGACAGCATACAGGCAGCAATACTTCGCATCAAACTGAAACATCTTGATGAATATGCAGCAGCAAGAAGAAGTGTTGCTGATTATTATGACAACGCATTTGCAAACAATCCAAAGATTATAACTCCGGCACGAACAAAAAACTCAGAGCATGTGTTTCATCAATATACGTTGGTGTTGAAAGATGCTGACAGGAATAAACTGCGCGAGCATCTTGCGTCAAAGGAAATTCCTTCCATGATTTATTATCCGGTGCCGCTTCACATGCAGAAAGCATATCGCGATGCGCGGTACAAGCAGGGAGATTTTCCGGTAACCGAACATCTTTGTGCAACCGTAATTTCACTACCGATACACACGGAGATGAAAGAAGAAACATTGAAATACATTACTGAATCGGTTCTTGAATCATTAACTCAATTAGCTGATTTGAAAGTTTGATAATTTGAAGATGAACACAAATAGCATCTTCAAATTTCCAAACCAACAAATCTTCAAATCATATTTATGAAAATAGCAGTTGTTGGAACGGGTTATGTAGGATTAGTAACCGGAACCTGTTTTGCTGAAACAGGAAACCATGTTACCTGTGTTGACATTAATGAAGACAAAGTAGCCCAGTTGAAGCGCGGTGAGGTTCCCATCTACGAACCACATCTTGATTTACTTTTTGACCGCAACATCAAGCAAGGACGATTAACATTTACCACCAATCTTGCTGAAGGAATCACAGATGCAAAAATTATTTTTCTTGCACTGCCAACCCCTCCAGGCGAGGACGGTTCTGCTGATCTGAAATATATTCTACAGGTTGCTGATCAACTAGGTCATCTTCTCACCGATTACAAAATCATTGTAAATAAGAGTACCGTTCCTGTTGGCACGGCAGAAAAAGTTCATGCTGCGATTGCGAAGAACTGCAAAATAGAATTTGATGTAGTGAGTAATCCCGAATTTCTTCGCGAAGGATTTGCAGTGGATGATTTTATGAAACCTGATCGCGTGGTGATTGGCACAACATCTGAGCGTGCAAAAAAAATGATGAATGAATTGTATGCTCCGTTCGTTCGTTCGGGTAATCCGGTTTACTTTATGGATGAACGTTCGAGCGAACTTACCAAGTACGCTGCCAATTCATTTCTTGCGATGAAAATTACCTTCATGAATGAGATTGCAAATCTTTGTGAACTCACCGGAGCAAATGTTGACAGCGTGAGAATAGGAATCGGGTCGGATGCGCGAATCGGAAAAAGATTTTTGTTTGCTGGAATCGGGTATGGCGGAAGTTGTTTCCCGAAAGATGTGCAGGCACTTGTAAAAACTTCGAAAGATTACAAGTACGATTTCACCACACTAAAAAGTGTGATGGAGGTAAACGAAAAACAAAAGCGAAGCATTGTCGAGAAACTCAAAAAATATTTTGGCGGTGATCTGAAAGGAAAAAAAATTGCTTTATGGGGATTGGCATTTAAACCGGACACAGATGATATTCGCGAAGCTCCTGCTCTGTATATCATTGAAGATCTATTGAATCACGGAGCAATTGTTTCTGTCTTCGATCCGGAAGCGATAAAAAATATTAAACTAATTGTCGGAGATAAAATTCAGTATGGAAAAGACGAGTATGAAATCCTGAAAGATGCAGATGCACTCATAATCGCCACAGAGTGGAGCTTATTCCGCACACCTGAATTTGAAAAAATGAAATCGCTGATGAAACAACCTGTAATCTTTGATGGAAGAAATTTATATGATCTCAATCAGATGAAAGAACTTGGCTTTTATTACAACAGTGTCGGTCGCGCAGTAATCGGATAAGGAAAACTATGAAACGAATTTTAATTACAGGCGCTGCAGGTTTTCTCGGATCAAATTTGTGCGATCGTTTTATCAATGCAGGTTATCAAGTGATCGGTATGGATAACCTCATCACTGGTTCAATGAAAAATATCGAACATCTTTTCAAACTTAAAGAGTTTGAATTCTATCATCATGATGTTTCAAAATTTGTAAACGTACCGGGGCATCTTGATTACATTCTTCATTTCGCATCACCCGCCAGCCCTATTGATTATTTAAAAATTCCGATTCCGACTTTGAAAGTGGGGTCTCTTGGCACACACAATCTTCTTGGACTTGCTGTCGCAAAAAAAGCACGCATCCTTGTTGCTTCCACAAGTGAAGTGTATGGCGATCCACAGGTGCATCCTCAAAATGAGGACTACTGGGGAAATGTAAATCCTGTTGGACCGCGAGGAGTTTACGATGAAGCAAAACGTTTTCAGGAAGCGATGACAATGGCGTATCACAACGTGCATGGAATTGAAACACGCATCATACGTATCTTTAATACGTATGGTCCACGTATGAGATTAAACGATGGTCGCGCGTTGCCTGCCTTTATAGGGCAAGCATTGCGTGGAGAGGACTTAACTGTTTTCGGAGATGGAAGTCAGACACGCTCATTTTGTTTTGTGGATGATTTGGTAGAAGGAATTTATCGTTTGCTGTTGAGCGATTATCACATGCCGATGAACATCGGTAATCCGGATGAAATAACTATTAGAGAATTTGCTGAAGAAATTATCAAACTCACAGGTACTTCTCAAAAAATAATTTACAAACCGTTGCCACAGGATGATCCTAAGCAACGGCAGCCCGATATTACTCGGGCGAAAAAAATTCTAGGATGGGAACCTAAAATTTCACGCGCGGAAGGATTGAAAACCACGCTTGAATATTTCAGGAATCTGCCAAAAGAAGAACTCTACAAATCAACTCACTTGTAAAAATGGAAATCAATAAAGAATACTCTGCTGATAAAACTGCCGTGATTGATCAGGGAGCCAAAATCGGTAAAGGCACGAAGGTGTGGCACTTCACTCACATCATGAGTGGTTGCGAACTTGGAGATGATTGTAACATCGGACAGAACGTAGTGATTTCTCCTGAAGTAAAACTTGGTCGCAACGTGAAAGTGCAAAACAATGTGAGCATTTACACCGGTGTGGTATGTGAAGACGATGTGTTTCTAGGTCCTTCAATGGTTTTTACAAATATCAATAATCCGCGGAGTGCTGTGATCCGTAAAGGGCAATATTTAAGAACGTTGATAAAAAAAGGTGCAACCATTGGAGCGAATGCAACAGTTGTTTGCGGGCATACTATTGGTGAATATGCTTTTATCGGTGCAGGAGCAGTGGTTACAAAAGATGTTCCGCCATTTGCATTAGTTGTTGGAAATCCTGCAAAGCAAACCGGATGGATGAGTGAGTACGGGCATCGTTTAAAGTTTGATGCGAACGGAATTGCAGTTTGCCCTGAAAGTAAACAGGAGTATAAACTGGAAGGAAAAAAAGTGACAAGAATATTGTAAAATTTAAATTGTAGATTGTAGAATGAAAAACTCAATCTGTATTTCTGCGAACTGTATAACATGGTAGTCATTGAAAATAATCAACGCATAAAAATAGCTGTGGTCGGAAGCGGACACATCGGCAAGAGACATGCCGAAATGATTCGCAGAAATTCCGAAGCGCAGTTGGTTGCCATGTGCGATATTCAACCAAGAGAAAAATTGGATTTGCATGATGATATTCCATTCTTCCAATCTATTGATGAATTACTCCGTTCATCCATTGAGTTTGATGTACTGAATGTTTGCACGCCAAACGGGCTTCATGCAGAACATTGCCTGAAAGCACTTGAAACTAAAAAGCATGTTGTTGTTGAGAAACCGATGGCATTGACCGTGGCTGACTGCGAAAAAATAATTTTCAAATCGCTTCAGGTTTCGCGTCATGTATTTTGTGTGATGCAGAACCGCTACTCTCCTCCATCTGCCTGGATAAAAGAAGTAGTGCAGAAAAAGCTTCTCGGAAAAATCTTCATGGTTCAGCTCAACTGTTACTGGAACCGTGATGAAAGATATTACAACGGAAAAAACTGGAAGGGTTCTGCTGATCTCGATGGAGGAACATTGTTTACTCAGTTCTCTCACTTCATTGACATTATGTACTGGCTTTTTGGCGACATCACCGATTTGCAAGGAAAATTTTCCGACTTCAATCATCATTCACTTACGTCATTCGAGGATTCAGGTTTTGTTTCCTTCAATTTTCCAAATGGCGCAATGGGAAGTTTGAATTATTCAACTTCCGTTTGGGATAAAAATCTGGAAAGCAGCATTACCGTCATCGGAGAAAATGGAAGCGTTAAGATTGGAGGACAGTATATGAATGAAGTAGAATATTGTCACATTAAAAATTATTCGAAGCCGCAGCTCGCGCCCGCCAGCCCCGCGAATGATTATGGTGCTTACAAAGGTTCAGCAGCCAATCATCATTTCATTATGGAAAATGTAATTGACACATTGAAAGGAAGAACCAGCGCAACCACCAATGCAATGGAAGGAATGAAAGTGGTTGACATCATCGAGCGCATCTATGCATTGCGCGATTTGAAAAAAATAAAAAATGAATTGACTGTTATCCAATAACAGATACCTATTAACGTATAACTTAAAAAATGTACCAGGAATTAATTCACAAGAAAAGTAAACTAGCAGTATTAGGATTGGGCTACGTAGGGTTGCCAATAGCTCTAGAATTTGCAAAAAAAATAAAAGTAATCGGTTTCGACATCAGCGACCCTCGTGTGGAGAAAATGAAAAATAAAATTGATCCAAGCGGTGAACTTGAATCAAGCGCGTTTGAAGGATGCGATATTGAATTTACATCATCGTCAGAAAAGCTTCGTGAAGCAAATTTTTACATTGTTACTGTTCCCACTCCAATTGATGAACACAATCTTCCTGATTTGAAGCCGATACTCGGAGCAACGCGTTTCATCGGTAAAGTTTTGAAGAAAGGTGATTATGTGGTGTATGAATCTACAGTGTATCCGGGATGCACTGAAGAAGATTGCATTCCTGTTCTCGAAGAATTATCAGGATTAAAATTTAAAACTGATTTTAAAGTCGGATACTCTCCAGAACGCATCAATCCCGGGGATCACGAGCATACCATTTCGAAAATTCTGAAAGTAGTTTCCGGATGTGATGAAGAATCGTTGAATGAAATTGCAAATACGTACGAGATTATTGTGAAGGCGGGCGTTCACAAAGCACAATCCATCAAGGTTGCAGAGGCGGCAAAAATTATTGAGAACACACAGCGCGATGTCAACATTGCGTTGATGAATGAACTCTCTATCATTTTTAACAAGATGGGAATAAACACATACGATGTGCTTGCCGCTGCCGGAACAAAATGGAATTTCATGCGCTTCCAACCGGGACTTGTTGGCGGACATTGTATTGGTGTTGATCCGTATTACCTGACCTACAAAGCTCAGGAACTTGGTTATCATGCGCAGGTAATCAATAGCGGGCGTTATGTAAATGACAGCATGGGATTTTATGTCGCGAAGCAAACCGTAAAAAAAATTGTTGCTACAGGAAAAGATTTATCTAAAGCAAGAGTGTTGGTGATGGGCGCTACATTTAAAGAAAATGTAGAAGACATACGCAATTCAAAGGTTGCTGACGTAGTGAAAGAACTTTTAAGTTATGGAGTAAGTGTTGAAGTCACCGATCCTAAAGCCGACAGTGCACATCTTAAACATGAATATGGATTTGAACTAGTTCCCGATATCGGGAAAAATTATGACGCAGTTATCGTTGCAGTAAATCACAATGAGTATGCAAATTTTGATGAGGCATATTTCAAATCCATTACAAGCAAAGACGCACTTATTGTTGATCTGAAAGGAATTTACAAAGGGAAGTTGAAAGAGATTACATACTGGAGTTTATAGGTACGAATAACGAATGTATCCGAATTTACGAATCCATTCCCTGATTTATTCATTCGTAAATTCAAAACCATTTACAATTCGAACAATAGAAAAAATACTGGAGTGAAAAGTATTCTTGTCACAGGCGGTACAGGTTATATCGGCTCTCACACAACCGTTGAGTTGCTGGCGAAGGGTTATGACGTTTTTATTATTGACAACTTAAGCAACTCGCGGGTTGAAGTATTGAATTCAATTGAAAAGATCACAGGAAAGAAACCCGCTTTTCATCAATTCGATTTATGCGATAAGGAAAAAGTAAATCGTTTTTTCAACGAGAATAAAATTGATGCTACCATTCACTTCGCGGCTTTCAAGGCAGTGGGAGAATCTGTAGAGAATCCGTTGATGTACTACCGGAACAACCTTCTCTCCCTAATAAATCTTCTTGACGTTTACAAAGAAAAAAAACTCGACAACTTTTTATTCTCATCAAGTTGCTCCGTGTATGGCGATCAAACCAAATTACCGATTGATGAATCTGCTCCGCTTGCAAAAGCTGAGTCGCCTTACGGAAATACAAAACAAATCGGGGAAGAAATTTTAACTGATGCGAGTCGTGTAAATAAATTTTCAGGAATTGCGTTACGTTATTTCAATCCGGCAGGTGCACATGAAAGCGCATTGATTGGAGAATATCCATTGAGTCCACCGAATAATTTAGTTCCGGTAATTACACAAACAGCAATTGGCAAGAGGGAGAGTATTACTGTGTTTGGAAGTGACTACGACACACCCGATGGTTCCTGCATCCGTGATTACATTCATGTGGTTGATATTGCAAAGGCGCACATCGTTGCCGTAGAGCGCTTACTTAATAAAAAAAATAAAAAAAAGTTTGAAATTTTTAATCTCGGAACAGGAACTGGTAATACTGTGTTGCAAGCTATTAATGCGTTCGAAAACGTGAACGATGTAAAAGTTAATTACAAGATTGGCGAAAGGCGTGCCGGTGATGTTGTAAAAGTTTGGGCTGATACAAAACTTGCCAATTTTGAATTAGGATGGAAAGCAGAATTATCTTTGGAAGATATTATGCGGAGCGCATGGAAATGGGAAAACCGATTGGCTGATTTAGTGATTTGAAAATTTGAAGATGAATAAAAATATATTAATAACGGGAGGTGCAGGATTCATCGGGTCGCATGTTGTACGTTTGTTTGTCAACAAATATCCAGATTACAAAATTGTGAATCTTGATGCACTAACGTATGCAGGGAATCTTGCAAACCTGCGCGACATTGAAGATAAAGCAAACTACGAATTCGTAAAAGGGAATATCGTTGATGGCAATTTTCTGCAAGAACTTTTCTCTGAGTACAAATTTGATTCTGTCATCCATCTTGCAGCAGAAAGCCACGTTGACCGTAGTATTTCGAACCCGATTGATTTTGTAATGACCAATGTAATTGGTACAGTGAATTTATTGAACTCAGCTAAAAAAAATTGGCAGTTCGCAGTTCGCAGTTCGCAAAATGGAAATCGGAATTTATTTTACCATGTGAGTACCGATGAGGTGTATGGCTCTCTTGATCAGGTAGGATTCTTTACAGAGGAAACCTCCTATGATCCACACAGCCCCTACTCTGCTTCCAAAGCAAGCAGTGATCATTTTGTGAGAGCATATCATGATACGTTTGGTTTGCCAACCGTTATTTCAAACTGCTCTAATAATTACGGTTCGTTCCACTTTCCTGAGAAACTAATTCCGCTTACCATTCATAATATCCTCAATTTAATTCCTGTTCCGGTGTATGGCAAGGGAGAAAACATTCGTGACTGGTTGTTTGTTGAAGACCATGCGCGGGCTATTGATACCATTTTTCACAAAGGAAAAGTTGGTGATACTTACAACATTGGTGGACACAATGAATGGACAAACATCGATCTCATTCAACTACTCTGCAAGATCATGGATAAAAAACTAAAACGTGAAGAAGGAACATCAATGAAGTTGATCACCTTTGTGAAAGACCGTGCAGGTCATGACTTGCGCTATGCAATTGACTCTTCAAAGTTCCAACGCGAACTTGGTTGGACTCCTTCACTTCAGTTTGAAGAAGGTCTTGAAAAAACTGTTGACTGGTATCTCGCAAACCAGGAATGGCTGAAGCAGGTGACATCAGGAGATTATTTGAATTACTACGAGAAGCAATACACACACAGATAGTTGTTGGTTATTAGTTATTCGAAAAAAATAGTAAAAGAAGTATGTACGAAACACCTTTTCATAAAGCCGATTTATCGAATCTATCTTTTCTCGTTACCGGTGGCTGCGGATTTATCGGAAGCAATATTGTTGAGTATCTGTTAAAACATAGTGCGGGAAAAGTCCGCGTGCTTGATAATCTCTCGACAAGCTCTAAGAAAAATATTGAACCATTTTTGTCTCTTAAAAATTTTGAATTTATTCAAGGAGACATTACTAGCCTGAATACATGTCATGCTGTTTGCAAGGAAATTGATTATGTAAATCATCAGGCAGCATTGGGATCTGTACCACGCTCAGTAAAGGATCCTATTGCAACTCACTCAGTAAATGCAACAGGTTTTTTGAACATGCTTGTTGCTACGCGTGATGCAAAGGCAAAACGGTTTGTGTATGCGAGTTCATCATCCGTGTATGGAGATCACCCTGTTCTTCCGAAAAAAGAAGATGAAACGGGCAATCCCTTATCACCTTATGCGGTCACAAAAAAAACAAATGAGTTGTATGCAAGAGTATTCGCTACAACTTACAACATGGAAATCCTCGGGCTGCGCTACTTCAATGTGTTCGGTCCGAATCAAAGTCCTGAAGGCGCTTATGCAGCAGTTATACCTCTCTTCATGCAGTCAGCTATAAATAAAACTGCACCATTCATTGATGGTGACGGTGAGCAGACACGCGATTTTACTTTTGTGGAGAATGCAGTTCAGGCAAACATCAAATCATTCTTTGCAGAGAAAAAAGAAGCTCTCAATCAGATTTACAACGTTGCGGTTGGAGAAAAAATTTCCGTAAATGAACTGTATAATATCATTGCGGAAATCGGTGGCTCAACCGTAAAGCCAACTCATCGAGAAACCCGCGCAGGAGATATTCGAAATTCCTTGGCTGACATTTCAAAAACAAAAAATCTTGTTGGGTACAACCCAACAGTATTTGTAAAAGAAGGATTGAAGATTGCGTTTGAGTGGTACAAAAAGAACAACAAATAAGATTTCGGAATCAATTTCACGAATGTCATTTATAAAAAACATATTCGGCAAAAAAGAAGACCTCAACTATCCGGCACTAGCCGATTATTCTTCTGTTACTGTTGATATGCATTCGCATCTCATTCCGGGAATTGATGACGGAAGCAAGACGATGCAAGAATCCATTGACCTCATTAAACAATACATCGCTCTTGGATTTAAAAAATTGATCACCACTCCGCACATCATGAGCGATGCATTTCGTAATACTCCTGAAATCATTTTAGGCGGATTAGATAAGCTAAGAGCAGCAGCAAAAGCAGAAGGATTAAATGTCGAGATCGAAGCGGCAGCCGAGTATTATTTTGATGAGGATTTCAGAAAATTTATCAGGGAGAAAAAACTTCTCACTATAAATAAAAAATATGTTCTGTTTGAAGTTTCTTATATCAATCCACCTGATAATATAAGCCAGGTTATTTTCGATATTCAGATTGCGGGCTTTACTCCTGTTCTCGCACATCCTGAACGTTATCCTTATTGGTACAATAAGTTTGAAGAATATCATAAGTTTAAAGAAGCTGGTGTGCTTCTACAACTCAACACAAATTCCTTAGAAGGTTATTACGGACCGGAAGCAAAAAAAATCGGACAGCGGATGATAAATGAAAACATGATTGATTTTATTGGCAGCGATATGCATGGCATCCGCCACATGGAAGCCATGCAGCGCTGTGTGAAAGAAAAACATTTGTCGAAAGTTGTATCGCAAGGCATAAAAAACTCCTCGCTCTGATTTTTTACTGAACGCTGACTTGTTGCTGCGAATCAAAAGCAGTGCGCAACCCATTTCCGACAAAAGTTAATGCCATTGATACAAGGATGATGGCAAGTCCAGGGAGTATGGTGAGGTAAGCGGAACCTGAAGTCATAATGTACCCGAAATTTTCTTTGATCATTCCGCCCCAGGTTGGCACAACCGATTGCACCCCGATGCTGAGAAAATCAAGTCCGCTTTCAATTAGAATGCTTGCTGAAAAATTTGCTACAGCAACTATAAGTACGGGGGCGAAACCAGGCGGAAGAATATGCCTGAAAAAAATTGTGACTTTTGAGATGCCTAGTTCATGTGCTGAACTAATATACTCCTTTTCATAAGTGTTCAATATCTTAGCTCTTACAATCTGAGCAACTGGCACCCATAAAGTACACCCGACTGCAATAAACGTTTGAATGAATCCCTTCCCAAACACAATGCTGATGACAATGACTAGCAGGAAGGCGGGAACCGACCATGCAACATTAATAATCCATAAAATAAATTGATCAATTTTTCCTCTGAAAATACCGGCAAGAAAGCCAACAAAAAATCCAATAATCAATGAAATAAGAACTGAGATCACACCCACTAACATTGTAACACGAGTTCCGGTAAGTAAACGGCTAAATACATCGCGTCCGAAGCGATCTGTTCCAAGAATAAATTTCTTCTCAACCAGGTACTGACCCTCAATAATCTTTTGCATATCATTTATTGATTCTTCCGCTACTTCCCCACTTGAAGTTTCAAAAAAAAGTCCACCATTGCGCTCAATAATTTTTTTCTCGGGGCGAATTGAATATACAACATTGGCAATATTGAAGCGGCTTTCTAGACTTGAATCGCCAGCACTTGAAAACTCCTTCACAACAATATCGGTTCCTTCAAAGCGGTAGCTGCTTATAGGAAGGTAAATATCATTGGCAGGCACGCCCAGGAAAACTTTTGAAACGAAATCCGGTATCAAAATGGTTTTATTTCCCATTACATGAAGCATAGTTACATGAAATCCGGGTGGCTCATTACTTATCGGCAAGCATATCCTACCCGCTTCAGGAGTGCGGTCGGGAATTATTACATAACAAAAAGTGGCAACAAGAGAAATCAAAATAATAAAGAACAATCCAATTATTGCCAACCGGTTTTTTCTAAACCTTCGCCATGCTTTCTTTGACCCTGACTCGTTCCTCGTTTTCATGTAAGCATAAAAATAAAATTAATTGACTCTCCTTCCTTTCCATTCGTACGTACCGAAGATAGAGGAAAGACCGACTGTGAAAATATATACTGGATAAATAATTTCAGCGGGCAAAAATAGCCACAATAGATTCTGTTTTCGAAAGAACTTGGTAACACTTTTCAGCAACATGAACTCCGGAATTATTTTTAAGGAAATTGCAAATATTAAAAATGGAATACTCTTTCCTGAAAAAATAAAAAAGCAACACAGTAAAAGCCCTGTATGAAGAAGATACGCCACTGTGGCAATAAGAATTGTGAAACTATTCATCTGTACAGTGATTTTTGAAGCCCAACGTTTACGCTGATGAAACAATTCTGAAATTGTACTTTTAGCAGTAGTGGAAACTTTTGCATCAAGCGATTTCACAAAGTGAATAGTACTATTGCTAAGCTCGGCAATTTTCAACATCAGTTGCGTGTCGTCACCACTAGAAATATTTTTTACTGACTGATACCCCCCCACTTCATCAAAAACTTTTCTTGTGAATGCAAGATTGGCACCATTACAGAGAAACGGTTTTCTATTTTTAATTGCAGAAGCTCCAATTCCAATCAGTCCCAGAAATTCAAGCGATTGAACTTTTTCAAGCAAACTCCTTTCATTCTCAAAAACTACTGGCGCGCTCATCATTTCCGGATGATACGTTTCATAATAACTCGCCAAAGAAGTTATCCAGTTCACACCCTTTCTGCAATCTGCATCTGTTGTAATGATGAGTTCCCCTTTCGAAATTTTTATAGCTTCTGTAATTGCCTGCTTCTTGTACATTTTTTTTTCATCCATTTCTTTCATTTTGATCAACCGGATGTTCATTTCGGGAAAATCATGAATGAATTTTTCAATTGCTTGAGTTGTCAGATCTGTTGAATGATCATCCGCAACAATGATCTCAAAAAGATTTTTCGGGTAATTCTGTTGAATGAAATCCCGCAAGCAATTTTCGATGTGGTCTTCTTCATTTCTGCAGGGAATAATTACTGAAACAAAAGTTTGTGACGTGGTTTCAAGCGACAAATAACTTTTTAGTTTATTCCATCCAATAAAACACCAAAATAGAAAAGATGCATATGCAACTGAAAGCAGAATTATTAAATATCCAAGCAACTCCATCACGATGGAATTTCCCGGTTAAAACGAAACTGAAAAATAAACACGATTCCAATCAAAGCTGGAATCACCAGGTTAATGATCCAAAGCGAAACCGATGCATTCAGAATTGCAAGAGAGTCAGAAGAAATTTTGGAAAGAAAATAAGTTGCCACCGCTCCGCGAACCCCCAGTTCGCTTAATGCAAATGTAGGAACAAGAGTCATCACAAAAAAAATCATGTTGATGAGAAGAACAGATGTTCCGATCGTTGATTCTATTCCGAAAATTTTCAGCAGAAGAAAAAACTGAAGTGTAAAAACAATGTAGCGAAGAAGAGCAAGGTTGAGCAAAACAAATAGTTCAGACTTTCTGTATCCTGAAAGAATTTCGAGATACTTACGGAACCGGCTCAACCTTTTTATTTTAAGGATGGACGCATCAAGTAGGGGAACCTCAAAGAAAAGAAGAAGGAGAACTCCTGAAAAAATTATCATCAAAACTCCGATTACCCATAAAATATATTCATGCAACTCCACGTACTCATTCAAATAAAAAATCAAACTGATGCAACCAACCAATACCGTAATTATAAGTTGACTCAAATTTTCAAGAATCGTAATTAGAGTTGCTTTAATGCGGTCAGCAGTACGAAGGTGAAATACCCTCCCCGCGTACTCCCCGATACGGTTGGGAGTAAAAAAACTAACCGTCAGTCCGGAAAAAATCGCAGCAAGCGAGCGCGGAAACGAAATCACCTCCAACCTTCGCATCATCCATTTCCATTTCACCGCTTCAAGCGACCAATTCGCAAACATCAACACAAAAACGAAAACAAACTCGGGCTTGCTTTCAGGAATACTCAGAATATTCCTGTATTCATTTACAACACTCGAAAAATCCTCTTTCCTTATTACCTCCTTGTAAATAAAAATAAAAGCAACCACAGCTATCAATAACTTGATCACACCCGACCCGTATCGGTTGAACTTATTTCTATTACTTTGCTGCATACTCGTCACAAGGATAACACAAAGTTATTCGTAATAAGTAAACTACACTTCCATTTTAACCACACCAGCTTTTAATAAATAAAAGTGAAGCCCGCTGCAGATAAAATTATTCTTGGCATTGACCCCGGCACAACCATTATGGGCTACGGGCTAATTGCAGTAAAAGGAAACCACATGGAGTTAATTGACCTTGGCGTACTTTACCTCAACAAACTGAATGACCACGCCCTCAAACTCAAAACAATTTTTGAGTACACCCTTTCACTCATTGATAAATACAAACCCGATGATCTAGCAATCGAAGCCCCCTTCTTCGGAAAAAATGTTCAGTCCATGTTAAAGCTCGGTAGAGCGCAAGGTGTAGCAATGGCAGCAGGCCTGTTCCGAACTATTCCCATTTTCGAATACTCTCCCAAAAAAATAAAACAATCCATCACCGGAAATGGAAACGCATCCAAAGAACAAGTCGCATCCATGCTGCAAACTCTTTTAAACATAAAAGAACTCCCAAAAAAATTAGATGCTACTGACGGGCTAGCCGCCTCCGTCTGTCATTTTTTTCAGCACAATAAATCAGGTGCAACAAAAACCAAATTGAGTGGCGGTTGGAAAGCATTCCTCACCGACAACCCTTCGCGTCTCGTCACGCAATAATTTTTTTTTAGAAAAGACACTCCCCAGCTTTTAATTCCCTGCCCTCCCGCTTTCATCCCAAAGCCGCGCCTCACTTCACCCTGTCATGTCGAACTTGTTTCGGCATCCCTCTCTTCTAAGCAAGTACTTCGTTAGCGCGGGCTTTTCCTTTCAATCGGGTTTAGCTTAATCAGTACTCGCTTTGTAGCAACTATTTCAAGCAGCCAAAAATCGCTGTGCGCCAGCGCCCTTTTTTCGAACCGCCCTTACCCAACCCAGCATGCGGCTTGAGTAATAAACTATTTCCCTCTTCCTGATAATTCCACCACTTCATCATGCAAGGCGCGACATCTCTTTCTCTCAACATCCCTTTTATAATTTACAACATACTTTTTCCCTTTATTCTTATCCATCATCTCTCTTTTCACTTACAGTCTAGCATTAAATTCACGCATCAGTGCAGGAAATAAGTACTCGTCAGAAGTAATCAATTGCATCTTGGCAAAAATACCATCCTCTTTATATTTTATCTCATCCGTCAATCCAAAAATCAGGGAGGGTACTTCATTTTTACCATATCATTTCAGGCAATGAAGATTCATATTGTTGCATAAAAAATTTATCGCTGTGCAACACCTTTTCTCATTGCTGCAACAACTTCTTCCATTTCTGCACAACACATTTGCAGCACCACATTGGCTAAAAACATCTTTGCTAAAGATTTTTTTAATGCAAATCTTACAATTTTAAAACACGCACAAAATATTTACGTACCAAAACCAAACTTTATCTGCCATGCCCGATTCAAAAAAATTAGAAAGCCGCATCTCCAGCTACAATCTTATTCTTCGCAATCTCGAAGAGCAAAAGCTCGCTGAGAAATACCCCGCGCTCATTCCCGTTATTGCATCCATCCGTAAGCACATGGATAAAGTAAAAGGTGTTTATTGGCAACCGATGGAACCCAAATCAGCTTTCAAAAAGCAGATGAGAAGAAAACTTTCACAAGCCGCATATCACCTTAGCTGCGGAGTATATGCTTACGCACAAATTACCGGCAACAAGGTTCTCAAAAATGATGTTTGTTATTCTTTCAGCGATTTCTATCGCCCTCAGGAAGAAACCACGCTCGGTCGTTGTCGCCAGGTACTCAACGCAGCACGTAAAATAAAAAATCCGGATCATTACGGCTTAACTCCTGAAATCATAAATATATTGGAAGTTGAGCTGAAGCACTACAATCAATTCAAAAATATTCCGGTTCAAAACGTTAAAGAGCAGGCACAACAAGCCCGCATGGTTAAATCGCAGTTAGATCAATGCCTCACCATTATTCAAAAACAACTCGATCCGCTCATGACCATAATTCAAGCAAACGAAAAACTCGGAGTTTCATATTTCATAGATCGCCAGCTTAACAATGTTCCCGGCCGCAGAAGAAAATATGTTCGCAAAGAGAAAACCCAAAAACAGCAACCGCTTGCAACCTCAGTTATTCTTCCCTTGCAAAAAGTCAAAACACTTACTTCAAAAATTTCAGAAGTATTTCTGGAAGACAATAATCAATAGAGCTAAAAAAATTTATCCAACCCTTCCAAAAAGAAACCTTATGAGTTATTTTTAATGACTCAGGAATTAACTATTCAGTAAAATTTTTCCTGATCGCCTCCGCTGTTCCTTCCAGTTCTTCTTTAGAAAAAGAAAGTTTCGGCATCGCAAAGTTCAAATCGCTAACGCGGTTCATCGGTATAAGGTGAATGTGCGCATGAGGCACCTCAAGCCCGATCACAGCAACACCAATACGTTTGCATGAAACAGATTTCTTAACAGCATGGGAAACCTTTTTTGCAAAATCCCAAAGCTCTTTGTGCAGCTCATCTTCAATGTCGAAAATATAATCCACTTCTTTTTTAGGAACAACTAAAGTATGCCCTTTTGCAAGCGGGGAAATATCAAGAAAAGCAAAACAACTTTCGCTCTCTGCAATTTTGTAGCAGGGAATTTCTCCTGAAATTATTTTGGAAAAAATTGAAGCCAATGTTTGAAGTAATTAAAGCAAAGCAAGTAACTATCTGCTTATCGAAACAATCTCAAACTTAAATTTGCCCGAAGGAACTTCGATCGTTGCAACATCACCAACCTTTTTTCCCAACAAACCTTTTCCAATTGGAGAACTCACAGAAATCTTTCCTGACTTCAAATCAGCCTCGTTCTCTGCCACCAGCGTATAAGTCATCGTTTGACCATTACCCTTGTTTTTAATTTTTACTTTTGAGAGAACAAGCGCCTTTGAATTATCAAGTTTGCTTTCGTCAACAAGCCGCGCGTTGGCAATTACTTCTTCAAGCTTTGAAATGCGGAGTTCCAACATGCCCTGTGCATCTTTGGCTGCATCGTATTCTGCATTCTCTGACAAATCTCCCTTATCGCGTGCTTCAGCAATCTGCTGCGATATGCGTGGACGCTCCACTGTCCTCATCTGGTTGAGTTCTTCCTGAAGTTTTTTTAATCCACCTTCTGTATAATATGAAACTGACATAGTTCGATTGGTTATTAAAACAAAACAATCCCGATTGGTATCGGGATTGTTTGCTGCGCAAATATAAAAATGGTTTTTTACAAACTAAAATGCACACCAAATGTATGCGTTCCGTCAAACGGATTCGTGGCACGGAAGGAATAGTCAATACCAAATTGTTTACCACTCTTACCCAACGGAACCTGGATGGACAATCCGGCACAGGGTCCTGTAAATACAGTAGTGCGAAGATCACTATCAAAAATATTCTTCTCGTAAACATATCCACCGCGAAGCATAAAATATTCTTTGAAAGCATACTCAATTCCGCCTTGAAAATTATCTTGAGTAAAAGAATTGGAAGTAAAACCAAGACCAATGCTTACTCGATGATCAGTCGCAAGTTTTGCATCATAAGTAAGACCAATTCCCAGAAGTGAAGGGATTTCAAAACCATTTGCACGCTGTTCAACCGTATATTCATAAGATGGAGAAACATTCGTAACGGTTACGCGCGAAGAAAGCCCATCACCGCCAAACTTCATTGGAGTGCCTATATTTTTCAACGAGATTCCAATTTTGAAATTGTCGCGGTCGGCATTGAAACCTGTTACATACTGAATGCCCGCATCAAGAGCAACTCCGGTAGCAGTCACATTTGAAATACTTTCGCTCACTACTTTCACATTCAATCCACCGTAAATGCTATTGGAAAATGCTTTCGCATAGCAGAGAGAGATGTTGAGAAACTGTGGATTGAAATTACCCAATCCTCCTTCAGGTTGATCAACAGTAGTAACAGGAATGTCGCCAAAGCTGAATGACATGAGAGATAACCCAAGCACACTTCCTTCGCCAACTTTCTGGGTAACCCCAATTGCATTCACACTCATGTCACTTCCTTTCAACCAAATGGAATGTGCAAAAGCAACTTCTGTCTTTTTAGTAAACGCAACTCCGGCCACATTTCCAAACATAGCTTCCACTCCATGTACGCTACCGAGGTTAACGCCTCCCCAACCGGAAGAACGCGCCCATGGATTAATGAGCAATTCACTAGCTCCTGCCTGCCCCGCACGATCTGGATTTCCAGCATAAGAAACTACTGATATCAACAACAATGACGTTGCTAAAGCAATTTGAAATATTTGTCTATATACTTTTCTCATAAGTTCTGTTTGATAATAATTAGAAAGTATCAAGGTCAATTGGACGAAGCACACCAAAGAATTTAACAACCTTTTCTCCAACGTTCGGAACCTCAACATGAATGATGTAAAGCCCACTTGCCACAGGAATTCCGGTAGTGTTTTTCAAATCCCAATCAATGGAAGTTTCAAGATTAAGATCGGAACGAGGATCGTAAATTCCACCTCCACTGTTATCGCTTGCTACATCGCGCTTGTATTTTCTTACCAATGTTCCGCTAGGTGTAAAAATACTAACATTACATTTCGGTGGTAAGTTCACAATCTTTACTCGGTAATCCAATTGGTTCTTTTCATACTGCGAATATGCATAGTAAGGATTAGGAACCACGTTAATTAAATCGAGCGCACTCTTTGCTTTGTCAGCATTCTCAATTAGAGGAACGAGATCAAATGTTGAAAAACTATAATATGGCAAACTGTCGTTAAGAGCAACAGAATTTGGATTGTATTTCGAATATGGCTTGGTAACTCTCAACCTGATCTTAACGTCATTTTTATATCCATTTGCGGTACCATAAAAATCCGGCAACTGTTCTCCTGATGTAAGAGCAGGAAATCCGACCCACATGCAACTTGACCAAAGAGATTTAGTTTGCGCAGCCACTTTTATTGAATCAAGTTCATAAACAGCATCATTATAGGGGCCTATGTAAGCAAGTCTATTACCATTAGGATAATAAAAAGTATTTGGGCTAAATACATAAATAGCATGACGACCTCCAAGAATATATCTTCCATAAACATCGGTATCAGTTACGTCCGAATTTGGGTTCCATTTCATATCCTCCCCATTTCCATTTGCATATCCATGACTTGGACCGTAATAACTATTTTCACCGAATGCCATATTCAAGCGTTGCCCGGTTTCCACGTTTACAGCATAACCCGGAAAATAACTATGACCAATATCGCCTGGAATAACATTCCCATTTATGTCCAGCGAAGGGCTTTGCCTAATAAAACTGTGTTTCCCATTCCCAACAGTCAAACTATCTGCATAAGAAGTTTCTATAACAGTAACTTTTGTCCATTTACTTTTATCTGTTGTAATCACTACATCTATACTTCCTAAATCAGAAATTTTATTGATAGCATTTGCCTGAGTATTATACCCAGGGCTTGTTTTTCCGCTTTCCCATGATGTAAACTTAAACGGGGTCCAACTCCCTCCAACTATCTTTTCATAAACTTGCTGACCATCTTTAGAACCGTTGGTCGTAAAGGCATAATCTGTACTTTCTTTACCACTTTTTATCCAATCCAAACCTGGATCTGTATCATCATCATAAATACCTCCCCACCATCGTTGCGTGGGTATTTCATAACTTATCGTGGACTCAATAAATCCGGCTCCCCCAGTTGCATCTGCACCCGGTTGAAGGGTTTGAGCCATGTTGATAGAAAAACCGAACTCAGGAAATAACTGATCAAAAGGTGAAGCCAATGTTTTAAGCGAAGTATCAATCTGACCACTAGTTGAATCCTTTAATATCCATATTGTATCGGACACAACGTAATGATAGGTTGTGTCAGTATTAAATACTGTGAAATAAGTCCCTACTAAAGAATCATATCCAACGGTATCGGCAGGATTAATAAACGTATCCAACTTTGCCGTCTCCCATAAATTAAAATTGCCTCCTTTAATAGCAATTGGATCATAAATGCGGATATCTACGGGGCCTCTGGCTTTAACATAAGTTGGGTGATCAATCATAAAGGGAGAGTAAAACAATTTACTATACTCCGCATCATTTTTAAGATCAAGAGAAGCGCGGTCCCCACCCAACTGGAATCCGTTACCTGTTCCTTCAATACGTGTAATTTCAGGACCATCACCAAAAGAAGCATTCAAAACCGTTCCAGTGTTTTCGGGATCTGATGAATGTGGAATCGCAGTATAGATTTTAATATTTTTTCTTCCGGATTTATATGGCTGATTTCTTCCGGCAGGAACGTAAGGATCTCCAGCAGACTCACCTGCATCGTATGCATAAGCGACAGCGATAAAGTAATACGTTTTATGATTCACTAAACTGGGATCTCCTTGCGCAAACAAATCAGTTGTAATTCTAAATGTATGTTTTAAACCAACATCACTTCCATTAACTTCTTCAACAGGACTCCAACCTTGAGTGGTTTGATCAAAATAATTGTTTACTATCTGAGAAATTCCATCTTTAATATCACACTGCACAACGAGGCGTGACTTATCAGGATTATGAACATCGGATACTGTTACAAAAGGATCTACTGTTTGAAATATCTGATAGCCTTGAAAAGAATAGAAACTTGTTACTGATGTATTAGGATCAATTTCGCTGTACTTCTCTTTGTAATTGTTAGATATTTTGTTGTTATCAATAGACATAATTAATTCCTTGTCTAATTCACGTATAGTTATATCTGGGGCATCGGGTCCATCAACCACTTTGAAGCAATTATTGAAAAGCGCCTGCGCATAGTCATCTGCCTGACGAACCAATCTAACCGATGCGAGACGACCGCCATTTGTAGCTCTTGCCCACACAGCACCAGTTGTAATATAGTTCACAGCACCTGGAAGTAATGTAAAAGGTCCCGATGATTGCAAAAATCTTCTATCGGCAGGAAGATTTTGGGCTGTTACCTCATCCCAATCAGCTTCTGGCAAACCATTAGTCCCCCAGTGATTTGGATCAGAGTTACCAGGGAACATAAAGTCACACTTATCGGTGGTAGCTCCAGGACCCGCTCCTTTTCCATTTCCTCCATATGTCATTTGCACATTATCTTTCCATACCCCATTAAGATATCCATAATAATTTTGAGCACCAACAGGATTTCCAACAACAGTGAAATCGTTATTATAATAAACAAACTTTGACATGATAATCAGTTCCGGTTTAATTGTGTCGGAAATAGTATCAATTCCTCCCTGAGCATTCGTAATAAATGTACAATCAATGCAACTATCCCGATCATTGTCAATTCCATCACCAACATCAGCAGCGGGTCCCTGAAAAAAATCAACTCCTACGGCAGGAGGATTAAATCCGTATCCTGCAATACCCTCATCATTCTCATCCCCATTGTAGCAATATCCAAATCCACGTTTTACATCGCAGCCCACATAGTCATCGTTGTAATTTCCGAGATCAGGATCTACCCATGCTCCAAAAAAGCAACTATCAATATTTGTGGTAGTATTCCTGTTGATAATTTTGTATTTGTAAAAAGTCATGTTATTTATTTCATCATTGGTTGCAAATGCAAACGCCTGCGCTTGAATTTCCAACCCGATTGGGGATGGACTATCTGTTTCGCGATGCACATTTCCAACGTCATTAAAAACCCACCACAACGATTGATCCCCAAGCAGACGATCATCGCACACAGGTGTTGATGATGTTAATTCAAACCAGGGATAATCACCATCCTGCCAATCATAAATGCCATCTGAATTGCGATCAAAAAAAGGAGCTAAGAAATGCGTGTAGCCAGGCCCTGCTCCATGCTCAGGATCATCTCCATTACCGGGCCAATCTTGCATAACCTGCGGAGGGAGGTACCCGGCAGGGTATCCATTTGGCACAGTGAAATGAGAAATTGCTTCCTGCACTTCATCACGGGTAATGCGGAAATGCCGGTCAAATTTAGTACACACATCGGGTGTCACATCGGTTGTGAGAGTATCAATTGGACCGGGCCAGAAATCACTTCCCGACTGACGATACGTTTGAGCTGCAACTCTTAAGTTTCCGTTGTTATCAAATCCACCGACCCAAACAGCTCCTGCAAATAAGGAATGTTTTCCAGAGCCCTTCGGAACTTCGTAAGTTGCAGTACCAACAAGATCCCACCACATATCTCCATTGATAAAAATTTTGGTGCGGACATTGTTAATGTCGAGATCAGTTTGTGCGGTAGATGCATTGCACGAAGCAAGTGGATGATCGCCCCCTATGGGTCCATTGCGATGTCCGGATCCCGAATTTACGTTTTCTTTTGCAAGCAATGAATAGAACGAAAAGAAGATGCAAAAAGATGTTATGATAATTTTTTTCATATTGGTGCGAATAGAGTTCTTAGCTGTTTTCAAATTATATTCTTTTAAAAATCAAGTTGTAATCCAAGGCGGATGCGTCTTGGCAAACTGTAACTTCCCTGATTGTTGTCTGCAATTTCATAAAGTGCTTTGTAAGAAGCAACGCTCAACTTGTTGTTAATGTCGTTTTGGGCAGCAGCAGAGGAGAGATACCCGTCATCAGTCGGACTGCCGGTAGCAGAATATACTGAGATAATATTTCGTGCATCAAATAAGTTGAGTACCTGCACATAAACTCCAATGGAATATGGTCTTCTTTTTTCACCGTTTGGTTTTTTTCCGGTTTTCAATTCAAAATGTTTGTCAACTTTTAAGTCAACGCGGTATTGCCAAGGCAAACGTGAACCATTTATCTGACCGTCTAACTGGAATCGCCCGTTTGCTGCAGTTGTAAAGTCGGCTTCCGGAGTAATATTTTTCTTGCGGGTATAAGGCGTTCCTGAGCCAGCGCGGAATGTCAGATTCAAACCAGTTTCAGAAAGTACTTGTTTGTTGAACCAAACCGGACCATTATAATCCTTGCCTTTTCCATAATGGTAATCTAATGAAGCAGTAAGTTGATGGCGCTGATCGAAATCCAATGGTTTGGGTTCCCGTAAATTTGTTTGTCCCTGCTGGGCTATTAAGCGACTATTTGATCCGGAACTTGATCCTGTTCCATCCGCAAATTGCAAGGTGTAACTTACATTCATCCGAATATTTCCTGTACGCCTTAGATCATACGATAATGTCAATCCTTTCACCGTTCCAAAATCAATATTGCTATAAGTATAATAATCAATCGGGAACGCAAATTGCACGCTAGTAATTTCAATATTATCTCTCAACTCTTTGTAAAATGCAGAAAGAGATAATGCGGAACTACGAGATAATTTTTGTTGGAAAGAAATCTCGTAGTCAGTAGTTTTCTCGGGCTTTAACGAAGGGTTAGGAGATGTTAATGAATTTCCTTGTGCCAGTAAATAATAAAGTTCAGGACGGAAACGAATTTCTTCTGCATTCTGGGGTCGTTGCGTTAGAATATCATAATGAGCTGAGAAAAATGCTTCATCAGAAATCGGAAAGGAGAAAGCAATACGAGGCATAAATGAAGTTTGAGGTTCGTAGTCACCAAATGCATCAGCAGTAAGCAATTTTTTGTCCAGTGCATCAAAATATTTTTCCTGAACAAAAGGTGCTATACCCGTGCCACTTATCTCCGCTAATTTTTGTACATCAGTAATTGAGTTTCCCTGCGCATCGTACCACTTGTCTCCATCGCGGAAACCAATGGGTCCGCTTCCGGAAGGATTCTTCACATCATTTACATACACCACCGCATCAGAACTGATATTGCCTGGCACAGTATAGAAAGGGAACCTGTCTTTAACTTCATGTGAGCCAGCTGTATAGGCAGGATAAAGAAGATATTTGTCTTTTAATATATGTTGGTTTGCATCAAAGCGATCCACACGCAAGCCAATGTTGAAAATAATATCGTTGAATGTAAATTTATCCTGAATATATCCTGCTACATAAATTGGGCGGAAAGCACCGATAGAGCGGGTAAAATTATTTGTTGCATCTTTATTATTGACAAAGTCAGTAACGCTTGGGTTGCTTATTGTTTTATTGCCAAGCGCATCATAACCGTAATAACTAACAATTCCGTTATTTAACAATTCATCTGTAGAAAACATAGTAAGCGAATAATCATCGGGAGAATAATTATCAATGTCAACATAACGGTGATAATTAATCCCGAACTTATCTCTCACGTTTTCATAAAAACCTTTTGCATTTTCACCTGCGAGATTTTTTGTCTGAGTATAAATAAACTGAAGGTTTGCAACAGAATCTGCCCCTACCCCAGTCCAATAAGGAGCAGCTTCGTAATTGATCAAAGTGGAATTCGCAAGACCTCTCATCAAAGACCACAAGCCGCTTGGGAAAACAGTATATCCACGATCCTCGCGCTGTTCATATTCAAATCCCAGAACGATGTTATGATTTTTTATATCTGCAGATCCCGAAGCAATAATGCGGAACTGGTTGTTCTCTGTTTTTTGATACCCATTCCTTGTCCGACCTGGAAGTGCCCAAAGTCCGTATGTATTCAATGCGATCCGGTTATCTCCATTAATGATTCCGTTATTTGATAGAATCTGTCCTTCTGTAAAATTATTCGGAACGAGATCAAAGAATTGTGTCGCATAAGCAGAAGTGTAAGCGCTTCCTGAATACGGAACATAATCAACTGGAGCTGTAATTGCTGCGTCCTGAAGGACTAAATCATGATAAGTGGTATCGGCCCCATTTATAAATTGAGTATTGTGAAAAGTAAAATCCTCCAAATGGGTCGTAAATTTTCCAACATATCCGTAGCGGAATATTTTATCATTGTGCACATCGTTGCCATCTTCTTTAGTGTTCTTTGTGTAATCCGCCTGTAAGGTGTAGTAGGCATGCTTTACAACCGAAGCACTATTCTTTTGTGACTCTTCATCACCGAAGCGTTGTTGAATTTTTCCAAATACCCTATATTGATTCTCAGTTACCTGATTATTATTATACGAGTTCATCAAAGAATAAATATCGATAAAGTCGTGCCTTTTTTCATGATCATAAGTTCCCCCCACAGTGATGTAGAAATTTTTCGAAGGCCTGAAATCAAGTTTCCCGTTGATGGTGTATTTATGACGTGCAACATTTTTTCGTTCATTCTGATGTTCCAAACTATCGTAGCTAAGAAAATCAGCACGCCTATCAAAACCCTGTCCTGTAGACGATTTAATAAGCGGGGATAATTCAAGTCGCCTTTGAATATCGTCTTTCACTACCCATTGCCCTATTGCAGAGGGGCTGGGATCTTTGTCATATAACCAGTCAGCAGAAATAAAATATCCCGCAACAGTAGTTTTCTTTCCGATGGAATCATGAGAAACAAAAATTGGTCCTGAAAAAGATGCAGACAAACGGTTATTATCAAACGCATCAAGAAAGTGAGAACTCTCTCCTTCCAGTCCGTAATTAAAAACCGGTGACGGACCTCTTGTTGTTATTGCAACAATACCTCCAGTAGCATCTCCATACTGAGCAGGTATTCCACCTGTGATTACAGTAATCTGCTCTGCACCCTTAGCGGAAATGTTTGGATTACCCCTTACTTTAATACCGTCAACATAATAGGCGGTGCCGTCAGAACGGGAACCACGAACGTTCAATTCTTTTCCTTCATCTCGCTGGAAAACTCCTGCCGACTGAGATGCTATCGAATTTACATCACGCAAAGGTGCCGCCTGAATTTCTTCATAAGTGGCTGTCTTCTGAACCGCTGTTTGTCCTTTATCAAGAAGAGGTACTTTGTAATCTGTAACTTCCGCTTCTTTCAATTCAACGCCTTTTCCTACTTCGATATTTACGAAAGAAATTTTATCAACAGTGACTAAGACACCATTTGTTTGTGCGGGGCTATAACCAACGCAAGTTACTTTCACATCGTATTTACCCGGACCAAGGGGTTTCAATGTGTAGTTACCGTCAAGGTCAGTTAAGGTTGCAATGACTTGCTCACCACTCTGTGTTGCTGCCACGCTGGCAAACGGAACTCCGTCTTTGCCACCTTTCTCTTTTATCTGTCCGCGAATTTCGCCTGACTGTGCAGAAGCAGTTGAAAAACTTGCAATGAAAAGAATGAGCGGGAGGTAAATTTTTTGTCCCATAATGTTAGGTTAAATTAAGTTAACTTTTTTTGGAGGCGGTAAAAGTATAAATCGAATAATAAAAAACAAAAATTGTTTTCATTTTCTTTTAAGCACTGATTTGGTAAGGCTTTCAGGGATGATTGATTTCTTACTTTGCGGCTCATTACTTTTAGTTTACTTTTCTGATCTGAAACGATGGTGTAAAGATTCAACCATTAAAATATTTTACAAAATCTTTTTACTTGAATTGTATACATCTCTAACCAATACCAGCGTACTTTCAACAGCGATGATCTACACTCCGAGAACTTCCTCTGCGAAGATGAGGAACGTTGAAAAGTTTTTTGTCAGCGTTTCGTCAATAAAGGTTTTCGGTTCTATCTTCGGAACTTATCAACAACTCGCATTGCAGAGATTTAAAAATTATTTTTGCGCGCGAATTAAAAACAAATTATGCGTTTAACTTCTCTTGAGATTAAAGGATTCAAAAGTTTTGCGGAGAAAACCGTCATTCATTTTGACAAAGGTGTGACCGCAGTTGTCGGTCCGAACGGCAGCGGAAAAAGCAACGTGGTGGATGCAATGCGCTGGGTGCTAGGTGAACAAAAGACTCGAATGCTCCGCAGTGAGAAGATGGAAAATATCATCTTCAACGGTACAAAGGCGCGCAAGGCAGCGAACCTTGCCGAGGTGAGTATCACATTTGAGAACACAAAAAATATTCTGCCTACAGAATATTCGAACGTAACCATCACGCGAAGATTGTACCGCACAGGCGAGAGTGAATACTTATTAAATAGTGTAACGTGTCGTTTGAAAGACATTACCGATTTGTTTATGGACACGGGTATCGGTCCTGATTCGTATGCCATCATTGAATTGAAAATGGTGGATGAAATTCTGAACGATAAAAATAATTCCATCAAACTTTTGTTTGAAGAAGCCGCAGGAATTTCGAAATATAAAATCCGCAAGAAACAAACGCTGAACAAACTTGAAGAAACGGATGCTGATCTGAATCGTGTTAATGATCTTCTTTTTGAAATTGAAAAGAATTTAAAAACATTAGAGAGCCAGGCAAAGAAAACAGAACGTTACTATAAATTAAAAGAGCAATACAAAGAGTTGAGTAAGGAACTTGCGCTGTTCACCATTGCATCGAACAAGGTAACATACGAAGAATTGCAACTTCAGGAGACAAAACAGATTGAAGAACGCATTGCACTTGAAGCGCAGGTTGCAGAGGGAGAGGCAACACTTCAGAAAGATAAACTTGCGAACCTTGATCTTGAAAAAGAATTGAGTGAAGCACAAAAGCAACTCAACGAAAAAATCTCTCACATCCGCCAGCAAGAGAATGATAAGAAGATCAGCAATGAAAAGCTGAAACATCTGCAGGATAAAGAAACACAACTCGCACAGCAATTAAGTTCTGATAAAACAAATCTTGTTCAAACGCAGGATCAGATAAAACTTCTTGAAGAAGAAAAGTTCAACGAGGAAAATCTGCTTACTGAACTTCAGCAACAGTTGAATGATTTGCGCACGGTAGTTGATCAGGCGCGGCTGAATCATGATTCATTAAAGAGTGAAGTGAATTTAGTTTCGCAAGAAGTGAAAGCGATTCAGCTTTCTATGCATGAATCAGAAAAAAGTTATGCGGTTGCACAGGCGCGGAAAGATTCTTTGCATAAAGAGATTGACCGTTTGAAGAGTGATACTGAATTGAAGTCAACCGAGCATGAAACGATTGCATCAAAAGTTTCGGAAGCGAAAACAGAAAAGGAGTTAAAGGAAACCGAACTTCAATCGCTTGCTGAAAGTGAAGAGCAGATAGCGGAGAGCATCATTCACATGGAAGACGAATTGAAACGTTTGACTGATGAGTTGATGGGCGAAGGCAGAAAACTTGATTCAAAAGAAAATGAATACAAGCTCACAAAAAGTTTAGTTGACAACCTGGAAGGATATCCTGAATCGCTGCGGTATATAAAAAAGAGTGCTTCCCCAGCTGCGAAGGCGCCTTTGTTCAGCGATGTGCTGAGCGCGGGGAATGAATACAAATCGGCACTGGAAATTTTCCTGGAGCCGTACATGAACTATTTTGTAATTGATGATATTGATGAAGCAAGCAAGGCGGTAAATCTTCTCAGCGAAGCTTCAAAAGGGCGCGCGAACTTTTTTATTCTGAAAAATTTTGAAGGAGAAACTAATTCTTCTCCCGAAAAAATTTCGGGATGTGTGCATGCCATGGAGATTCTTGAAGTGGAAGAAAAGTATCGTCCGTTGTGCAGCTATCTTCTCCGCAATGTTTACATCGTCACGGAAGATCAGGACAACACTCCGAATCTCAGGAATGAAAATAAATCACTCGTATTCATTTCTCAGAATGGAAAATACTGCCGCACGAAACATGCGCTGAGCGGTGGCTCTGTAGGTTTATTTGACGGAAAGAGAATTGGCAGAGCAAAGCACCTTGAAATATTGAGCAAGGAGATTGAACAACTTACTGTTTCTCTTTCAAAAGTAAAAACGCTTCGCGACAGCATGCAGCGCGATCTTTCTGAAACCAAACAACGCAGGGAAAGAGTTGCTTTAGGAAAAAATAAACTGCAACAGGAACTCAATAAAGTAGCGCATGAGTTTTCTTCCATCAGCAGCAAGGCGGAGCATTTATTTTCCGCAATCGAGAACAACAAAAAAGTTTTGAGTGAACTCGAAAATCAATTGCATGCACTGGAAGGTTCGTTTATGCAAAGCAGCGAGAGCCACCAACAACATCTTGATCAATTGAAGTCGGAATTTAATACGCTGAGTGAGCGGCTGGCACTTTTGCAAACGCAGTATAATGATGCATCTGCTGAACTTGAAAAGCAGAGCAATGAATTTAATCAGCATAATATACGGTGTATTCAGCAGCAGAATAAAATTGGAACAATTGTGCGCGATCTAAATTACAAGACCGCGCTTCTTGAAACGTTGCAAAAAAATATCACCACCAATACGGCTGAGTATGAAAACGTGCAGGTGTTGATTGCTGAACTGATAAACACGAGTGAGGAGTTTGACGCGCACCTGATCGCACTGTATGCGGATAAAGAAGAGTTTGAAAAAACAGTGACTACTCTCGAAGCAACTTATTTTAAAGCGCGTGGTTCAATTGATGAACTGGAGAACACCATCCGCCAATTACGTTACCGCAAAGAACAAAGCGATCAGCTTGCGCAGCAAGTAAAGGAGCGAACGATGGAACTGAAAATGCAACTGAACAGTTTGAAGGAAAGATTGAGCGTTGAGTTCAGCATTGACATAAATGAGCTGATTGAAAAAGATCCTTCGCCTGACTGGACCGAAGAAACGCTTCGCGAAAAAGTGATGAAGCAACGCTCGCAGCTTGAAAACTACGGACCGATTAATCCGATGGCGGTGGAGGCATACAACGAAATTGAAGAACGTCACACTTTTATTATTGAACAAAAGGATGATCTGGCAAAAGCAAAAGAATCACTCTTGCAAACCATTGCAGAAATAGAAATTACTGCGAAAGAAAATTTCATGAAGGCGTTTACGGACATCCGCACGAACTTCATCAAGGTTTTCCGGTCGCTGTTTACAGAGGATGATGATTGTGATTTGATTCTCCTTGATCCTGCAAACCCTACTGACAGCGATGTTCAGATTATTGCAAAACCAAAGGGAAAACGTCCGTTGAGCATTTCTCAATTAAGCGGTGGAGAAAAAACGCTGACTGCCATTGCGCTTCTCTTTGGTATTTATCTTATCAAGCCCGCACCGTTCTGCATCTTCGATGAGGTGGATGCTCCGCTTGATGATACGAACATTGACAAGTTCAATAACATCATCAAGAAATTTTCTTCGGAATCTCAGTTCATCATCATCACTCACAACAAGCGCACGATGACTGCTACTGACATTATTTACGGAATTACGATGGCAGAGCTGGGCGTTACACAGGTGGTGCCGGTGGATTTGACGGAGATGGAGGAAGCGTAGGTTGTGCGAATAGCTGATCGTTTCGAATTTACGAATAAGTAAATACGCAAATAAAACGCCTCCGAACTTTTCTCGGGTAGCGTTTTAAATCAATCTGATTAATTTAAGGTCTGAAGTGTAAAGTTTGCAGCAGGGCAAACACGCGGAAAATTCTTCTGCTATAACCTCGTGCACTACCCTCATAACAACCATGTAATGTGCAGCATGTTTCATGTTTGGAAAAGTAACATTGCTGTTTAGTCTGCAAAGTTCAGCGTTCAGAGAAACTTGTTCACCGTTTAGTCTGCAAAGTTCAGCGTTCAGAGAAACTTGTTCACCGTTTAGCCCGCAAAGTTCAGTGTTCAGAGAAAATTGTTCACGGTTTAGTCCGCAAAGTTCAGTGTTCAGAGAAAATTGTTCACGGTTTAGTCCGCAAAGGTCAGTGTTTAGAGAATCTTGTTCACGGTTTAGCCCGCAAAGGTCAGTGTTTAGAGAATCTTGTTCACGGTTTAGCCCGCAAAGGTCAGTGTTTAGAGAAAATTGTTCACGGTTTAGCCCGCAAAGGTCAGTGTTTAGAGAATCTTGTTCACGGTTTAGCCCGCAAAGGTCAGTGTTTAGAGAATCTTGTTCACGGTTTAGCCCGCAAAGTTCAATGTTTAGAGATTATTGCTCGCTGTTTAGTCCGCAAAGTTCACGGTATTGCGAGAAATTTTTAAAATTTAGAAGGTTTAAAGAAAAGTGTAAGGTTTCTGTAAGAGAAGAATTCAATTTGGTGGGGAGAAGAGAAATGTGGACTTTCGGCTTCTGAAAAATTTCACAGAGTTCTTAAATTCTCTTTGAGCAAATATGGCAAACAGTAATCTCACCAACGCAAAAAAGGCAAAGAACGATGAGTTCTACACGCAATACCACGATATAGAAAAAGAGATCAATGCCTACTTGGATTACAACCCTAAAGTGTTTCGTGGTAAAACGGTGCTGCTGCCCTGCGATGACCCGGAGTGGAGCAACTTCACTAAATTTTTTGCTCAAAACTTTCAGCGCATTGGCTTGAAAAAACTCATCAGCACCAGCTATGCTGCCGAAAGTAAAAAATACAAAAGCGGTTACCAGCCCTCGCTGTTTGAAGAACGCGCTCCGCAATACGATAAAAAGAAAACCACCAAACACGGAAAGATTTTCACCCTCACCCGCGACAACACCGGTGATGGAAAAATAGATGTAGATGACTTAGAGTGGCATTATTTAAAAGGCGATGGTGATTTTAATAGTAAAGAAATAAAAAAGCTGCGCGATGAAGCCGACATCATCATCACCAATCCGCCTTTCTCAATGTTTCGTGATTTTTTAGGGTGGGTTATAGAGGCTAATAAGCAGTTTGTGATAATTGGTAGTATAAATGCTATAACTTACACAGAAGTTTTTCCATTGATAAAAGAAAATAAAATTTGGTTGGGAGCAACGGGTTTTGTTAACGACATGGTCTTTGCTGTTCCAAAAGGGACAGAAGTTGATGAAAAAGACCGACAGAAAGCAGCTCGACTTGGATATGTAGGGGATTATACAAGACTTGGAAATTCATGTTGGTTCACCAACATAGACCATGGAAGACGTCATCAACCGTTGGCATTAATGAACAAGGAGGACCTAATAAAATTTGGTACTAAAAAACCGTTTGAAAAATATGATAACTATGATGCAATTGAAGTGCCATTTGTCAAATACATCCCAAGTGATTTTGATGGTGTGATGGGTGTGCCGATTAGCTTTCTTGATAAATATTCTCCTGAGCAGTTTGAAATTGTTGGAAGCGATTATTATGTCAAAGATGGACTTCTACCTGAATTAGTTAACTCTAAGTGGAAAGGCAAGTTAGATAGGGGGTATGTAAATAACAAAAGGCTTTATACTCGAATACTTATCAAGCACAAGAAAACAACCAAATGAAAACAACACTAATAACCAACATCACTGTCAAAGATATTTGCGAGGGCTTTCAGTATAATGAATTGGAAGGCAAAGGGCTGTTTGGCTTGAGCGGCAAACTCACCATACAGCCGGAGTATCAGCGTAACTATATCTATGCCGATGGCAAAAGAGATGTAGCGGTTATTGAATCTATCCTCAAGGGCTACCCCTTGGGCTTGATCTATTTCGTAAAAGTGAGTGACGATAAATTTGAAGTGTTAGACGGGCAACAGCGCATCACCAGCTTCGGGCGCTATGTCACCAACAAATTTGCCGTGAAAGATGAAAACGGCATGGAGCAATACTTTGACGGTATTGCGGATGATAAAAGGGCTATGATTTATAAAACTCAAATTCTCATTTATGAATGTGAAGGCGAAGAGAGCGAGATAAAAGAGTGGTTCAAAACCATCAACATTGCAGGTGTTCCGCTCAGTCATCAGGAATTGCTCAACTCAATTTATTCCGGTCCGTTTGTCACACTCGGCAAAGAGGAGTTTAGCAACAGCCAAAATTCTAACATCCAAAAATGGAGCGCCTATATAAAGGGCAGCGCCAACAGGCAGGCGTTTTTAGAACGCGCCTTAGACTGGGTAAGTAAAGGCGGCATTGATGAATACATGAGCCGCCATCGCAAAGACAAAAACATCAAAGAATTAAAAACCTATTTCAACACAGTGATTGATTGGGTTTCAACCACATTTATAGATGTAGAAAGCGAAATGTGCGGATTAGAATGGGGTCGCCTCTATGAAGAATATCATAACACAGCGTATGATCCTAAGAAGGTATCAGCCGAAGTAAAAAAGCTCTACGGTGATCCGTATATCAAAAACCGAAAGGGTGTTTTTGAATTCATCCTTGGCGGCTCGGTGGACACAAAGTTGTTGGAAGTGCGCGTGTTTGATGATGCAACTAAAAAATCTGTTTATTCAACGCAAACTAAAACTGCTGAAACTAAAGATGAATCAAACTGTCCGCTTTGTGCCCTTGGAAATGATGCCAACAAGGGTAAGATTTATAAGCTGGTAGAAATGGATGCCGACCATGTAGCAGCATGGAGCAAAGGTGGCGCTACTGATTCTAAAAACTGTCAGATGTTATGCAAGACACACAATCGGGCAAAAGGAAATCGGTAATAGTTTTCTGTAAGTCCAGAAGATACTTTGGAGAGTTGAATAAAGGTATAACACTCATAAAAATGATCTGTCCCAATGTATACTGATAATTTAAATGTCCAGTTGGCTAATTTAGATTCATTTATTGCCATGCTTAAATCTTTGGGAATAGAATCTAATACACGAATACATAATCATAGAAAATACTTAGCCGGATACATTTCCGCCATTCAAAACGGAACACATAAGAGTTTACAAGAAACAGAAGAATATAATAATTTCGGGAAGGCTTTTTATGAGATAAATCAACTTGTTAGCATTTATTCGGGACTAACTAAAACAAACATTTCAGAAAATCTTATAGGAAGGTTAAAGACTTATATCAATGGCCCAATAAATATTGATGATGAGAATCCTCTGAAATCAACAAATAATCCACGTGATATTGGATTTGAACTATTTTTAGGGGCAACATTGTTAATGGGAGGATACGACATTGTTTTCGGCAATGAAAGTGACTTGGAGTATCAAACTTTAGATGGTAATTATTATATAGAGTGCAAACGTCCATCCAGCGAAAAGCAGATTTCAAGCAATGTTGCTAAAGCTTACAGCCAATTAGACAAAAGATATTCATCTGATGCAAAAGGTTATGGTCTAGTTGCAATTTCAATTAGTAAATTGGTTAATAAAGATCATTATACACTTCGCGCTCCCAATAATACGTCATTGGATTCTCAATTACGATTCTTTGCAGAAGAATTCTTTAAGAAGCATAAATCCGGTTGGGATGCAAAGCGAAACGAAAAAACTATTGGATGTCTTATATATGTAGATGCTCCATGCTATAATGAAATGGATGATAGTTTATCAATTAGATCATATACTATGCTAGTAGGTTTTGGGTTAATTGAAACATCTCAATTCAAGGTTGTGCAATCAATATTTGAAAATATAAAGCCAGCGCTTACACAAGGGAATGTCGATGCGGAACCTTTTCTTTTTCGTTATGATTATAAACCTACAATAAATAAATAAATAAAATTTCCTGAACCCACCTCCTGACACGTAGTTTTTTCTCGTGTCAGGTGCCTCCATTCTTAGTGTTGTTTATTTTATTGCAGCATTAAGCAGCCTGAGATATTCCATCTCTACTTCTATTTTCGTATTTTCAGGTTCGCTCTCAAACCGATTGGCTAAATCGGAATGATTGTTTAATAGTTGTCTTAAAAGCAGCTTATTAAACATTTTCGCTTTGCCCGTAGAAGTATCGAGGCAGTAATAGATTTTTTTGCGCACACGCCCGATGTCTTGATTAACTGATACTGCTCCTAATTCCGAAACGTTTGTTCTGCTCGCAGAAGGAGTAGAACATAAAAAAACAAGGTAATATCCTTCCTCAATTACTTCCATAAATCCTATAGGAAGATTGAACGACCGGCCGTTGAGGTATAATTTTTTTCCGTCCGAAATTGCAAATACTTCTCTTTCTCTATGCCATTTTCCGGTTTTTTCATCCAGGAACTCTGCATCGTAATCGTTTCCTCCAATTTTTTCTATTTCCTTGTCTGGGCGTTCTCTGATTCCGTATTTAACTTTCGCTGATGGTTTTTTGCTGTTTAAATCTTCAAAGTTATCATACCCTCCTTCGGGATAAACGGTTTGTTTATTGGGAGATGATCCATCACTATTGGTTTCCGCCATCGGGCTTTGCCCTTTTACATAGAGTGCACATACTGTTAAGAAAATTGTGGCGGAGAATAATAGTCGCTTTTTCATACGAGTGGTTTTAAAGTGAATTGCAAACGTATGAAAAGCGAAATATTGAACAAATTAATTTTGTTCCTGTAGAGTTTAGGTAGTTTCATTGCCAGCCAGTCATCTCTCGCAGAATTTCTTGTGCGCACAGCTAGACCAGCCATTCAACAAGCGCAACAGTTTTTTCTTTATAGTCTAAGTTAGAGAACTCGCAGCACTTTCTTCCCCTTCCACACAAAAACTGTAAGGTTTCCATCAAAACCTTTAAACATCAGTGGTTTTTTTCTCGTGTAACAACTATTAATTAAACAATATAAATTTTAAAAACAATGTTCATACCTTATTACACAGTAGCCCAGCTACAAATGATTATGCGAATCAATTCGTATTCTCAAGACCCTTCAAGGGTATCAATCACCAATAGCGTTGCAGCACTCGAGGCAGCATTTGCATTACTTAATACTAAGCAAAGTAATTGCACAAGTCTGTTTGATCAGTACCACGCTGTTATTACCGGCATAACCAACCTGCGCAGGCAGTCGCGGTTAGATCTTGCTAACTTCAGCTACACCATTATGAAAAGTGTGTATGCTTTTGCAACGCAACCATCATCGCCAAACCCTACGCTTGCCGCAAAAGTGAAATTCAATTTGAGTTCACTCCAGCGCATGGCGTTTGTTAAACTGGCAACAACCATTGCCAATGCCATCACCGCAACCGATGCAGTAGTTGCTTCTTTAAGTAGCTACAACATCACCGCTGCAACCATCACAGACTGGCAAACTCAGTTGGCTGCATACAATGGTGTGCTCAATCTGCCAACCGAAGCCATTAAGCAACGCAAATCTACAGGTGCAGAATATTCACAAGCCATCACCGATGCAATGAATCTTGTGCGCAATCAAATTGATGGACTCGTAGCAAGATTAATGCAGACGCAATCTGCATACTACATCGGCTACCGCAGCCAGCGCGAGCTTACAGACACCGCAGCAAAACGCCATACCCGTGCAGACGTGCTGGTAATAGACGAACTGAGCAAACCATTCATCTATGCAAAAGTTACCGTTGATGCATTCACTGATCCTGAAACCGGCAATAGTTACAAAGCCGTAAGCGGAATCACTGATGAAAACGGATTTGTATCAGTAAAAGCATTCTTTCCGGGAATCCGCACCATCACCATATCAGGCAATGGAGTAAAATCAAAAACTTTCGGTCCGTATAATTTTCAAAAAGGCAAAGCAGTACTTGCAACATGCATCTGCGCGCCAAGTTTCGAAAACATACCCGCACCGCAAAGTCAGCCGCAAACGGCAAAAGTTTCGAAGTAGTCTTTCTTTTATCATGTCTTTTCAAAAGCCGCTCCGGGAAACCTGGGCGGTTTTTGTTTTTGATGTGCCGCGTGCTTCAGAAATCAGCCATGCTGAGTTTAATAATTGCATGAAAAGAGATGAAAGCCGAAAAGTTAAACTAATTTTATTTTAAGCAAAACCTTACAAAACCTTTGTGCGTTAAAATAAATCCCCAAAAACTCCGTTATTCATTTTATAGCAATCTATGAAAACCACCATTCCCACCTTATTTGTTTTTGCAATCGCATCCTACCTGCTGCCATCGCCCCCTGCATTTGCAGCCGATGGAAAGATGACTCGCGAAGAATACATTGCAAAATATAAAAGCGATGCCGTTCGCGATATGAAAAAAACCGGTGTACCCGCAAGCATTACGATGGCGCAGGCATGCCTCGAATCGCAGGATGGAAACAGCCCCCTGGCGATAGAAGCCAACAATCACTTCGGAATAAAATGTGCTGACTGGAACGGGGATACCTACGTACAGGATGACGACAGGCGCAATGAATGTTTCCGCAAATACAAAGGCGCGCTCGAATCCTATGATGATCATTCTAATTTTTTAAGAACCCGACCCCGCTATGCAGAACTGTTCCTGCTTGACGCTACCGATTACAAAGGATGGGCTTATGGATTGAAAAAAGCCGGCTATGCAACTAACCCGCAGTATGCAGGGCGAATCATAAAAATTATTGAAGACTTTAAACTGTACGAGTTGGATCGCGGTGGAGAACTGCCGAAAGAAATATATGAACCCGTAGCATCAGCAAAGCCGGAACCCCCTGTGCGGAAAACTACGGAGCGCATTTTTGTTCCCACTACGGATGTGATTAATCCATTCGGAGGTCACCAGGTTTTTTATACGAATGAAACCCCTTACGTAATAGCCAAAGATGGCGACAACTACCGCACCATTGCCGATGAATTTGAAATGGGAGAATGGCAAATCTTAAAATACAACGAAGTCAGCAAGAGCACTCCTCTTGATGAAGGAGAAAAAATTTATCTGAAGCCAAAGAAAAGAACAGGCGACCGCACATTTTACACTCTTAAGCAAGGACAAACGCTGCATGATGTAGCGCAGGAACAAGGAGTAAAACTACGGTTGCTTTTAAAGTGGAACAATCTTTCTGAAAATGCCGAAGTAAGACCGGGACAGCGAATTTATTTGAAGAACAAAAAATCGTAGTCCACTTCGCGACTACCTTTAAGCAGTGAACCGATACCCAACACCCTTCTGAGTCTGTATGTAATCTCTGCCAAGTTTTTTCCGAAGCCGGAGAATGTGTACATCAATTGTGCGGTTCGGCTCCTCGAATTTTTTCTTCCATACTTTTTCAAAAACTTCTTCGCGCCTGAAAATTTTTCCGGGGGCGCTTGCGAGAAGATAAAGCAACTCAAATTCTTTGCGCGAAAGATTCAATGCCTTGTTGTCAACAAACACAGTATAAGATTCGCGGTCAATATGAATGCTTGAATGTCCGTTCAGTTCAGGATGAACGATGATGGTATCTTTCGGTTCTCCCAATCTTGTTTTTAGCCGTTCGATAAGAGCAACGGGCTTCACCGGCTTTGTAATATAGTCATCAGCACCCGCACGGAAGGCAGCCACTTCACACGATTCATCTTGATTATCAGAAGTAATAATGACCACCTTTTTTCTCGAACTCAAATTAGATTTGATAACATGACACAATTCAAGGCAAGCAACTTCATTGTGAGAAGTGTCCATCAGAATAACTTCCGTTTTCGAATTTTTAAGATTAGCAAGTGCGTCATTCAGCTTGCTCACATGGTGCACAACATAGTTTTCCAGTTCAAGATGATCGGAAAGTTCTTTTTGCTCCCTGTTCTTTTGGGCAAAAATTAAAATGTGCCTGCCCTGGTTGTATCGAGAATGGGTTATCATTTCACAGCACCTCTTATCAGTTCAGTAATCATTCCCATAAGAATGGCAGGCCGAATTGGCTTTGTTACATAATGATCTCCCCCAGCCTCCACTGCACTCAGCGAAGTGTATTCGTCATTATCTGAAGTAAGAAAAAGTATCGGAATGTTTTTGAGTGTTTCATTTTTCTTAATGATGCGGCAGGCTTCAATGCCGTTAAGCTCCGGCATTCGTATGTCCATAATGATAAGATCAGGAAGAACTTCTATTGCTGCGGAAATCGCTTCATTGCCGTTGTATGCTTTGAACACTTCAAAATTTTCTTTCGTTAAATTGTAAGAGAGAATTTCAACTACATCCGGTTCATCATCTACCACAAGCACTTTAAGAGGTTTGTTCACCATGATCTTTTATTTGCACGAAAATCCACTTCTCATGTAAACGCATGATTAATGAAGTGTAAAATTTATGTTAAGTGGTAAGTCTTAGAATTGCGAAGATGTACGTTATCGGTATTCCACTACTGCTTCAGAAACCTACCGCCATTGCATAATCCTCATATGTCAAGCGTAAAGCATTATCGGGCGGCTGAATGCGCAAAAGGTCGTGAAATGTTTCAAGAAAAAGTTCTTCACTCACTGCATCAGCAATAAAGGTTCCTGTGCTGCTCGAAAAAATATCTGATATAAGCGAAATGGTTATATAACTATTCAGCGCAAACTGAATATCAAAAAAAGTAACATGAGAAGTGTGGTTTGATTTCCTGCTTCCACTCATCAATCCTTTTTCGCCATCGGCAAGGTGAATAACGAAGCCCATTTTTGTAAGTGCTTTTTTACTCAGCCGGAATGCTTCTGTTTTTGTGAGTTGATAGAGATGTATTTTCATTTTAAAAAGTTTTACAAATAAAGCCCCATTATATTTCGTGATGATTAAAAAAAAAATTAAATCAACATCAATAACCGGAATATCATAAAAAAATATTTTCTCTCATTATCCTATAAGGAGATGAGTGAACTAAAAAAGCATACGCTTTACAATCTTTAATTCAATCTCATTGCAATCCACATTCCCCAGATGCTAATTGTCCGAGTAACTCAGCCAACTGCTAAGTGCGCATTGACGCAACTTCCCGTTTCTCGTTTATTTGCATCATAAATCAAACAAATAATTTAATCTTTAAAAACCAAAAAAAAAAATGGCTTTCAAATCAACCCTTAGCATTGATGGCGGAGATGAAATTAATCTCCTCCATTGCGACTACGCTCTTCGCAGAGATACTGATGCATCAGGTCGCCCTTCTTCTGTTCTTTATGGTGGTACTATTCAATGTGAAGTTGAAGCTACCGAAGACAACAGCATCCTTGAGTGGATGGCTGATCCGCACAAAGTAAAAAACGGAAAAATTACTTTCTACAAACGCAGTGATTCTGCTGCTTTGAAGACGCTTGAATTCGAAGAATCGTACATCATTCAGTTTGGCGAGAGTATTGACACGGTTGGCAGCAACCCGATGACTACACGCTTCACGATCTCTGCAAAGAAGATCAAGATGGGTACTGCAGAGCACGAGAATCCTTGGCCTGCTAACACGTAATCAGGTTCTTATTCTAATTCAAAACATGCGACCTTCAAGGTCGCATGTTTTATTTTAAAAAGAATTCATATGCCTTTGCTTAATTTCCTCTCTACCTTCGACAACCCCGAAATCAATTTTATCTTTCATCTTAAATAAAATTGTAGAAAAACGCCAGTGCTCATTTTAAAAAATTCAAATTGCTAATTCTATAAATCATGAGAACACCACTCATACTTGGATTTGAACCAGGTGAAAGTTTGACAGCTACCAATTCAATTAACATTATTATTGGTGGAGGTATCGGTAAAGCAACTTTTCCCATTGTACCATTAGAGTTTACGGAAGCCAATATTAAAAATGCATTAGGAGGCAAACCGGAGTCGCCCGTTACAGACTCTGATTTTAATGAAAAATTTTATGACAAGTATTACTCAGGTCTTCCATCTCCTTTTCAAAGAAAATTTTGGGGAAAAGGAGTGCCCATTTCCAAAGATATTATCCTTGCAAATATTAGTTTAAGCTTTCTTTCGAAAAATAAAGCCTTTAACATGCCGGATGTCATAGGTGGAAAAATAACATCATGGGCTTTAAAAGGGTCAGAAGCTCTTGCAAATAGATTCTATCTCGTAGCTGCAAGCAAAATTGCAAGTTGGGTAAAAGGTAAAATTTACTCCGTGATAAGTTCAGGAGCTAAGGGTTCTAATCTGGATGCATTACAAAGTTCAACTAGTTCCAATTCAATGCTGCATGGCATGAATGGGAGAGACACTTACAATTTTGATATTTCTAATTTTAAAAGCGGAGAAATGAATATCTGTATTTTTCAAGGTGCCATTACCGCAGTAACAGGACTGGCATTAAATATTATGTTCATTGGTAACTTTAAAAAATTTGATTATGCTTCCTTTTTAAAACTAGCTGCGTTAAACAACGGATCACCCTATCCAATTGTTACTTTTTTATCATCGTATTATTTGGATGTTTTTAATAAGTCCTTTGCTTGGGCAGTTGTAGCTGATGCATCAATTGGCATTCAAAATTTTCCCGGGGCTCAGGCGGCAACAATGGTAAGTGTATAATTGCTGATTACATTAGAATACCGCCAATCATATCCGTAAAAAATCAGTACTCATTTGATATTTGCATAAAGAACCTTACAAAGTCTTATTTGTAATTAATTCAAAACATTCTTTATGAAAAAAAACATAGCTTCTTACCTGAGAACTTAACGATGAAAAAATAAAAAGTGCGCAGATTAGTATGAAAATTAATTTTATCGAAATTTGGGTTTTAGTTTGCTTACGAAAACTAATAACTTTTCTACTTCATACTATCCAGAATACCTTTTACCTTATTGTACTTATCCGTTTCACCCGTGCGGGCGTACAATAATTTGAGAGAGGTGAGTGTCGCTTTATCGGTAGGATTCAGTTCAAATGCTTTTTCAAGATAGGGTTCAGAGTCCTTAAACTTTGCATTGTATTTCACTTTTGCTTTTTCAAATTCTTCAGTGCTCTTGATGTTGTTTGCTGCATTCGCCATCTCAGCACCCTGGTTAAAATAAATTGCACCCAGGTTGTAATTCAACTCGAAGTTATTGGCGTTTATTTGCAATCCTTTCTGGTATGCCTGCTCGGCTTTGGTCATGCACTCAGAATAATTTATTGGCTTCGGCAAATCATTTCCCTGGGCATCGCGTGGGTTTGCCATCTGGTCATTGGCGCTGCCAAGTGCGAGGTACAAGCTCTGGTTTTTCGGGTCTTTTGTAATAGCAGTTTCCATCACTGTAGTAGCATCCTTATTTCTTCCCGCAGCAAGCAACAGGTTTATTTCCGTCAACATCAGCGTAAGAGTATCAGGAAAAACTTTCCGTCCATCCTGGATGGTCATTAACGCGCGCGCAGAATCTTTTTGCTGCTTGTAAATATTCGCAAGCGAGAGATAAATCTTGTCATCCTTGTAATTCATATTGATCAGGCGGTTGTAATACAGTATTGCCTTTTCGTAATTGTTTGCCTTATCTGCGGCAAAGGCAGAGTTGAGAATGGAAGAAGTATCAGAAGGATTTATCTTCTGCACATATTCAAAAGAAGTCAGCGCATCAACAAACTTTGAATGATTGAAATCATTTACCCCTTTATTAAAGAAGTCGCGCATGAGCAAATTCATGTTAAGTCCTTTGATAATCTCTGCCCATTCATTTTTTGGATTCACTTCATTCGCTTTCGTGAATGACTCATAAGCAGTCACAAGACAGTTGTTACAAAGGTTGCCGTAAGTTGCATTGTTATAGAGTGCCTGGTAAATGAGTCCGCGGTAATACCAGAACTTTTCATTGGCTTTGTTCTCATCGCTGTTCATAGCTTCGTCAATCGCCTTCTTCGCCTCATCGTATTGCTGATAAGGTTCTTTGTAATAGTTGTATGCCTTTTGCACCAATGCTTTTTGTGCAGAAGAAATAAAAGTTACGGAACAGAGAAGAAGAGTGATTGAAAGAATCTTTTTCATGCAATGATTCATTTATTAGAGTTTCATCAACGAATACGAATCCAACCTAATTTACGAATCTGTTTTCACTCGTAGATTCGACCCTATCTGTATTCGTTAATGGTACTTTTTATTATTATTTATTCCTGAGGATTATTTTCATCTGTGCTTTCTGTATCCTGGTCTTCGGCAGAACCTGATTCATCAGGAGAAGGAGCGGGAGCAGCGGTTGCAGAATCAATTGGCGGAAGAGCAGTTTCAATGTCTTCTGCTTTCTTTTCATCCACCACTTCCACCTTTGCTACCGATGCAATTTCATCATCATCATCCAGCTTTATAAGTCGAACACCTTGTGTGGCTCTTCCCATTACGCGAAGCTCATCCACATTCATTCGTATCGTAATTCCGGATTTGTTAATGATCATCAGGTCATCGTTGTTGTCAACAATTTTTATTGCGATAAGGTTTCCTGTTTTGTCAGTGATGTTTATTGTCTTTACGCCTTTTCCTCCACGATTTGTTTTGCGGTACTCTTCTACATCGCTTCGCTTACCGTATCCTTTTTCTGAAACAACAAGCACGGTTTCCTTCAACACATCATTCACACAGACCATGCCGATTACAAAATCATCAGCGCCATCAAGCGTTACTCCCCTCACACCAATTGAATTTCTTCCTACAGCACGAACAGTTTCTTCATTGAAGCGAACTACCTTTCCTTTTTTGGTAGCTACCATTATTTCATTTTTCCCATTCGTGAGACGGGCTTCAAGCAAAACATCCCCTGCTTCAATGTTTATGGCATTTATGCCCGCCAGCCGCGGACGTGAATATGCTTCGAGCGATGTTTTCTTAATCGTTCCATTCTTGGTACACATCACCACGAAATTATTGTTGATGTATTCCTCGTCCGTCAAATTCTTCACGTTGATAAATGCTTTCACTTTATCATCAGCAGGAAGTGAAATCAAATTCTGAATCGCTCTGCCCTTTGATGTCTTTGTTCCCTCGGGAATTTCATACACCTTCATCCAATAACATTTGCCCAATTCAGTAAAATATAAAATGTAGTTGTGAGTAGATGCAACAAAAATATGTTCCACAAAATCTTCTTCGCGTGTGGCGCTTCCTTTTGCTCCTCGCCCTCCCCTGCCCTGCGCCCGGTATTCAGTAAGTGCAGTGCGCTTGATATAACCTGCATGAGAAATCGTGATCACCACATCTTCGTCAGCAATCATGTCTTCCATGGAAATATCATCGCCTGTATAAACGATTTCTGTTCTCCGCGCATCACCGTACTTATCTTTTATTTCCAAAAGTTCGTCTTTGATGATGTCCATTCTCAAATCCTCATTCGCAAGTATGTCGCGGTAGTATTCGATGAGTTCCATCAACTCTTTATATTCTGCTTTAATCTTATCGCGCTCAAGTCCTGTCAAACGTTGCAAACGCATTTCAAGAATTGCTTTGGATTGAATTTCGGAGAGACCGAATTTCACCATCAATCCGTCACGTGCAATGTCGGGGGTTTGTGAAGCACGTATCAATGCAATCACTTCGTCAAGATGATCAAGAGCGATCAACAACCCTTCAAGAATGTGTGCACGCTTTTCTGCTTCTGCTAATTCGTATTGTGTTCTACGGATCACCACTTCATGGCGGTGATTTACAAAATGCACTATGAGGTCTTTCAGATTAAGAGTCATCGGTCTGCCGTGAACCAATCCAATATTGTTTACACTGAATGACGATTGCAGAGAAGTTTGTTTGTAAAGATTATTAAGCACCACATTTGAAATTGCATCGCGCCTTAATTCATACACAATGCGAACACCTTCGCGGTCTGATTCATCACGGATGTCAGTAATGCCTTCAATCTTTTTCTCATTCACCAGATCAGCCGTGCGCTTGATCATCTCCGCCTTGTTAACCTGGTAAGGAACTTCAGTAACGACAATTCTATCCCTACCATTATGCTGTTCAATGACAGCGCGCGAACGAAGAACAATTCTTCCGCGTCCAGTTCTGAATGCTTCCTGAACTCCTGCATATCCGTAAATAATTCCTGCAGTAGGGAAGTCGGGCGCTTTAATGAATTGCATCAACTCATCAATTGTAATTTCTTTATTCGCGATGTATGCGATGATGCCGTCAATAACTTCGGTAAGATTATGAGGAGGCATGTTGGTTGCCATTCCCACTGCAATTCCTGAAGAACCATTCATTAAAAGGTTTGGAATTTTTGCAGGAAGAACTGTTGGCTCCTTTAATGTATCATCAAAGTTGAGCGCCATGTCAACGGTATCTTTGTCAATATCATTAAGCATTTCCTCCGCAATCTTTTTGAAGCGCGCCTCTGTGTAACGCATTGCTGCCGGAGGATCGCCATCCATGCTTCCGTAATTTCCCTGTCCGTCAACAAGCGGATAGCGCAAACTCCATTCCTGCGCCATTCGAACCATGGCATCATACACAGAACTGTCTCCATGCGGATGATACTTACCAAGCACCTCTCCAACTATTCTTGCAGATTTTTTATAGGGACGATTGCTCAACACTCCGAGGTCGAGCATTCCGTAAAGCACTCTACGGTGTACAGGTTTTAATCCATCGCGAACATCGGGCAGCGCACGCGACACAATGACTGACATTGAATAATCAATGTAAGCCGTTTTCATTTCTTCCTCGATGTTAATCGGAATTATTCTTTCTCCTGAAGCCATGCCAAAGTTTTAGGTCTAATGTTTAAAGTTAAGTTGGAAGTTTTCGAGGGTTTCGTAAGTGCGAAACCATTCGTTATTCGTACTATTAAAATAGTGAACGAAGGTACTCAATCCACTTCAATTAACTGACGGTTTTATCACAAAAAAGTAAAGAGAGTTCTCATCTCCTCGACTAATTAAAAGAGAATGCAACCGTCAACAAAATTGTGTTGAAAATAAAAACTGACGGATCGGCAGATTGAAGGTGATTGTACGGTAATTGCAAACCACAAAAACCTGCGTAACTTTGCACACAAATTACAGCACTTGATAACTTAACTTAAACGTTTTAATTTTTAAAAGAGAAACTTTATGGAAGCCAAATTTTCCCCCCGCGTAAAAGATGTGATCGCATTTAGCAAAGAAGAAGCATTGCGGCTCACACATGATTTCATCGGTACTGAACATTTGTTGCTAGGGCTTATCCGCGAAGGCGAAGGCATGGCGATGAAAATTCTTCGCTCGCTCGGCATCAACCTCGCAGAACTCCGCAAGAGCGTGGAGAATTCCGTGAAAGGTGGTGGTGGTTCGGTGAGCAATCTCAGCAACATTCCTCTTACTAAACAAGCAGAGAAAGCACTCAAGATAACTTATCTCGAAGCAAAAGTTTTCAAGAGCGATGTAATCGGAACGGAGCATCTTCTTCTTTCAATATTAAAAGATGAGGACAACATTGCAACGCAAATTCTAAATCAGTATGGAATTACTTACGACATCGTAAAAGAAGAACTCGAAATGCTGAAATCAAATTTCAAAAGTGAAGCACCTCACAATCCTGCAGAAGATGATCCGTATGCAAAAGATGATGAAGGTGGTGCGGGTGGTGGCGCAGGCGGTCTGGGTAGCGGTGGTGGAACGAAGAAAGGCGGAAGCGACAGCAAATCTAAAACTCCGGTGCTCGATAACTTCGGCCGCGATTTAACGAAGGCAGCAGAAGACGGCCGCCTCGATCCCATTGTAGGAAGAGAAAAAGAAATAGAGCGCGTATCACAAATTCTTTCGCGCAGAAAAAAGAACAACCCGATATTGATTGGTGAACCCGGAGTTGGGAAGAGCGCCATTGCAGAAGGTTTGGCGCTTCGGATTATTCAACGAAAAGTATCGCGTGTCCTTTTCAATAAACGAATTGTTACGCTCGATCTTGCTTCACTCGTTGCAGGAACAAAGTACCGCGGACAATTCGAGGAGAGGATGAAAGCAGTAATGAATGAACTGGAAAAATCTCCTGACGTAATTCTATTCATTGATGAAATTCATACCATCATTGGTGCAGGCGGTGCTTCAGGTTCTCTGGATGCTTCGAACATGTTCAAGCCCGCGCTTGCGCGCGGAGAAATTCAATGCATTGGTGCTACTACTCTTGATGAGTACCGTCAGTACATTGAAAAAGACGGAGCGTTGGACAGGCGTTTTCAGCGTGTACTTATTGAACCGGCAACTATTGATGAGAGTATTGAGATTCTTAATAACATCAAAGACCGTTATGAAGAACATCACAATGTGAATTACACTCCTGAAGCAATCAAGGCATGTGTAACTCTTACTGCTCGATACATCACCGATCGTTTTCTTCCTGATAAAGCAATTGACGCGCTGGATGAATCGGGTTCCCGTGTTCATCTCACAAATATTCATGTGCCGAAAAACATTCTTGATCTTGAAGGGAAAGTTGCTGATATAAAAGTGGAGAAGAATAAAGTTGTGCGCAGTCAGAAGTATGAAGAGGCAGCAAAACTCCGCGATACTGAAAAGCAATTGCTCGAACAATTAGATGCAGCGAAAAAGCAGTGGGAAGAAGAAACCAAGAGCCATCGCTACACAGTGAATGAAACAAACGTTGCTGAAGTGGTTGCCATGATGACCGGCATTCCGGTTACGCGCGTTGCGCAAACAGAAAGTTCGCGCCTCATTAGTATGGGCGATCAGTTGAAAGGAAAAGTAATTGGTCAGGATCAGGCGATCAATAAAGTAGTAAAGGCGATTCAACGGAACAGAGCTGGATTGAAGGATCCGAATAAACCGATTGGTACTTTTATTTTCCTCGGACCTACAGGTGTTGGTAAAACTGAACTTGCAAAAGTGTTGGCTAAATATTTATTCGACACTGAAGAGGCACTCGTGCGTATTGACATGAGCGAGTACATGGAGAAGTTTGCGGTTAGCCGCCTCATCGGTGCGCCTCCGGGATATGTGGGTTATGAAGAAGGCGGACAGCTTACTGAGAAAGTGAGACGCAAACCTTATGCTGTTGTGCTGCTTGATGAAATTGAAAAAGCACATCCTGATATTTTCAACTTGCTTCTTCAGGTTCTTGATGAAGGAACGCTGACTGATAGCTTGGGAAGAAAAGTTGATTTCAAAAACTCTATTCTTATTATGACTTCTAACATTGGCTCGCGCCAGTTGAAGGATTTCGGACAAGGTGTTGGGTTTGCAACGGCTACTAAAATGTCGGGCTCGGAAGATCATTCTAAAGGTGTTATTGAAAATGCATTGAAGAAAGCATTTGCTCCGGAGTTCCTAAACCGTATTGATGATGTGGTGATGTTCAATTCTCTTACCAAAGAAAACATTCACAAAATTATTGATGTGGAACTGGTGCATCTCTACAAGCGCGTTACTGAACTTGGATACAAAATTCAGTTGAGTGATGAAGCGAAGGATTATATTTCTGACAAAGGATTCGACAGCAGCTTTGGTGCGCGCCCATTGAAACGCGCCATTCAAAAGTATCTGGAAGACCCAATGGCTGAAGAAATAATTAAAGCAGAAATGGGCGAAGGCGATACCATAATGGCTGACTTCGATAAAGAGAAAAATGAGTTGGTGATAACTGTGGTGAAAGCCACACCACCACCTCCTCCACCGGCAAAAACAGGAGGAACGCGGAAGAAGAAAGAGGAGTAGAATAGCTACAAAAAAAATCCCCCGATACATATCGGGGGATTTTTTTTTACTCAGAAGTTTATTTTACTTCTTCGCTTTTAATGCTTTCGACATGGTAACGCCTACTACTTTGCCTGCCTTTGCATAACATTCTTTTATTCTGTTTGAAGGATCAAATTCCCAGTCGTTATCGTTCATTACTACTCCGGCAACTTTGTTCAGTTGACCTTTTGCCATTACTTTCTTTGATGAATTTTCGATCCATGAAAATTCGAAATTGCATGACGGATTCACTTTCATTACCATCGGAATGGTGAAGCCCGGCTCTGTCATTGTTGTATGCACAAACAGTGTGTATTTGGCAGTGGTTTGTCCGGTTCCCAATTTTACATCCATCTTCGCTTTTGCAAGCATTTTATTTATCAGCTCTTCGAACATTGGCTCATAAACACTCTGGCGGCTATCCACCCATTTCTTTGCCCACTTGTCTCCCTTGCCCGGAACTTTTTTATCGAAGTCAGCCATCTTTCCCTTTTTATATTCTTCTTCAGTTTTCTTACCAACCATCATGTTGTCGTAGTTGTATTCAATATTGATAAGTTTTTCTCCGGCAAGAAAAGACAGTGTCTTATCGCCTTCGGTGTATTTCTGTGCGTTTGCCACAGTGCCTGACAGCGCAATGATGCAGGCAATTAAGAGTGCATTTACTTTTTTCATTTTAATATTATTTTGGGTTTGAGCGGCAAATGTAAAAAGCTATTCCGTAGCGACAAATAATTTTGAACCCGGCATTAGAATGGGTTACCCGATTTTTATTTTGAGATGGCTGATATGAATAAACCTGTAACCTCTGGCAATCATATTTTGTATAAGATGACGATACACATTGTTTAGTACACATTGTTTTTTCAGAAATGCCGCTTATTGGTTTTAGCGGCATTTCTGTTTTTGGTAGTTTCCTCTCTTCTCACCCCATAAAAAATTAAAATTTGGCTATTTGCCTGCCTGCACAGCCGTGCAGACGATAAAAGCAAGTGTTTTGCTTGCCTGCACAGCCGTGCAGACGATAAAAGCAAGTGTTTTGCTTGCCTGCACAGCCGTGCAGATGATAAAAGCAAGTGTTTTGCCTACCTGCACAGCCGTGCAGATGATAAAAGCAAGTGTTTTGCCTGCCTGCATAGCCGTGCAGATGATAAAAGCAAGTGTTTTGCCTATCTGCATAGCTGTGTATTCCCATGGCTTGATAAAAACCTTTTTCTGCTTATAGCCACAGTTTCATCAAAAAATATTTATCAACATTTGTAAAAGTGAAAATGATTTATTTTTAGATTTACAGCGCTAATTCATAAATCACTTATCATTTAAAATTTAAAAAAACTATTAAGATGAAAACATGGTCTTATTTCACTAACCCGTTTTTGGTAATCGGTTCAAGAAACCTGAAAGAAGCGGTAGCACTTTCCACCTTCACGTATGGATTTTTAAGCGGCAATCAAGCCGATGCATTTTGGGGACCGCTATACACTTTTTACAAACCCTTGCATGATGCTCTGGTTGCAGAATACAATGCATGGACTACCCAAAGGGGTACGCAGAAAGGCAGCACCACTTCGTTGGATGTACTGCTTGAAAAACTCTCCAACGAAAAAATAAACGCCTGGGATCTGGCTGTACAGTTTGCCGGCATTCCCAAGGGAAGCGGTGCCTACGTTGCAATATTTCCACAAGGTCACAAGCCGTTTCAAACCGGAGATAAAGATTCAAAGATAAATGCCGTAGGTGCGCTGGGCGGTGCGCTCACAGGCATCGTTGCACTGGCAGCGCTAAAACTTGAAGTAGATAATTATTTCGCGAGTTTGGAAAACGCGCGCACCCTTCAAAATGCAAACATAAGCGGCACCGGCACCGGAAGCGATGATGCAAAAGCAGCCATGGTTGTAGCCATGACGGGGCTTTACAAAATATTAGGCAGCGGCATTGCACAGTTTTCTGCCGATGCTACCGTGCTTGAACCCACATTCGACATGCAGCTATTGCGCTCGCATGAACAAACCCTAAAGACCGGAACTGTGACTGCTTTGGAAGATAAAAATATTTTTAAGCGCACTTTGGAAGGTACCAAAAAAGCAAAACTGATTGTGCTTAGCGACAAGGCGCTCGATTTTTATGTGGCTGATGAGAAGAACGACAAACCCGGCACTAAAAAAGTAACGGTGCAGGGACTGGAAGAAGAAATTGTGGAGATAAATACGATGCGCGATGTAGATACAGCCACGTATTTCAAAGTTTACAATCCCGATGGCACAGTGGATGGGCACTTCACCATAGAGCTGCTGTAAGAATTTTAATTTGTTGAATTATATCCAAACGCTTCGGAGAGTTTTTTCCGGAGCGTTTTTTTGTGGGAGATGAAAAAAAAATACAGACGTTTGTTGAGAAGAAATAGTTTTCAAAATCTAAAATGAAACATTATGAAAAAGAATTTCCTGTCATTGATTCTTATTGCATCCATTGCATGCGCCTTTCAGCACGGAGAAACATTTATTGATATACATGATATGCGCGCACTTGGATTTAATTATTCCATTGATACCGCCACTACAGGGCATTACTTAGGCGAGGTAATAATAAACCGAGTGACAGGACAAGGAGATGGAGTAAATGCAAGACATGACTCACTCGACTTGTACAACGTTCACTTCTTTAAAAATTACCAGGGGCATCTAAAAAATTATTTGCTACTGATTAGCGATACCACCAGCTACAACCAGGCATCTTACAAATGGGTAACGGACTCCATTGTTTCTGTACAACTGCTCAACTCAAAAACGAAGAAGCAAACAAAACCAATTCGACTTGTTCAGATGGGAGCTACCGCAGGAATAGACAACAAGTAGTTTGAGTGAAAGGAGAAAGCTAGTTTTTATTTTCCGGTTCTGTCTTTCAGCGGTATCACCAGCTTCAAGCCGCTCCATTGCTCATCAATGGCGCACACTTTTACATCCACCAATCCGATGGAGAGCGCGAGGTTGCGAATGGCATCTTCCGTAACATCAGTATTCATCTTTGCTGACTTCTTATACCACGAAATCCAGATCATGCCATCCTGCTCAAGTTCTTTCTTAATCTTCGGCAAAATCCTTTTCAGTTCGCTTTCCTCTTTCACAAAGCAATGAATGAAATCAAACTTATCTCCACCGCTTGAATCAGTAAGCTGCACCGGCATTTGCAGCAGTTGAAAATAATTTTCAGGCGCATTGATGATGGATATTTTATGATCGGCATGGATGCCGAGTTTTTGGAGAAGAGGAGTGCCGGAGTAGCCGGAGGGCATTGGGTTCAGGAATAAAAACTTTGTATTCTAAAACTTATTTGAGAAGAAAAATGCTGAGATTTTCTAAAAGTTGACGGTGAGTTTCTTTACTCAAACTGCCAAGTGACCCTTCAATATATTTTGTTGATACGGTAAATAAAAATCCAGCGCGAATAACTCCTGCATAGTTCAATCCCCACGTTTTGAAATCATGATCGCCTTCTGAAATAACAAAATCAAGTCCTTTTATTTCAAGCCCCATGCTTTTACTAATTCCGCAAACTATACAATCATTATAAGGAGATAATACTTTCAAAACCACAGCAGGACGAGGAACAAATCTGCCGTCATTTTGCTGCAGAGCAAAGCGAATTACATTGCCCTCTTTCATACAGATGGCTTATATTTCGGATTGGGCTCCATTAATGTCAGTCCGCTAATGTCCGGCTCATCATTGCTATATGCGCTCGAAATATTCTGCACTCCCATCCGCATCCAATCCTCTCTCTCTTGATCCTCTTTTTTTACATCAACAACTTTGGTTTTAAGCCGGAGTTTTTTTGCCAGCTCAAGCAATTTTTTAAGCGATGAATCTTTGTCAATATCTATTACAAGTGTTTTCATTTTACAAATATACGATCGGAAGTTCGATTAGTTATTCAACGCTCCTCAAAGCCCCGCATAATAATCATACCCCTGCTCATACCAATAATCAGGCGGAGGAGAATCAGAAAAAAACAACGTGCCGATTCGCTTCAAGTGTTTCACCCCGTACTTAACAGGAATTATTAACCGCAATGGCGCGCCTTGATTCATCGGCAGCGGTTGCCCATTCATTTCGTAACATAAAATAGTTTGAGGATGAAGCATGCTTGCCATGTCAATGCCCACGTAATACTCACCATCAGGCGTGCGCAGCCCTGCATACTTAAAAAGATCGCCCATGTTTTTCTTGTCAGGCACGTTGCCCGATTTTGTTCCCAGATGAAAATGCTCTGCAACATCAGAAAACCGTACACCACCCCACCAGGTAACTTGGCTCCATCCCTCAATACATTTAAAGTTGAAAATAATTTCTGTCTTCGGAAGTTTTTTCAGTTCGTCAAGAGTGATAACAACAGTGTCTGCAATCGGAGTAACATCAGCATTGCGCACAACGAGAAGCTTCCATGCACCAGTATCAAGTTCACTATCCATCCCATAATCTCCATTCACTCTCACACTTGCTGTTGCAGAAGATTTCGGATACTCATGTTCCAGGTGTGAATCGCTGAAAACTTTCGAGAAGATTTTCTCATTCGTGTTCATCGCAGCGCGCAACGGTTTCAATGCACCCGAATCCTGCGGCTGGCGATGCAGCCACTTCCACGCGAAAGCCAGGAAACAAAAGAAAAAGAAAAACCACAGGAAGGAAGTCAGTGTTTTTTTCCGCACTGTTCGCTTAAAGTCTTTTTCTGAAAAATTTTCTTCACTCATTGTCTTCAGTGTTTACTGTTTCTCTTCTACCGTCAATCAAAATAGTTTCCTCCTCTTTCTTTTCTTCCACCACTTCCCAACCCGTAACAATGGCGCGAAAATTATTCCACCCCGCCCGCACCACCTGCGCAATGTGAACGCAGAAAAATAAAACATACCCGATAGTGAGAATGAAATGCTCTCCCCTCGCCCACTCATATCCTCCAAGTATTTTTGTGAGCCACCAAAACTGTGTCGGTTTGTAAACCGTCAACCCAGTTAGAATTGAACCAATGCCCATGATGATGATGCCGGTGTAAGCAATCTGCTGCGCACCATTAAATTTTTTAATGGGAAGTTTTCGTTTACTCAAATGCAAATCATGCAGCAACACAAACCACGCTTCCTTAAACGAATGGCGGTTCGGAAAAAGACATCTCCATTCTCCTGATACAAGTGTGTAGGTGATGTATGCCAATCCGTTCAGAAAAAAGATCCACATAAATAAAAAGTGCAACGCCATACCTTCAGCAAGACGAAACGGAATGCCAAGTGTTTTGTAAAAACCTTCGGGGAAGAACTTGAAGAATACTTTCTGTCCCGCCTGGATGGAATAAACATCGTTTGCCCAGTAAATAAGAATGCCACTGTAGATCATTACGAACAGCACCGGAAAATTTATCCAGTGAAACCAGCGGATAGCAAGTGGATGTTTCTTTTCTATTTTTTTCATCTGAAAAAAGTTCCGAAAGATAGAAAGAAGTTAATCGTTATTGGCTATCGGTTATTCGAAAAATTTTCTTTATTCAATAGCAACATTCGTATTTCGTACTAATTCATATTTCGCAGATGAAAATAAAAAAAAGGCGCAATGAAAAATCATTACGCCTTTTAGGCAAGCTGCAACAATATTTTTACGATTCTGTATCGTGACCGATGGTTCGATAAAGTTTCTGCATCTGCATGGACAGTTCTTCGAGCAAACCTAACTCATGCGCAGAAAGTTTTGTGAAATCGCTTTCATCAATTTTCTTTTCATTGGCAGTGCTGTTCATGTCAATCTGTTCGTTCAGGATGAAGGCAAGCAAGCCATTGTAATACTTCTGACGTTCTGTCGGGGTAAGCTTTGCAATAAGCACGCGAATGCTTTTTACATAACTGTCCACTTCGCGTTCAATGTTTTTCGTGTGAGAATTTTGAACGATGGTAAGCGGTGCACGCTCTGACGTAGTGATATTTTTTCCGGTAAACATTTTCGATCTGTTTTTATTTATACAATTTTACTAAAGATCGAATGCTAAGTTTATGCAATTATGGTCAGTTTCTTACACGATAAGCAAAGCTGCGATTAATGCAGAATCTTTTACCTTTTTCACTTTAGGCCAAAAGAATTTAAAATCCGCGCCCTGTCCCGGTTCACTTTCAATCCAAATACTGCCGCCCTGGTCTTCTATAATTTTCTTTACAATGGCAAGACCAACGCCTGTGCTCTCCACATCATCTCTACGGTTAAGTGTTTGGAAAATCACGAAAACCTTTTCATGAAACTTCGGATCAATACCCGGACCGTTATCTTTAACAGAGAATGTCCAACCATTGTCATGCGTCTCAGATGATACTGTCACTTCAGGAATTTCCTTGTCATTATATTTTACACCGTTTCCAATAAGGTTAGAGAACACCTGGCTCAAACGAGTTTTATCAGTTACCATGTTAGGCATGTTTTCTGCGATGTGAAGTTTTGCATGTGCAGGCAAACCAATAAAGTCAGCAGTTTCTTTCACCAACTCATTTGTGTCAACTTTAACTTCATCACCCATGCGCTTATCCGCTTTTGAGTAATCAAGAATCGCCTGAATCAAATCTTCCATCCGTTTAATCCGTTGCTTAATCATGTTGAAGTTTGTGCGTACTTCAGGAGTAAATGTTGGTCCACCATCTTCCTCAATCCAGTCAGCAAGGTTACCAATTGCACGCAGTGGAGCTTTCAGATCATGCGATACAATGGATGCAAACTTGTCGAGTTCTTTATTTGTTTTCTCAAGTGTAGTAGTATATTCCTGCAAGCGTCTGTTACTTATTTCAAGTGCATCCTTTTGCTCAGTGATGCGCTCGATCACCACATTCTTCCCACTATGCAGATAATTACTTTGTGCAGCGATAAGGAAGAAGGCAAGAATTGCAGTAGTAAGAAAGTCCTGATTGATCAGATGTCCGTCATTCTGAAATAAACTATAAGAAGTCCAATCTGTATATTCAGTAATGCAGAATAAATAAACAAAGTGAACAAGCACCAATGCCGTAAACCATTTCGCTGCCTTTGTTCCCAACATCATAAATGCCGACAACATCACCACAGCAAGATACATCGTTCCTGAGTTTCGTATTCCACCTGAAGTGTACGATTGAAAATGCAGCATGAGGAATGCAGCCATCAACGTAATCATGTATGCTATCGGTAATTTTAGGTAATCGCGCACCATGAAATAATTGATTACCATCACTCCTGCCAATCCAAAGAGAAGGTATGCAATGAGGCCTGAACCTGATCCTTCAAATGCAGTTAAGATTTGTGTGGCAACGGCAACGCTGGCAAGGAAACCTGTGAAGGTGAAGATGCGGAACAGTGCGAAACGCTGTTTCAGTATCAAATCATCGTACGGAATGCTGTCGTACACATCCTTCTTTGCCAGTTTTCTTAAGATCGCTTTCATAGTTATTTTTTAATGTGACTTTCTAAACGATAAAGCTACAGCAATGATTCTGATGTGTAAGAAATATGATTATTTTACAAACAGATTCTTTTCCTTCTCCTGATAAAATGAAAAAGCGAACCTCAATAAGTTTTGGTTCATTCATTTTGCAACCTTTAAAATCATAAGTCGTAATTACTGATATTATGAGTGATAACCTGCTTAACATTATGCTCGTTGACGATGATGATATTGATATCATGACTCTTCAGCGCGCCTTCAAGAGAAACAATATTCAGAACCCGCTTTGCATTGCGCACAACGGTCTTGAAGCGCTTGATCTTCTTCGCGGAACAAATGGTGTGGAAAAAGTTGTTCCTTCTCCACGCATTATTCTTCTCGACATAAACATGCCGCAGATGAACGGACTTGAGTTCCTGCATGAGTTAAGAAATGATAATGAACATAAAGGTGCAAGCGTTTTTGTACTCACTACAAGCAATGACGATAAAGACCGCATGGAAGCATTCAATATGAATGTTGCAGGATACATCATCAAGCCAGTTACGTTCGAAAACTTTGTTGTTGCGGTTGCGCAACTAAACGGTTTCTGGAAAATCTGTGCTTATCCGCAATAACAAAAAACAAACTATTGACTCGAATAAAAAACCCCGGCAGTTTTGTCGGGGTTTTCTTTTAGGAGAAACTTTTTTGAACCTACGCTACGAGTCGGAATGATTTGTAAACGTCATTCATTGAAGCGTTAGAATCAGCGAGAGCCAGCGGCAGTTGTTCTGCAATGGTATTCAGGATTCCGTTAATGTCTTCAATGGAAAGTTTATTGTTGAGCGGAATGCGCAAACCAGTGTTGTTGTAGGCAACACTTGGGAAAACTGAAATGTTGATGTAGTACCCTGCATTCATCAACCTGCGCACCATGTTGTATCCTGTATCTGGTTTACCTACTCCGATAAACATGATCGGAGAGTCGCATTCGTTAATGAGAGGCAGTTGAAGTTCCTTTGCTTTTGAATTGAAGTATTCTATTTTTTTCTTCAGATCACCTTGCATTGTGTAGATTTCATCAGTGAGATGAATCTTTGCAGAAGCAATTACAGCTCCCAAAACCATTGGAGGCATTTGAATGGAAAAGATAAATGCCTTGCTTGTGTTACGGATAAGTTGAAGATTTTCTTCTTCCGGATAAATCAACAAACCACCTGCAACTCCAAATGCTTTTGTCAATCCGGTAGAAAGATAAAGGCGATGATGATAATCAACTTGACTCATTACATAACCGGTTCCGTGCGGTCCTGTCCAACTCATGCCGTGTATGTCATCAATGTATAGGTTGAGTTGCTCATAGCGATCAAGAAGTTTATACAAATCTTTTATCGGAGCAAAGTCTCCCTGCATAGAATAAACTCCATCAGCCATGTACCATATCTTGCGATAGCTGTCTTTGAGTGCTTTGATGCGCTGCTCAAGCATATCAATGCGGTTGTGACGCACTAACTCAACACGAATATTTCTTGTTTTCAAAAGTTGCACTGCCGTTTGCACACTGTCGTGAACTTGCGCATCCATAATTACTGCATCGCTGTCGCCAACAAGAACTGGGATATTCGACATATGACCAACAGTAAGCGACTGCACAATAACAGATGGTCGGTTAAACATTTTCCGCATCAAATCTTCCGCTTCTTTATAATAACGGGACGATACATACGCGCGCGAAGAAGAAAATTGTGTTCCGTATTTGTCCGCAGCTTCCATCGCTGCAGCTTTTAATCGTGGGTCGTGCTCCAATCCTAAATACCCACAGGAACCGAAGAACAAAAGTTTTTGGCCACGAATGGTAATATGCTTTCCGTCAAGTGAAACATCATCAGTATCATTATGCACGATGCCAAGCTTCGCAGCCAAACTGGCAACTTCATTCACGATTTCGAGCACCTGCTCGTGTTTACTTTTTTGTTCCATTTAATTTATTTAGAAATCCTTTTACTTAATCTCCATTCAAACAAAAGTAGATGAACGTTTTCCGCTCTCTGTTTTAACGAGGTGAAGTTATTATCAGGGTTATGAACACGAAAAAAATTACTCATTAGATTTTTCAATTGCATCATAAACAACTTGCTGTATTTGAGTGCGCACGTTCAGCTTCACGAGTTTCTCGTTTGAGGCATCTGGACAAACACGATTGCTGAGAAAAATGTAAACGAGATTGTACTTGGGATCAACCCATGCACATGTACCTGTAAAACCCTGATGTCCGAATGTTTTAAGAGATGCACCACTACAACAAGGTGAAGATTTTGGGGGATCAGGTTCAGGTTTGTCGAAGAAAAGCCCTCTTCGATTTTTGTTCTGTATGAACTGTTGCTTGGTAAATATTTCAATGGTCTTTGGCTCAAGAAATTTCCTTCCACCATAAGTTCCATTGTTCAAAAGCATCTGCATGATGACCGCAAGATCATTTGCATCAGAAAAAATTCCTGCGTTGCCGCTAACTCCTCCCATCATCGCTGCAGCAGGATCGTTTACATCGCCATGAAGAAGTTGGTGACGGAAGGCAGTATCATTTTCGGTAGGAATAATTTCGGTGAGAGGATATTTAGCCCGCGGTAAATAGGTGAGATGCGTGAGGCCAAGCGGGCGGTAAAATTTTTCTTCGAGGTATTTATCAAGTGGAACGCCTGTTATCTTTTCGATAAGAACTTTCATAAGAATTGGTCCGAGATCGGAATAGACATATTTTCCTTTTTCACCGAGGGGAGAATCGAGTATCCATTTAAAGATACTATCTGCATACGTGTTGTTCATGTACACAGAATCAGCCACGCGTATAGAAAAATCATCGCTGCGAATGCGGTGGTAGATGCTGCCGCTAAGTTTATCACCAGTCATGGTTTCTTTCCAGAACGGAATCCATGACTTTAATCCCGCCTGATGCGCAAGCACCTCGCGGATAACGAGCGATTTTTTGTTTGATTTCTTCAACGCAGGCAGATATTTCGAGAGGGGCTTGTTGAGATCAATTTTTCCTTCGTCAAAAAGTTTCATCGCTGCTAGTGCAGTACCGGCAATTTTGCTAACGGATGCAATGTCGTACAGATCATCGTTGACAACAGGAATTGAATCCTCGTAGGTATGTGTTCCGAAAGATTTGTAATAAATAATTTTCTGATCTTTCGCTACGAGCACCTGACAGCCGGGCATTGCATGACCGCTTATTGCCTCCTGAGCAATGGAATCAATTCTGCTTAGTACTTCACTGCTCATTCCCGCTTCTTCAGGAAAAGAATATTGACAACGAAAAGGAGACTTGGTTCCAAAACCAGACTCTTTATTAAACGCACTTGTTGCCTGAATCGGAATTTTTCCGTTGGAAGAAATTCCACCGAACAAAAGTTGTGCTGTAATTTCCTGCATAACGGGAGTATCTTCGTAACTTAGCACAACAGCTTTTGCTCTATCTGGATTTTTGAATCGCGTAAGTGTATATGCGTTACCGAAGTCAACAAGCACCGTTGGATAGTCAGCCATTACTTCGCTGATGAATTTTTCTTCCTGTTCCGTGAGCCCGAAATTTTTTTCTGCTTTCATGTTCGTATTGTGCACACTCAGAATGACGAGATCGTAATTAACGAGGTAATTCTTTACGGACTTAAAAACATCTACTGCTTCGTTCTTTTCAATGGAGTATAATTCGCAGGGAGCGTACTGAAGTATTTTTTTTTGAAACGCATTATACTTCACATCACCGATTACAACAGAAGCAATGCGAAGAGAATCATTCCACCGAATAGGGAGAATGGAATCAACATTGGAAAGAACAGTAACTGCTTTCTCAAAAAGCTTCTGCTGAAGGTATTTTCCATGAGTTGTGTTAAGGTCGTTGTATAGATTGCTAGTATCAATGGGATGGTATTGATTCAGCCCGACCCAATATTTCAGCATAAGGACCTTTTTTACGCGCTCATCAATTTCAGATTGAGTGATTTCTTTCTTCTCAATCGCAAGATTTATTTCTCTTAATGCCTTAGGTACGTCTTCAGAATAAAGCAACACATCATTGCCACTCAGCAGCGCAAGTTTATCAAGCATCCCTGGCGCGAAAGAAGTACTCACACCTTTCATGTTAAGGGCATCTGTAAAAATGATTCCCTTAAATTTCATTTCGCCCTTCAACAAACCTGTAACAATTTTTTTGGAGAGTGTAGATGGATGATTGGAAATTGTATCAAGTGAAGGCACGCTAAGATGTGCAACCATAATACTCCCAATGCCTGAATCAATAAGAGTTTGAAACGGAATCAATTCATTTGAATATATTTCAGCAGAGTCCGATTTCACAGTTGGTAACGTTAGGTGTGAATCGGCATCTGTATTGCCGTGACCGGGAAAGTGTTTTCCAGTAGCAACAATGTGATTATTCTGCAATGCATTCATATAAAGCAATGCATTGTGCGTAACTGTTTCGCGATCATCACCAAATGCACGACTGCCAATGATGGGGTTTTGAATATTGTTGTTGATGTCTGCATCAGGGGCAAAGTTGATGTGTATGCCGAGGCGTTTACATTGACGGGCAATCTCCTCCCCCATTTTATAAATCAAAGTGTCATTGTTCATCGCACTCAATGTCATCTGTCTTGGAAAACGAATGGTGCTATCGAGGCGCATAGCAAGTCCCCACTCCGCATCCATACCAATAAGCAAAGGAACAGTTGAAAGTTTTTGATAATCGTTTGTAAGCAATGTTTCACGCACAGGACCTCCTTGAAAAAAGATTAAACCCCCTATTCCGTATTGTAAAATTAGCGACTGTAGTTCCTGGATGTGGACAGAATCCTTATTGCTCCATGCGGCAACCATGAAGAGTTGTGCTGTACGTTGATCAGGTGTAAGTTTGTGCATTACAGAATCTGCATATCGTTCTGCCATCGAAGAATAAAAAGGAGGCAGCTTGGTTTGTGCAGAGACAATCTGCGCAATGAGAAATAGAATGAAAAAGAAATCCCTTCTGTTGCAAAACATATTCCCGCAAAAATATTCTGAAGTGAAGATGCCATGCTCTTTGTGTGGTTTACTTTCAATAAAGTTTTCAACCCATATCATCATCGTGCTACGAATTATCAATTGAAAAATAATTTTCACATTTGACGCAAATAGAACTCGTGACCATCGAAAAAAAATTACGCGTCCCAATTCTTATTTCCTTTTCAATCGCTGCTATGGTGATGAAGAAATTTGCAATTCCATTCAGCGGTCTCATAGTTGTGATTGCTTTCGATTCCCTTGCAATTATTTTTTTTCTGAACGCTTTTTTCACAACGAAAGAAGAAGTTGACGGAGCAAATAGCAGAATTTTTGAATTCAATGTAACCGAGCTAATATACGCTACATGCAGCATTGCTCTACTCTACCGCCTTCAATATTGGAATGGATGGGAAACGTGGATTGAAGTTGCAGGAATTTTGTTCCTCATAACTTCAATCTTCGTATTTCTTTCATTAAAATATATTTTCAGGAAGTGTCATTCAAAATCAGAATTGAAAGAAATTTTTATTCACGATCTGCCGTGGACTTATTTTCTGATTTTACTTCCTGTGTTTGCTTTTGCAAATCCACATACGTTTCATAATCTCTTTAATGGAACTACTTATGAGGAATATGTCCGTGAACATTTTCCTGTAAATGAAGGAACCTTATTGATTGAAAAATACAAACCGACTGATGAAAAATCAAAAAAGCAAGCACAGGAATTTTTCGGGAAAGCAAAAGTGCTTGAAAAAACAGGAGAGTACAATGATGCACTCATAAACTACAACAAATCCATTGACTATAATCCAGATGACGCAAAAATAATTTACAGCCGTGGATTGCTAAAACTTACAAAACTTGAACTCAGCAAAGACATGGCTCAATCGGCATACGATGATTTCAGTAGAGCGATTGAGCTCGACTCCACATTGGCAGTTGCTTATTATCATCGTGCCGTTGCGCGCAATTACATGTTTCCAAAAAACAGATTGCCTTCGCGAGGAGATTTATTAAAGGCAAAAGAACTTGACTCCTCTTTTAATCATGATAAATACATAGAGCAATTTCTTTCACTACCTTTAGTAGACAGTACCTGTGATACTACTTCTTACGTAAATGAAGAGTGAACATCTCTCGATACGATGTTTCGCTAACATGAATTGTTTGTTGCTGCTGAAAGAATGTTTGTTTGTTGTCTCTTCTTTGAATACATTTGGAAACTGTAAACAAGGATTAGTTGCCCGGCAGTTGAAACACCTGCAAAAAATACTAACGGACACCTACCGCAAGTTATCTTCTAATGAAAAGTGCATTGCTCCAATATCCTTACGGGGAGGTATTCGAGCCACTCGAAAAAATCTGCAAGAAAAAAGGGTATTCCAAAATCAAAATGGATATGGAGACTGGTTTGATTCACGCATCAAAGGGTTTACAGCTATTCAATAGTCATGTTGATCTTGACGTGAAAGTTGAAAAAGTAGATGATCAAATTACAAGGATAAACATCACTGCAACTTCCTTCAAACTTGCTGAAGGCAGCAAAGACCTTGATGAAATTGAAGAACGTTTTGTGAATACGATTTGCAAGTTCTTCTGATTTTTTTCTTCAAACTTTTTCTCCGGCAAACTGAACTTCATAAAGATTCCTGTAGATTCCGTTTTTATTAAGCAGAGATTGGTGAGTGCCTTGTTCTACAATTTCTCCATGATCAAGCACAATGATTTTGTCCGCACTTTGAATTGTTGACAGGCGATGGGCGATCACAATAGAAGTTCTGTTCCGTGTGAGTTTTTGCGTTGCCTCCTGGATTAGTTCTTCTGATTCACTGTCAATACTCGAAGTTGCTTCATCAAGAATTAAAATTTTAGGATTGAAAACATAAGCACGGATAAATGAAATTAACTGCCGCTGCCCTACTGAAAGCATTGCTCCGCGTTCCATCACATTAAAATCATAACCTCCCGGAAGCCGTTCAATAAACCGATGCGCCCCAACTGCTCTCGATGCTTCTATAATTTGCTCTCGGGTAATTAAAGGATCATTGAGTGAAATATTATTTGCAATCGTATCAGAAAAAAGAAAAACATCCTGAAGCACTACTGCGATATTTTTTCTCAACTCATATAATTCATAATCACGAATATTTAATCCGTCAACTAAAATTTCGCCTTTATTATATTCGTAAAAACGATTTACAAGATTTATGATGGAAGATTTTCCCGCGCCTGTCGGACCAACCATTGCAAATGATTTACCCGACTCAACTTTGAAACTGACATTCTTCAGTACCCAGTTTTCTTTATCGTAGGCAAACCAAACATTTTTAAATTCAACAGTTCCTTTCAAATCTTTCGGAATAATATTTCCTTCATTGGAAATATTGTCCTTCGTATCGAGTACTTTGAATACGCGCTCAGAACTCACCATTCCCATCTGAAGTGTATTGAACTTATCAGCCAACTCACGTATCGGACGAAAGAGCATATTGATGTACATCACAAATGCAATTACATTTCCTATTGTAACTCCCCCTCCTATTACTTCACGCGCACCAAACCAAACCAACAAGCCGATGGAAGTTGCTGAGAGTAATTCGACCACCGGAAAAAATATTGAGTAGTACCAAACGGATTTTATGTGCGCTTTTGCATGAAGACGATTGATGTCTTTAAACTTTTGCATCTCGGTTTCTTCACGGTTAAATATCTGAACAATGTTCATTCCGGTAATGTGCTCCTGCACAAACGTGTTGAGATGTGCCACTTGCGTACGCACTTCCTGAAACGCAACCCTTATTCCTCGTTGAAATATTCTTGTTGCAAAAAACAGGATCGGCATTGTGCTTAGTGAAATAAGCGTAAGCCGCCAGTCAATAAAAAACATAAAGGCAACGATGACAAACAGCGTAAGAAGATCGCCAATTATTTCTACAAGCCCATCAGAGAATATTTCTGCAATATTTTCAAGATCAGAAATTGAACGTGTAATTAAAATTCCGATTGCAGTATGATCAAAAAATTTAAGACGAAGATTGAGAATGTGCCCATACAACATCACTCGAATATCTTTCACAACTGAAAGCCCGAGCCAACTTGTAAGATACGTGTGGTAATATTGAACGAGTGTCTGAAACAATAAAAGCCCAACCATGTACATCGTCATACGCAGCAAACCTTCTGCATTAGGTGTTACTACAAAATGATCAATGGTGTACTGAACAAGGATTGGCCGAATGGGACCAAGAACAGTAAGCAGAAGAGTGAGAAAAATGCTTAAGTAAAACGCGCGCTTGTAGGGAATCGTGAACGAATAAATTCTTCTGAGAATCGGAAAATCAAATGCCTTCCCGCTTACTGATGAAGCCATGCTGCAATGTTACTCACTTTTATTTTGCCTTCTCACCTCCTGCTTTCACATGTCCATCTTCATTTGATTCTTTTTCTTTACTTCAGCTTTTTTTTCAATCTCAGATAAAATACGCGCTCGATCATTTTGTATTTTTTCTTCTTTCAAAGGCGCAGCATTTTTTGAAGGAGCCAAATCCCATTCAATCGTTACAGGTGCTTCGTCCTTTACCGCCTTCACTGAAGAAGATTTTTTAACTGACGGAACAGGGACATTCACTTTCTTATTTGCAACCGGCTGTTTGCTTTTCTCCTCTAGCTTTTGTTTACTCTCAACTTTCTTTTGGCTGCCTGCTTCAATAATACTTAGTTGCTCAACTTTCTGCACAACCTTGCCAGTGCCGCCTTTTGAAATTTTTGCCACCAGATTTCTTGACAGTATGTTTCCAATACTTCCTCTTCCTTTTACCTCAATCTCATTAAAATCAAATTCAAATTCTGTTTTTCTCAACTTCGGTTTCGGGCGAAGCTTTACATGAATCACTTCAGCAGGATTATTACTGATGCTGAAATACAAAACCTTCGATCCTTCATTTCCTTTGGTGAGAACATACTCTTTATCGCGCGTAGTACCGCCAACGGTGAAGCGTTTCACCATGGCATTTCCTCCTCTTCCATTCTGGTACACTAAATTGTAAACCGGCTCAGGATCGGTCTTGCGGAAAAGTGCAATGTGGCGTATGTCCTTGCCGACATATTTCTTGTCATCTACCTTACTCACGATCATTGTTCCATCTCCGCGGAACACAATGATCTCATCGAGGTCAGAACATTCGCAGAGGAATTCATCTTTCTTCATTCCTGTTCCCGCAAAACCATCATCGTAATTCACGTACAACTTCTGGTTGTTGATGATTACTTCAGACGCAACAACTTGCTCGAATGAATCAATTTTTGTTTTGCGCTCCCTTGCTTTGCCATATTTCTTCAGCAACTCTTTAAAATAATTAATCGCAAATATTTTGATGTGTGCGAGGTGATGATCAATATCCGCAATCTGTTCTTCGAGAGATTTTAATTTCTCATCCTGTTCTTTTACATCGTATTTACTGATGCGCTTGATTTTTATTTCAGTGAGCGCAACAATATCATCGCGCGTAATTTCGCGCTTGAATTTTTTCTTGTACGGCTTTAATCCGGCATCAATCGTTTCGATTACACTCTCCCATGTTGTACATTCTTCAATGTTGCGGTAAATTCTCTTCTCGATAAATATCTTAATGAGTGAGCTGAAATGCCATTCTTCTTCTAATTCACTTTTCTTTATTTCCAACTCACGCTTCAACAACTCCACTGTCCGCTCTGTGTTGTATTCAAGAATATCATTCACGTTCATGAAGCGCGGCTTGTCGTCAATGATCACGCAGGCGTTCGGAGAAATGGAAACTTCACAATCAGTAAATGCATACAACGCATCAATCGTTCTTTCAATATCATCGCTTGAATCAGGATGAAGAAGAATAACAATTTCCACTTTTGCCGCAGTGTTGTCTTCAACCTTTTTTACTTTTATTTTTCCTTTGTCGTTTGCAGCAAGAATGGAATCAATGAGTGAGGTGGTGTTTGTGCCGAACGGAACTTCCGTAATCACCAATGTTTTTTTATCCCTCTTCTGAATCTTTGCGCGCACACGAATTCGTCCTCCACGTAAGCCATCGTTGTACTTTGAAAAATCCGCAATGCCTCCTGTAGGAAAATCAGGAAGGATACTTACTTTTTGTTTTCTGAGAATGGAAATTGATCCTTCAATGAGTTCAATAAAATTGTGAGGAAGAATTTTACATGCAAGACCAACTGCAATTCCTTCCACGCCTTGTGCAAGCAGCAACGGGAATTTCATCGGCAACGTAACCGGCTCTTTGTTTCTTCCATCGTAACTCAGCGACCACTGTGTTGTCTTTGGGTTGAAAGCAACTTCCAGTGCAAACTTCGAAAGACGCGCTTCAATATAACGCGGAGCAGCAGCGCTGTCACCGGTAAAAATATTCCCCCAGTTACCTTGTGTGTCAATCAGTAACTCCTTTTGCCCGACAGCAACGAGTGCGTCACCGATACTTGCATCGCCATGCGGATGATACTTCATGCAATGCCCGATGACGTTCGCGACTTTATTATAGCGGCCATCTTCCATGTCCCACATGCTGTGCAGGATTCTGCGCTGCACAGGTTTCAATCCATCGTTGATGTGCGGCACGGCACGCTCAAGAATTACATACGATGCATAATCAATAAACCAATTCTCATACATCCCGTTGATGTGAACGATGTTGGTTTTCTCGCGATGCTGATTTACCTCTTGCGGTGCTTCAGCTTTTGATTCTTCTATTTTCTTCTTTGCCATTTATCTTGCTGCTTACTTCTTTAATAAATTCTCAATTTCAATTTTCAACTTTGGAAGATGGTTAATCACAATACCCCAGAGAATTTCATCTGAAACCCTTTCATAACTATGGGCTATTCGGTTTCTCGTAGCAATGATTTGTCTTGTATTTTCAATTTGAAACTTGCTGTTGATTTTTAAGATTCTTGAAGTTGCTTCACCAATTATTTCTAAGTTCCTTTCTACCCCACGCTTCAACAACCTGTCGCTCTGAAATATTGAAAACTCTTTTTTCTTACCGGTAAAAAAACTTTCTATCTCCTGAATTGAATTTAAAATATCGTAAAGAAAAGTTTTGATTTCATCTTCCATAAATCAATTGCTTTTGTGAATCCACTTTTTTATTGAAGTAAGGATTAGTCATCGTCTGCTGCTCCAGCAAATCAACGGGGCGCATGAACAAATCTTCGAGTGAAAATTTAAAATCGTAATAATTGTCAACATAATCTTCTACTTGCATTTTTTCAAAATCAACAATCATATCAATATCGCTTTCACTCGAAAATTTATCAGACAATACAGAACCGAACACAAATAATTTGTTGACATGATATTTCTGACACAATGTTCCGATAACGGTTCTTTTATTTTCAATCAAACTATTCATTTAATTTCAATTCAAATTTTCAAACAGCTAATTCAGGTTCAACAACATCTTTTTCTATTCTGAGATTTGCAATAATTGCTTTCTGTCTTTCTTCAGTATTCTTTCCCATGTAATAGTCAAGTAACTTATGCAGCGTTTCATCCTGGCTGATGAGCACCGGTTCGAGGCGAATATTTTTTCCGATGAAAGCGCTGAACTCATCGGGAGAAATTTCTCCCAACCCTTTGAAGCGCGTGATCTCCGGCTTCGGACCTAACTTTGAAACTGCATTTCTTCTTTCAAGATCGCTGTAGCAGTAGATCGTTTCTTTTTTATTGCGAACACGAAAGAGTGGTGTCTGCAAAATATAAACGTGTCCTGTCTTTACAAGGTCAGGAAAGAACTGAAGGAAGAAAGTCATAAGCAACAAACGAATGTGCATACCATCAACATCGGCATCTGTGGCAACCACAATTTTGTTATAGCGCAACTCATCAAGTCCATCCTCAATGTTCAATGCATTTTGAAGAAGATTGAATTCTTCATTCTCATAAACAACTTTCTTCGTGAGTCCGTAACAGTTGAGCGGTTTTCCTTTCAGAGAAAAAACTGCCTGCGTATTTACATCTCTTGCTTTGGTGATCGAACCGCTTGCTGAATCTCCTTCCGTAATAAAAATAGTTGACTCCAAACGCTCAATGTGTTTTGAGTTGAGATGCGCGCGGCAGTCACGAAGTTTTTTGTTGTGAAGATTTGCTTTCTTCGCGCGTTCATTCGCAAGCTTTTTTATTCCTGCAATATCTTTCCGCTCACGCTCGCTCTGCTGGATTTTTTTAAGAATTAAATCGGCAACTGCAGGATGCTTGTGCAGATAATTATCCAACTCAACTTTTACGAAGTCGTTGATCCATGTTCTTATTTGTTGTCCTCCATCGGGCGCAACAGTGAGTGAACCAAGTTTTGTTTTTGTCTGCGATTCGAAAACGGGTTCCTGTATTCGGATGCTAATGGCAGCAACAATGGAAGTGCGCACATCGCTCGGATCAAATTCTTTCTTGTAAAACTCGCGCATCGTTTTCACAATCGCTTCGCGAAATGCTGCCTGGTGAGTACCACCCTGCGTAGTGTTCTGTCCGTTCACGAATGAATAATAATCTTCGCCATAAGCCGTAGTATGCGTAAATGCCACTTCAATGTCATTGCCCTTCAGGTGAATGACCTCGTATAATTTTTCATCGCTGATGTTCCGCTCAAGCAAATCACTCAATCCCCGTTCAGAGAAAAATTTCTCTCCGTTGAAATAAATCGAAAGTCCCTTGTTGAGGAAAACATAATTCCACAACATGTTCTGAACGTACTCCGCGTTGAATCGGTAATTCATAAAAACAGAATCATCGGGGATGAAAGAGAACAGTGTTCCGTTTTTCTCGCTGCACGATTTTTCTTTTTCGTTCAGCGTAATGTCTCCTTTCTTAAACTCTGCAACCTTTGTTTTTCCCTCACGAATACTTTGCACCCGAAAATAATTCGAGAGCGCATTCACCGCCTTCGTTCCTACACCATTCAATCCTACGCTCTTTTGAAATGCTTTGCTGTCGTACTTGCCGCCCGTGTTGATCTTACTCACGCACTCAATCACTTTACCCAGCGGAATGCCGCGACCGAAATCGCGCACGTCAACTTTTCCATCGGTAATAGTCACTTCAATGTGCTTGCCATAACCCATCACGAACTCATCAATGGAGTTGTCAATGGTTTCTTTCAGCAATACATAAATGCCGTCATCTTTTGTGGAGCCATCGCCAAGTTTGCCGATGTACATGCCGGGACGCGTGCGGATGTGCTCCTTCCAATCGAGGGAACGGATGCTGTCTTCCGTGTAGCCGTGGGCGGGTATATTCTTTGTTGACATTCTCTCTGCGTAATGTTTAAAATTTAAGGTCTAACGTTTAAGGTTTGCTGTGCGAGTGGTAAATGTAGATTGATTGAGAGGAGCGCGAATAGTTTTCGGTTCTAAATATTCACACTAATTTGTTGATTGAGTTTATTAAATGCCTCTTTCTCTTCCATCTCAATCTCCAGACACTTTATTCTTGCAGTATGCCCTTTCTTCAAAACGATTTTTGATTTTGAAATCTTCAGCACTTCAGAAAGGTATTCAATCAAGTGTTCGTTTGCTTTGCCATCAACTGCGGGAGCTTTGAGTTTGATGATCCACTCAACCCCGATCTTCTCAACCTTATCGAAACGCTGATTGGGCTTGACTTTTACGTAGAGCTGCATGTTGGCGCGAAGATAATCATGTGTATGGAAATAGTTCTCACGTTTCAATGCAGTAATCAAAAGATCAATCATAGATTTCCGCATCGTGAGTGAGAAAACCAAGCACCTCACACCTCCTTTCCAGTATTCAACTTCGTTATCGCTCTGCTTCACCTCGTTCTCCTACTCTCTCAATTCAAATTTCAAATCATGCACCTTGTCATTCTGCCTATGCAACACATCATTTTGCTGTTCAACCTCCAATTCCTAGTCAGTGAATGCGTTCACGCGAAGATCAACCGTTGTCGTCTTCTTATCGAACTTCCACTTCTTCTCATCAACCGAATCCGTCCTCTTATCAACCGGAGAGTTAGTAAGTTCAACCCCGCACTTCATCTCACCAATCAAGCACTTCCTCTCACCAACCGATGCGGTACTATGAATTACCAAAAATTTCCTCTCATCAACCGGCAACTTTCTCTTACTCACGGAATCCGTATCCTCTTCAATCTATGCCTTCTTGTCATCAACCGAATTCGTACTATCAACCATCTTCAATCATTCTATCACATAACCTTACAGTTTTACAGAAATCGGCAACCAACTATACAAACCCGCGTTCTAAATCTTAGATCATCTCAATTTTCTAAATGATTATCTATCAAAACAAATAATAAACTACTAAAAATGGAAAAGCAAATTATCAACATGCCGCTCGAAATAACCGGCAACAACAAATCACTTGAAACGCAAAGCCAATCGCCAGCGCATGGCATCAACGAAACCGTAAACCAACTGTGGGAAATGTATCAAAGCCAGTTGCACCGCAACGTGGAACTCATGAAAACCATTGACCGCCAGCAGCACCTCATTCAATCTCTCATTGCAAACCAAACTACTCCCGTTCCTCCCCCTGCCGAACTGCCACCCGCTGCTGAAGAGCCACTCAAAGAAGCAACTCCCGAACTCCCTCCTCCCGCTTATGCCGACCTTAGCATGGAACAGGCAAACTCCTACACCAAATATTTCAAAGCAATGTACAGCCACAAAGTGCGCAGGTTAGATGCCATCCACAGCATACTCAAACTCCTGCACACGCTCTATCATCTTGGCGGCAGCGCCTATCCCGATGTGCTTTTTGAAAAAGCAGGACTCATTGTGTCCACCGGCAACCGCCACATCGCCTTCCTTCACAACCAGGGACTCGTTTCCGGAAAAGGCACCAGCAAGCACGATCACAAATATCACCTCACTGCAAACGGTCGCCTCTTTCTACAAGGCAAACTTGTAATTAAATCCATACACAACTCCGGTAACGACATCCTACCTCCACCATCGCTCATTTAAACAGTTCCCCTCGCGCACATCATTTCTTAATTCTTAAACATATAAAGAGTCCGTCATCAGCCGGCTCTTTTTTTTTGTACGCCCACTCACTCCCCTCAAATCAACACGTTATTCATTTTGGATAGGAAGCATTGTGCGTTGCAAGTCCCCTCTGCGCGGAAGCAATCCGTAAGAGAGAGGGGATTTAGGGGTGTGTGGTTTTGCTGGTTGCTCTTTTTTTTGTGAAGTGAAATAGTTTACTTTTGATGAACGATTTATTTTTTAGGTGATAAAAAAAATCCTCAGCTATTAAACATAGCCCACGGTTTAAACCGTGGGCTACAGCACCAATGAAAAGACTTCTGCTCACACTTTTTATTTTTTCTTCCATCCATTCTTTTTCTCAGAACCCCCTCGTAAAGCAATGGGACTACCGCTTTGGCGGAACGGATTTTGATGAGATCACCTGCTTCCAACAAACAAAAGACGGTGGATATATTCTCGGAGGATATTCTTATTCCGGCATTGGCGGAGATAAAACACAGGCAACATGGGGAGGTGAGGATTACTGGATTGTAAAAACCGATTCGCTTGGCAACAAAGAGTGGGATAAAGATTTCGGGGG
>JBBRND010000014.1:0-103745 GCA_038230515.1 Bacteroidia bacterium | reverse complement strand
TGTCTGTCCCGTAACTCCCGTTCCTCTAACGGTTCCACCTGTAGGGGTGCCGCTCAATGTGATTGCTGAGCCATCAATACATACGGGTCCGTAAGGCCCGCCTGTTGTTACTGTCGGCAATGGATTCACCACAATAGTAGTAGTCGCACTGTTCGTGCAATTGTTACCATCGGAGTAAGTATAGGTGATCGTGTGTGAGCCCGCTCCCGCTGTGGATGGATCAAATGTATTTCCAGTAACTCCCGCTCCGCTGAAGGTTCCTCCTGTCGGGGTGCCTGTCAGTGTGATCGCTGAGCCATTAAGACATACTGGACCGTAAGGTCCTCCCGCTGTCACTGTTGGTAAGGCGTTCACCACAATAGTAGTAGTCGCACTGTTCGTGCAATTGTTACCATCGGTATAGGTATAGGTGATCGTGTATGTGCCGGCTCCCGCTGTTGCCGGATCAAATATATTTCCAGTAACTCCCGTTCCGCTAAAGGTTCCACCTGTAGGGGTGCCGCTCAATGTGATTACTGAGCCATCAATACATACGGGTCCGTAAGGCCCGCCTGTTGTTACAGTCGGCAATGGATTCACCACAATAGTGGTAGTCGCACTGTTCGTGCAATTGTTACCATCGGTATAGGTATAAGTAATCGTGTATGTGCCGGCTCCCGCTGTTGATGGATCAAATGTATTTCCAGTAACTCCCGCTCCGCTGAAGGTTCCTCCTGTCGGGGTGCCAACAAGAGCGATTGCTGATCCATCAATACATACGGGTCCGTAAGGCCCACCTGTTGTTACTGTTGGCAGTGGATTTACCACAATAGTAGTGGTGGCACTGTTGGTGCAGTTGTTACCATCAGTATAGGTATAAGTAATCGTGTATGAACCGGCTCCCGCTGTGGATGGATCAAATGTATTTCCAGTAACTCCCGCTCCGCTGAAGGTTCCTCCTGTTGGGGTGCCGCTCAGCGTAATGTTTACTCCATTTAAACAAACCGGTCCGTAAGGCCCGCCTGCACTTACTGTTGGTAATGCATTGACAACAATATTTACGGTTGCACTGTTCGTGCAATTGTTACCATCGGTATAGGTATAAGTAATCGTGTACGTGCCGGCTCCCGCTGTTGATGGATCAAATGTATTTCCCGTAACTCCCGTTCCACTGAAGGTTCCACCTGTTGGGGTGCCGCTCAATGTGATTGCTGAGCCATCAATACATACGGGTCCGTAAGGCCCACCTGTTGTTACTGTTGGCAGTGCATTCACTACAATAGTAGTAGTTGATGTATTTGTACAGTTTGTATTGCCATTGGTGTAAGTATAGGTGATTGTGTGCGAACCGGCTCCGGCTGTGGATGGATTAAAAATATTTCCAGTAACTCCCGCTCCACTGAAGGTTCCGCCTGTAGGGGTTCCAACAAGAGTGATCGCTGAACCATCAATACATACTGGTCCGTAAGTTCCGGCATCTACTACTGGCAAATCATATACAATAATGGTAGTGGTGGAGTCATTACTGCAACCATTCCCATCAGTATATGAGTAGGTAATATCGTGTGAACCTGCGCCAGCTAAAGCAGGATCGAATGTGCTGCCTGATACTCCTGCACCACTGAATGTACCTCCGGAAGGGGTTCCTGTCAATGTTACTGTTCCTGCATCAATGCACACCGGAGAATAGGTACCCGCATTTACTGAAGGGAGTGGATTTACCACAATATCAACAGTAGCAGAGTTGTTACAATCCGTGCTGAAATCTGTATAGTAATAAGTAATGGTATGCGTACCAATTCCTGCAACTACAGGGTCAAATGTATTTCCTGTTACACCAGTGCCTACAAATGTTCCACCCGCAGGTGTACCTGTAAGGGTAACGGTTGAACCATCAATGCAAAATGGGCCATAAGTTCCTGCGTCCACAATTGGTAAGGCATTTACTACAATGGTTGCAGTGTCTGAATTACTGCAACCCGTATTCCCATTTATGTATGAATAGGTAATGATATGCGAACCTGCTCCTGCCGTTGAAGGAATAAATGTATTTCCCACAACTCCGCTTCCACTAAAGGTTCCGCCCGATGGAGATCCTGCTAACGAAACAGAAGATACATCAATACATACATCAAAATATGATCCTGCATATACAATAGGCAAGTCATATACAATGATGGTAGTGGTGGAGTCATTACTGCAACCATTCCCATCAGTATATGAGTAGGTAATATCGTGTGAACCTGCGCCAGCTAAAGCAGGATCGAATGTGCTGCCTGATACTCCTGCACCACTGAATGTACCTCCTGAAGGGGTTCCTGTCAATGTGACTATTCCCGCATCAATGCATACAGGTGAATAAGTGCCGGCATTTACGGCAGGAAGTGGATTTTCTATAACGGTTACCGGCTGCACATATTCCTGACATCCAAAGCTATTATAAACATACAAATCATAACTACCAGCCCCTACTGTAATACATGAATCAGGTGATTCTCCGAAAGGCCAACTGTAAGTATATGGACCCGTTCCATTATCAGTGTAAAAAAGACAAAGTTCTGTTGTTTGACCTGCACATATATTAAGGTTTCCTGTAATAGTTACGGCTGGAGATACAGGGTTCATAGTTATGTTAATTGACCCGGTGGTTGTACAGCCATACGCATCTGTGAGAATTACAGTGTAAGTTCCGCTACTATTCGCACTTATTTGATTAGTGGTTTCACCTGTATCCCATAAATACGAAGTTATTATTTGTTGATTAGAATCAGCTACCTGAAGAAAAAAGTCATCACCTTCACAGAAATTGCCTGAAATAATGGCAATGCCAAAAAACGGATGCAAAACAGCCCCTTGAACAATTTGAATGGAAGCAGTGGCAGTACAGCCATGGTAATCAGAAACTGTTAGCGTATAGGTTCCAGAATCCTGAACTGTAATTTGATTTGAATGACTTCCATTGCTCCATGAATATTGGTAGTCCCCTGCGTTGGCATTGAGATCCAATGTTTCACCGGAACAAAGGATGGAATCACCGGTATGCTGAATAGATGCTGTAGCAGTACATTGAAAACAGAGCGTAGTATCAAATGGAGTAACTGCATGAGATAGATAATTGGTATCATAAACGGCAACAAATGGTGCTTGCCTGTTAAATACGATACTATCCACAATGAGTGCTCTTGGAGCAATTGCAGGCGTAATGGCTGAATCATAACATTGATGCAAACCCTCCAAAGTAGTTTTGTATAAATAACTCGGATCATAAGTAACAGCAATATTGCCGTCAAGGGTTCTGATGTTGCTTAAAGGTGAAGTGATGTTAATGGACTTGGCTGAAACCGCAGCATAAGTATTGTCAAGCGTAAGTATCTTTAACGAATCGTTGCTGTAATTTGTGGAAGCAATAGCAATGCGGGAATTGGGTGCCACGTAAGCATTGTGCTCTCCCTGCCAGGGCAATGAATAAGCGGAAATTAAACTACCATCAGGATCAAGACGAACTAAATAATAACCTCTGATAAGTGCGGTACTGCCGTATACATAATTACCGGGAAATAATAAATCGCCATTATATGCTTCGGTTGGCTTACCATTGCTATAAGAGTTTCCCTGATAAGAAAATGTTCTGTTCCAGAGAATATTTCCGGAGGTGTCCAGTTGCATGGCCATGTGATACAGGGGGGACTGATCTCCATAATATCCATTCAGGAGAATATTTCCACCGGCAGTTTTACTCCAATTAGAAATATAATAGTTTTGATCGTACTCCACAGTATCAATAAGGTTGCCTTGCGTATCGAAGAAATTCAACTGAAAATTATAGTTGGATACCTGTGCAAACTTGGTATCTGTAAAAGGAACAAGCATTTGCTGCTCAGAATAGACCTGCTTTGACCACTGCTGGTTACCATTCAAATCAATTTTAAGAAGCATGTAATTGGAAGTACCTAAAGATGATCGCAAATTATTGTACCCAAAGCTTATAACATACCCTGAATCAAAATAAATCATGTCGTAAATATCGCGGTTGCCCAGATCATCCCAATAGCGAATCCAGAGAAGATTACCGTTTTTATCTGTTGACAAGAGAGCAGGTTCAGTGCAACCATCACTGCAATCATCATACTTACATGAATAAAGAAAGCCGCTATCAACAGGATTTTGAATAACCTTAATGCCGTTACTTACCAGGTAACTTGAAAAATCAGGACTGTTATAATAATGGTAAAAGCCGGTATCTGTAGGTATTGTGTTTGGAGTGCCAATGATTACTCTTGTGCAATAGCTTCTATCCTCGCAGAAATTATAACGATGCTGATCGGTTGAATTTAAACAGATGGTGTACTGTCCATCAAATGCGTAAGCATGATTACTGGCTAATCCGTAACTATAATTGCCATCGCCCCAATTCCATTCGGCTGAACTGACGTTAGTGGATGTATTTACCGTAATTACATTGGAGTTGTTTACGGTGGTAGTAAAAGAAACCTGCGGTTCCTGCTGACCTATTACTGTAAAGCTGGCAGTGCCAAAGCAACCGAAAGCGGTTGTTGTAGTAAGTGTGTAGTTGCCGGGTGGAACATATACATAGCTTGTTGTTTCGCCATCGCTCCACAAATAACTTGCAAATGTTCCAAAGGTGGATTCATACAGGTAAGCTGTGCTACTTACACAAACGGTGTCATCACCACTAATGGCAGGGTTACAATTTTGTGCAATGGTTTGTTGACTGATTAAAATAAAAAAGATCAGTGACAGAAGCAGTAAACTTTTTTTCATGTTGGCGTTTGGTTTGAGTTTGTTTGAATTTATTTTCGATTGTTTGTATTGAATGGTCTCCAGGGCTTTCGTGGATTGGCTTTTAGCTCAGCGAGACTTTGTTAAAATTTTGCCAATAATAGTAATTGTTTTCACGTATCAAAAATAAACTTACAAACAACTTCAGTTTGGATTAGCCGCTTGCGAGTTTGTCACCGAATATTTTTCGCAATCAGAATAAAATTGTCTTTCTTTGGTTCTTAATATTTAACCTACTTAAATGAAATCACTTAACTTTTTGCTCTCATTCCTTCTCGTACTAAGCATTTCCTCTGCTAAAATATTTGCGCAGGAACAGACCATCCATCATTGCGGCACAATGGAACATCTTGAATACATGAAGAAAAAAGATCCGGGTCTTGAAAAAAGAATGCAGAGTGATGAACTGAAAATTGAGAAGTGGATTGATGAACATCCGAACCAACGGCAATCTTCTCTTCTTCCTGATGTTCTCCCTGTCGTAGTACATGTTCTTTATGCTAACTCTGCAGAAAATATTTCTGATCAGCAGATCATGAATACCATTCAGGCATTGAATGAGGACTACGGAAGAACTGCTCCTGATACTAATCTTACACCGGCAGTCTGGAAACCGATTGCTGCAAGCACGAACATTCAGTTCTGCCTGGCGCAACGCGATCCGAATGGTGCGGTTACGAATGGAATAGAAAGAAGACAAACCAGTGCCGGACCGTTTACTGTGGACGATTTGGTTAAGTTTTATTCAAGCGGTGGATTGGATGCGTGGGATGTTTCAAAATATTTCAACCTTTGGATTTGCGATCTTACGGCTGGTCTGGGTGGCTATGGAGAATTTCCGCAGAGCAATTACAGCAACACTTTCGGAAACGTTACTGACTACACGCTGGTCGGATTGACGGGTTGGGTTGCTACACATGAGTGCGGGCATTGTTTCAACCTGTTTCACATCTGGGGCGATGATGGTGGCGCATGCTCCGGAACTGATCACGTTTCTGACACGCCTAATCAGGCAGATGCTACAAGCAGCCCCTGCCCTACTTTTCCTGCTCTTGATGCTTGTTCACCGAATGCTCCGGGCTATATGTTTATGAACTATATGGACTATGGCAGCGAAGCATGTAAAAATATTTTTACTCAAGGTCAGGCAACTCGCGCGCACGCTGCATTGTATAACCTTGCGTACTCTTCCCTACTTACTTCCGATGGCTGTCAGCCCGTATCGAGTGTGAATGATGCAGGCGTTACTTCCGTTTCTACTCCTTCTGCCATCCGTTGCGATTCTGTTTTCGATCCGGTTGTGAAACTCAGAAACTTCGGAACCAGTCCTCTCAGCAGCGCAGTTATCAAATACACAATTGACAACGGCACTGTTAATTCTTACTCATGGAGCGGCACCCTAAATTCTCTCGACTCCGTTGATGTTACTCTTCCAACTCTTACAGTTACCAGCGGAGTTCACACAATGAAAGTTTATCCAACACAGCCAAACGGTGTTACCGATCCGAACCCTTATGATGATACTACTACTTATATTTTCAACATCGTTATTATCGGGCAGGCGCTACCCATTGTGCAGGGATTCCAGAATCAATTTTTCCCTGTGAACGGATGGTCGTACGGAAATTACGATCATGGAATTACATGGACACGTGTTTCTCCGCATCATCAATCCACATGGTCTGTTGAGATGAATAATTATTCCTATCCCGCACCGGGAGCAATTGACGATCTCATTATGCCGAACGTGAATCTTGTTTCTCCCGGCAATGTTCCCATCTTCACTTTTTGGGTAGCGTATGCATATCAGACTCCGGCAAATTCTGATACGCTCGAAGTGCTGATATCTACTGACTGTGGCGCTTCATGGACTTCGCTCTATAAAAAATGGTCTGACTCTTTAAGCACTGCTGCTGCAACTACTGCTCCCTTCACTCCTGCTTCTGCGGCACAATGGAGAGAGGAAACTTTTGATCTTACTCCGTTTAACTTTTCTGACAATGCAATCATCACGTTCAGAAATATTAACGCCAATCAAAACAACCTCTATATTGATGATGTGAATCTTAGTTTCCTTACGGGCATTAATGAAACGCTGGATGGAAAATCAGTCAGCATTTATCCGAACCCTACTACAGGAACGATTTTGGTAAATACAAGTGCATTGAAAACATCCGCACTAACTGTTACCATAAGCGATGCATTGGGAAAAAATGTTTTGCAGAAAATCGTAAAGCTTCCCGCTAAGGATGCCGCGTTCGATCTTTCATTGCTTAGCAATGGGCTTTATCTTATCCGCCTCGATGACGGAAACTCTAACGTTGTTCAGAAATTTCTGCTGAATAGATAAGGAGTATCTGATCGGAATCAGTTGATCCGTTAAGAAGTATTCGTAAATCTTTTTCGCTATCAAAATATTTTACGATACAATTCGTGCAATACAGTTTTTTGCTTAGGATTCTTTTACTTCTCTCAGGTTCCTGATGGAATCCATCCATCTCAAAGGGCTGAATGGTGTGAGAGCAATTGCGGCTTTCGGAGTGGTGTTATTTCATGTGCGAACATGCTACGGTTATTTTGAATTGCCTGTTCCCTCCGTGTTTGAGTTCGGTACATTCTGTGTTACCATCTTTTTTACGCTGAGCGGATTTCTTATCACCTATCTTTTATTGAATGAAAAAGAAACCGGAAGCATTTCCGTGAAGAAGTTTTATGCGCGAAGAATATTGAGGATATGGCCACTCTATTATTCTTATATGGCATTAGCCGTTCTTTCAATCCTTCTTTTCGATCGCCATGCATTGCCGGGAAGCATCGGTTATTACATTTTTTTTGCGCCTAACATTCCAATGGTATTTGATACCACACTCCCCTATTTAATTCATTATTGGTCGCTCGGTGTAGAGGAACAGTTTTATATCTTTTATCCTCTCATCGTAAAAAGATCAAAGCATCTCGGACGAACCATTGGAATTTTTTCCCTGCTGATAATAGGGGTAAGAATTTTTCTGTTTGCTATTAAACCCGAAGGCGAGCCCACGCTGGCATTGTCTTTTCTTCTCTTCAACAGGTTCGACTGCATTGCCATCGGATGTCTTGGTGCAATTGCTTATTTTCAAAAAACGAAAATAATGAACGTGATTTATTCAAAATCTGTTCAACTGATAAGCTGGACTGCCATCGTGTTGTTTGCATTTGGAATGTACACAATTCCCACTGCCATAAGCCACCAGGTCATTTCAATCTTCACAATTATTATTATTTTGAATGTTAGCACAAATACAGCCACCATCATTTCTCTCGAAAATAAGTTCTTTGATTTCTTCGGCCGCATTTCATACGGCATGTACGTAATACATCCGCTGGTTATTATTTATCTTTCTAAAATTTACGCGAAGATTATTTTTCCGTCAGATAAATTAAAGATTGCCTCACTTTATGTATTGATCCCTTCTCTCACCGTTTTGTCCGCCTATCTTTCTTATGAATTGCTGGAGAAAAGATTTATCCGGATGAAGAAGCAGTACACCATAGTTTCAAATTCCGCGGAAGTACGCAACTGATTTTGCCCCCCTTTTATCCTCATCAAACAGTAAAAAGTCATAACCCTCGGCAGTACTTCTTTCATCCGCAGCGGCAACCCGTTCACGCGCGGCTTCACCTTCCTCTTCCGCAAATCAACGGCTCTAATGCGCGGACTAACCTTCGTCATCAGCGGACCAACCTCTTTCACCTCGTCATCAACCATTCTCACCCGGTCATCAACCTCTCTCACGCGCGGCTTCACCTTCTTCTTCCGCGGATCAACGGCTCTCACGCGCGGACTAACATTGCTCACCAATGGACTAACGATCCTCACCAAAACATAAACCATGCTCACCAAATCATAAACGACTCTCACCAAACCACAAACGTCCTTCACCGAATCATAAACCACGTTCACCGGCTCATAAACGTTGCCATCCTGTCAGCCGGTGTTGCCATCCTGTCGGCCAACGGCTCTCACCGGATCGTAAACCATGCTCACCGAATCATCAACCATCTTCACCAAATCATAAACGTCACTCACCACGCGAAGTATTTCGTATTTCTCCAGAAGTATTTGCGAAAAACAGCAAATTATCAGAAATTCCGTGCTGTTGGGTCTTCGCGCACTGCCTGTGTGCATGCGAGACCCGACATTTGCTCCATGCAAACACAACCCCTACCCATGTAAAAAAAGCAAACCTGAAACTTGCTCCACACAAACATTCCCGTGCTGTTGGGTCTTCGCGCGCTGCCTGTGTGCATGCGAGACCCGACATTTGATGCAAACACAACCCGCACCCGCGTAAAAAAGCAAACCTGCAACTTGCTCCACACAAACATTCCTTATCTTTACAACAAACAAAAAACATGGGCAGGCGAAGCCGCACCTTACTTACAGATCAACCGGTTCGTTTTATCACGACCACTTTTAATAAGTGGCAGGCAATCCTCATTGATGAAAGCTACTTTAAAATTCTTACTGATAGTTTAAACTTTATGAGTAGTAAATACCAGACAGATGTTCTTTCCTATGTTTTTATGCCCAACCACATTCATCTTGTTCTCTTCTTTTCAAAACCGGCACAGGTATCTGATTATATGCGCGACTTCAAAAAATTTACTTCCGGTGAATTAAGAAGAAAGCTGCTTGCTGACAACAAAACAGAGTTGCTTAAAGAATTAGAAACATCCGTGGGCAGATATAAAATATGGATGGAGCGTTTTGATGATTTTGTTATTCGCAATGCCAAAAGTGTTCATACAAAGATTAACTACATCCATCAAAATCCGGTGCGGAAAAATTTAGCGGCTTCTCCTGCGGAGTATAATTATTCATCAGCCCGTTTTTATGAAAGCGAAGAAGCGGGAGCAGTTAAGGTAACACATTTTCTTGAAGCAATGGGAGCAGCAAACCAATATAGCTATGGACAGATTACTTATTAACTCATCTTCTCGTTTATCAAATGGCAGGTCTCGCCCCGCACAGGCAACGCGCGAAGACCTGCCAGCACTGAATATGAAAAAAATATTTTCTTTATTTTTATTTTTCCTGCCATTCTTTTCAAGTGCTCAGAACCAAAATAGTGTCTGGATTTTTGGCGACTCAGCCGGAATAGATTTCTCCAATCTCAGTAATCCTATACCTAAAAGTAGTGTAATGGATGGAAGGGGAAGTTGTGCAAGTGTTGCAGATTCTACTGGGCAATTGTTATTTTATGCTTGGACAATTGCTAATGCCGCTATACCTAATACGCATGTTTTTAATTATCAACATCAGCTAATAAATAATGGTGATGGCATTGTTGGAGAAGGGTGGTATAATGAGTTGATTATTTTACCTATGCCTAACTCCTCAGGAATGTATTATTTGTTTTCTATTGGTGTCACCGACCCTGCATTTGAAGGTTTATACTACAGTATAATAGATATGAATGCAAATGGCGGGCTAGGAGCAGTTACTACTAAGAATATTCAGCTTCTTAACCTATATGCGCTGGATGCAATCACAGTTGTCAAGCATGGGAATGGGCGAGACTGGTGGCTCATATTTAAATCGGACGGTTATCAAAATCCACCCAATAATGATTTCTATATTTTTTTAATTACACCTAATGGAATATCTTCCCCAAGCATCCAATCCTTAGGATATGCTATAGGTACTGGTGGAGGAAGCATTTCTTTTTCAAATCAAGGTGACAAAATATTAATGACTGATTGGCGAAATTTGATCCAACTTTTTGATTTCGAAAGGTGCACCGGAAATTTAAGCAATCCAATAATTATTGAACCGGAACATTTAAATGAATCCGGCTCGCATTTTGGCAGTTGTTTCTCACCTGATGGCAGCAAGATATATGTTACACGCACCCTTAGCGGTGCAGCGCAACAGGATTCATGGCTTTATCAATATGATTTAACTGCAACCAATATTGCTGCCAGCAGAGATACACTGTATCATGCCTTCGACCCGGAACAGGGTGGTGAAATTCGTTTAGCACCTGATGATAAAGTCTATTTGAGTATGGGTTACTATGCTTACTACTTTCCATTTCCTGATTCAATGCATTACACAGGCAACATGAACCTGAGCGTAATAAACCAGCCAGATAGCTTGGGCGCAGCTTGCCAGTTTTCTCCGTATAGCTTTTACCTCGGTGGCAAGCGCACCTACTACGGCTTACCCAACAACCCCGATTATGAAATGGGTCCTTTAATTGGCAGCGGCTGCGATTCACTTCCTGTAGGCCTCACCCCCAGCCCCTCTCCAAAGGAGATGGGAGTACTGCATCTGTTTTATCATGGCGGCTGGCAAGTAGCTTTTATAAATGCAGTGGGGCTGCAAGGAAAAAACTACTCGCTTAGCGTTTATGATTTGATGGGGCATGAAGTTTACAAACAGGAAGGGCTGCTTGTTTCCCCTTCAGGGGGTGCGGGGTATTACACCAAAGATTTAAACTGCGCTGAGTTTGCAAACGGCATGTACATTGTAAAATTGCAAACAGAAAAAGAGGTGTTGAGTAAGAAATTTGTGAAAGAGTAATAATACTCAGCTAGCCGGCACAAGTTGCAAAGATCATTTTGTAATCAAATCCGCTTTCATTACTAAATCCGTTTCTTTTCGCCTCACTTTTTCATCAGAAGCAAAAAACCTTACACCACCCCTTTCCTTCAAATCATTTCAAAAACTCAACAACTTATTTTTAAATCACCAAAAACAAGTTGTTTAACTAAATATTCTTCACATTCGTTCGCATTTCTTGCAAACGTTATAGGCATTGCGTTTTCTACTAACATGTTCTCCATCGCTGTTGCATATTGCACTTGCCGCGGTTACATAAACTAAACCTCCGCGGCAAAAAATAAAATGATTAAAAGAAATAACGAAAGAGCAAACCGCAACCTTGCGCTCATGCTCGTAATCAATGCCTACACTTTAGTATGGCAAGGTCTTGTCAGTTTCGTAACTGCCTTCGGATTGTTCACCGGTTCCACCCAAAATGCTCTTACTGCAAATGCCAATGCTTCAAAGAACATTAAGGGTAACGCCAAAGACAAGAAAGCAAAACGAACGACAGCGACAATTTTTGCTTTGCAGATTAAAGGAGCCGTTCAGGCCTATGCCAATTCTATTGGCGACATCACCCTGTTCGATTCCGTTAACAAGAGCAAGTCAGAACTTCTTTATGGAAAGGCAACCCAGGGGCTTGCTAACTGCCAGGTAATTTATGATAGTGCCAATGCAAACCTGGCTAACCTCGCCAACTTCGGCATCACCGCCCAGGTGCTTCTGGATTTCCTGGCTTCCATCACCGCATATTCCGATGCTTTGGCAGCACCTCGAAATGCAAAAGCCAAGCGCGAAACTTTCAACGCGCAGGTTACTCAGTTTCTCGATGATGCAGACAATGCGTTGCACAACCAACTGGTTGGTCTAATGGAAAAATTCCGCAACACCGCTCCGCAGTTCTATTCTGATTTTACAAACGACAACAAGCTCATTCACGGTGCTACTAACTATACCGAGATAATTGCTACCGTTGTTAATTCAGTAACAGGTCAGCCGGAGTTTGGCGTAACGATGGCAATCACATCACCGGATCACAACTACTCCGTAACCACCAGTGTATTCGGCATCGCAATGAAGCAGCAAATGTCCGCATCGTTATATGATGTTACATTCAGCAAAGCAGGTTTCGTTTCTCAAACCGTTACCGGTCTTGATATGCACCTTGGCGAGTTAGAAACACTTGCCATCCAGCTTGTGCCGGTTGCTTAAACCAACTTTCCACAAATAAAAAAAATGCCTCACCTAAACAGTGGGGCATTTTCTTTTGGCGGCTATTCAAGAAAATTTTCCACATCTTTTTTTCATTTCATAAAAACTTTCTACTTTAGTCCAGTTATTAAAATTAAAACATACTCATTATGATTTCAAACCACACCTTCAAAAAACAAATTTCAAAACTCTCTCAACTCACAGATGCAGTTGAAAAAACCGGAGCGCAGGCACCGGAGTTAAGGCGGGGGCTTCGCAACCTCGATGCAGTCGTAAGCGAATATCCGAAAGTGAAAGACGAAGAAAGCATTCATCCCAAAGTTGCAGAAGAAGCCGCGCAAATGATGACCGTGTTCAACCGGTTTTTAACCAATCAAAGCATGGCCTGTTATCACCTTGCCCAGCGCGGCAACAGCGATGGCTTCCGTTCCTGCCAGATGCGGCTTTCACAAACCATCCGCCAGTGGCAATCGCAAAATGTAAACTTCACGCTCATGCCTGAAGAAGTAAAACCTTCCGCAGTGAAAGGGTTAATGGAAAAGGTAAAAAGCAAACTTGCAGCAGTTAAACCAAAAAAGAAAAAATAAAAAAACTTTACACCATGTACGAAGATAAAAGATACCATCCGGCAGCCACAGAATATTTAGTTGCCTTCATCAAACATCTTGCTGACCACGGCAAGAATATTTATGAAATAGAAAAACTTCTGGATGCACATGCCGATCTTATTAATAAGCTTGTCGGCAAGGACACGCCACTGGCAAAGCAACTGGCTGATAATACCGAACCTTTCTATGCAGAATTGAGAAGGAACAATCCCGATCCTGAACAATTAAGAAAGGCAATGCAAGCGCTTCAGCTAAGCTACTATGAGCCGAGCAATACGTATTATCATTATGGAAACTTCCTTAAAAATATAGGACCCTGGCAGCGCCAACATCACTTCACCGATGCCGTTAGCTACCACATCAACCGCAAAAAGAAATATACTAAAAATGATTTTGATGTGCTCACCGCGCTCAGCACTCCCGCAAGCGCAGCCCTCAACACGCCCGTACAGAAATTTACTGACCGCGACCTTTCCCCTGATTACAAGCTGCAACTCATGAACGACATTTACGATGGCTTGCTCATAAAACAGGTCAGCGAAAAATACAATTGCTCACAGCTTGCAGCAGAGCAAACCTGCGAAGACCAAAAAATAATTCTTCCGGTAACAAATGAAGCTATTGAAGAACGGATTATTCCCGCAATAAAGAACGGCTACAGCTTGGAACAGCTTACCAAACGTTTCATTAATTTTGATGTTGAAAGAATTAAGGAGCTTATCAAAATACACCGCATACTTGCGGCTCAAAATAATTTGTAAAACTTTCCGGATAACTTCTTTCTACTGCGCCAGCGTAAACCGTATTGTGATACCTGCTGTAAGTGTAGAAGTAGGGAACGTAGTAGAAACAAAAGGGTTCGTGATCATCTTATCAGCAAACAATTTCAGGTTGATGCGCTCGCTGATATTATAGTCAAGAGAAACTTTTACAGAGATAGTAGTAGAACCCGCGCTCGGCTGATTGGCATTCTCCACCAACTTCCTTATAATTGTAGTATTCTTCCTCAAGCTAAAATCACCCTTCAGGTTAAGGTCGTTCACAACTCTCGTCTTGGCCGGCCCCACTCTTACAAACGGCAGCTTCACGCGCTTAAATTTGTAACCCGCCCCAATCGAATATTCTTCTCCGCGCACCTCGGTAACCTGTATACTTGCAAAGCTTAAAGATACTGTGCGGTCGCGCTTGTACTCAAACCGCGCTTGCAAGCTATTCTTGAAAGTCATGTCAATACCGATGAGCGGAGAGTATTGTTCAGCAATGGAGATTTGCTGGAAGTCATATTGCGGAATAAAATTTCCAACAGTATCAAGCACGCTCGATTGTCCGTTCTCCGAGTTGTACAATAAATTTTGTGTGAATGAATTGACGCTGTAAGTAGAGCGGAACCCATGACTCAAAGTAAGTGTTTGCAAAAAACTCTGGAAGAATTTCAGCTTCCCTAACCCGTCATAAGTAATACGCCAGTTCGGCTTCGGAATTTTAGGAAACCGTTCTGTTGATTTTCCATCCGGTGTTTTACCAGCGTAGGCTGCAAGAAAAGCATACGTAAGCACTTCCTGCTGCGTAGGTCCATAACCATTCTTATATCCCGCAATTGTATCGGTTCCGATAGAAGCAGGATTCTGACTACCGAGCAATTGAGAAACTGTAGGACGATACGAACTGAAGTGTTTAAAATTTGAATTGCTGTAATCACCCGCATCTTTCACGAAAGAAGTATTCCATGTGAGATAAGAAATAGTAAAGTTTCCGGTTTGTGTTGGGCTGAATGTCTCAAAATCACCATTTGGACTGGCATGAAAATATTCACTCTTTGTGATTGAATAATTTCTGTTGAAACTCACATCAATTTTAAAACTCTTTATCGGTTCAATAGAAATTCTGCCCGTAAAGTTTTGCAGATTGGTAGTCACGTATTGGGAATTCAAAGAAGTATCACTTGTGAGCCAATGATACTTAATCGCATCCGGTCGCAGGTCGTGCTGGCTTCCGAAAATAAATCCCAACCCTGGCGCATTCGATGTAGGTGAATGAGGAAAATCTGAATTGCTGAAATCAAAATTCGTTCCGATATATTGCGGCTTCGGAATAAAGCCCGGAAGCAACGTTCCGTTCGTTTCGCTGTAGGTAGCATTGGCTGATTTCACCATTGTAAGTAAGGAAGCAATTCCTCGATATACCGGCTCCCACGGATTTTTCTTCTGCAACGAATCCTGCTTTGCCTTCAATAAAGAATCACGTGGGTTCAGCGGCTTCTTCGGTTTCATGTCCGGTTTAGCGCCTCGGTCAGGTTGCTTCGGCTGTGTGTATTTCCTTAGCAAAGATGACTTATTGTAGAGCGTTGTAAAGTTCAGGTTCCCGTTATAGTTAATAGTTTGAGAATTCTGAATTATGTTCTGAAAGGAGTTTGTTTCGAAGGCATTTGCAGCAGTATCGAACGTAAGCGCACCTGCAGTCCAGCGATAATCTCCACTGTAGCGAACGCTTGCTGTTACCCAATCAATAAGCGGAATTTTATTAAGCGGAATATTGTAAGTAACATTTGCAATGTGATGATAATTCTTCGTTCGTCCGAGATTCTTGAGATTTGTTTTTACGGAATCTTTTTCCTGTTGCGTATCCAATCGTCCTGGCGGCTCATTAATATCAGCAAGCACATCAGCAGCGTAATCAAACTTCAACGACTTGGTAAGATCCCAGGCCAATCCATAATTACGCATCATTCGGTAAGTCTTGAAAAACGTAGGGTCAATTTTAAAATTCAATCCCGTATTATTCCTTAGCTGCTGCTCAGAATACATTCTGTCAATCATCGCGCGAAGCGTAATGCTTGAGGGAGCATAATTAAAATTAAAATCTTTGATGAGTTTAAGGTAAGGAGAAGATAAAAATTTCATCTTCTTAAATGGCTCCATCGGTTTCGCCTGGTTGTTGAATGCATAGCCAAGAATTCCCTGATAGGTTTTTGTCAAACTGTATTCAATATCGGAATTGCGATGGAAAATTTCAGTGTAAGCATACGTGGCACTTAGGTTTTCAATGTCGTAAATATGACTTTTGCCCCCCTTTCCTGTTTTAGTTTTCTTTACGTTTGTGAAGTTCAAACTCTTTCTTCGGGTGTAATCGAGCGAAGAGTTTTTAATGGAGTCCCTTGCTTCTGAGGGGGCATTCTCAATACTATTCACATAGAGTACATCGGGATCTAATGGTGTGTACTGCGGCTTCACATAGTCCTCCGCATACTCAAAAAACACCGGAACTTTTATTCCTGCTTTCTCCGGAATAAATTTTCCAAGTTCAAGATTGGTAGTGATGTCGTAAGATGTTTTGTCAACTTTATCACGTTCATTCACACGCTTCTCTATGCTTCCCCATCCTGCAGTGCTGTGGCTTCCTACAACAGACACATTTCCGAGATCGGCAAGTTTTGCCTGCACTCGCGCAATGGCAGCCCATCCACCTTTCTCATCAAAGTCAGATAAACGCAATTCGTTCACCCAAACTTCTCCGCACAAATCTTCTCCGTTAGGATTTGTATTTTTCGGATTCCGCAAGCCGATCATAATCACGCGCACATTGCTAAGGTTGGGCGAACCTTTTATGGTAATTCGCTTTTCTGTAGCAGGTGAATCATATCTTGGATAGGGAGTAAGCAATGTAATAGAAGCATTGCCGATCATTGCATTGTTCCGCTCCGTTTTTTTATTTACCAAATCATCAAGGTTTATTTCAAGATTATTTTGCTCCGGCCAAATGTGATCAGGGTTGTTATCCTGCGGCTGCGTGATGTAAAGCGGAATTTCATACTCATAATAATTGTCCACAAAATCACTTCCGATTCGGATGAATGCGGTCATGTCTTTATCAGCAAGCGGATGCGCAACATCTGATGATTCCGCGTGCATATACATCTTCAGTTTTTTGTAAGTTCTAATGTCTAGTTGTGTCGTCTTATAAATGGCTCGGGAATCACCATCCTTCAGCTTACACACTTTCATACTTAAGGATTGCTCATTCAAACTTGCAAGTTGAGTGGTAGAAATATCGCGCTCGCGGTCTATGCCGGGAGGAAGCACATAATTTATCGGTTGGCGGCTGCTGTTCTCTTCAATACTCACATAAGAAACATCGAATGAAGTATTACCCGGATATTCAGGAATCGGATCAAACTCTCCGGGCTGTAGCAAACTGTTATCATACTTCCGCCATTCCCCTCTCAGGAATTCCATTTTGGCAAAACGCATAATTATCGGAGTTCTGAACCCACGCATAAACAAACGAATCGCATTTATATAGGTAAGATTTGGTGCGCCCACCGTTTTATCCGGCTGACCAATCGGAATTTTTATCTGAAACCATTTTATTTTTCTTCCAGTTACTCCGTTCGGAAGATTTCGCACATCAGTGCTTACAATATCCGTAATGTAATTCTGACCAATCACCATTTTGTTCGGACGAAGATCAAGATGGTATTGCAGGTAATTCTCCTCAGTATTCAGTGTAAAGTCACGGTTCAAATCTTCGTAATCCGGATATTGGCTGCCCAGTGCACGGTATCCATCTACCTGATCAGCCGTAGGAGAATTACCTTCCATATTATTGTACCTTTTGTAGCGATCCAAAGGAGAAACGTTCTCGCTGTTGTAGGTGTTACTCTGAAAATAGTTGAAGTCGTCATTGCTCGGATCAGCGTGAGCAGCAGCATAAGCATTGGAATTGGGTCCCACCTTTGTGCCTAAGAGATTAAGATAGTTTGAATAAAAACCCTGTTCTTCTGCATCATTAAGTCCGTCAATACCTACGTCCTGCTTGGCTCTGTTGGTTGCATCAAAATCGAAGTTATATCCGATCTGCGGAAGATTCGGATCAGGATATTTTCCCCAGATTCCGGTGTCAGGCGGGTTTGCTCCACTCGGATCGTAAATTCCATTCTCATAACATTTATGATTATCGCGAAGCACATCTTCCGAAACATCTCCCAGGTTAATGTAAAAATCTCCGCCACTTCCGTCATTCGGGCTGTCATCAGCAAATGGATCCATAACCCAGAACTGAAGAAACTCAATATTGGCATTTTGAAAATCCGTAGTTTCTATCTTTCGCATAACTCCCCCCCAACGCTTTTCAGGATCTTTCAGATTTCCGCTCGTGTCAACTCCTGAAGAAACGGTTGTCGGATTAACATCATAATTATACGGCCCTCTTTCACTCGGATAAAAAGCCATATTAGTGCAGATAAGGGATCGTGGTCCATTAATCTGCGATTTATTCGGAAACAGTTCCGGCTCCTGTATGTCGCGCACATAGTTGTTGCTCATCTCATCATTCGTCACATCATCAGGAGTAGAACTCGTGCGGCTTTGAAAAAGATTGTCAACATAATACCACGCAAGTTTCGCGCGGTTATATCCGTTAGAGAGAGATATTGAGTCCTCCGGAAAAAGATCATGTTGATTTTGAGGTGTACTTGCCAGAAACCATTGTCCTGGATTTTTTATGTCAAGCGGAGTAATAGCGCCTTCAAAATCGTCAATGTAAGATGTTCCAGCAGCCCCAACGGCACTTGAGTGACCAGGAAATAATCTTGCCGCTTCACCGCTCAGGGTAATCGTAGAAACTTCCTTCGTGTTATATAATGGAAGACGGTCAAGAAGATTGGTGAGAAATCTTGAATCAGTACGATACGTTGCATCCGCGCCCAAGATGGTATTTGAAATAGGTTCATCACCGTAATTTACTTTTTGTGTGATGGGTTTCTCTCCAAGGTGAAGCACAGTTCCCCCCACAATAAAGTTTTTATTAAAAGTATAATCAAACCGCGCGCCATACATCGTCTTGGTTTGTATGTTAAACAGCGATTGGCTTTCAAGCGAAATCTGTATCGGTGTGTTCGATTTCAGATATGCTTCATTGATTATTTTAACTCTGCCCAACGTGTAATCAACCGTATAGTCAATACCCTCCTTAAGCGGTTGCCCTCCCGCTGTCACTTTCACCGATCCTGGCGGAACGTTTACCGCATTCAGAGGTATGTCGCTGCCTGACGAGGATTGATACGTTCCGCGCAAGCTGAATTTATTCCGCTCAGCTTGTTGTTGCGCAATTACGCGCGTTGTATCATACAGTGCCTGGTACACATATTTATCAGCAGTAATATTGTCAGAACAAAATTTTGCGCGCAGCGAACTGCCGAACGGTTCAAGTACCGGAAAATAAATCCGTCCGTTCGCAGCACTGATTGTAATTCCTTCTTTCCAGTCGAACACTCCATCGGGCTGCGGGTCACCGTTTGCATTTAGCTTATCAAGACCTAGAACTTTAATCAATGGAATTCCTTTTACCTGATCACATCCATCTGGAATATAATTTATAAAACCACCTACGCGGTCATCCTGAAACACAACATCAAGGCGAAACTGATCTTGCTTGAGTTGATAGCCGCCAAGGTTATACACATTTTTCATCATCAGATCCCAAGTAAAGAAAGATGGATCAACAGAAGTACTTCTAAGCAACTTTACAAACAATGCTTTTGGTGCCACTACACCTGCTGTAGAAAGTTCTCCCACATGATATGCATGCCCGTTCAATGTATATTCAAAAGCTACGGCAAGAATTTGATTGGTCGCCAACTCACTATTTAAAGAAATATATCCAAGTTGACTGTTAACTGTGTATTCACTGGGCGAAAGTAAACGTGCATTCTCTTGCACAATATAATCGCGGCTATTCTGCAGGCCGTTAAGAGTAAGAGTATTTGCAGCGACACCAGTGTTATCACGCATTTGATCAACCACCGTTGGATTTAAACGAGCTACTGAAAACAAATTGTTTGCATTGTTATCAGGAGGACTACCAGGAGATGGAGCCGTTAAAGGAGAAATATTAGTGGTCTCACCAAGATCAGCAACCGCAATTAGATTTCTTGTTGCATCATTTTGCCTCGTGCTAGTAGTATTTCTCACCCACACTTCAATTCTTGTAATGTTCACTCCGGTGCGAATCTGATTAATGTCTTTCAGCGCGGTTTCATAATTATTGCGAAAATATTGTGTCAGAAAGAAGTGGCGGTTCGCTTCGTACTGATCTCCTTTTATGTCATACTTAGTTGTTTGCGCACCACCTTTCACTTCAATGGTTTGCGATTTTCCTTTTTGCTGAGAGAACACAGCCGTTACCATCAACCTTCCAAACTGCAACTGCGTTTTTATTCCGAACAAACTCTGACTTCCCTGTATCAACTGGCTGTTGAGAGGAAGCGTAACGTTACCTGCTTCTATCTTTTTAATAATGTCATCCTCATAACCCGTATATTCGAGTTTCATTTTATTTTCGAAATCGAACGTTGCCTGCGTGTTGTAATTCACACCCAGTTTCATTTTGTCACCGATGTTTGCGGTGACGTTCAACTGAATGTTTTCGTTGAAGTCGAATGTAGTCACGCTTCGTTGTGCTACCGGCAAAGCAGGGTTGTCATTCTTCTGATTCTTCAATGCAAACGTAAGTTCAGCCGATCCCTGCGGACGAATGTCAATCGAGTTGCCACCAAAAATGCGATCAAAGATTACGCTGTTGATAATAAGTTTCGGAGCAAAAGATTTTTTGTGCAACTCATCTTCTTCGCTTGCTCGCTGCTTCCAGTATTCTTTTGTTGACTTGTCAAATTCATGCGCACGAAATTCTTCAAATGTCAGGTACGAAGGATTCCGGTAAAACTGATTTCCGATGTGTTCGCTTATGTTGTACTGATTCTCTACCGGATCGTACTCAACGCTATCCTTAATATTACCCGGGTCACCCATGTTGAGCGGACTGCTTCCACTCGGCTCATTATACTTATCAGCATGCCGGTCGTGAATCGGATAATGAAGCGGGGGCGCACCGCTGTCAACAGGAGGGGTAAAGGGTTCAATGGGGGAAATAATATTGTCAACAGGCCTTTCAGCACCCAACACGGCACCAAGCACCGAACAAACAATTCCTACTCCTAAACTATATCCTATAAAATGTTTCAAGCTAAATTCCAGTTAAGCGTATTCATGTTCAATGGTCGAAAATAGTTTCAATAATGTTTTGATAAGTCAGAATAAAAAAAAGTTTTCAAGAAAGAACGAACGAATTATTGTATGTTGATTTCATTTTACATTCTACATTGTTTTTAGTGCTTTCCGTATCAAATCCTCAACACTCAACTGCGGCTGATCGAGCAACAACTGATCAACCGTTTTATCCACCTGCTGCCTTCCAAATCCAAGCGTCATCAATGCACTCATCGCTTCATCTTTCACTTTCAAATGACTAATCACACTCTTCACAGGGCTTTCTTTTTTCAATTTACTTTTCAACTCAAGTATCATTCGAAGCGCTGTCTTCTCCCCTATTCCTTTCACAGTTTTCAGCCGCGCTGAATCTTCATTCACGATGCACTCTGCAAGTTCTGCCGGATTCATCGAAGACAAAATCATTCGTGCTGTTGAAGCACCCACTCCTGAAACCGAAATTAAATTGCGAAACAATTTACGTTCTTCCTCATCAGCAAAACCGAATAACGTATGTGCATCCTCATTTATTTGAAGATGAGTAAAAATTTTACAATGCTCCTGATCGGGAATTTTTGAATACGTATTCAGCGAGATATTTACCGTGTAGCCCACACCTGCACACTCAACCACGATATACGCAGGGTTTTTCTCTACAAGTTTTCCGCTCAGATGATTGATCATTCCGATTCTTTTTTGTTGCTACGAAGAACGGAATAAGGATTGAAATTGAAAAGAGAAACGATGAATTAAGAATTAGCCGATACCGGACAGAATCTTCAGCGAAATTCTTTTATTCAACAACTAACTTCTGCAAAAACTGCTTTTCATCTTTCATCACTTTCACAAAATAAATTCCTTTTGAAAAAGTACCGACATCAAGTTGCGCTCTCTTCTCTTTTAAATCTCTCAACGCAAACCGTTCTCTACCCAGCACATCATACACAAAAATATTTTTCGATGATTGATCACCGCTGTTGAATTCAACCGTCAACTCCGTTGATGCCGGATTGGGATGAATGGAAAAAATATTCTGCGCGTTTTCTGTAATACCTGTGCAATTCTGAACTGTAATGCCTGTAGAAAATGTATCAATCAATCCGCAGGCATCTGTAACAGTGCCTAAATAATCTGTAGAAGTTGTCGGGCAAACATTTACCGGACTACCCACGAGCGCACCGGGTTGCCACGTAAAAGTATAAGGTGGAACACCCCACGCGGCAGTAACAGAAATATCAATACAATTTCCCTGGCAAATAGTTGCCGGCAATGAAACAGAAGTTGCTTCAACTGTTCTTCCCTCAATGCTCATTATCCAATCTGAGTTTGAGCTAATGCATGTATTATCGCAACCGGTTTGATTAAGCCAGTTGCATCTGTGGAATCGGAGTTCGAAGTCAACGGGATATGGTGTACACTGAGGAGGAAGCACACAAGCTGTAATTGGTGGAACTGCATTAAGCAATTCTGCAGGGTAGAAAAAACATCCGCCTTGTATTGCTCCGAGGCAAGTAAAATTTCTGGTAGTGCACGAATCAATAGAAGAAGTCATTGTAATATCAAATCCACCGTCAGGGCGAACACAGGGTAAACTTGCGATGTATGCAAAGTAGCAGGAAATGCCGGTAATGGTGCAGTTAGGAGGAGTCATAACATTATTCATAAAATAACTGCAGCCAAGAGTTCCGCACACCGCAGTATAACCCGAACCGAGAATAGCAGCTTGCATAAGCGTATCAGAAGAATATACAAACGGATCAAGCACCACCGGATATTTTGTTGAAGAATTATTCAACCAACTTACAGGAACAAAATAATTGAGTTGATTATTGTTGATCCAAAAAGGCATCTCCACATAATTTGCAGATTCCTCATGAGCATCGCGCGCAAAGCTGCGCTTAAAAGAAAAATAGTTGGTGTGATTGGTGTTCGTAATGTCAACAGTTCCCATTCTTAATTTTTCATCCATCAACGTAGTTCCTGATAAATCCGTCTGCAGCCCATCAGGAATTTCAATCTGCTGATTCATCGTAAGCCAACCATCAGCAAACCGCATTTTATTTTTCAGAATAAAATTTGTTTCCACTTTTCCGGAGGAAGCGATCAGTTGCAGATCAACCCCAGGATAAAATTCCTGAACAAGAATGATCGTCTCCGTGTAGTTTTGCGTTTTTGAAACGTGCGTCCAATCGCCCGCCCCAAAATTTGTTTCCACTCCTGCAGCGCTTACATGTACCAGCGAAATATTCTTATTGAAACGGAATTCCTTTCCTCCATTGGTGATAGAAGAAATTTTATTTTCAAGATCAATCACCACTGGCGATGGCTGCTGCCTTGCCGCAAAAACATTTTTCGTTTCCTCTTTCAACTGCGGATCAATCGTGCGCCAATACCCCTTCTCATCTTTAAAATTTATATTTCCCAGCGATTGTTGTTTGTAAATTGTTTTGCTCCCGTCAGAATTTTTTTTAAAAAATTCGCGCGTGTTTCCCGAACGCTTCTCAAGCTCTTCAATGCAATCAGTACACGGAGCATTGAACGGAAGAATTCCTTTTTCAGGATGTTGTGCGGTTGGTTGAAATGTTTGTGCTTTCAGAAATAAATTCGCGAGCAGGAAAAAAAGAGAAAGGATAATTTGTTTTTTCATTATTCTAAAATTTGGGTTTCGAAAGATAGAGAAGAATTCAAATGCATCGTTGATAGAAATTAACCAAATCCACCTGCAAGCCAAACAACACCTACCTGATAGATCCTTTTTTTCCTGCCATCCCTCTCTCTTTCGTCCCTTTGATGGTCAAAAATGGCAAAAACCGCATTTTTAGTCAAATCTACAGGAAATGATAGTCGCGTTTATGCCGCTCTCAGCCCCGTTTACGCCTATGTCAGCCCCGTTTATGCGGCTCTCAGCTCCGTTTATGTCATTGTCAGCCCGGTTTATCGCACTGTCAGCTCCGTTTATCCCTATGTCACTCCCGTTTACGCCATCCTCAGCCCTGTTTTAGTCATCAATCACAAACCTCGAATTTCTTTTTGGCTGATTATTGCCAACTGTATTCTTGATTTTTTTACTGCCTGCTGCCACTTCCTCAAATTTATGTCCGCCCCCTCCGGATGAATTGTGCATCATCCATTCTTCTGCTACCTTCGCCCTCCCCACTTTCACATTCAATCAATTCTCACTTTGACCTTCGCAGATTTTAATCTCGACCAGCAACTGCTCGATGGAATTTATTCCATGGGCTACGATACACCCACCCCCATTCAGCAGCAAGCCATTCCAGTCGTCATGCAAAAGCACGACCTCATTGCCTGCGCGCAAACAGGAACCGGAAAAACAGCAGCATATATTTTACCTGTCATCAACAACATTCTTCACGCAAAACACCGTCATTTCAACACACTCATCCTTGCACCCACGCGTGAACTTGCATTGCAGATAGATCAGCAAATTGAAGGCATCGGATATTTTGTTTCCGTAAGTTCCATTGCCGTATATGGCGGTGGCGATGGCATGGCTTGGGAGCAGCAGCGCAAAGCAATACATGAAGGAGCAGATATTATCACCGCAACTCCCGGGCGGCTCATCTCCATGCTTTCATCAAAAGAAGTAAACCTCAACCACCTCGAACATTTAATTCTCGATGAAGCAGACCGAATGTTAGACATGGGTTTCTTTGACGACATCATGCGCATCATCAGCTACCTGCCCAAGCAACGACAAACATTGTTGTTCTCCGCAACCATGCCGCCAAAAATCAGAGAACTTGCAAAACGAATTCTCAATTCGCCAAAAGAAATTACACTCGCCATTTCAAAACCCGCAGAAGGAATTACCCAACAGGCATACCTCACCTACGATGCGCAAAAAGAAAAATTGCTCATGAAAATTCTTGAGAATGACGAATTCCAAAGCGTTCTCATCTTTGCATCCACAAAAGAGAAAGTAAAAAAACTCGGTGCCGATCTCCGCGCAAAAGGATATGCCGTAAAATCTTTTCACTCCGATCACGACCAAAGCGAACGCGAACAAATCATGCGCGATTTTAAAGCACGAAGATTACGAATACTTGTAGGCACCGATGTACTCAGCCGGGGCATTGACGTAGAAGGAATAAATCTTGTTGTAAATTTCGATGCACCGCCCGATCCCGAAGATTACGTTCACCGTATTGGTCGCACCGCACGTGCCGATGCAAAAGGAACAGCCATCACCTTCATCAACGAAAGAGACCAGGAAAAATTTTCAAGCATCGAACGCTTAATCGGAAAAGAAGTAGAGAAGATGCCGATGCCCCCCGAACTTGGCGCAGCTCCACTCTACGAACCTGGCAAAAGAAGACCGCAGAGTTTTCAACGGAGAGGAAATACAAACAGGTCTGTTGGAAACAGAAAGCGTTTCTGAATATTCTTTAAAAAAGCTTCCCCTCCCTTGCTCCACCTTTTCTTCCGAGATGTGTGTAAGCAAGTTCAGTAGCTTCGCGCCCGCGAGGTGTGCGCTTCAGGTATCCTTCCTGAATCAAAAATGGTTCATACACTTCTTCAATGGTGCCGGCTTCTTCACTCACCGCAGTTGCAATGGTAGTAATGCCAACAGGTCCGCCTTTAAATTTATCAATGATGCAGAGAAGAATGCGATTATCCATTTCATCAAGCCCATGTTCATCCACATGCAATGCTTTGAGCGCATGGTGAGAAATAGCAAGATCAATTTTTCCGCTGCCTTTCACTTGTGCAAAGTCGCGCACCCTCCGTAAAAGAGCATTTGCAATACGCGGGGTGCCGCGGCTTCTTCTCGCAATTTCAAAAGCTGCATCTTCATCAATTTCAATGCGGAGGATTTCAGCAGAGCGCTTCACTATTTTTTTAAGTAAAGATGAATCGTAATATTCCAGTCGGGAAGTAATTCCAAACCGTGCGCGCAACGGAGAAGTAAGCAAACCTGAACGCGTAGTTGCACCAATCAGTGTAAACGGATTTAATTTGATCTGCACAGAACGTGCATTCGCTCCGCTTTCAATCATAATGTCAATCTTGAAATCCTCCATCGCTGAGTAAAGATACTCTTCAACAACAGGACTGAGGCGGTGTATCTCATCAATGAACAACACATCATTCGGTTCAAGATTGGTGAGCAGTCCTGCAAGATCACCAGGCTTGTCAAGAACAGGACCGCTGCTGGTTTTAATATTTACGCCAAGTTCGTTAGATAAAATATACGCAAGTGTGGTCTTCCCCAATCCCGGAGGCCCATGCAGCAATACATGATCAAGTGCTTCCTCGCGCTGTCGTGCAGCGGTAACAAACACATTCAGGTTTTCAACCACCTGCTTCTGCCCCGTAAAATCCTCGAAGCCCTGCGGACGCAGAACTTTTTCAAATTCTTTTTCGACAGCCGTTAATTCAATTCCGGAAGGATCAAGATTGGAATTACTCATCCCTGCAAATATAGCGGATTCATCATTTAAAATTTCTTTCACTTCATCTTCTTACAATAAACTTTTCAGATATTCAGCCGTATTTATTTCTTTGCAGTCGCAAACGAAATCATGAGACACCTTTCTCTCCTCTTTCTTCTTTTTCTTTTCTCCTGCTCTGGAAAATTTATTCCGAAAATTCTTACCATTCCTTTTTCTCAACAACTCTCTCCTCCTGCTCCGGATTACAATAACAGAGAGAACTGGGCAGTACTTCCTGATAAAAAAGACAACGCAGACAGAGTACCGAAATGCAAAGGTTGTAAAGATGAACAGGCAACTGCCGAAGCAGATGTATTCTTTATTCATCCAACTCTTTACTTAGATACCACAGCAAAAAGCAAGCAATGGAACGCAGATGTTACGGATGAAGTGTTAAACAAAAAAGCGGACGAAACAACCATCCTCTACCAGGCAAGTGTGTTTAATGCTACCGGAAAAATTTATTGTCCCCGATACAGGCAGGCGCATCTTGCTGCTTATTACACTACAAAAAAAGTTGATGCGAATCAGGCATTTGATCTTGCTTACAGCGATGTGAAACGTGCCTTCCAATTCTATCTTGATAATTGGAATCATGGTCGCCCAATAATAATCGCTTCGCACAGCCAGGGCACTACTCATGCGATCCGCCTGATGCAGGATTTTTTTGACGGCAAGCCGTTGATGAAACAATTGGTGGCTGCATACCTAATTGGTATTGCAGTGTATGACACTTCATACATTGAATTGAAGCCGTGCAGGGATTCTACTGAAACAGGATGTTATGTAACCTGGAGATCGTATGCTCAAAATTATTTTCCGAAAGGGTATGTGAAACCTACTCGTGAAGCCATTTGTACGAATCCCCTGACATGGAAAACAGACAGCATTTACGCTCCCTATAAGTTAAACAAAGGAGGTCTTCTTAAAAATTTCAATCACGTCATTCCTCACTTCTCTGATGCACAAGTTCATGATGGAGTTATCAGAATAAACAAGCCGCACTTTTTCCTGACTCCGTTTTTCAATTACAAAAATTATCACATCGTTGACTACAATCTCTTTTACATGAACATTCGGGAGAATGCACAACTGCGATTAAGGAAATTTTTGGAGAAAGAAAAACAGACGATCAATAAGTAAAGGAAGTGGCGTCAGGTGTTATGCATTGGATTGAACACATTCAACTCACGGATGGCAAGTCAATCTTTGCTTCCCGATTCAGCATTCTCCCTTGCTGCCATTGAACGATTGGAATAAACAGCAGCAAGCTGCTTCTTTCCATTCTTCAGATAAGCATTTGCTAAAAGTTCCATTGTAACGGCAGAGTTCGGATGCGCATCAAGATTCAGTTTCAAAATTGAAATCACTTCATCGCAGCGCTGCTTTTTCATCAAACGATTTGCGAGATTCAGAATCTGTTCCTCAGATGCAGGATATGTGTTAAGAGAATGATTAGTTGCATTAGTCAATTTGGCTGCTACAGGTTTTAATTCCTTACGCAATTGCCCAACACGTTTCATGAAATAGTCGTATGGAATTGTTCCTTCTACCAAATCATTTTCGTATTCAGCAAGACATGAATTCAAATACTGAAATGCTTCCCAGGGCTTGCCTGCCTTGCGGTTGTAGTGTTTGAATTCTTTATCCCCTCTCACAAGATAAACAGTATCGCCATCCTGCTGAATGAGTTCATCAAAATTTGAAAGTGATGCAAGAGCGATCTGCGAATAATTCTGCGACTCATTTTTAAATCCTCCGCATTCCGTTTGCCAGAGTTGAGTGAATAATTCAAGTCCACCTTTTTGTGGCTGCATCTTCTGCAAAACGCAATGAACATTTCCTGCGCCTGCATGATAGGCATGAAGTACCAGCAAGCGAAACCACAAATCAGTTTCGTTGTAAGGAAGATTTAATTCTTCAAGATATTTTTTCACATTCGGAATGCATGCAGTGTTCAGCAACTTCGCAGCAACCTTCGCTGACTTTGCAAGATCAGAACGATCATCTCTCGATTTATTTACAACCAAACCATATCGTCTCGCAACAGAACGCATCAACTGAAAAGGTCCGTTTGCACCAACCGATGATTTCACTTTTGTCTTTCCCGGGCTTTCAATCAACATGATTGTTTGAGCGTACCACGGATCAACTCCAACCTGCTCAAACACATGAATTGCTTTGCTGATTTCAGGGAGAACTTTTTTCAATTCGTAAAATTCCTCTTTGCCTGAAGTAACAAACAACGTAGAACTTCCATCTAGATGATTCGTGCAACTTAAACTGTCCTTGATAAATTTCTTCTCCTGTTCCGTCAACTGCGACCACTCACCACGACAAACTTTTTGCAATGACTGGCGACAGGAAGAAACGTTGATGATACAGGTATCACTTGTGAGATTCGTTACTTCGCGCCAGAATTTTGTTTGTGCCAGCGTATCCCAACCTTGTGAATACAAAGTAGGATCGTGAAGAAAACTCAAACGCGTAGTATCGGTGTAGCTGATTACCGTTTTCTCAACTAGCTGTGCAGCACCCGTAACTTGAGCAAAAGATATGCTCGGTGCCACTATCAAAACAAAAAAGTATTTACTGATGTGAATGTTCATGAATACCTATCAAATACGATTTCCAACAAACGAAGTTCACTCAAATCTATTTCTTCTCTTACACTTTTCAGTTACTTTATTCGTGAACGTACTAAACAAAGGTATGAAACTCCTGAAAGCGTTGGTTAAAATTTGGTGAAGTGGCGATTTAATCCACTCATTCTCCACGCATTTTCTCTTTATGGCGCTTGATCTGTTTTGAAAGAGCATCTACACAAAGATCTGTTGCCTCTTCAAAAGTTTTGCATTGATGTTTTGTAATGAGATCGTTTCCGGGAATCTGTAATTTGATCTGCACAATTTTATTCTGCAAATCACTTGACTTATCTAGTTTCAAAAAAACTTCTCCATCAATGATGTGATCGTAAAAGTGAATGAGTTTGTCCACCTTCTCGCTAATAAAATCAAGCAGCTTTTGATCTGCATTAAAATGAATTGACTGAACTCTGACTTTCATATTTTTTTCTCCTTAAATTTTTATGCTCTTGGATGAGCTTGTTTATAAACCTGTTTTAATTTTTCAATCGTGTTATGAGTATACACTTGCGTTGCTGCAAGGTTCGCATGACCTAGAAGTTCCTTTACTGAATTAAGATCAGCACCGTTGTTCAACATGTGTGTTGCAAATGTATGTCGAAGAACGTGCGGACTTTTCTTATCAATCGTTGTGATCTGCTTCAAGTATTTCTGAACAATGTGATACGGTCGTTTGGGATGCATTGCTGTTCCATCCTCGTTCACAAAAAACTGATCCGAGGAAGCATTTTTCCTTTCGTCAAGTGCAAGATATTTTTTGATCATGTTCTTCAATGAATCAGTAAACGGAATTATGCGCTCTTTATTTCTTTTTCCCAGAACTTTTATAGTGCAGCCATGCAAATCAATTCTTCCCTCTGTCAAGCCCACCAATTCAGACAAGCGCATTCCTGTTGAATAGAATAGTTCCATCATCAGGCGATCGCGCACTCCAATAAATCCCTCTTCAAATTTTACTTCTGTAAAAAGGAGATTCATGTTCGGCTCTTCCACATAAACAGGAAGTCGCTTTGAAATTTTCGGTGCCTGAACTTTCTGCATCGGGTTCAATATGATGTCGCCATTTCGCAACAGGAATTTGTAAAATGATTTCAGCGCAGTAATTTTTCTTGTGATGCTTCGCGGAGAAATTTTTTCTTCCATCATGCTTACAATCCAACTGCGAACCATAGAATGATTTACTTCCGAGGGCTCTTCCGTTTCGTAGGTATCAACGGTGTAGCTAAAAAACTGATTGAGGTCACCTTCGTACGCAAGCACGGTGTGGGGAGAAAAACGTTTTTCGAACTTGATGTATTGAATGAAACTGTTGCGTGCCGTCATGCTGCCAATAAAAAAAGAGAGAAGCCAACCGAAGTTTTCCTCTCTCTCCTTATGTCTTTTCCACCACGATCATAATCTAATCTGTGATGTAAAGATACGAAGTATTTTACTTATAAAATTCCGTCTCTGCGCAACTTATCAAGATACCTTGCCTTGATAATTTCCTGACGCCTTGTGATGGATGGTTTTTCAAAGTTTTTACGGTCGCGCAATTCGCGAACTACACCTGTACGTTCAAACTTCTTTTTGAACTTTTTAAGCGCCTTATCAATGCTTTCGTTGTCTTTTACTGCTACTATTAACATGTTTAATTTTTAGAATTTGGAGGCGCAAAAGTAAAGGATTTTTTCAATCTGCCAAATGGAAGCGAAAGTTAGGTCGTAATATCGCTTACTTTATCTTTAATCCGCCTTTCAACCCGTAATAGCTCTGAAGATGACGGTTTCTGAAATCAGATGTATCAGAAGATATTTCGGAAGAAAGCAAGAGTCCTGATTCAGGAAGTTTGTCGAGAACTATTTCCTTGCCCTCATTAGGATTAGCGGATTCGAGAACTTCGATTCTTGCGTCAACAGCATGAGCATACTCTTTTGTTATTCTTCTTTGTTCGATTGCGGTTTTAGTAATGAGCAAGGACAAAATAATAAGCGCTGAATTGGAAATCACTTTTGCAAGTTCAGGTTTTAGAGAAGTGTGGTTGCTGAAAACTATTCCGCACAACACTAGACAACAACAATTCAAAAATGAAACAAGTATCCATGCACGAAATGGTGGAATTTCTCCAAGCAAATAACAGGTCGGAAAAAGAAATACGAAAGACAAAGCAACATACCACACCAGAATCTTTAGGATTATGTCAGACTTAAATCTCCTGTAAATAGAAACTCTTTCTGCGAAGCCCATCCACGCGAGAAAAAATAAAATAGCCCACAGCACTTTCTCTTTCAGAAAATAAATTTCCATTTGAGCGATTGACTTTATTGGAATGAGCATTGCATCAATCGTTGAAGTATGTGGCAATGCGGATTGCCGAAGCAATCTGCCTTCTCCTGCATAACTGATAATAATTGAAACAAGTAAAATCAAAATTGACAAGAGAGATAACCAAGATTTTTTCTTCTCCCTCACTTGAAAAAATAGGATCAATGCAAGAATAAAAAATCCAGAAATCGAAATTGCTTCTGCTGCTCCACCAATAAAAGCTGAAAAAACAATGCAAATAAAAGCTGACAAGAAATTTACTTTTTCTTTTATCACTTCAGAAATAAGAAAACACAATGCAATAAAGCTCGACAAGTACATTGCAGTAGATGTTATCCAAAAAAAAGTTTCGCCAATGCTGCCCGCAAGAAAAAAGAATGAAACAACAAAGAGGGAAACTTGAAACCTGAAGCCCGAAACTTGAGGTTGGTGCAAGTAAGAGGAAGCACTGAGCAAAATTCTTTCAATTGCAAAAAATAAAGCGACAAGTGTTACAAGATGATAAACCAAAAAACTTCCCGTCAACTTGTAAGAGAAGAAAACAACATTCAACCACAATACCGAACTCCATCTTGTAACCCACGAATGCCACGACAGAACCATGCTTTGCCACCATCCATGATCGTTTAAATTTTTCAGAAAATAAAAATCATCGGCTGCAAGACGGTTGTTGAAGGAGAGAGTGAAATAGAGTAAAAAGAAAGTGCAAAAGAGAATCAAGCATAAAAAATTGTCAATTAAAAACCTTTTCGCCTTTTGAAGATCAAAAATCATATTCAAATATCGCTGAATGTTTTTAATTCAAACCATGGAATCAACAGGCAGAAATAAGAAAGGGAATCCTTACGGACTCCCTTCTCTTCCACTAAAAACTATGGCGTAGTTATTTGAGTGAACTTATTATTGTCTTAAACGCATCGGGATGATTCATTGCCAGATCAGCGAGTGCCTTGCGGTTCAGCGTAATGTTGTTCTTATGAATCTTTCCGATAAATTCTGAGTAGCTCATTCCATGTTCGCGAGCGGCAGCGTTTAAACGCTGAATCCACAACGAACGGTAAGTACGCTTTTTCGCTTTGCGGTCGCGGTAAGCATACTGCAAACCTTTTTCTACGGTGTGCTTGGCTACGGTTAATACATTTCCTCTTCTTCCCCAATTACCTTTGGCGAGTTTTAGAAGTTTTTTTCTGCGTGTTCTTGACGCGACTGAATTGACACTACGAGGCATTTGATTTTAGTTTTTGACTGAAGCGCTCTTCCGTTTGCCGGAAGAATCTTAATTGCTTTTTGTCTGGTTTATAGAAATTTGAAATTGGGAATTAGAAATTAAGAATTGAATTGGCTTTTTGAATAACCAATAACGATTCTACCTCATCACCAGCATCTTCAACACTCTGTCAGTATCTCCAGCACTAACAAGTGCTGCATGAGTGAGGTTGCGTTTCTGCTTGGTGGTCTTTTTGGTGAGGATATGACTTTTGTACGCATGTTTGCGTTTTATCTTTCCTGTTCCTGTTACTTTGAAACGCTTCTTGGCGCTTGAGTTTGTTTTTTGCTTAGGCATATTATCAACGAATTACGAATGGATTACGAATTATCGAATTACTATTTTTTTTTATTTCTTCAACTGCCAACTGCCTACTTCTTTTTCTTGTGAGGAAGCGGTGCGAGAAACAAAAACATTCTGTTCCCTTCCAGCTTCGGCATCATTTCTACTTTTCCATATTCAGCGAGTTCCTGTGCAAATTTGAGAAGGATAATTTCTCCTTTCTCTTTGTATGCAATTGCTCTTCCCCTGAAATGAACATATGCTTTTACTTTATTTCCTTCATCGAGAAAGTTGATGGCATGTTTCACTTTGAAATTGAAATCATGTTCATCTGTGTTTGGTCCGAAGCGGATTTCTTTTACAACTTGCTTCAGCTGTTTCGATTTTAACTCTTTCTCTTTTTTCTTTTTATCGTATAAGAACTTTTGATACTCTATAATTTTACAAACCGGTGGATCGGCATTAGGCACCACTTCCACCAGATCAAGACCTAACTCCTCTGCCAACTTCAGCGCGTCTTCGCGTGAGTAAACATCCTGCTTCACATTGTCACCAACCAAACGCAACTCTGGCGCTTTGATCAGATCATTGATTCTGTGTTCAGCTTCTTTCTTGCGCGGTCCGCCATAGCGTCCGTAAGGGCGCAGGGAGAAAGCTGGTCTGGGAGTAAATGGTGTTGCTATGGGTTTGTTGTTTTAACTGTTTATAATAATGATTCTTCGCAAGGGATTTTTTAGCTTAGTTGCATTTTAATTTCACTTTGAATAAGCTGACAGAAATCTTCCGCACTTTTCTTTCCTTCATCTGTTCCGCCATGCCTGCGAACCGAAACCTGTCTTTCTTCCATCTCCTTTTCTCCAACTATCAGCATGTAAGGGATTTTCTTGATCTCGTTATCCCTTATTTTCTTGCCAATCTTTTCGTTCCGATCGTCAACGAGGGCGCGAATATCGTAATTTTTTAGTACCCTCAAAACTTCCTTCGCATATTCCTCATACTTTTCGCTAATCGGGAGAATGACTACCTGCTTGGGAGTCAGCCATAAAGGGAAATTACCCGCATAATGCTCGATAAGGAAACCGATGAACCGCTCATGAGTTCCGAGAGGAGCGCGGTGAATGCAAATGGGAGTTTCCTGCGTATTCTCTTTAGTACGGTAAGTTATGCCGAAACGGGCAGGCACACCGAAGTCAACCTGGTTTGTTGCCAACGTAAACTCTCTACCAATAGCTGACCAAACCTGAACGTCAATCTTCGGTCCGTAGAAAGCAGCCTCATCAGCAACTTCTACATAAGGTATATTTGAATCAATAAGAACATTGCGAACCATGTCCTCTGTCTCTTTCCAAAGTTCAGGATTGTCGAGGTATTTCTTTCCTAATTTTTCAGGAGCATGTGTACTGAAACGCATTACGTATTTATCAATGCCGAATATTTTGAAATACTTCAGGTACATTTCATTCACTCCACGAAACTCATCAGCGAACTGATCCTTGGTACAATAGATATGTGCATCGTTCATCTGCAAACAACGCACGCGCATCAATCCGAATAATTCTCCTGACTGTTCGTAGCGATAACATGTTCCATATTCTGCAAGGCGAATAGGAAGCTCGCGGTAGCTTGGATTCATCTCACCGAATATTTTGTGATGATGCGGACAATTCATCGGCTTGAGATAATATTTCTCTCCATCCATTTCCATTGGAGGAAACATGCTGTCTGCATAGTAGGGAAGATGTCCTGTAGTTAAATACATGCGCTCTTTCGCAATATGCGGAGTGCGAACGCGCAGGTAACCCGCTTCGTTCTCGGTTTTCTTCGCAAGCTTTTCTAATTCTTCGATCAACACACCACCATTTGGTAACCACAAAGGAAGACCGGGACCTACTTCATCATCAAACATAAATATTTCCATCTCCTTACCAATCTTGCGGTGGTCGCGCTTCTTTGCTTCTTCAAGCATGGCGAGGTATTCATCAAGTTCCTTCTGTTTCGGGAATGTGATTCCGTAAATACGAGTCAACTGTTTGTTCTTCTCATCGCCTTTCCAGTATGCACCTGCAAGGTTCATCAGCTTTACGGCTTTGATGTAACCGGTGTGCGGAATGTGCGGACCTCTGCACAAGTCGGTAAAATTTCCCTGCTGATAAAAAGTGATGCTTCCATCATCAAGTCTTTCCAGGAGATCGAGTTTGTATTGATCGCCTTTCTCAGAAAAGTATTTCAGCGCATCCGCTTTGCTCATCTCGCTGCGCATGTATGGATTATTCAATCGAGCAAGCTCAAGCATCTTCTTTTCAATCTTTGGGAAATCTTCAGAAGAAATTTTATGCTCGCCTAAATCCACATCGTAATAAAAACCATGTTCAACCGGAGGACCTACCCAGAATTTTACTCCCGGATAAAAACTCTCCAACGCTTCCGCCATTAAGTGAGCAGAAGAATGCCACATGGTTGACTTGCCTTCGTCATTGCTCCATGTAAGAAGATCAAGTGTTGCATCGCTATTGATCGGGCGCGTTGCATCCTGCACAACACCATTCACTTTTGCGGAGAGAACATTCCGTGCCAATCCTTCGCTGATGCTTTTAGCAATATCAAGTGCATTGGTACCGTCAGGATATTCACGCACATTTTTATCGGGGAAAATAATTTTCATAACTTACTGATTGATGTTTTCCGAACTACGAATTTCGGGAGGGCGAAGATAAATTAAGAAATGAAATGTTGATGGGCGTTTTTTACCTGAAGCGATATTTGTATTTGTACTCACAAAGTTTTCCTGTTGAAAGAATGTAAGCCACTGTGCGCTTAATGAAAGTTTCCGTTGGAAGTTTTTGCCTTATCAACTGTTTTTCTCCCCCTGCAAGATAGTATCGATTAAGCTATCTCTGATAATTATTGCAGGGGTCTTCCTGAAGACTCTCGGAAGAGCCATACGGAACAATTATTAAACCGCTATTTTCAAATTCGGTCTTTGAGGCATTGCTCTGTAAATTCTTCCTTTTAATTGACAACCACCTTTTGCGTGATTCGAATGATCTGTTTCAATAGTAGGATCATTTTGATTTGGGTTGAATTCCTTCTTACCCCATTGCTTAAAGAAAAATAAAACATCTGCTTTATCGCATTGTTTCTTAATTTCCCAAACCCAATCAGATTTCATTGGTCTTGCACCATGACCTGATTCTCCTCCTACAATAGCCCAGTGAATATGACGCAGATTCAACTTTGGTAATGCTCCAATCAACGGTTCCAATGAAAGAAATTTTATGTGTGCATCTGTTGTGCGCAATGAATCAATTCGCTCGGTCACTCTTTCATCTTCAACAGAAGTTCCCATCCAGATATTGGGCGACCAGTTTAAGTTTCTGTTGTATTTCAAAACCAACTCTGGTCTTTTGGTAAGTACCTGATAAGTGTGCTGAGGCGTGTCATTCATTACCTTGAAAACTTTTTTAATGAATGAAAGCGGGACTTCCTTATGAAACAAATCGCTCATTGAGTTTACAAAAACGGTAGTTGGTTTTTTCCATGAGTAGGGTCTCTTCAATTCTTCCTCGTGAATTGCAATCTTAAATCCATTCTTGTACTTCTTCATGCCCATTGCTTTCAATCTGCGCGACATTACTTCTGCATAGCAGAACTTGCAACCTGCTGAAAGTTTATCACAACCTGTGGTTGGGTTCCATGTCATTTCAGTCCATTCGATGCTTGATTGTGCCATTAATTCTCTGCTATCAAATTCAATGCTGACAAGACAGAGCGCAAATCAAGTTCAAATTTTTTAAAAGCAGTCAAACTTTGCAATGGTAAAAAATCAGTAATGTTTTCTGAAACAAGATGAACGGCTTGTCCCAAATTAAGTTTTCGCAAATTCCTCTTTCTAAGTTCACTTGCGGTACTTATTAACCCTCTCAATTCATTCTTAGGATCAGGAATCTTCTCAAGAGTATTTAAAGGCGGTAAATTTATTTCAACATCTCCATTAGGGTTACCCGAAGCTTTTCTAATAGCAAATTCATTTATTAAAAGCCAAGCTTCAGTCATTCGAATAGGAATGACAGGAACCATTTTATTTTTGATTGATTTGATTGAGCCCGTCCAGGCATCTAAAACTTCTGTCCGCCTGCTTACAAAATCATCTTCGGATGAACTTTCATTATCACGATGAACAAATAAAATGTCACAAGGAAAATTATCGAGAGTGTAACTTATCCTCTCTGTCAATGAATTTAATTTTTCGGGACTATAATAAAGATCAGCCCAATCCGATTGCACCAATGTATCTTCTGAAATGTTTTGCCGCAGTGCCCAGTTAATAATTGGCATTAAAGTTTTATCAGAAGATCCATCAGATAATAAGGTATAGCTAATTTCCTTTTTCAACTTATAAATTAAATTTTAGCTGAGGGTTATAATCAACCCTGTCAATAACTCGTTTCTTTTTTACAGGCGATTCGTAGGTTGTGTGTTTCTCATTAGCCATACTATATTTTTCTTCGGATGCAGCTCTTGATGAATTTAAATAAGTCAACAACTTGCCCTTTGTAACAGGATTCAAATGACTATCTGTTCTAGTTCTCCATGTTTCAGATAGGGGGCTAAAAACAACTTTTTTGAATTTCACTTTTACTTCCTTACCCTTCTTTTTAATTTCTGTAATGTCTTCCTTCAATTCAGCCATTAGCAAAGAGTCTTCAGTAACCTGCTGTACTACTAAAGGAGAATGGGTATTTATAATTACCTGTCGCAACGGATTATCAGTCCCTACGGCACAAGTTGAATCAACAGCAATATCCTGAAGCAATCTTAAAACAGAAGTAATCTTTTCAGGATGTATTCCGTTTTCAGGTTCTTCCATGCAGATGACTCCGTTTGTTTGAGGGTCGAGTTCTAAAACTGCCAATCCAATAAACCTTAATGTTCCATCAGAAAGTGATCTTGCAGGATGCAATGTTCCTTCTCGATCTTTTATTTTCAAAGTCAGCAATTCCCTCTTATCATCTTTTTCAACATCAACTTCTACAATGTCATCAACCAATTCTGTCAGCCGATTTGCCAATAACTGATAAACATTCGGTCTATCTTTTGCTTCTTGCTTTAACCTATACAAAGTCGCTGCAAGATGAGAACCATTGGAACCTAATTTGGCATTGCTTATTATGTGAAATTCATCTGACTGTCTAAGTGCACTCGGTTCAAGTTGTAATAATTTCCATGAACGCATTTCATTTCTGACAATTAGAGCTGTAGGGTTTTGGGAGGCATCAGCAGAAGACAATACAGTTTTGGGAAGTTGATCGGCTCTTCTGTCAAGTGCCTTCCCTTTTAGTTTATCCTGATGCAAGCGGATTAATTTATTTCCCTCTTTAGTCTGTGATGAAATAAATGGAATATTCCTCTTCCCTTTTATGACACTTTTTTTCCACTCATTGTTTGCATCAAAAGCAATACTCTTTAAAAATACCCTCTGAGCAATAGGGAGTAATTCTTCTTCGAGTATTTCAATAAGCCCATCACCATTATAACCATCCTTCTTTATTCCTAAAACAAGTTTATATTTTACCGAAGTAATACTTGCTTGGGCTTGCTGTCCTAACTCATCGGTACCTTCTTCGGGAATCAACATTTCTATTTCAAATGTCATTTTATCAGAACGATAAATATTTTCGCCCACCCGATGAAACAATGAACGGATGTCAGAATTTTTCTGACCTTCACTTCTCACTGACTTGGCTGCATCCAAAAGCGTTTTGTCAGATAGGTCGCTTAAAAAATGAATGGCATCAAAAAGATTTGATTTACCAATAGCATTTAATCCTGCAATACAAGTAAACGGACCAAACCTCAGGTCAACGTTTACTAAATTTTTAAAGCCGTCAATTTTTAATCGTGTAATCATTGTAAAAGTCCTGCAAAGTAAATCAATTATTGTATTTGCTTTATTTCGTTTTTCCTATCTCAAATTCTTAACCCTCCCACTTCACACAATCCCCACTCACAAACTTCTCTTTATTCTTTACCCACTCAGGTAACCCCGGAGGGGTTACTTTCTCATTGCGTGTTTCTTTTTCGTGAACATGTTTGTTGAGTTGGAGCAGTTGGGTGAGGATGTCTTTTGTTTCATCGAAGCTGTATGCTTCCATTACTGCTTTGTCTAATGCAGCATGTAAATCTTTGATTGGGTTTTTGCCGGGCTGTTCGAGGATGCGATACAAATCTCTTAATGAGTAGTGATGTTCCTGCATGGCTTTGTTACGCGCATCGCGCAATGCTTTGGATGCTACTGCTACTTTTTCTATTTGTTTTTGATTTGGGGTTTGTGGCCAAGGAAAAGTATTCCAAACAGAATCTGTTGTATAACGAGCATCACCTTTGAGTGTTGAGCATTTTTCTAAAAACCATTTCCAATGAAAGTCAGATTGAATAATTCCGTAAGAGTAGTCATCTTCAAAAGCAAAAACCATTAACGCATCATTAGGATTTATTTGAGAATCTATAAATTCAAAAATTGGTCTTTTTGAAACTCGGGAAATTGAGATGTATCGTTTCAAATCTGCAATTGCATCAAGCATATCTTCTCGTCTACGCCACATCTTCCACCACATTTTCAACCAAGCATCCCTTCCGTTTGCTTTTATTTTTCCTGTTCGTTCTAATTCAGCTTTCTCCTCAATTTCAGGTAAAACTTTTTCTTGTAAAATTTTAAATGGCTCTTTGTAAGAAGATGCTTTGATCATATCCATCTTACTAAAGTCAATTACAAACCTTTTAGGTTGAGATTGAAAACTGCCAACCAATTCATCCCCTATTAAAAATGGATGTAATACTTCAGCGTTTTTTTTATTTTCCTTTAAAAGCATTTCAGCTTCTTTTACGGAAATTAAAAAACCTTCATTCCCATGAGTTTGCCCTTGAAAACATTTTTTTGGCACCTTGTTGCACTCAAGTACAAAAGCGGAAACAACATCAATAGATAAACTTAAACTGCTGTTGATGGTTTCTTGCTTATGAAGTTCTATATTCCTTTTTTCATCACCATAATAAAGATTTTTTATTCCTTTCTCTTCGCCTTTCTTCCACGCTACAATTGAAACATAAACTACAGCGTCACCAATCCATGGTTCTGTCGAAACTGCTTCTATAATTGTGCCCCCATTATTTACAATATAATCCAAACTTCCTTCGCGGCTGTAGTTTTGGCGAATGGTATTCGTTCCTACTAATCCTGCATAGCCATCTTCTTTCAATCGCTTGTGTGCTTTATAAAACCAATACACGCAGAAGTCGGCTCTGCCAGGCACTTCAGGAAATGCGCTGTGCAACTTGTTCACATATTCCGCTCCGAATTCCTGCTGCATTTTATTCTTACTTTGATAGGGTGGGTTGCCAATGATGGCATCCACTTCGGGCCATTCCGTGAAAAGAGAATCGGTGCAGATAATATTCTCATCAAGATTATCGAGCGGCAATGCATCTTCCCTGTCAAAATTTTTATCGTGTGTGCCTTGTAAATACCAAAGCTCTTTTGCAATCATCAATGTTACTTTAGCAAGTTCAACTGCATCGGGCTTAATGTCTATACCATAAAACTGTTTTGTGCTTACGTACTTTCCGGTACTTGAAGTCATAAACTTTACATACCGCTTGCTGTCTTCTTTGCTTCTTACACGAAGTGCACGGATGCGGGCAAGCAATTGCTTTTCGAGATTTTTCATTTCACGGTATGCCACAAATAAAAAGTTGCCGCTACCGCAGGCAGGATCGAGCACTTTAAAATTGCGCAACTGTTCGATCAGTTCGATCAGTTCATCAAGCGTATCAGCATCTTCAATTTTTCTTCTCCATGGGCGCACAATTACAGGATCAACAATTTTCATGATGTCCTTTTCATGCGTGTAATGTGCGCCTAACTTGTGGCGTTCTTTATCGAGCATCAGTCCTTCAAACAAACTTCCGAAGATGGCAGGGTTTACTTTTCGCCACGTTTGATTTGAAGCGGACTCGAAGTATTCAATTTCTTTTTTGGTAAGTTCAATCGGGAGAATTTTTTCAAAAAGTCCTCCATTAAAATAATCAACTCCTCTGTATTTTCCTCCGGGCTTTATGCCTTGCGTATTCATTGCCTGGAACAAGCCACCAATGAGATCGTAGGACAACGGCACTTTATCGAAACCCGTTCCACCTTCTCTTTCTAACTCTTCGATAATACGTGTGAAAATTTTTTCGGGCAACAAGTTCACATCTTCAGCAAACATGGCTACCACACATTGCAAACAATAATGTAGTGCATCTTCGCGCGATACTCTTTTGTTTTGTCCGTCAGCCATCGAGAGGAAAGCGTGGCTCACCTGTTTTGCTGCCAGTTCGGTTACATCTTCTCTGTCTTTATTAAATACAGGTGGCTTCGGTTTGGGCAGCAGGAAAGAAAATGCTTCAGAGCGCGAAGCCAATTCACCAATTGCGATTATATCAACCGGCTCAGAAATTTTGAGGTTGAAATCATAAATCCAGAACTCATCGAAGTTGCATAGTATTACAAATTGAGGCCGGTTAGGAACGAGTTTAAACCAATACTCAAGCGCCTGCTGGTAATGCAGCGATAAATCTTCATCGCGCTTTTTCATTTCTATGAGGACGCGCGGCTTCCAAACCAAATCAGCAAATGAAGTGCTGCGTTTCTTTTCGTCTTTGATTCGGAATTCACACTCGGCACCTGCACCTTTCAATCCATCAGCATAACCAAATGCTGTAAAAAAATGATCGAGAAAAATTTGCGCTTCGCCTTTTTCATCTCCTTTGATGTGTTTCGCACAATAGGCAATAAAAGATTTGAGTGTTTCTTCGTTCATGAAAATGGATAAATCGGTTCAAACGTACTTATTCAAAATCATCCCTGAAAGATTGCCTTGTTTTAAATCTCCATAATGCTAACGAGGCCTCTTTCAAAGTTTGCAACCACTGATAGAATGTTTACAAACCCAACGTTCATGTCACATAACACCCAGACAATGCTATGTAACATGGAGGCAATGTTACATAACATGAACACAATGTTTATTAACACAGAGACAATGTTACATAACATGAACACAATGTTTATTAACATGGGGACAATGTTACATAACATGAAGGCAATGTTTATTAACATGAAGACAATGTTATATAACATCAAGACGATGTTATGTAACATGAAGGCAATGTTATATAACATGAAGACGATGTTATGTAACACGGAGACAATGTTACATAACACGAGGACAATGTTATGTAACATTGGGTTCATGTTATAAGCAAAATGAAAGATATGTATGTTTTTGCAGCGGATTTGCATAAAAGGGGAACCGAATAAAGAAAAACCTGTCCGGTTTACCATTGCATGCCCCTGGTTTCAAGAAGCACAGGCAGGCGTTTCTTTGCTTTGAAGCAGGCGCTTGTTGCTAAATTGGTGGTGATTTCAAGCTTTTTGTCGATGATTTCAAAACTTTACTTTTACACAATGAAGAAACTCCTTTTCATTTCAATTCTTTTTTACGGCTGCACACAGGACGCAAGTGAACAGGCGAAGCAGGAAATCATTAAAGCAGACATTGCCATGAGCGAGATGGCATCGCGGGAAGGGTTTTACAAAACGCTTCTTCTCTACGCTGACGACAGCGTAATGAAACCGAAGGAAGGTGAACTGCCGGTAATAGGCAAAGGAGCGCTCCAAAAATATTGGAACGGAAAAGACGGCACGAAAGATATTTCATGGAAACCGTTTAGAGCAGAAGCAGCAAAGTCAGGTGAGATTGGTTATACGTTGGGAAACTGGAAATACGTAACCAAAGATTCAACTTACTACGGCAACTACTACACCATCTGGAAAAAACAAAAAGACTGCAACTGGAAATTTGTTTTTGATGGCGGCAACGGAACTCCTGCCCCGGTAAAATGATACCTGTATAAAGAAGTTGGTTTTTCAATTGCTTTGTGTTTATTTGCAGTGCGCATTATCCGAACTACTATTTTAAATAAAACCCTATGCTTCGCAAACTCAGCATCTACTCAATCCTTTTATCAATGGCAATTTTCACAACCAATTGCTTAAACAAAAAAATGAAGGACAATACATCATCAAATCCCCTGCTTCAGAAATGGGAAGGACCCTACAACGGAGTTCCTCCTTTTGATAAAGTTAAGGTGGAAGATTTCAAACCCGCACTGGAAGCGGCAATGACTGAAAACCGCGATGAAATAAATAAACTTGTGAGTAATACCGAGCCGCCCACTTTCAAAAACACAATTGAAGGAATGGAACGGACGGGAAACACACTTAAACGTGTACGTGCTATTTACGGCATCTGGACGAGTAACCTCACTACTCCTCAACTGGATACTATCCAGACAGAAATGGAGCCGCGCCTGTCTTCCTTTAATGATTCCATTGTTCAGAATACGGCACTGTTTAAAAAAATAGAAACAGTTTACAACGATCCTTCAAAGAAAGATCTGAACCATGAACAGCAAATGCTGCTTGAGCGTTACTACAAAAGTTTTGTGTTGGCAGGAGCAAAGCTTGATGCTGACAGCAAAGCGAAAGTGGCTGACATCAATCAAAAGCTCGCTACGCTGTTTACTAAATTCAGCCAGCACCTGTTGTCGGACGAAGGCGATAAGTTTATGGAGATTACAAATGAAAAAGATCTTGATGGCTTGCCGGATGATGTGAAAGCTGCGGCTCTTGCATCTGCTGACTCTAAAAATAAAAAAGGTGAATGGGTTATTTCAAATACCCGTTCTTCTCTAGTTCCTTTTATTACGTATGCTAACAACAGGGCACTTCGCGAAAAAGCATGGCGCATGTTTATCAACCGCGGAGATAACGGAGATGCAAACGATAACAATGCCATCATCACCGAGATTTTACAGTTGAGAGCACAGCGTGCATTGTTACTTGGTTATCCCACTCACGCGCACTGGCGCCTTGCGGATAAGATGGCGAAGACACCGGAACGTGCAATGGAATTACTTGAATCCGTATGGACACCTGCTGTAGCGAAAGTAAAAGAAGAAGTAAGCGACATGCAGAAACTTGCTGACAAGGAAGGCGCACACCTGAAAATTGAACCGTGGGATTACCGTTACTATGCAGAGAAAGTACGCAAAGATAAATACGACATTAACCAGGAAGAAGTGAAACAGTATCTTCAACTTGAAAAATTAAGGGAAGGAATGTTTTATGTGGCGGGTGAATTGTTCAACATGCAGTTTACTCAGTTAACTGATGTTCCGGTTTTTCATCCTGACGTGCGCGCATTTAAAGTAACTGATAAAACTTCCGGTGAACTGATCGGCATGTGGTACTTCGATCCGTATGCGCGCAAGGGCAAACGATCGGGTGCATGGATGAATGCACACCGCGATCAGGAAAAACTGAATGGCAACATCACAACGATTGTTTCCAACAATTGTAATTTTATAAAAGGCAAAGAGGGTGAGCCGGTATTGATTTCATTTGATGATGCGACAACTTTATTTCACGAGTTCGGTCATGCACTGCATGGGTTGAGTTCTAAAGTAACCTACCCTACCCTGAGCGGAACAAACGTTGCTACCGATTATGTCGAGTTCCCTTCGCAATTGTTAGAGCGTTGGTTTACCACTCCTGAAGTGCTGAATAAATTTGCATTGCATTACAAAACAGGACAACCTATTCCGCAGTCGCTGGTAGATAAAATAAAAAGCTCTTCAAAATTCAATAAAGGATTTACAACTGTTGAATACCTCGCCAGTGCGCTTATTGATATGAAGCTGCACCTTGCAGGCAATGTAAAAATTGATCCGGATTCTTTTGAACGCGCAACACTTACTGCGATGAACATGCCTTCAGAAATTGTGATGCGCCACCGTACTCCACAATTCGCACACGTTTTTGCTGATGATGGTTACTCGGCAGGTTATTACAGTTACCTGTGGTCTGATGTACTAAGCGCAGATGCTTTTGAAGCATTTACTGAAGCAGGCGGACCTTATGACAAGGCCGTTGCAAAACGGTTGGTTGATCATGTGTTCAGCGTGGGTGCTACTGTGGATGAAGCAGAAGGTTATCGTGCTTTCCGCGGCAAAGACCCAAGCAGTGATGCATTGATGCGCAGCCGCGGATTTAAAGTGGTGGGATCGAAATAAACCCTTAAAAAGTGCGAAATGTTTTTGTGCCGAACCTTCCGCATCTTCATCAATAGTAGTATCCAGTTGTTCGAAAAATAAAGCAATCAATTCTTGATGTAACAGAACAAGGGAGTTTCAGAATATTGAAATATTTCTCAACACGAACGTCTTTTCAATGAGTACATCCACAGATGGCACGCGGAAGAAATAATTATACAAGTAACGGAAAGCAGAAAGAAGAAACTCCGAAAGTAAAGATTTCGAAAGAGAGCTTAGGGCAAGCGCTTATTCTTTTCACGTATCTAAAACCATATCGCGGAAAGTTTATTCTTAGCTTAGTGTTTATTGCACTCTCTGCTTTTACCACGAGCTTGTTCCCGCTCTTCCTCGGCAAAATGATTGATGCGGCTTCACCTGGTGCAATACTTCCAATGGCGGGAAACAGTATCGGCTCTTCATTCAGCTTTGGGTTAAAGGCAATTCACTGGAGCTTGAATACTACTTTGCTTCTCATTTTTGCGCAGCTTGGAGTCCAGACCGTTTTTTCTTTCATGCGTGTCTATCTTCTTACTGAGGTTGGAGAAAAATCGCTCGCTGATATGCGCAGAGATGTTTACAGCAAATTGCTGAGCATGCCGATGAGTTTTTTCACGGAGAAAAGAGTGGGCGAACTAAGCAACCGCATCTCTTCCGACTTATCGCAGATACAGGATGCCATTTCATTTACACTCGCAGAATTTCTCCGCGGCATTTTTACGTTGGTAATCGGGCTTGCATTTATTTTCTGGATCAGCACAAAACTTGCGTTGGTCATGCTCGCTGTAGTTCCCGTGATTGCAGTGCTTGCGGTAGTGTTCGGAATGCGCATTCGCAAGATGGCGCGCAAAGCACAGGATCAATTGGCAGACAGCGGAACGATTGTGCAGGAAACTTTTCAGGGTATTTCAATTGTGAAAGCATTCACGAGTGAGTTTTATGAAATAAGCCGGTACGTAAAAAGTATTTATGCCGTAGTGAACACTGCAATAAGCAATGCGCGTTACCGTGGAGCGTTTGTTTCATTTATGATTTTTAGTGTGTTCGGTGCCATTGCTTTTGTAATGTGGTATGGTGCCGGAATGATTCAAAGCGGACAACTCACTATCGGTTCTCTTACAATGTTTGTTATCTTCTCCATGTTTGTTGGAGGAACGTTTGCGGGCTTTGCAGATATGTTCAGCCAGTTGCAAAAAATATTAGGTGCAACGCAAAGCATCCGCGAAATTCTGCGAAGCGAAGGTGAAGCCGTTGAACTGAAACAAACTGTTGTTGAACCTCAATATCATTTAAAAGGCAATGTTCGTTTTGATCATGTTGCTTTCAGCTACCCGAGCAGGAAAGATCTGCAGGTTTTAAAAGATGTTTCTCTTACTGCAGGTAATGGTGAGCAGATCGCCATTGTTGGTCCAAGCGGTGCGGGCAAGAGTACGATTGCTTCTTTGCTACTGAAGTTTTATGAGCCGGACAATGGCTCCTTGTATTTTGATGAGCGGCCATCAAAAGAATTTCCTCTTTCCCAATTGCGGATGCAGATGGCATTTGTTCCGCAGGATGTAATTTTATTCGGAGGAAGCATCAAAGAAAATATTGCGTATGGAAAACCCGATGCTACTGATGAAGAAATTTTTTCTGCTGCGAGAAAAGCCCATGCCAATGAATTTGTAGATCGGTTTCCTGAAAAGTACGAAACTATTGTTGGTGAGCGCGGGATAAAATTGAGTGGAGGTCAGCGACAGCGGATTGCTATTGCACGTGCCATTTTAAAAGACCCTGCTATTTTAATTTTGGATGAGGCAACTTCTTCGCTCGATAGTGAAAGTGAACAGTTGGTGCAGGATGCATTGGAGAACCTGATGAAAGGACGTACTTCTTTTGTAATTGCTCACCGTCTTTCTACGATCCGCAATGCAGATAAAATTGTGTTGATAGATAAAGGTATTGTGAGTGAAAGCGGAACACACAGTGAACTTATGAGCCACAACGGGCTTTACCGCAAGCTGAATGAAATGCAGTTTGAGTTCGGTGCTGTTACACAGTCACCGGTTCAATCATAAGTATCAATTACAATATTTCAAAGAAGAGTTACTTTGCTAACTTTGTCAGGCGTTTCAACAAACCCGCAGACAAGATGAAATCAAAATTTATCGTTCTTCTCTTGCTTTCCTCAGTAAATATTACTGCGTATTCACAAGATACAATTGCAATTGATTCTAGTGTTCAGTTTCAAACCATAACAGGTTGGGGGCATGGCGGAGGAATACTCGGACATGTGGGCGGAGCTTGGTCTATGCTCGATTCAACTGTTGCCAACCCGGTCAATTATCAGATGCTCGATTACCTTGCGGATGATCTCGGACTGACCGGTTCACGCACATGGGAAGTAGGTCCGCGCATTGACGGAACGGGCATGGACATTGGAGATTGTGACAGTATTGACTGGGCTAAGTTTCAAGCATCATCTCTGCCCGTTGGTTTGGCAAACTATTTAGTTTATTTTAAGAACAAGGTTATTGCCAAAGGTTATCAGCCAAACTTTTATTCAAGTCCGGGTTATCCCACTCATGCCACTGATCAAAAGCCGTGGATCATGTTTCATCCCGGTGAGCGCGCTCAGCAGATATGGGCGAGTGCAGTATATATGCGGGATACTTACGGCATAGATATAAATTATGATGTGATTTACAATGAGCCGCAGGGAAGCGTGACTGCCAATGTGCTTGCTGATGATGTGAAGGCGCTCGGTCCGCGGTTGATTGCACAGGGTTTAAATACACGCTCTCAATATGCCGAAGCTGTGGCTCCACAGACTGATTGGAATTTTATTACTCCTGTGCAAAATGATACGGAGATGTGGAGCTATGTCGGAAGAATTTCTTACCACAATTACGGCACTGCAGACCCTTATCGAAGTATGCTTTACAACTTCGGGCTTACAAAAGGACTTACTACTGCACAAACTGAAATGGCTAATCCCACCTTCGATGAATTGTACAGCGATCTTACGCTTGCAAATGTTTCATATTGGGAGGTTGCTTATGCCGCACCGAACACGCTTGCGAATGATACGGGTTATACTTCGTTTACTCCGTCATCAACTTATTTCCGCTTGCGGCAGGTGTTGCATTATATAAAGCCGGGGGCTGTGAGAATATCTGCAATATCGGGTGATTCGTTATTGCACATTCTTTCGTTCAAGAGGAATGGTGAAGTAACAACCATTATAGATAATACAACTGGAGCAGCGCGAAGTATTTTTCTGACAGGGATTCCTGCGGGAAGTTATGGCTTGTCTCATTCTGCACCGGGCACTTCTGCATTTCAGGAATCGGGAATTCAAAGTGCGGGTACGGGAGATACGATCACCATAACTATTAATGGAGGTTCTACGGTTTCTACTTTGTATCCATATACAGGCGCTAATCAACCGCCAACTGTGATGGCATGGAAGAGTGTGCCTGGCTATCTTGTATCACCTTCCACTACTGCTACTCTTTCTGTTGTTGCGAATGATGCGGAGCTTCAGCCCCTGACTTATCTATGGACTACGGTCGGTTTTCCTGCGGGTTCAACGCCTGTTATCAGCACTCCGACTGCTGCTACTACATCTGTGAGTGGACTAACTATGGCGGGGAACTATATCTTCAACATTGATGTTAGTGACGGGGTGAGTACATCATCAAAACAAGTTTATCTTATTGCTTATAGTGATTCTCCTGCGCCTGTACTTGGCAGTTGCGGTTTCAGAATTGCAGCTCCTTATGGTCTTGTGTTCGGTGTACAGGGAGATACGACTCATGCGAACATTGAGTTGCCTACTTCATCGGTGACTGTGCAGGCGGGTATTGCAGACCTTGCGGGAAGTGACTTTACGGGACGCGGTACGTGGACGTTGATATCGCAACCGGGAGGTGCGGCTACGGTGCTGAGCGTGACTACCTATATCTATGTGAGTTTGCGAGCTATGGTGACTAATATGATTGTGCCTGGTGATTATGTTTTTCAGATTAATGTTACTAACCCGGGACATGCTGATCTTGTTGCGCAAATTATTTGTACTGTTCATCCTGCAAGTTTGCCTCCGGTAATTACTTCTATTACTCCTACACCTGCTGTTCTTACGTTGCCTGATAATACGAGCTTGCTGACGGCTGTTACTTCTGATCCGGAAGGGGATTTATTAAGACACTGGTGGGTTGTTACGTCTGCTCCGGGAGGTGCGCATCCTGTGTTTGATCATCAGGGGTTGCGGGTGACGAATGTGAGCGGACTGGATGTGGTGGGGAGTTATACTTTTACGCTGCGGGCGTTTGATGATTTGCACATGACTACGCAAAATGTTTCGGTGGTTGTAAATATTGCGGACGGGATTGAGAGCGTTACGAAGAGTGAGAGCCGTGTTTGGGTTTATCCGAATCCATTTACGGATGAGCTGAGGGTGGAAACGATTGACAGGGGACCTTCGGAAATTATTCTTTATGATGTTGCATTAAGGATGCTGCTGGAGGAGGGATTTATAAGTTCTTTTTCTGTGAATACACGATTTCTTTCTAAAGGGGTTTATTTTTATGAGGTAAAAAACAAAAACGGAACGATTGAGAAGGGAAAGGTTGTGAAGGAATGAAGTGAGGGGGAAGAAAGTGGGTGGTGATTAGGGTATAAATGAGGTGAGAATTGGGAAAAGTAAAAAACGGGTTGCTTTGCGCCCGCAAAAATAATTGCTACTTTTATTTCCGCCAATCAAAAAGGATGAAACATTTCTGCTTCACATTGTTTTTTCTCTCTTGTTTTTCAGCAACTGTTTTTTCACAGATTGCACTTCCAAATTTATTTTCAAAACTCTACGACAACGGAAGTGAAGACAGAATCTCCGACTTTTTTGAAGATACAGATTACGGTTTTGTTTGCGCGGGATATACAACATCTCTTGGAGCAGGTGGAGAAGATGTTTGGCTTTTCAAAACTGATTCATCTGGAAATCTTTTATGGCAAAAAACTTTTGGAGGCGCGGGAAATGATTTTTGTGATGCTGTAATAAAATGTTCTGATGGTGGTTTTCTTCTCGCAGGAACTTTTGAAACAAACATGCACCCATCTCCTTATATTATTAAAACTGATTCGCTCGGAAATTTGCAATGGCAGTACAACACACAAAGAGGGTTTTGGGCAATACTTTCTGGAATAATTGAGTTGGATAATGGTGACATCATCGCAACAGGGCGAAGTGGTGATTGGAATACAGTACCTTTTGGAGATTACTTAATAAAAGTTAATTCCAATGGCAATTACATTTGGGAAAAGGGGTTCAACTTCAGCACTGCTGACGGTGCAAGTAGAGCTGTTAAATCTCCCGAAGGAAACATTGTAGTAAATAGTTTTACACTTGGCGCGGCAGCTGATATAAATATTTTTAAATGTGATACATCTGGTTCAACTATCTGGAACTCGTATTTGAGTCCCACTATTTATGCAGATGCAGCTTATGATATAATTAGTACTTCAGCAGATAGTACTTACCTGATTACAGGTAATATTAACTATTCATCACCCCCTCACTACTCAAAGGGGTATCTAGTAAAAATAAATAATAACGGTGATACACTTTGGACTGAAACAATTACAGGAGTAGGTGATTATTTTTTACGGTCTTCAGCTTATGATGATAACGGCAACATTATAAGTTTCGGTAATACTTATGGAATATGCACTCCGATTTCTTCCTCTTTGCTATTAATAAAAAGTACAGGTTTAGGAGTTGCTACAGATGTAGAATACTATTGTGACTCCTTTTTTAATTGGACAGCAAATAGAATAATCAAAACACACGACAACAAATTTGTAATTGCAGGAATAAAATTTATTGGCTCAAGTACAAACTCTATTGATGGATTTCTAATAAAATTAAATGAAGATTCCGTTTTCACTTCTACGAATGAAATAGGAGCACAGCACAATGAGTTTTCAATTTTTCCAAACCCCTTCACCAACAAAATTTCTTTTCACTCTTCAATTTCTTCAATCGAAAAAATTTCCATCTCCGTTTTCAACTCCATCGGAGAAAAACTTTTTGAAAGAGAAACACTTTTAACAGATCAGGAAATAAATCTCTCCCCATTACAAAGCGGAATTTATTTTCTAAAAATCAAGTCCAATAAAATTTTTATCACAAAAAAGATAGTTAAGCTCTAAAACAAGCCGTTCTGTCATGCCCCAAATCATTTTTCCGCCAAAACAAGCAAAAATTTGTTCAGAGGACTTCTCAACATAGTAAAAATACATCTCAGCATCCTCAAAGGTCATCTCAGCATCCTCAAAATCCATCTTTGCATGCTAAAGGGTCAATTTCCAGCTCCAAAACCAATCTCACCGTCAGCAGAAGTCAATCTTAGCATATTCAAAATACATTTCAGCATCCTCAAAATCAGTCTTTGGTATCTAAAGGCCAATCTTCAACCCCCCAAAGCAATGCTTTTTTCGCCCAGGATCATACTTTCACCCTTCAAGCTACATCTTCAACCCTCCAGGATGAATCTTCGATCCACCAAAATGAATCTTCGACCTTCCAGGATGAATCTTTGGTAGCCCGGAATCAATCTTTGCTCAATAAAAATGGCGCTTTTTTCGTCCTGGACGAGACTTTCATACTTCAAGATACATCTTCGACCCTCCGGGATGAATCTTGTTACCTCACCGCTTCCATGTCTTTGATGCCGTCAAAGGTTGGCTGAATAACCCACTTGCCTTCTTTGTTTATGATGCCCCACTTGTTGCCGATTTTTGCTGCGGCATATCCGTTTTTGAAATCGCGGGTGGCATCGAACTGTGGTTGAATAACCCAGGCACCTTTGTTGTTGAAAAAACCATATTTTTTTCCTTGCCTTCCTTCAGCAAGTCCTTCGGAAAAATCGCCCCAGGATTCTGACGCTGTTACATACATGAGTTCGCCTGCGCGGTTTACATACGCCCATCGCTTACCGTTTTTGACACGGGCGAGGCCGCTCTCTTTATCAAAATCTTTTCCGGCATCAAACTGGGGCTTGATGACCCATTCTCCTTTGGAGTTGATGTAGCCGAGAGTGCCACCTTTGCCGGGAACTTTTGCCCATGCAAGACCATTGGTAAAATAACCAACGCTTTCGTACTGCGGCTGTATGGCCACTTTTCCGTTGGTGCTGATGAAGCCGACTCTTTTGTAAGATGTTTTGAAGGGAGCAAGATCTTCAGAAAAATCTTTTACTTCCACCACACTTTCTGCATCTACAACGGCTTCATCGCCTTTGTTATCAAGCACCAAAAATCTGCGACCGTCTTTGGCTGCTGCATATCCATCGTTGAAATCATTTGCATCGTCATACTTTGCAGCGATTGCAATTTTTCCGCTGGTGTTGAAGTAGCCCCACTTAGTGCCTTGCTTCATCAATGCCATTCCGTTTTTGAATCCTTCTACATCGAAGCCCATTGCGTCACGCAGTTTGAATTCCTTAATTTCAGTATTTAGCTTTTCTCCTTTTTTATTGATGAAAGAATATTGATGTGCTCTGGAATCGTAAATGACAGCAAGACCTTCGGGAGAAAATTTATAACACTTTACATACTGGGCGGGAATAATTAATTCGCCTTTCTGATTTGCATAGCCCCAAGTTTTGCTGCCTGCGGGTCTTACCTGGGTGATGTAAGTTTGAGAATGTGCACTGACTTGCAGAAGCAAAAGCGCTGCGATGATTTGTAGTTTCTTTTTCATTATGATTTAATTTTTGAGTTTCTGATTTTTGTGCAAATATAATTGAAAGGAATAATGGAACGTTAGAAGTATGGAATGCCTCAATTCAACGTCTTCCGTCATTCCAACATTCCAACATTCCATCCTTGCATTCTCTATTTATTTTTCTTCGGATAAGGAGGTGGCGGAGGAAGTTCCTGTTTGTTTGTTTTCAGCTCTGATTTTATTTCTTCAATGGCTTTATTGAGTTGCTGATCAACTCCGGTGTATTCGAGATACGGATCCTCGTCAACAAAAATATCGGGATCAACTCCGTATCCTTCCATGATCCATTCTTTGCCTTCGGTATCATAACGCGAGAACTCCGGCTTGTTTAAAAAACCTCCATCAACGAAAGGAAGTGTTCCGCGAATACCTACTACTCCACCCCACGTGCGGTGACCGATTACTTTTCCCATTTTATATTTTTTAAAACGATAAGGGAAAATATCTCCGTCACTGGCAGAGTACTGATCAATCAAAACAACCTTTGGTCCAAGCTGCATGTCGAAAGGATTGGGCTGAGGCACATTGTTACGCGAAATGCCAACCATTGCAATTTCGCGACTCAACCGCTCGATAATCATTGGAGAAACATTTCCGCCACCGTTTCCTCTGTCATCAATGATCAGTGCCTTCTTGTTGAGTTGCGGATAAAAATGTTTTACAAATTCATTCAATCCTTCTACTCCCATGTTCGGAATGTGAATGTATCCCACGTCACCATTGGTGGCATCGTTTACTTTCTTCGTGTTGTCAGTAACCCAGTTGTAGTAATACAAAGATGCTTCGCTGCCGACAGGAACAACCAAAACTCTTCGCGCGCCAGCTGCTTCTGCTTTCGAGTTCAATGAAAGTTCAACCTGTTTGCCGGCAGTGTTTACAAGCGACTCGTAAATATCATTCATGCCTTTTGTTGTGACACCATTCACCGCAACAATGAAATCTCCTTCGTTTGCATTTACGCCAATGTCCATTAACGGAGAGCGAGTGCCCGCATCCCAGTTTTCTCCTTTCAATATTTTTTTGATCTGATAATAACCGGATGCATCGCGAGCAAGTTCTGCACCGAGCAAGCCCATTTGTATGCGCGTTGGCTTTGATAGATCTCCACCACCGGTGTAAGTGTGCCCAGTGCTCAATTCTCCAATCAATTCGCCAATAATGTAAGTTAAATCGTACCGGCAATTTACATAAGGCAACAACACTTCGTATTTCTTCTTCATTGCAGTCCAGTCAACACCTCTCATGGTAGAATCCCAGAAAAAATCTCGCATCTGCCTCCACGACTCATTGTAGATTTGAGTCCACTCTGCTTTGCGGTCCACATACACTTTCATATTTGAAAGATCAACAGCAGTGCCAAGATCCAGTTTCGCTTTCGGAATATCAGTTACATAATAATTTCTGTCCTTGCTGATCATCATCTTTTTATTGTCAGCAGAAACGGAGTAGGAGTCAACTGCACCGAGTTCAGTTTCTTTTTTCTCCTTGAGATCAAAAACTTTCATTGTATTTTTTTCTGACTTCATGGAGTTGAAAGTGTAATACACCATTTCACCGATGCAATACACGTTGTTGTAATTGCCTGCGGGCACATCCAGTGAAACAATGCGGTTGCTGATTCCATCGAGATCAACAGCCATTGGTTTTACAACTTCATTTTTTTTTGCATCGTCTTTTTTCTTGTCATCTTTCTTTTTCGAATCGGTATCATCTGCTTTCTTTTCTTTCGCCTTCACCTCATCATTCTTCGGTTCAAAAGGTGAGGCAGTATTTTTTGCAAGCGTTAGTAAATACACTTTCGACATGTCAGCATACGCATGATCCCACTCTGTGGCGGAATATATCGGATTGAAGTCACGGTCAGAAACAAACACTAAATATTTTCCGTCATCACTAAAGCTCGCATTGTATGAATTGTACCAGCCATCCGTAACAGCAGTAGATTTTTTTGTTGCAATTTCATACAGAAAAATTTTTGAGCGGTTGTCGTCATCCTGCTTTGTAAAAGTGATCCACTTACTGTCCGGACTGAACCAATTGCTTGCATACTCTCCCGTCTTCGCCTGATCAACTAGCACTTGTTCTTTTGTTTCTACATTCACATAAAACAAACGGAGTTTGTTATCAGTCCATGAAATCATTTTGCTGTCGGGACTCCATGTGATTGCATATTTATATGTATCACCATTTTTTGTGAGTTGACTTGCAGGTTCTGATCCATCTTGTTTCATCACATAAATTTCTGTTTCACCGCTTACATCACTGATGTATGCAATTTGTTTTCCGTCAGGGCTCCACTGTGCATCGCGCTCATGACTTGACGAACTCTTCGTTAAGTTTCTTGTGATTCCTGTTTTTGCAGGAAGCGTCCAAACATCTCCGCGAGCGCTGATTACGATTCGGTTTCCGTCTGCACCAACATCGGCTGTGTTAATGAACTTGCTTGCATCAATCCATGTGTTGCGACCGACATCTGCGTCATCAGAGATAGAGATGGTAATTTTAGAGTCCGTTGATGTTTTCAAATCATATACGTGCACATATCCTCCCTGCTCATAAGCAATCGCATCTGTTCCTAGCGAAGGAAATTTTATATCGAAGTCAGTGTAATTGGTTAACTTCGAAGTCATCTTCGATTTGAAGTCGTACACAAAAAGATTCATGATGCGGTCTCGGTCGCTGATGAAATAAATTTTATCCCCGTACCACATTGGCCAAATGTCCTGCGAATTATTGTTGGTGATGTTTTCCCACTGTCTGGTTTCAGTATCGAAGATCCAGATATCATCAGCCATTCCGCCTTTGTAATATTTCCATGTGCGGAAAGCGCGAAACACCCTGTTCATCGCTATCTTCTTTTTATCAGCGGAATAAGACATTGCGCCTCCAACTGAAAAAGGAAGTTCTTCAGACAAGCCACCGCCCGTGTTTGCAAGAAACAACCGTCCTTTAAAATCATTGAAAGCCTTTTTGCGCGAACGATACACGATGTTGTTGTCATCTCTCCATGTAAGCACAATGTTATTCGGCCCCATACGGTCACTCATATCATCGCGACCAAGAGTGGCGGTGTAAGTTAAACGAACAGGCACACCTCCTTCAGAAGGGATTTTAAAAACTTCCGTATTGCCATCGTATTGGCCAGTGAATGCAATGGTTTTTCCATCTGGAGAAAAGCGAGGGAATATTTCCATACCAACATCAGTGGTGATCTTTCTTGCAAGACCTCCTGTGCGCGGTACAGAATACAAATCGCCTGCATACGTGAACACAATGGAAGATGCGGAGACAGCAGGAAAACGAAGCAGACGGGCTTCCTGTTGCGCGGATGATTGTATTGTAATGCAAGATGTAAGAGTGATAACTGAAAAGAGAAATTTTTTCATTGATGTTTTGGTTGAGTTGGTGTTTTTAAAAATTGAATATTTATTTCTCAATTCAGTTTGTTTGCGGAAGTTCCCCGCAATTTTCAACAAGAATTTCTTTTGAAGTTGCTCCGCTACTACTGCCGAATAATTCTACTTTTTTTACCACATCCATTCCTTCAATCACTTTTCCAAATACGGTATGATTGCCGTCAAGCCAAGGAGTAGGAATTGTAGTAATGAAAAACTGCGATCCGTTTGTATTGGGTCCTGCATTTGCCATCGAAAGCAATCCCGGTTCAGTATGCTTGAGTGTAAAGTTTTCGTCAGAAAATTTATTACCGTAAATACTTTTTCCGCCCGTACCGTTGCGATTTGTAAAATCCCCCCCCTGACACATAAAGGAAGTAATCACGCGGTGAAAAGGTGATCCTTTGTATCCGAATCCTTTTTCTCCTGTACACAACGCACGAAAATTTTCTGCTGTTTTGGGAGTTACATCGGCACGTAATTCAAAAACGATTCGGCCAATTTTTTCTCCGCCTGCCGTAATATCAAAAAATACCTTGGGGTTTTCTACCATCTGTTTTTTGTTTTAAGAAATGAGTCGCGAAAATAAAGATTCCCTTCAAATTGCGAAGGAATTTTATTCAGCGAATAGTATAGTAACTCACTCATTCTAAACACAAAGCCGACTAAACAATTTTATAGTAACTTGTCGGTTTTGAAAATAAAAATAGCTCATGAAGCAAAAACAATAAGTGTGATAGCTTTCTGAATTATTTTGAGCTGAAACAAATCAAAGGATCCGCCATACTGGTTGTTGCCACTGTGATTTCCGAGTACCTGAAAAATATAATCGAAGAAAGCGCTCCCTCAACTGATGAGCATAATTCCTATTGTTTTTTATCCAGAAGAATGTCCACTTCTTAAATTGCAGATGCCAGTACCATGAAAACGTCATAAAGAAATTGCTAACGATGTGAAGAAAGGGAGAGCATAGCTTTCAATCCGAAAAGAATTATTGGTTACTCTTTAACAGTTATTCGAAAAAAATGCTGGCCAAAGTCACATCGTAGGTCTGAATTTCTCAAACTTGTAAGGGATGAATTGAAATTTTGAAACAACGAATTCATAGTCGGTATAGTCACTTGGAAAATCCGCTTTGAAAAGCCAGATATTCATGCTGAATTTTTCCAGATGTTGCTTGATGTCCTTTTCCGGCTTGTAACTCCATTGGCAATATTTTTTTGAAACTACACTGTCATTTGGAGTAGTGATAATAGAGGATGAAAACGAGACTTTGTTTTTCTTCCATCCGATTACCTGTTCTGATGTTTTAGAAATATCTGTTTGAAAGCGGTACGAATTTTTGGTTACCTCAAATGGTTGAATCACGTATTGAGAGTTAAGGTCTTTATCTTTTCCCCATGTAGAAAACTCAAGATCAATTTCCCGGTGATGATTCAGTGTATCATCATAATCGTAAGTAAAAAAACCAACCACTATATTTTTATCGAGTTTCGCAGGATTTGCTTCAACGCGAAAAATGTATTGACCGTATCCCAGGCTCTCCACCAACCGTGCTTCCGCGCAGTACCAACGCCCGTTACGGTGTGTCATCCGTATATGCATTCTTCCCTGCTCATCAATCCAAACATTTTCTTTTCCTCCTGCAAAAAAATTACGACCGGGGCCGGTGTGGCGTTCGTTACTTTCTTTGGTGACCCATTTGAAACCTGAAAAAAGAAGCGTGTCACCGGAAGAATAAAAAGCATCTTCATTTTCAGGCGAAGAGTTTTTTTCTGCGATTAACGAGAATGATTGCATGAAAAAAAATAAAACCGTCACCATCAAAACTACTGTTGATCCTATGATCCATTTTTTATTTCTGAGTATTTTTATCAAGTTGTGAAAAAGTTAGTCGTTATCACTGGTTGTAGATTTCATTTGCGACCGAGGATGAAAACGGATGATAGCCGAGCGGAGATAATCGCGATCGAGGTGCGTATAGATTTCAGTTGTCGTGATGCTTTCATGCCCCAGCATTTCCTGCACAGCACGCAAGTCAGCTCCACCTTCAATAAGGTGTGTGGCGAATGAATGGCGAAATGTATGCGGACTGATTGATTTTTTTAAATGGATTTTTACTGCCAGCCGTTTAATGATGGTAAAGATCATGACACGTGTAAGTTTTGCTCCACGGTTATTGAGAAACACCACATCCTCATTTCCTGGTTTTATATTTTGCTTTGCACGAACCTCCATGATGTAAATGCGAAGCAATTTTATTGCCACACTTCCGATGGGCACCAATCTTTCTTTATCTCCTTTTCCGAGCACTTTCACAAAACCGATTTCCATGTGCAGATTCGACAATTTAAGATTCACTAACTCACTCACCCGCAATCCACAACTATACAACGTTTCCAGCATCGCTTTATTTCGTGTGCCTTCAGCCTTACTTAAATCAATTCCTTCTATAAGGTGATTAATGTCATTCACCGAAAGCGTGTCAGGAAGCTTACGTCCCAACTTAGGCGAATCGAGAAGTTGCGATGGATTATCTACAGTAAGATTTTCCATCACGAGATATTTAAAGAACGCTTTAATACCGCTTATAATTCTCGCCTGACTTGCGGCACCCAACCCTATTCCGTTGATCCACGCAATGAAATTCTGCAGATGCTTCAACTTTATTTCGGAAGGCGGTAATTTTATTTTTTCTATTTCAAGGAATTGATCGAGCAATGACACATCATGAATGTACGCCTCCACACTGTTACTGCTCAGCGATTTTTCTAGTTTCAGATAACTTTTGAATCCTTTGATATATCCTTGCCAAGACATCCGTTGATTTTGTAAAACTACCGAATGCCGAAAGTGCGGAGATAAAGACAATAGGCGGCTGAACCGGAAAAGAATTATGCACAAATGGTTTTGAATAAAATAGGTTTCTTTGCAGACTCAACTAACGATTCCAAAATTGAAAATCATCATCATCAACGGACCCAATCTTAATCTTCTTGGCAAACGTGAACCTGAAGTGTATGGAACAAAAACATTTGAAGATTATTTTTCGGAACTAAAGAAAAGGTATTCCACAGTTGCACTCGAATATTTTCAAAGTAACGTGGAAGGTGAAATCATCAACAAATTGCACGAAATAGGATTCAGTTATGATGGAATCATTCTGAATGCCGGAGGATACACGCATACTTCTGTTGCCATTGCAGATGCAACCGCTTCCATAAAAACCGCGGTCATTGAAATTCACATTTCAAACATTTATGCGCGCGAAGAATATCGTCACGTTTCGCTAATTGCGAAAAACTGTCGAGGAGTTATCACTGGGTTCGGATTGGATTCATACCGTCTAGCGATTGAGGCGTTTGCGATTAGTTAATCACTTCGCATTTGCTGCTGCCTGCTTTATTGCTTCAAAAAATTTCGGCTCCACATTCGCACCAAGATCAACTGCATGCTGAACATCGCTGTATGCTTCCTTGAACTGATTCCTATTATAAAAAACAGATGAACGGTTGTAATACGCTTCCGGATAAGATGGATTTATTTCAATGGCGCGGCTTAGATCTTTCAATGCTTCATCATATTTTTTGCTTAAAGAAAATGCGCGCCCGCGACAGGCATAGATTCGGGAATCATCAGCATTTGTCATTTGCAGTATTGAAAAATCTTCAATCGCTTTTTCAAACTGATTGGTTTGTGTGTATGCAATTCCGCGATTAAAGGTTGCGTCAAAATAATCCGGTTTCAATGCGAGTGCTTTATTGAAATCAAGAATGGCAAGATCGAATTTCCCGCGGATGCAAAAGACAATTCCCCTGTTCACGTATGCATTTTCGTAGTTCGGGTCAAACTGAATTGAGTTATTAAAATCCTGCATCGCACGATCGAGATCGCCTTTTTCTTTTCCGTAAATATTCCCTCGATTATTCAATGCGACACCAACGTGCGGAAACTGATCGAGCACATTCGTCCAGAGTGTGATACTATCTTTCCAAACATGACAACGCTGATAAGTGGCTACGCATAAAAACAAACTGTATCCAGCAAGTGCAATGAACAACATCGTCTTCTTTAACGGAAATTTAAGAATGAATTGCTGAAAGAAATAAGCAATTACAAAAAAGAAACCTATCGAAGAAACATAAGAATATCTTTCAGAAATAATTGTTGGACCCACGGGAAACAATTGCAGAACAAGAAAAATACTTGCAACAAAAAATCCCGCTCCGAACAAAATAATTTTTGTTTTCTTGAACGAGCGAATGACAAGAAACAAAAGTCCTGCAACGACTAAAGGAGCGATGTAATAATAATATGGAAGATGCCCGTCTATTCTGTCCGGATATGGATAAAATGCAGATAGATTAGTTGGAAGAATAAGTTTAAACACATAAGCAAGCAAGTTAAAATTTGCAAACAGGATTCGCTCGGATAGAGTGAATACATTTAGCGACACCTGCCCTGTTGTCGAAGCTGTGTGCGCAGCAATGTATCCGAAAAAAAAAGAGATTGCGAAGAATGGAATTTTCTCCCACATTAATTTCCAATGCCATTTTCTTCCCAAAAAAACATCAATCAAAATTAAAACAGGAGGCAGAGATGACGCCATTGCCTTTGATAAAATTGAAAGCGCAAAAAGAAACAACGCAAGAGAAAGAAATAGTATCCTCTCCCCTCCTTTAATGTACCTGACGTAAAGGATCAATGAGCCAAGGAAAAACATTGCATACAATAAATCCTTCCTCTCTGCGGCCCACGCTACAGATTCAACGTGCATTGGATGAATCCCAAAAAGCAATGCAGTAATTAAAGCAATTGTTGAGTTTTCAGAAAGTAAAAATATAAACCTGAAAACAAGTCCGGTTACAATCAGATGCATGATCACACTTGTAGTATGATACCCCGTAGGATTCAGTTTGTAAAAATGATATTCAAGTGCATAAGAAAAAATATGTAGTGGCTGGTAATTGCCAAAAAACACTTCTGTAAAAATCCGTTTAATATTTTCAAAACTCAAATTCCTGATAAGAGGATTGTCAGTTAGGTAATGCGGATCGTCCCAGTTTGTGAGTGCGTTATTGAGCGCTGGAAAAAAAACAATAAAAGTTAATGCAAGAATGCCCGAAAGCCAAAGCCCGTTGTTGTTTTTCTTTTGTTGAGCGACAACATTTGGCAGAGCACGGCTTTTTTCCTGCTGCTGATATTTCTTTTTTTTAATAAGCTTATTGCGTCCCATAAATCAATTTGGATTCAAAACGAAACGGCTACAGTGGATAAAATGATTTCTCTCTCGACTCCAATACTTCCCGGTTGATTGCTACGAGTTAATTGTTCAGCATCTTTCTTGAAACTTCCAGATTCCTGCCAGCATTGAGGTTGGAAGGGTCAATCACCAATACCTTTTCATACCATTCAATTGACTTCGGAATATCTTTCATTGCTGCATAACAATTTCCAATGTTTGTCATTGCATCAGTGTAAGAAAGATTCATTGTGAGAACTTTTTCGTAAACAGAAATAGCTTGCTGAAATTCTCCTGCCTGTGCAAGTGAGTTGCCTTTATTGTACCAGGCAGAAATGTATTCCGGATCAAGTTTAATTGCTTTGTTCAACTTTTCCATTGCTTCATTTGCCTTGCCCGCTTCGTTGAGATACATTCCCCAATTGTTGTATGCTTCCTTCACAGTATCATTCATCGAAATTGCTTTTGCAAAATCAGCGAAGGCATTATCGTACTGTCTTGCCATTCCGGAGGCAAGCCCGGATGAAACAAAAAATTCTGCTTCGTCCCAGTGCTTGCTTTGCTTTGCAGACTCAAACGCTTTCACAGCATTCAGCCCGTCTCCTTTTTCGGTGTAAGCCAACCCAAGATCATAATATGCTTCGCCATAAGTTGGTAGAATTTCAACTCCTTTTTGAAGTTGAAAGATTGCATCATCAAGCAATCCACTTTTCCTAACCGGATCTGTTTCTTTCATTGCGCCTTTCAACAGAAGTTCTGCACCCAATGCATAACGGATGCGCGCACTATTGGGAGAATTTTTCACGTCATGCTTGAGCAGAATGAGATTGGTTTTCCAATCCATATTCCTGCTGATTGTTTTTCCGGAATAAAGAAGAAGCAGAAAAATTATCGCGACAGGAATTGGTTTAGTCATTGAAAAAAATGTCTTCCAATCGTAGCTGCTTAATTTCCTGGTATCTTTTTTAAAAAGTTTTAAGAGCAAAATCGGAATGGCAATGCAGAACCCTAAAGAAGCAGTGTATAAAAACCGTTCAGCCATTATGGATTCAATCAGGAATGCAATATTGGAAACAATGGAAATAGTTATGATGAAATAAATAATACAAAAAGAAAAAATGTTTTTCTTCTTCAGACTGCGCAGTGCAAACACTACCATAGCTGTAAGTGCAATCAAACTTAATATTGCAAACGGGTCGCCAAAAGTTACGTTCGGAATTTGATGAAATGAATAGTCAAAAACCAATGGATGTGGCATTATCATCAAGCCAATGTATTTTCCCAAAACCATGATGGCTGTTGCAAGCCGCATTGCAACATTATCTGCATCCACCAAAGAATTATTGATTGCCTGAATTTCCGCTTGAGGGTTAACTGATGACAAGGCGTGCTCACGCATTACAAAATAAATTGCAACAGGAATAATAAATACAGCAGCGTATTGAAATATTTTTTTCAGATCAAGATCGGTAAAGAAGAAAAGAGCAAGAGGAATTACTGCAAGGAAAGTTATTGCACTTTCCTTTGAAAGCAATGCAAGCAAAAAACAAAGAGCAGAAAGTATAAGTTGAATTATTCTTCTTCCTTCTGCCTTGCAGTAATCGAAAAGAAAGTTGAGTGAGAGAATGCCAAACAAAAAGCAAAGCAGTTCATCGCGGCTTTTAATACTTGCCACTACTTCCGTATGCAGCGGATGCGCCATAAACAAAAGTGTTGCGGCAAAAGAAATCAGAATGTCATAGTTAACCAGAATTTTTCTCAGCGTAATAAATAAAACAAATCCGGTGAGCGCATAAATAAGAACGTTCATCAAATGCCCTACGAATGGTTTTTCTGGAGCGACTTGCCATTCAATAGCGAACATGGTTGAGGACAACGGGCGGTACATCGTTTCCTGACGATCCCAGAATCCTTTGCGGTATGGAGTAGCGAAAATTTCGGGGATGGCGCTTACGCCTTTCGTAACAATTTTATTTTTCTGCACCACTGTATCATCATCCACAGTGTAATTGTGACCTAAGGTATTTGCATAAAGAAAAAAACCGGTCAAGGCGCAGATTAATGCCATTGCAGAGGATAGCTTTTTAAGCGATGTCTGCCGGAGTTGAATTGATTCAGCAGAGATCACATTTTTTTCTGACCGTATCTTTTCGCGCTTTGTTTGTTTCATCAACGAATCTTTAAGCAACTAATTCCATTCTGTTAGTTGCGCAATTTAGAAAAGTTACGCGAGCGGGAAAAGTTGATTACGCATGATTGATGGAAACGAACCTAAAGAGATGTAAGTTATCTTGCGCGCTTATGTTCGACAGGCAGAAATTAAGATTTGCTTCCTTCCTCTATAAGCACCTGTTCTCAATATACAGGAAGATGTATTTTAATTTCAAAAACAAAAAAGATAAGCATCATTTAAAATTGATACGCGGATTGATAAAGCCCGGCTCGGTTGCTTTGGATATTGGCGCAAACATTGGTTTCTTCAGTTCTTTTCTTTCAGATTGTGTTGGTGAGGCAGGCCACGTTTATTGTTTCGAGCCGGATGTGGTTAACTTTGGTCATCTCAAAAATGAGTTGTGTGAGAAAAAGAATGTTTCTCTTTTTCAAAAAGCAATTGCTTCTGAAACGGGAGTGCTCACTCTCTATACGTCCGGTATGCTGAATGTTGATCACCGAACGTACAAACCGGAAAAGCATGAAAGCGAATACACGGTGGAGAAAATTTCTGTAGATGATTTTGTAAAGAATAAATTCAAGGTTGATTTTATTAAAATGGATATTCAGGGTTTTGAGATGGAGGCGCTGCAGGGGATGAAGCAGACTTTTGATGCAAATCCTGAGCTGAATATCTTTGCTGAGTTTTGGCCTTACGGGCTGAAAAGTGCAGGATCTTCAGCAATTGAAATGTTTGATTATGTAACTCAACTTGGGTTTAAGATTTTCAAAGTTAGGAGCGGAACAGTTTCGCCAATGAGCCGGGATGAAGTGATGGCAATGAAGGTTGAATATTTTACGGATGCAAATGTGGTGATAACAAGGAGGGATTTATTTTAAACTTGCACACTTTCAAAAACACGAATTCACTTGCGCTACAAAGAATATTTTGACACCCTGGCACCAAAGCGTGTGCGCGACCGGAAAAAACATTCCTACTATTGGAATGACATTACACGTTATTGTAATTATTTTTCCTGCGAAGAAAATTCTGTGCTTGAAATCGGTTGCGGTACCGGAGAGCTTATTCACGAAATAAAAGGCAGGCGAAAAGTAGGTATTGATTTCAGCGAGCAAATGATTGATATTGCGGCTGGTCATTTCAAAGATGTGGAGTTTCATGTAATGGCGGCTGAAAATCTTGAGCTGAATGAAACGTTTGACCTGGTTATCATTTCTAATCTCATCGGTTTTGTTGATGATGTGCAAACCGTTTTTCAGCAATTAAAGAAAGTGTGCAATGCAAACACCAAGATCATTATTACGTACTACAATTTTCTTTGGGAGCCGTGGGTAAAGTTTGCTGAATTGATTGGTGTAAAAAAGAAAACTCCCAATCAGAACTGGCTGCTGCAGCAGGATATTAATAATCTTTTATCGCTTGCCGGTTATGAGACTTACCGCAGCATGAACACGATGTTGTTTCCGTTTTACATTCCTTTGGTTTCTTCTTTCTTCAATCGTTTTCTTGTGCGCATGCCTTTATTCAGATTGCTTGCGCTCAATAATTTTTCTTTTGCAAAACCAATTCCTGATCTCAAAGAAAATGTTGACAAAAAATATTCTGTCTCCATCGTTATTCCTGCCCGCAATGAAGCAGGCAATATTGAAGATGCAATTAAGAGATTGCCTGCATTTGGAAGCAGGCAGGAACTGATTTTTGTTGAAGGAAATTCTACTGACAATACCTGGGAGGTTATTCAGGATGTTCAGAAAAAATATTCGGGAACGCATGATATAAAAGTTTTCAAGCAGGAAGGCAAAGGGAAAAATGATGCGGTGAAAAAGGGTTTTGCAAATGCCGCGGGAGATGTGCTGATGATTCTTGATGCCGACCTCACCATGCCTGCTGAAGAACTGCCGAAGTTTTATCAAGCCATTGCATCGGGCCAGGGAGATTTTATTCATGGCTCGCGGTTGGTTTATGAAATGGATGCGGGAGCCATGCGTTTGCTCAATCTCTTCGGAAATAAATTTTTCTCTTTTGTATTTTCATGGATGCTGGAGCAGCCCGTTAAGGACACGCTGTGCGGAACAAAAGTTATTTTCAGAAATGACTACAGGAAATTGGTGAGCAATCAAAAATTCTTTGGCGACTTTGATCCCTTTGGCGATTTTGATCTCATCTTCGGAGCGTACAAACTAAACCTCCGCATTGTTGAAATTCCGATACGCTACCGCCAGCGCACGTATGGCAGCACAAATATTTCGCGGTTCAAAAACGGACTGGTGCTGTTGCGAATGTGTTTTTTTGCTGCACGGAAAATTAAGTTTATTTAATACCTCTTTATTATTTGACTGCTGCCGAAATGTTCGGTTAGCACCTTTGTCTGTTACAAGATGATTCCCCGTTGTTCCATTGCCTGCAGGTAACCAATTTTGCGCAACCAAATTCTTTAAGTTACGGCTGCAACCTCTTTTTCACCTCATCCAGATTCATGGTTCCTATTAGTTGATGAAGGTCGGGCAGGGTGTGCCGGCTGATTTGCTGTAGCGGGTTGCCGGCAAAATTTTCGGCTTCAGAATCCGGAGTCCATACAAAGAGATCGTTCGGGGTGCAGCGCAGCAGTTTGCAAAGTATTTCAATATGTTTGAGCGACAGGTTTTTTTTGCTGCCCTGATAATAGTGCATCGCTATGTTGAAACTAATGCCCGCTATGCGCATAGAGTTTACAGGGTTCTTTAGTCCGCGCAGGTCACAAAGTTCTTTTATCTGAAAGGTAATCATTTTGTTTAGTTGATTTTTAGATATGTTGATATTGATATTTCATAAGTTTACAACAATGCTTCATTAGTCATGCAAAAGTATTAATTATTTTTAATTAATGAATAGTATAAGTAAATTAATGAATAATAGATATTAACTGATGAAGAACAAGTGTAAACTTATGAATAATAAAAATAAACAAATGAAGCATAAAAATTAACTTATGAATGATAAAAGTAAACTAATAAATTATGAAAGTAAACTATAGAAAAGTAATTACTAACTAACTCTATTTTTTATCAAACGAAAAAAAAAATTGGTACAAACCACTTAAGCCCATCACTCAACTCAACCCTAAAGAGCATCCGTGCTCAACTGATTGGTGTAGCTGCCCCCTTCGGGGAAATAGGGTGGGCAATGGCTGATTGAAGCAAAAAAAAAGCGGCACGAAACCCTCATTTCATACCGCCATACTTATAAACACAAAAATCTTCAGGTCTTCAACCCCGCTCTTATAGTAATAGTTTGCGAACCCGGGTTTGTAAAATTGATAAAGCTACCCGCAGCCAGCCCCAGTTCAGTAAACGTTTTCTTCACCGTTTCGCCAGCCACCAGCGTAAAACCCGCTGTGCAACTATCAGTAACCAATGCCGCGGTGCAGACAAGTGCGCCCACGGTGCCGCCAATCTGCCGGAAGTAAAGCTGCTGCGAACCCGCCACTGCAGCATGAAAAGATTTTGATGCACCCGGAGCCAGTTCATAATTATGATTATCGTATCCCGTAGAATCGGATAAGCCACCACTGCTATCTATAGCGCGCGCGGTTTGATAGCGCTCGTAAAGCGCAAGGTTTTCATATTTCCAGGGCACCATATAGTTATCCAGAGAAGCCAGTTTCTCATTAAACAAAATGCCAATTATGCGGTCGCGCTCATTGCCCGCAGCCATGCTTCTGCCCTCCTCAGTGCGCGGCAGCTCCAGCACCTTCATATAAGCAGTCATATTAGTGGGTATCGCATCCACATCAGCAGCAGCAACAAGGTAAGGCCCAAGCAGCGTTTTTATCGGATCGGCAACATCATGTATCTGGTCTGCCACCGTATATAATTCTTTGTCGCGCGTCTCAAATATTTCGGTGTCCGTTCTTTTTACAATCATCATTTTTGACGCATCCGGATTTTTAGTGAAGTAGCCCACGCATGCAGCGCGCACCTTCAAAATATTTTTTTCCAGATCGCTGCGCTCACCACCTTTCACCTCAGTATATCCACCCAGCGGGCGCGTAGCAGTACTATCCTCCTGAAAAAAGTTTTCAATCTCCGTTTCCATCAATGCCCGCGTAATTTCTATATCAGGATTGATCGTAAAACTTCCTCCTTCGTCTTTTAAAAATTGATTCACCTTTATCGGTGTGCCAATGCGGTCTTCAGAGCTTGAGTCCATAAGTTGAGTTAAGATTAGAATTTGATGTGCCAAATGTAAAAACAAAAAAGAATACAAAAAGCACTTCTGCTGAAATTTTTTTTAAGCATTCTGCGGCAAGGTTAGCGCAGCTTGCCTTCACGCGCCAACAACAATCACCCAATCACCACCATTACCCAAACTGTTACCACTTCGTTAATATTTTATTTTTTTCAAAAAAAATATTTTAGGTTTGCTTCGCGAATTTTTAATCCGCACCAAACTCAACCTTACCTAAACTCCAATGAAAAAAAATTACACGCTCTGCGCATTGCTATTTGCTTGCGCCATCTCCATCAGTTCATTTGCACAACTGGCACCACTGGCAACCAGCCCTGGCGGTTCCATCATGATTGAAAAAGTGCTCCCCAAAAAAGACACCGTAGTAATACCCTACGAAAAGTGGAAATTAAAAAACGGAATGACCGTTATACTGGTAGAAGACCACAGCGACCCCATGGCAAGCATATCCGTGCAATACCATGTTGGCTCCGCGCGCGAAACGATAGGACGCTCCGGCTTCGCACATTTTTATGAGCACATGATGTTTCAGGGATCCGAACATGTAAAAGATGAAGAACACTTCAAGCTAATATCAGGCGCAGGCGGAAACATGAACGGCTTTACGCAGGAAGACAAAACCGTATATTATGAAGTAGTACCGAGCAACAGCATCGAGCTTTCACTCTGGCTCGAAAGCGACCGCATGGGCTTTCTGCTCGACTCAGTAACACAGAAAAAATTTGAAGTACAGCGAGCTACTGTAAAAAATGAAAAGAGTCAGAACTACGAAAACCAACCTTATGCACTCGCCTTTGGAGAAGTAAAAAGCGGAGCGCTGTATCCGGCAGGGCATCCATACTCCTGGCCCGTTATCGGTTTCACTGATGACCTGGACCGCGCCACACTCGATGATCTCAAAAACTTTTTCCTCCGTTGGTACGGACCCAACAATGCAACTCTTGCTGTTGCCGGAGATATAAAACCACAGGAAGTGCTCGCTCTCATCGAAAAATATTTCGGCACCATTCCGCAATGCCCGGAAGTAAAAAAACCAAAACCAAATGTGCCGATTCTTGCTTCTGATAAATACGCAAGCTATGTGGATAACATTTATGCACCACTAACACTCCTCACTTTTCCAACAGTGCCGCTCTATCACCGCGATGAACCAGCACTGGACCTACTCAGCAACATGATGGGCCGCGGAAACAATTCCATCTTCTACAAAAATTTTGTAAAAAATGAAAAAGCATTCACTACATACCTTAATCACGGTTCGTACGAACTTTCCGGTGAATTTCAAATCGGAGTATTTGCTTATCCCGATCCCGAAATTGATCTGATGGCACAATTTAATCAAACCGAAAAAGACATCCGCTCCACCATTGATGAATTTGAAAAATCAGGAATAACTGATGATGCCCTCAACCGCGAACGCTCCCGCAAAGTGGCAGAAATAATAGGCGGCAGCCAGACAGGAGCAGAAAGCGTACTTGGCAAAGGAATCTCCCTTTCGGAGTGGAGCATCTTTGCACCCAAGGGCTTCAACATTTCAGATGATATTGACCGCTACAGTAAAGTAACTAAAGAGGACATCCTCCGCGTTTTCAATAAATATGTAAAAGGAAAATTTGCGGCCATCGTAAACGTAGTGCCCCGCAAACCCGATGATAAAGACTCCACTAAAAGTTACAACCCTTACTCAACCCTCAAAGCTACAGACGATCCTTTAACCGCATCGCTCCGCTATGTAAAAGCAGTTGATAGTTTCGACCGCACTAAGAAACCAGAACAAGGCACGCCAAAAGTTCCCGTCATTCCGGAGTACTACACAAAAATACTTGCTAACGGTCTAAAAATTATCGGCACTAAAACATCTGAACTGCCCGAAATAGTAATTTACATCTCCATCAAAGGAGGCGACCTTCTTTCAGGAGATGTAAAAAAAGTTGGCGTTGCAGAACTAACCGCAGCGCTGATGGATGAATCAACTCAGGCATATACCTCCGAACAAATCAGCGCAGAACTAGACAAACTCGGCAGCGATATTTCGTTTAACGCCAATAATGAAGCAACCACCATTAGTATAAGAACACTCTCCAAAAATATAGACGGAACATTAAAGCTACTTGAAGAAAAATTATTTCATCCCAAATTCGATCCTGCTGACTTCAAGCGTGTAAAGAAACAAATGGTAGCCGGTCTATATCAAGAGAAGAACGATGCAAATATTGTTTCAGAGAAACTTTTCAGAAATCTTGTGTATGGTGATAATCTTCTGGGTTCATACGTTAGTTTAAAAAATGTCAAGAAGCTTTCCGTTGATGATATTAAAAATTATTATGCCCAGAATTATGCACCCTCCATTAGTGATGTGGTGGTTGTGGGCGACATTTCAGAAAGCGAAATTTTGCCGAAGCTCGATTTCCTCAACAAGTGGCAAACAAAGAATGTGGTGCTTCCTCCCCCTCCCGTTGTTACGCAACCCACCACCACTCAGATTTATATTGCACACATTGACTTTGCAAAAACTTCTGTTATTGATTTCGGATATCCTTCCATGCCTTACGATTACAATGGGGAATACTTCAAATCAAACGTGATGAATCATCCGCTGGGAGGCAACTTCAACAGCCGCCTCAATCTCGATCTCAGAGAAGACAAAGGACTTACCTACGGAATCAATTCATTCTTCAGAGGATCTAAATACCCCGGCATGTATGATATAAACACAAGCGTTAGAAGAACCGGCACCGATACTGCCATTGCAGAAATAATGAAAATTGTAAAAGAGTTTAAAGTAAACGGAATTACAGACGAAGAAGTAGCGTTTGCAAAACAATCGCGGCTAAATGGAGAAGCCCTCCGTTACGAGACGCCTAATCAGAAAGCAGGTTTCCTCTCACGCATTGTAGATTATGACCTGCCGAAGGATTACTCAGAAGTTCAGGAAAAAATTCTTAAAGACATCACCAAAGAAGAATTGAACGGCTTGGTAAAAAAATACATTAATCCTGATAAGATGATAATTCTTGTGGTCGGGAATAAGTACGCCCTCAAGGGAAAGCTGGAAAAGTTAGGACTTGGCAAGGTAACTGATGTAGAACTTGACTAGCACCAGTCTGACAGGGATCCCTGACAGGTGGCTGCATTATTAACTAACAAAAATAAAATTGATGAGAAATAAAATTCTTCTTGGCTTCTTCTTAGTCACCGCAACCAGCGTTGCTCAAAAAGCAAACGTGCAAAGTGCAGGCGATATGTTGCGGTTGAAAGAAGTAGCAAAAGCAAAACAATTTATTGACGAAGCAGCAGCGAATGAATCCACCTCCAACGATCCTAAGATGTGGTATTACAGAGGCAAAGTATATCAGGCGGTGAATGATGATAAAGAGCTATCAAAAACAAATCCTGACGCAGCTTATATTTCAACCGTAAGTTTTATCAATTGCATTCATACGGATAAAAAAGAAAACTTCAAGGATTCTACTGACATCTTTACTTGGATAGCCGGATACAGTTTGTACAACCGCGCAGTAGAACATTATCAGAGTGGCGATATTGAAAACGCGATGAAATATTATAAAGAAGTTCAGGAAGTTTTTCCGTATGATAAGGATAACAACATGAAGCGGAATAATATCACCTACGACATTGTTACCAAAAATCTTTACCTCTGCTCATTCCGCCTCAAAGATTTTGTGAATGCAAAAATCTATTTGCAGAAATTGATTGATTTAAAGTTTAATGACCCTACTATTTATTTAAGCATGAGTACAATGATGCTACAGGAAAAAGACACGGCAAAAGCATTGAATTATGTAGAGATGGGACGAACTGCTTTTGAAGAATACCAGGGATTGATCAACCAGGAAATTGCAATCTACGTAGCCGAAGGAAAAACAATTGTACTGGTTGATAAAATTTCGAAAGCGTTGGAAGCCACTCCGGATAATGAAAGCTTGTACCTCATTCGTGGAACGCTTTATGAAAAGAGGAATGAACCTGACAAAGCAATTCCTGATTATCAAAAAGCACTTGAGTTGAAAGAGAATTACCTGGAAGCGGCATACAACATCGGCAACTTATTGTTCGGGCAGGCCGCTGACATGGCCGTTGCCATAAACAACATTAAGAACAATGATGAATTTGCCAAAGCGAAAGAGAAGGTAGATCAGAAACTGAAAGATGCTCAACCTTATCTTGAAAAAGCAAGAGAGGTGAACCCGAAAAAGACAGATGAAGATAAATCACTTTATCAAACTACTTTGAATTTGCTGAAGCAACTCTACGCCCGCACAAACCAGATGGACAAATACAATGAGGTGAAGGCAGAGTTGGAAAAGAAGTGAAGTTGTTTTGTTACCCGATTGAATATTCAAATTGCGAAAACAAATTCGTCAATTTGGTTTTGTAATCACTTGGATTTCATCTTCGATTGCGGCAAGATAAATTTTATACGAGTCCTCGTCATTTGATTTTTTCTGTTCTGCTTTCTTAGTAATAGAGAGTACATCCTCTACTGAAAGATTACACCATACGTTGCAAACAGATTCAACATCCTTCGTCAGACTATCTGCCTGAAAGCGCGCCTGCGCAACCAATGCTGCTGCAACCGATAGTTGTGATTGGTAATTGGCACTGGATAAAAAAAGTTCTTTCAGTATGGATTTTTTGCATCCGCCAACATATGCACATGCAATGCCTGCACCTCTCCACAAATCGGCATGACAGGATGTGGGAAATTCAGAAATCATGGAAGGGATTTTTTCATGTTGTCCTTTGCAACTGTACCACAAGCTTCTTCCCACGCCTTGAAGGTAACCCATCAGAAATTTGTTTTCAGATTCTTTAGGTATTTTTTTTTCATTGATGGTGGAAGCTTGTCTGAAAATTCCATCAAAGTAGCCGCAGCCGTCAATAACGCGGAAGCGCATAACCGGATCAATGGTTTCAAGCATCGGCAGTGCCTGAAGTTGTTGCTTAGAAATTGCCCATCCCAACCCTGAATGTACCTGAATTGAATGTTTGGAGCTGGACATTTCTGAAAATGTGCGCCAATGGTCTAAGGAACTGCCGTTTGAAAAATCTTTTATCGCAATGGTCATAGAGGCGGCTTCAAAAGCAACAGAGCGAAATTCATTTTCTGCTTGATCTAATTTGCTGATGAGCATTTTCAACACATCTTCGGTTAACGCCATGCGTTGGGCATGGATAAAGATCTTCATGATCTTTTCCATTCTCCATTCCACTTCATTGTGTGTACTCATTCTGCAAATTTTCTTTTAGAATAAAACCACATGAGGTCAACATCTTTCAAAACTGAGGCATCAATATTTTCGTCCTGCTCTGTTTGGATCGGTGTTGAATGATCAATTTTCAAACTTACTTTGTAAGGATCAACTTTCATGTTTGGCGGTGTGCCGTTGACCTGCGCGCTTATGAGGCGGAACATAGCGGAAGCAACCTGTTCAAGTATTTTCATGTTGGCAGCAATCTTTTCTATGAGTGCATCGGGTTCATATTGTTTATCAATGCCGAGTTGAAAGTTGCGCATGTATTGAAGATCATACGGGTCAATGTATCGGTTGGAAAACATTTCTGTTTGAAGTGGAAGCCATTCAAGGAATAAATCCTGCATCTGTTTGTTGAGTGCTCCGAATTTTCTTCCCAGTCCTGTTGCTGATGAAAAAAGTTCTTTCAAAATTTTCAGGTTTGTAAATCCTTTATTTGTAAAAATTAATGTGGGCACAGACCAGTAGGTTGCCCAGTCCCAGAAAATTTTCATTACCATGATTTGTGCATTCCCCATCAGCAAGTATTTATTTTGATAAACGGGAATCCAGTTATCAACCAATGCAAGATGCGATTGTTCGTACACTCCTGCACGACCAATTACATTTTCTCCATGAAGGTTGCGCAGGATAAGATCGGAGAGCCATGAATTATTCATAGCAATAAAATCAGTGCCCGGAGAATAGAGTGGATCGAGAAATGCACCAGCTTCTCCAGTAACACCCCAGCGTTCTTCCGCAGAATAAACCCGCCCGGTATGGTGTGCATAGTGTTTCAGTATTTTGAAGTCCATGAGGTTTTCTGTTTCGGCAGAAAGCATTTTGTATCCGCGTGGCTCATTTATTTTTAGCCACTCCATTGCTTTGTCGTATTTATTGTAGGTATCAAATGGATGAACTGCGGGATCGGCAACAATTCCGATGCTGGTATTTTTTGATCCAAGTGGAATAACCCACAGCCAATATCCTTTATCCATAAAGTGAACAGTGCTGAGTAAACGTAATCCGGGTTTGAGATAAGAGCGCCATTCTTTATTGTCGCTCCAATCGTCAATGTCAATTACGCCTTTCAACCGCCACCACACTGCATTTACATGATGCTCCATTGGTTTTTGAAATTGCAGTTTGCGTTTCATAAAACTGCCGCGACCGGTTGCATCTGCCACCCATTTGCATTGAACTTTCAGTTCGTTTCCATTTTTAAGATAAGTTACAATGTGCATGTTGGGGAAGAGAGCAACATCTTTTACAGTAGCTCCGAGAATATATTCTGTTCCGAGTTCTTGCGTTTTTCTCGACATATAATTTTCTAGCGTGCCTCTGTCCAGTTGATGGCTTGGCTGAGGTAAGCGTTCACGCGGTCCTAATTCAACGCGTGTTGGAATATCATCTTTATCGGAGGAAGGAAAGAAAAAACGGAGACCATGCTTGGGTAACTCGTGTTCTTCAAGATATTCTTTAAGCCCTAGTACTTCGCGCAGGTAGTGACTTCCTAACTCAACGGTTGATTCACCCACTTTGTGTGCTGCAGTTGTTGCTTCGCTTCCGCGTCTTTCAAGTACAAGAATTTTTATTCCTGCATCAGCGCGCTTTAGTTGAATAGACAGTGCAAGCCCTGCAAGCCCGCCACCAAGAATAACAACATCGTAATCCGTTTGCATTTTACTTTTCTTAGAGGTTGATACATTTTAGTACGATAAAAGTAGAACATTTGTGATTAGTCCAAAATTGCATATTGATATTTTCAGAATGTTTCCCTTATGTTGTCCCTGAAACAAGAAACCCTTCGTAAGCTATTCACTTGCAAAGGGTTTCTTAACAGTTTGGTGATCCCGCTGGGATTCGAACCCAGGACCCCTACATTAAAAGTGTAATGCTCTACCAGCTGAGCTACGGAATCATTCTTTTATTAAAAGGGCTGCAAAAGTAAAAATCTATTTCAATCCTCAAATCAATGTGCAAAAATGTTTTAGGGCTTGCAACTACTCGCTTCCATCATGCTACTTCCGTTTCTTACAAAAAAGGGTGTCTATTAAATTCTTTCATGCTGTCAAAAAGATACCGGTACGTTTTCAGTACGCGACTTTTAATAGTACCTAGGTTTTCTACGATCGCGATCATCTTCGGATTGAAATCACCGATCCATTGCATTTCGTAATCGTTGTAAAGTTTTTCGGTTTGAATAACGTTAGCGCCTTCAATGATTATAAAACTATCAACTCCTTTTCCCTGATGTTCGGGTACTACACCAAAAACGAGTCCGATAAATTTTGTTGCAAATCTTCTACGAAGCATCCATACAAAACGCAGCTTTTCAGACCATCCAAATTTGCCATTGAACCTTCTAAACAGCTGATTAATATCGGGCAAGTTAATCCACATTGCAACTGGTTCATCTTTGTAATAAACATACCAGATAATTTTTTCGTCAATCACAGGTTTCATTTTTTGAAAAAACGATTGCACCTGCTTACTGTCCAATTCTTTTCCACCTCCATGCTTTACCCATGCCTTGTTGTAAACGATTCTAAAATCCTCCGCATATTTCTCAAGATTCTTTTTCCTGAAATGTTCAGCCCGATAATCAGAATTCTTCAACACTTCCGAATGTCTGTCATAAAATTTTTTATCCAGACGGTTCTGCACGATCAATGAATAGCACCATTGCTCAAAGTAGGTTTGAAATCCATAGTTCTCAAATAAAGTTTGATAATACGGAGGATTGTAATTCATCTTGTATGGGGTAGGTGTGAAGCCCTGCACAATCAATCCCCACCAACTGTCGCGCTCACCGAAATTTATTGGACCATCCATGGCTTCCATTCCTCTTTTGCTCAACCATTCTTTGCAATGATCGAACAGTAAATTTGACGCTAATTGCTCATTGATACATTCAAAAAAACCTACACCGCCTGTAGGCTGTTTTTCTTTTTTAGAAAGTTTTTCATTAATAAAAGCAGCAATACGGCCGATGGTAGTTCCCAATTCGTCCTGCAAAATAAAGCGCACACACTCTCCGTTTCGGAATAATTTATTTTGTTCGGGATCAAAAACTGATTCAATGTCTTTGTTAAGCGGACGAATCCAGTTTGGATCATCTTTGTAAAACTTTAACGGAAGAGAAAGAAAATCTTTTTTGTGCTGTTCTGTCTTTACCTCGACAATCTGCATATAATTTTTTTTGCGTGGCAAATATAACTTCTGTTCAGTTAATATCTTCGTAATGCGCATTAGAGCAGGTTAACTACTTTTGTCAGGTTGAAACTTCTGAACAAATTTTTATTTTTTCTTTTGTTGATTTGGTTTTGTGCGAAAGGAAATCTTTTTGCCCAATGCGCTGCCACAATTAATACGTTTCCGTATGCATTGGACTTTGAAGCAGGCAGTGGCAACTGGACTTCGGGCGGAGTAAATAATGATTGGGTTCTTGGAGCACCAACAAAACCCATTATCACTAACGCAGCAAGCGGAATCAACTGCTGGATCACAGGAGGACTATCAACTTCTTTTTACCAATTTGGTGAGCGCTCGTTTGTAGTAAGTCCATGTTTTGATTTTTCACTTTTGGATTACCCCGTTGTTTCATTTCAGATTTTTTGGGAAACAGAAAATCAATATGATGGTGGAAATTTCCAATATTCAATAAACGGTGGTACTTCCTGGGTCAATGTCGGAACGAATAATGAGCCCACTGATTGTTTCACACAAAACTGGTTCAATCAGGTATCAATTACAAATCTTGTTTCGCTTGCTACTATTAAAAGAGGATGGGGCGGAACTACCTTGCCATCCTCGGGTAGTTGTCACGGTGGGAATGGAAGTGGACAATGGAAGTTGGCAAAGCATTGTCTGAAAAATCTTGCTCATGAGCCGCAGGTAATTTTCCGTTTCACCTTTGGCGCAGGCACAACCTGTAACGATTATGACGGTCTTGCATTTGATGATTTCAGAATTGAGGAAGCGCCAAACACTGTTTCTTCTTTTACATTCAACTGCTCATCTTCAAACTCTGTATCATTTATGGATGGCTCTTCTGTTTGTCCTTCAACATGGAACTGGAATTTTGGTGACACTTCAACAAGCAATCAGCAAAACACTTCTCATACATTTTCTTCAGCTGGAGTCTATGATATAAAACTGGTGACAGGAAATTCATGTAGCGCGCCCGATACATTCACTCAGCAAATAACCATTATTGATGCAACAGTAACTTCTACAGATGAAAGCTGTGCTGGCATTGGAGATGCCACTGCATCGGTTGTTGTTTCTCCTTCCGGAACTTACAATTATTCATGGAACACAGTTCCCGTTCAGATTGGCACAACGGCAACCAATCTTAATGCCGGTTCTTACATTGTTACCATTGATGGGAATACTGTTTGCACAAATTTGCAAACACTACAAGTGCTGGTGAGTCCCGTAACTTTCAGTGCAACCACAAACACGGTTGCAACAAGCTGCGCGGGCGTCACTGATGGAATCGCATTTGTACAAACTTCAAATGCATCTCTTTATTCTTACTCATGGAATACAGCGCCTGTGCAAACTACAGATACTGCCTTCAACCTCGCTACCGGAAATTATACAGTTGATGTGAACGGACCAGGTTTGTGTTTTCCTGTTTCATTGAACGTAAATGTTCAGGAAGGTAATTCTGGCGTTCCGCAAAGCTTTCTTGGGAGCGATACTTCCACCTGCTCCGGAAATACAATCGTGATTCATGCTGGAAACTTTTCTTCTTATCAATGGAATGATGGTTCTGATTCCTCTTTTCTACTTACCGATAAGCCCGGACTCTATTCAGTTAGCGTTGTAACGACAATAGGTTGTACCTCTTCTGATACTATTTTTGTTGAGGAAAAATGTTTGGATGATGTAGTAGTTCCAAATTCATTTACTCCGAATGATGACGGCAGCAATGATATTTTTTATGGCTACGGCATTGAAGTGAAATCTTTCAACATGAAAATTTTCGATCGCTGGGGAGAGAAAATTTTTGAAAGCGATTCTATTCTCGAAGGATGGGACGGAACATATCACAGTCACCACGTTTACAATTGCATTTATGTGTGGGTAGTCACTTATTCAATGGATGGAGTAACTATGAAAACGAAAAAAGGAAGTGTGGCTTTGATTCGTTGATCCACTCATCTTTTCAATGTAGCTAAAAATTTTCAAAGGTTACTCAGAAATTTTATAGAATGTAGTGCAGGAATACTGAGATGTCTCAGAGAACCTCTGAGATCAAGCGGAAGTGTTAAATCCCATTTTTTGGACAAATTTTTGTGGTTGGTCGGCTATCCTGTAGAAAATTCTTGTAAAAATAGTAAAACGATTTATAACAGTCGCTGGAATTAAACTCCTTTACAATACGGGTATGTCAGTTCGTTTCGTTTAAGTTTTCAAGGAATCGTAGAAATAAAAAAAGATGTTTACATATTCATTCCTGAGTTCTTCTTTTTAAACCTACAACTCAATAGAGTAATATCATCGGTAAAATTTTTAGACTGCTTGTAAGAAGTAAGTGCGGTGATGAGTTTGTTGTGGAGTGTTTCAATTTTATCAATGCCTGTGTTGGAGATGAGAAATTGTTTGAGTCTCTCTACTCCGTATTCCTGTTCCTCATCATTCTCTGTGTCGGTTACTCCGTCTGTATAGCAAAGCAACAAGGCGTTGTCGGGAATGTAAAGTTTTCCGGCATTAATGAAAGGCAGTTCTTCGAACATTCCAAGCCCTGTAGTTCCGTCATTGAGCATGTACACTACTTTATCATGAATAAGAAAGGGAGGATTGTGCCCCGCATTTACGTAATGCAGTTCTTTGGTGTTGTAATTATACTTCGCAATAAAAAAAGTAATGAACTTTTCTCCCTTGGCGCTTTGAAAAACTTTTGTGTTGAGAAGCGTGGCAAGTTCAGTTAACGAAGTGCGCTCGTTTAAATGTGCATGAACATTTGCCTGAAAGTTGCTCATGAGGAGCGCAGCAGGAATTCCTTTGCCACTTACATCGGCCATGCTGAATACAAATTCATTTTCGTTGAGAGGAATGTAATCGTAGTAATCACCACCCACTTCCTGATGGGGGAGGTACGAAGCATGAAACTCGATGCGCTCATTGTCGGGCAAAGAAGCAGGGAAGAGCATATTCTGCATCTGAGCTGCAAGCTCAAGCTCGCGTTTCATTGCTGCCTGCCGGATGCGCTCGCCTGCAGTGTGATTATTTTCAATGGCAACCACAACCAAGTTGGTAATGGTTTGCACAAAGGTTATCAACTCATTCTTGCGAATGATGGGACTGTTATCACTGCCACCAACAAGCGCATAAGCAAGTAATTGTTCTTTGTGATAAACAGGAACAATAGTTTCAAAATTATTTACCCACAGTTCTTTTTCAGTTTCGAGATTGTGCAGTTGATTTAATTCGGAAATTATTTTTTCGAGATCAATTGTTTGAAAACTTTTGTCTGTTCCGTACAACAAAAAACATTTCCATTTCTGCTCGTAAATAAGCAATGCGAGCTTTTCCACTTTCAACTGCGCCTGCACTACGTGCTCATACACATCAAGCAATTGCTTGGTGCTGAAATTATAGTTGATGGCTTTCGTAATCTGCAACAGCCAATGCAACTGCAGTTTCTTCGCCTGCAAATCGTTTGCAAGTTGCTCGGTGGTTTCAGGAATGCCGGTGATATGTTTGGGAGTCGTTGACAATTTCTAAAAGTTATACGCTATTTGGGGTTGCGATCTTCAAATTGATTTCAGTTTTTCAATAATCTCCGGCAGTTGCTTCACCATCGCAAGTTCTTTCATCTTCATCCGTGCATCTTGTGTCGGACTTCCGAAATATGTTTTTCCGCCTTCAAGATTTTTTCCAACACCGGATTGGCCGAGAACAATTGCGCCTTTACCGATCGTCAAATCTTTTTGAACTCCGACTTGTCCCCAGAGAATTACATCGTCTTCAATCGTTACCACTCCCGCAATTCCAACCTGCGCAGCGAAGAGACAATTTTTTCCGATTACTGTATCATGCCCGACATGAACATGATTGTCGAGTTTTGTTCCCTTGCCAATAACGGTATCGGAAGAAACTCCTTTATCAATTGTGCAGCACGCACCAATTTCAACATCATCATGAATAATTACGCGGCCGCAAGAAATCATTTTGTCGAAGTGATCAGGTCTGCGTTTGAAATAAAATGCATCCGATCCGAGTACACTGCCTGAATGAATAACAACGTTGTCGCCAATTTCTGTGAGATCGTAAATGCTCACGTTGGAATGAATCGTACAATTTTTTCCGATAGTAACATGATTGCCTACAAATGCTCCCGGCTGAATGACAGTACCCTCGCCAACCTGAGCCGAGTCACTGATAAATTCTGCTGAAGGTTCAAACGGACGAAAGTGTTTTACAATGGTGACGTATGCAGTAAACGGATCATCACAAAATAAAAGTGCTTTACCTTTTGGTGCATCTACTTCTTTGTTGATGATTACAAATGTTGCATTCGATTGCAATGCCTTGTCATAATATTTCGGATGATCAACAAACGTAATGTCTCCTTCTTCCACTTTATGAATTTCATTGATGCCGTGCACCAGCATCTGCTCCTCGCCAATGATGCGGGCAGAGGTGAGTTTGGCGATGGCGGAAAATTTTTGGGGAGAAGAAAATTTCATTTCTTACAAAAGTATAAAGAAAGTATTAAGTATGGAGTACTAAGTATGAAGTAGCAACCAATGAAATCAACAATTGCATTTTGGCTTTCTTAATACACTATACTTAATACTTTGTACTTCTTAACTACTTTCGCGCCAATGAAAATTGCTGTCGTAACGAGGATGCTACGCAAGGATAAGTTGGAGGGATTCGGTGTGTTCACGCATGAACTTTTTTTGCGCATCGTGCAGCAGCATCCTGAACATGAATTCCTTTTTCTCTTCGACAGACCGTTTGACAAAGAATTTATTTATGCTGAAAATGTAAAGCCATTTATCATTTCACCGCCTGCACGACATGTTACATTGCTTGCGTTTTGGTATCAGGTGCGACTGAAACAGTTTTTGAAAAAACATAAACCCAGTATTCTGATTTCTCCCGATGGTGCCATTCCGTTGAATTGCTCTACTCCTACTCTCTCTGTTATTCACGATCTCAACTTCGAGCATTTTCCGGAAGACATGCCGTTCTTTGTGAGAAATTATTACCGTTACTATTATCATAGCATTGCAAAGGGAGCAACGCGATTGGCTACAGTTTCTGAGTTTTCAAAACAGGATTTGGAAAAAACATATCATGTTGATCCAACTAAAATTGATGTGGTGTACAATGGTGTGAGTTCAACATACAAGCCGCTGTCGGCAGGAGAAATTTCTGAAACAAGAAAAAAATATTCACAAGACGAACCGTACTTTTTATTTGTCGGAAGCATTCATCAACGGAAGAATCTTCCGAACATGATGAAGGCATTCACTGAGTTTAGAAAAAAATCTTCTCGGAATTTCAAGTTCATTATTGCAGGTGCAAAGCGCTGGTGGAATGAAGAAATGGAAAATGCTTTTGAGAAGTCTGAATTTAAAAATGACATTCTCTTTATCGGCAGGGTAAATGACGAAGAGTTGCCAAAGCTTTTCGCTTCGGCTCACGCTCTGTTATTCGTCTCTAAGTTCGAAGGATTCGGAATTCCAATTATCGAATCAATGAAATGCGAAGTTCCGGTCATCACATCCACCACTACCTCAATGCCTGAAGTAGCAGGCAATGCAGCGCTACTTGCAAATCCTGATTCAGTTGATGCAATCAGTGAAGCGATGAAAAGAATTTCTGACGATGAATCACTGAGAAAAAATTTATCAACAAAGGGAATTGAACGGGCGAAAGAGTTTTCGTGGGATGAATCCTCCCGACAGCTTTGGAAAGTGATTGAGAAAACAGTTTCCCGTTAATTATTTTTTTCCGAATTATGCACCCTCAAAAAAACTTATGGCAACCCTAAAACCCTTCAAAGGCATTCGCCCGAAAAAAGAATTAGTAAAACTTATTGCTTCGCGTCCGTACGATGTGCTTAACGAAAAAGAAGCACGCATCGAAGCGGGTGATAATAAGCGTTCGTTCTATCACATCATCAAACCTGAAATGGATTTTGCTGATGACTTCGATCATTACGCTCCTGAAATTTATAAGCACGGTAAAGAATATTTCGATCAGCTTTTCAAGAGCGGAGATTTTTTTCAGGATGATAAGGAGTGCTATTACATTTATCAGCAAACGATGGATGGAAGAAAACAGAACGGACTTGTCGGTTGTGCTTCGGTTAACGATTACATGAACAATGTAATTCGCAAGCATGAATTAACGCGGCCTGACAAAGAAGAAGACCGCAAGAATCATATCCGCTACAGCAACCTGAATTATGAGCCAGTGTTTTTTGCTTACCGCTCTGTTTCGGAACTTGACAATTTAATTTCTGAACTGATCAAAGCTGCTCCTGAATATGATTTTGTTTCTGATGATGGTATCGGTCACACATTCTGGGTGGTGAAGGATGATGCAACGATCAAAAGAATTACTGATCTGTTTTCAAAAATTCCTTTCACGTATGTAGCTGATGGGCATCACCGCACGGCTGCGGCTGCATTGGTAGGAAAAGAAAAACGTGATGCAAATCCGAATCACACGGGCAAAGAAGAATACAATTTTTTTCTTGCTGTTCATTTTCCTGATATACAGCTTGCCATTCTTGATTACAATCGTGTGGTAAAAGATCTCAATGGACTTTCTTCGGATGATCTTCTGAAAAAAATTTCAGAAAATTTTGAGGTAACTGAAAAAGGAAGTGCAATTTACAAACCGGCAAAGCTGCATGAGTTCAGCATGTATCTCGATGGAAAGTGGTATGCGCTCACAGCCAAAGCAGGAACTTACAACGACAACGATCCGATTGCGGTACTTGACGTTACAATTCTTTCAGAAAAAATTCTCTCACCGATTCTCAACATAAAAGATTTGCGCACGGACAAGAGAATTGATTTTGTTGGCGGCATGCGCGGACTTGGTGAATTGGAAAAGCGTGTGAACAGCGGTGAGATGCGCGTTGCATTTGCTCTCTATCCCGTTTCCATGAAACAACTAATGGATATTGCGGACAACAACCTCATCATGCCACCGAAGGTTACCTGGTTCGAACCGAAGTTGAGGAGTGGGTTGGTATTGCATTCACTCGAGTAATTTATCTATCCAATCGAATTTAACCCATCTGCTTATTAAAGTGTACCTTGCGCCCGTCAGCGTATTTTTTCATTCATGAATTCGCGCTCGACCATCAGTTCCTGCTTCAGGGAACTTTTCCAAAAACAATAAAATGCCATTTAACAATTTAAACATTATCGAGCCCATTGTAAGGGCTTTGAAGACCGAGGGCTATACAAAGCCAACACCCATTCAAGAACAAGCAATTCCCCTTCTCCTAGAGAGAAAAGATTTGCTCGGCTGCGCACAAACAGGAACAGGAAAGACGGCAGCGTTTGCCATTCCCATTCTGCAACTTCTTTACGAAGAAAAATCCGAAGAAAGAACTCCGCGAAAAATAAAAGCGCTGATACTTACACCAACGCGCGAACTCGCCATTCAGATTGACGAAAGTTTTGCAGCGTACGGAAAACATACGGGCTTAAGACATACCGTAATTTTCGGAGGCGTTTCGCAACATGCACAGGTAAATGTGTTGAAGAGCGGTATTGACATTCTCACTGCCACTCCTGGAAGATTGCTTGATCTTATGAATCAGGGTTTCATTCATCTCAACAACCTGAAATTTTTTGTTCTTGATGAAGCCGATCGAATGCTCGACATGGGTTTCATTCACGATGTAAAAAAAATCATTGCGAAACTTCCGGCTAAACGTCAAACACTTTTCTTTTCTGCCACCATGCCGCCCGAAATTCAGAAGCTGGCAAATACGATTTTGAGAAATCCGGTAAAAGTGGAAGTTACACCTCCTGCAACAACGGTTGATGCCATTACACAATCGTTGTATTATGTTGACAAGGGAAATAAAAAAAATCTTCTTATTCATTTGTTGAGCGATTCTTCCATTGCCTCGGCACTTGTATTCACGCGCACCAAACACGGAGCGGACAGAGTCGCAAAGGATTTAAACAAAGCAAAAATTCATGCAGAAGCGATTCACGGAAACAAATCGCAGAATGCGAGGCAGCGTGCGTTGAGTCAGTTCAAGTCGAAACATACGCGTGTACTTGTTGCAACAGATATTGCTGCACGCGGAATTGATGTGGATGATTTATCTCACGTTATCAATTTTGAATTGCCGAATATTCCTGAAACGTATGTACACCGCATCGGGCGCACTGGTCGCGCAGAAAAAAGTGGTGTTGCAATTTCTTTTTGCGATGGAGAAGAAAAAGAATTTCTTCGTGACATAAACAAACTAATCGGTAAGTCAATTCCCGTAGTGGAAGATCATCCGTTTCCGATGACGGGACAAGACGGAGCGCCTTCAAACTCATCAAGAAATAATTTTCAACGAAGACCTGCACCGCACGGTGGAGGAAGAGCGCAACATCAGCAGCGCAGACCGGCTCATTCAAGTTCTTCTCCAAGTCATTCGGGAAGCCAAACTCATTCTTCTCCCCGACAGGAATCAAGTGAGCAAAGAAGTTCTCCTTCTCAGGGAACCGGTGGAAAGAGAAAATGGTACGGCAGGAGAAACGACAGTTAACTAATTTCGTCTCGAAATTAGTTAAAGCATTTACTTTGCATCCATGTTGTTCAGCAAGGACAAATTTTTAGAGATTCTCAATGAACTGAAGCCCCATCATGCTTCGTTGGTTGCTGTTTCAAAAACCAAATCGGCAGAGGCAATAAAAGAAGCGTATGATTCAGGTCAGAAAATTTTCGGAGAGAATTATGTGCAGGAACTTTGTGAAAAGGCAGCACAACTTCCTAAAGATATTCAGTGGCATTTCATCGGGCACTTGCAGTCGAATAAAGTAAAACAGATCGCTCCTTTTGTTTCTCTCATTCATAGTGTGGATAGTTTTAATCTTCTTAAAGAGATAAACAAACAAGCACAAAAAAACAACCGCATCATTGATTGTCTTTTGCAGATTTACATTGCACAAGAGGAAACAAAGTTCGGATTAAGCACTGACGAAGCAACGCAACTTCTTTCTCATCCCGATTTTTCTCAACTGAAAAATATTTGTGTGAAAGGATTGATGGGAATGGCTTCACTCACCGCTGATGAAATACAAATCAGAAAAGAATTTGGAATATTGTCTGATTATTTTCATCAACTGCAGGCAATTGTTTTCAAAACAAAACCGCTGAATGGAAAATCAGTAGCAGCTCCTGTGGAACCCGGTCAGTCAACAAGTATCAAAGGCGCTCAACCGGGAAACCTGAGCGAAACGAAATCTGCCTTGGGCGGTCTGAAACCTCAAATCTTAAGCATGGGCATGAGCAGCGATTACAAAATTGCCCTCGAAGAAGGAAGTACGATGGTAAGGATTGGTTCATTGATTTTCGGTGAGAGATAATTTTTCTACAGGATTGAAATTTACTTTAGTGCTAGGTTCATCCAATTCATTTTATGAAAAAGAAAAAGATACTCCTCTCCATCATTTTTATCCTTGCATTGTTCAGTAAGATTCATGCACAACCCTGCCGCGAAGTAGTTGGCTATTATCCCGGCTGGCAGTGGTACGATCGCGCAAAGCTTGTTCAGCCAAACTCCATTGATTACAGCAAGTACACCATCGTCAACTACGCATTCTTTGCACCACAAACCGATGGAAGCATTGCAGGCACCGATTCTTACAGCGATGAAATTCTTTTACTCGGAGAAATAAACTGGGCTCAGGGAGGGCACTATCCTAATACATCATTGGTTGATCTTGCACACAATGCAAATGTAAAAGTGCTGATCTCCGTTGGTGGCTGGTCGCTCTCCGATAATTTTTCTGCGATAGCTTCCGATGTTACACTGCGTGCAAACTTTGCACATAACTGCGTAATCCTTTGCGACACATTTAATCTTGACGGCATTGACATTGACTGGGAGTATCCCGGCTTTGTTGGTCACAACGGAACACTGGCTGATAAAGTAAACTTCACACTTCTTCTTCAGCAGATACGAGATTCGATAGATGCGTATGGTTCAGCAAACGGAAAAACGATGCTGCTTACCGCTGCTGTGGCCGCATCGGAAAGTAACATGGCAAACATAGAGTGGAACAACGTGCAGAATATTCTTAACATCATAAACCTGATGAGTTACGATTATTTCGGAGCGTGGGATGCAACCACCAATCACAATGCTCCGCTCTATGCACCTGCGCAGGGTGATGTTACTTTTAATCTTGACAGTTCCGTTCAATACCTCATGCAATACTACAACGTGCCAGCATCTAAGATTACCTGCGGAGTTGCATTTTATGGACGATCGGTGCAAACCACTGCTGCTCCTGCCTTGTTCGTTGCATCAACTGGCATTGCAGATAATGGCACTTTTCCGGAGGATGCCGGTTCTCCGCTTTACTATAATGTGATGAAGAATTATAATCTATTTACCCGTGCATGGGATTTGCAGGCGCAAGTGCCCTACTTAACCGGCAATGGAAACCTGAACACATTTGTTTCTTATGACGATGAACAAAGCATTGCCTTAAAAGCGCAATACATTGTTGATAACAACCTGCGCGGAGCAATCATTTGGGAAATTACTGGCGATTATCTTGAAACATCCATTGGCAGCGGTGTAATTGGAGGCACCCCGCTCGCTGACACATTGAATAAAGTATTTTGCAATGCTCCTGCTGGCATAAGTTCAGTTAAACCGAACACGACCAATTCAATTTCTGTTTTTCCGAATCCTTCTTCAAAAGAAGTTACGCTGAAGTTTTCCGTGTCTTCAAACTCTTCGTTGAAGATCGTAAATGTGATGGGCGAAGTTGTTTATCAAGAAAAATTTTCCTCTGCCGAAAGATTTGTTGAGCAGAAGATAAAGATAGAAGTTGCCGGTGTGTATGTGGCCATGTTGACCTGCACCGGGGGGAGCGCGGAGAAGAAATTTGTAGTGCAGTAAATTTCTGTTAGTACATAGTAAGGAAGGTGCTTACCGAATTGCATCTCCTTTCTTTTCTTTGCATCAACTTTATTATTGTGACACAATCCTCTGGATTACTGTTTGCTCTTCTTACCACGTTGTCGTGGAGCATCTGCATATTCCCGTTCACGCAGGCAGCGCGCAGGTTAGGATCAAACTCTCTCAATCATTTCCGGTTGTTCCTTGCCATCTTTTTTCTTGCTGCTGCCAATCTTATTATTGACCACAAAAGTTTCTTCGGAATATTTACGTCAACTCATTTCAGTGCATGGATATGGCTTGGCATTTCAGGCATTGTAGGGTTAACCATCGGAGATTTTTTTGCATTCAGAATGTATTCCATACTTGGCGCACGCACAGGCAGTGTGCTCACCACGCTTTCTCCGGCTGCGGCTTTGCTTGCCGGTTCGCTGTTGCTGGGAGAACGGATAAACGCTACCGGTATTGCAGGGATGGTTATTACTATGATTGGTGTGATGAGCATCAGTTTAGGACGAAGACAGCGCGAAGCAATTCCAGATCATGGTCACGGAAGCATTGCAACAGGAATAATTGTGGGAGTGCTTTCTGCAATTTGTCAAGGAGTGGGGCTTGTGCTCTCGAAGAAAGGAATGATGGAAGAAGGATTTACCATTGATCCTCTGCCCGCAACATTCATGCGCATCAGCATCGGATTTTTTTCATTGCTCATACTTACATTGCTTCAGCGAAAACAAAAAGAAGTGATTGCCCCTATAATCGCCAATCAAAACAAGGGAATTAAGTTTGCCGTAATGGGAACCATCTTCGGACCGTTCATGGGTGTGCTCCTATCACTAATCACGATTCAGCATATTGATGTGAGCGTGGCGCAAACCATTTTCTCGTTAGTGCCCGTGAGTGCGCTGCTGATTTCAATTTTATTTTTCAGAGAAAAGATTTCGGTGCAATCATTCATCGGTGTGCTGGTGGCTGTTGGCGGTGTGCTGATTTTGATCTGGAGAGAAATGCTTCAGCAAAAATTATTTTGACAACTATTTAAAGTACCTTTGTTTGTATTACAGGATGTTTCCTGTAACTCTAAGCGAGTTTATCAGTTAAAATTTTTGAATGCACAAAAGAGTATCTCTCATTTTTATTTTGCATTTTTTTCTTACTGAATTAAAAGCTCAGAAGTTGCCGCAAGATGCCTGGTTGTGGACAACTGTGAGCGTGGATAAGCAGATTACAAGACATTGGAGCGCAGGAGTTGATGAAGAGTTGCGATTGTTTGATAACATTAGCCGTGTGAACCTGTTTTTTACCAATGCAGGAATAACTTATCGGCTGAATAAGAACTTTAAGTTTTCGCTCGTCTATCGGTTCATCAACAAAAATCAGTCCACTAAAAATGAGAACAATTATTATTTCAGCAAGCGGCACCGCTTGTATTTAGATATTTCATATAAGCGAAAGTTTTTGACAAATTTTTCTCTCACTTACAGGCTGCGGCTACAAGGGCAGGTGCGCGATTATTATTCAAGCGATGTGGGCAAGTATGTTGAAAGCTACATGCGCCACAAATTTGATCTTGCCTATTCTTACAAAAAGTATTCACCATACCTCGCGGCAGAGTTCCGGTTTCAGTTCACCAATCCAAGCTTTGAGCAATCTGATGATTTGTGGGACAGGCAGCGGTTTTATGCGGGCTGCAATTATGAAATTAACAAAAGACACAGCGTTGGCATTTACTACATGATCCAGCATGACTTCAATAACAAACGTGCCGAAAACGATTTCACACTGGGATTTCAGTATGCGTTGAGTCTATAGCTTGCAGCATTTCCTGAAACCATTCCTTTAGGTAATATTTTTTAGCGCGGGCACAAAAAAATTCCCTTCCTGCAATTTTAAGGCATGAAATCATTCTAATTATCAGGTAACTAATCCTAAATGGTACTTGCATGTGTGATTTTTAACTATTCTAATGCCCGTTTTTGATTCAATTATACTGTTTGATGTGTCTTCCTTTTCCAAGCCGCGTCATTTCAATCCATTTGAGGTGTCTTCCTTTTCCAAGCCGTATCATTTCAATCCATCTGATGCGTCTTCCTTTTCCAAGCCGCATCATTTCAATCCATTTGATGCGTCTTCCTTTTCCAAGACGTATCGTTTCAATCCATTTGATACGTCTTCCTTTTCCAAGACGTATCGTTTCAATCCATTTGATACGTCTTCCTTTTCCAAGCCGCATCATTTCAATCCATTTGAGGTGTCTTCCTTTTCCAAGCCATATCATTGCAATTAATTTGGTGCGCTTCTCTTTTTTCGAACGGGAAAAAGTAAAACTTTGTGAATCCATCACCTGTCAGTTCGTGAAATTGCCGTCAGTTATAAAACCCACTATTTAAAATTGGTGGGATAAAATTCCATGGTTAGATTAGAAATCGCGATGCTTAGAAATGAAGTCGTGATGCCCAGATTCGTTTTTTTATTTTTTAAGGGTTTTTGCGCAAACCAACCCCTAAAAAGGGGCTGAACCCTTTAAAGGGCTTTGCCTTATCAGAGCCACTGCCGAAAAGGAAATAACCGAAAGCCGGAGTTGTAGTCTATTTCTCGGAGTTTCGTTTATCCAACATACGGGTTTTGGATAAGTGAAATAAACGGTGGTTTTGTTGCGTATATTTGGATGTTATCGGTCATGCTAACACTCCGAACAAACGACACTGCAACCTGAATTAAGCGAAGCCCATCATGAACACAAATAAAAAATAATTAATGAAGTGAATAAATTTTTAAAAGAAGAGTTTTGATTGTAAAAACACTGCTGCTTTCTAATTACATTTGTGAGTAAACAAAGTATCAAAACTTAAAACAAAAGTTATGAAAACGATCAGACATCCTCTCACACTCTTTACAGTTTGTATTTTATTTTCATTACAAAATGTCTTTGCACAAAACTGGATAGATACATGGCAGCACGAAAAGAATTTTTATACAGTGCAAGATTCTTTTAATTCTTATGCATCGAAAAACCTGCATCAGGATAATGCAGATGAAACTAAAGCCGGGGAAATTGAAGAGGGTGGCATATTCCCCGGTTACGAACAATATAAAAGATGGGAATCTTTTGTTGCACCACGTGTTTACCCGAGCGGTGACCTTACCTTACTTTCTACCACGTTGCCCAATTATAATTTATTCCTGCAGCAAAATAGTGAACAAAAATTAAATAGATGCGATAATGTACTCTCCTCGCCCTGGGTAGCCAAAGGACCTTTTGGTCCGCTTAACGGATTAGCAACAAATGGACTTCCGCGCAAAGCAGGCAGACTAAATTTTGTTACCTATGAACCGGGAAGTCCCAATACTTATTGGGTGGGTGCGGCTGCCGGTGGATTATGGAAAACAACGGACAACGGACAAACATGGACAACAAATACCGATAATGACACTACCATTGGTTGCACCGATCTTGCCATTGATCCAATCAATACAAATATAATGTACCTCGCAACGGGAGATGGTTACGGATCATTTCGCGATCCATCATCATTCGGAGTTTTAAAATCAATAGATGGAGGATTAACATGGACAGCAACAGGATTGACATTTCAATTGAGTCAAAAGATAGAGATCCGTCACATTATCATCAATTCTATAAATCCACTTATCGTGATGTGCTCCACCACAAGTGGAATTTACAGAAATACGAATGGAGGTGCTGGCGCATGGACCCAGGTTCTTTTTAATAATACTTTTGATCTTGAATTCAAACCGGGAAGTATAGATACCATTTATGCAGGTGGCCTTAGTTTCAGAAGATCAATTGACGGAGGAGTAAGCTTTCAGCAAATTTCAAATGGAATTCCAAACAGCGGATCAACGCGAATGGAAGTTGCAGTTACACCTGCCAATCCAAATTTGGTTTATGTAATTTCTTCTGCTACCGGCACCTACGGATTGCAAGGCGTGTATCGTTCAGCGGATGGAGGAACATCGTTCACTTTAATGTCTAACACTCCTGATGTTGTTGCGAGCGATTGCTTTATCACTTCCACTTCCGGTCAGGGCTGGTATAATCTTTCAATTGATGCATCTCCATTAAATGCGGATGAAATTGTTGCAGGAGGATTAGGTGTTTGGAGATCAATGGATGGCGGAACGACATGGGCAGGAATCGGATGCGCGTACAATTGGAGCAGTGCCGTTCCGTATGTTCACACTGATCATCAGGAATTAGAATATACTGCTGCAGGCATTTTATACAGTGTAAATGACGGAGGAATATTTGAATACACCGGAACAGATTGGATCGATCATAGTTCTCCAATGAATATTGCAATGATATACAAGATCGGGCTCTCTACGCTTTCTCCTGATTTGTGGCTTACAGGTCATCAGGATAATGGCTCCAATATTTTCAACAACAATGTGTACAGTGCAAGTTTAGCTGCTGATGGTGGAGATTGCTTCATTGATCAAACAAATGATCAAAATATGTTCGCATCCATCACACAAGGACAATTTTATAAATCCACCAATGGTGGCGGGAGTTGGAATGCATGCACGACCGGATTACCTGCAGGAAGCGGTTGGGTAACACCTTGGAAGCAAGACCCGGTTTCTGCCGGAACATTATATGCAGGACGGGCACAGATGTATAAATCCTTCAATCAAGCCAATAGCTGGGCTCCAACCCCGGGAACAATGGGTCCGGTTATTTCCAATCAATACATCACCGAATTTGCCATCGCCCCCTCCAATAATCAATTCATTTATGCAATACACGGAACAACAGGAGTATTCACAACAACAGATGCAGGAAACACATGGACTCTCTGTAGCGGATTACCAACAACTCTTGCTTCGGGATCATTTGTTACTGTTGATCCTAACAATCCCCTCATTGCCTGGGTAACTTTTAGTGGTTATTCTAATGGAAATAAAGTTTTCAAAACTATAGACGGTGGGACAAACTGGGCAAACATTTCTTACAACTTACCAAATATTCCGGCTAACTGTTCAGTATATGAAAGAGGAAGCAGCAATGGAGGAATTTATGTTGGAATGGATGCAGGAGTTTATTACATAAACAATTCTTCGGGTATGTGGACTTTGTACAATACTGCTTTGCCAAACGCACCTGTATTAGATATGGAGATTTCACCGGCAGCGCCTGCAAAAATAAGAGCAGCAACTTTCGGTCGCGGTGTTTACGAAACAGATGTTTTAATCACAGCACTACCGGAACAAAATTCTGATAGCATGCTATCCTTAAACATTTATCCAAATCCAACTTCAGATATATTGAATGTGACCATCAATTATCATAAGGACATCCATGTTGAAGTGGCGATTACAAGTATCCTTGGCGAAATTCTTTTAAAACAGGGTGCAGGTTTCGGAAGCAATAAATCCCGGGCAGAGATTGATATCTCATCATTGGCAAAGGGAATTTATTTTGTGAAGGTAAGTGATGGAGAAAAGTTGTTCACTCAGAAATTAATTGTTGAATAAAAATCAAACTGATACATGCTCAGAAGCGTATTTTTTATTCTGACATTTGCGCTGAGCTGTTTGCCTTCAAACGGACAAGATGCAGCAACGCTTTTAAGAAACGGTGCCGTAAGAGTTGACAATCCCGAACAACTTTCTGATAGTGTTTACAAATTGCTTTCGCGTTTTCAAATTGTAATGGTTGGCGAAATGCACGGCACAAACAAACCTGCGCAACTTGTAACGGGGCTTGCAAAACTTTATGCCAACAATGGCGACAGCGTTCAGGTTGGTTTGGAAATTCCACCGGAGCAAATGCAACTCTATCTTTCGCTTCACACCGACAGCAATATTTATAAATCTCAATTCTTTGCAAATCCGCCACAGCAAGACGGCAGAGAAAGTTTTGCCTGGGCAAATATTATTTCCAAACTAAACAACAATCCAAAAGTTCAGATTTTCTTTTACGATATAAATAAAGGGAAAGAAGAAATGTATTCAAGAGACAGCATCATGTTTTCAAAAATCAAAAAACAATATTTGCTTCATCCCACCTGGAAAATGATTACGATAAGCGGAAATGCTCACAACAAAAACGAACCCGACAAAATGATTTCGTATTTGAAACGCGACAAGGAACTAAATCTTGATGCAAAGAAAATTTGTTCGTTGAACAATTACTACACGAAAGGAACTTGCAACGCAAACTTTTCTCATGGTTTAGAATTAAAATATTTTGATTCTCCCGAATCGGTGTATGACACCATTCTTCCGTTTCCCGATTACCTCTATTTGTATTCTGCAAAATCAAACGCACCCTACACAGGCGCGTATTACACACGATATATGACACCTGCAAAAATGGTTTTTAATTATCAGGAAAAAATTGACACAGCAGCAATTCACAAACAACTCAAAGCAATTTATGACCGTGACCAAAAGACAAGAGCACACGGTGATTCAGCAGAGTTCATGGACTACATTGACAGCACAAATCAAATTGTAGTGGAGGCACTCATTAATAAATATGGCTGGTTAGACAGAAGTGTTTTCGGTGCTGCAAGCAACTTTGTTTGTTACATTGTTATTCAGCATGCCAACTTAGAAAAGCAGGAAAAATACTTACCGATGTTTATGAAATCCGTTGCCGACAGCGAATCACGGGCAAGTGATTTAGCACTGATGCAAGACAGGGTTTTGATGAGAGAAAATAAAAAACAAATTTACGGTTCGCAACTTGTTCCCGATAAAGAAACAGGCGGTTGGAAATTTTCTCCAATAGAAGATGAAAAAAATGTAAACATTCGCAGAGCAAAAATAGGATTAGAACCAATGGAAGAATATGCAAAAAATTTTGGCATTGATTATAAATTGCCAAAGGATTAAGAAACATATGGACAGCTATAATGAAACATTCGAGACCTGGAATAAAGTGGCTCAACTATATCAGGACCAGTTTATGGATTTGGATTTGTACAATGAATCGTACGACATTTTTTGTAAACAGTTGACCCATGTAAACGCTGCAATTTTAGAAATTGGTTGCGGACCAGGTAATATAACAAAATATATGTTGTCAAAAAGACCAGATTTGCTGATAGAAGGTATTGACGTTGCTCCAAATATGATTGAATTGGCAAAAAAAAATAACCCAACTACAAATTTTAAAGTTATGGACTGCAGACAAATTAATAAACTGACAACTGAATTTGATGGGATTGTTTGTGGTTTTTGCTTGCCTTATTTATCTAAATTCGACTGTTCAAAATTGTTTACCGACTGCAATAAATTATTGGCTACCAATGGGATTATATACTTTAGTTTTGTAGAAGGCGACTATAATAATTCAGGGTATCTGGCAGCCAGTAGTGGGGACAGAACTTTTTTTTATTACCACGAACTAGAAAGTCTTAAAAAAGATTTAACCGAAAATCATTTTGAAATAGTTAATTTATCAAGAGTACACTACAAAAAAAATGATGGTTCGCTTGAAGAAAATACGATCATAATTGCGAAAATAAGCTAAGGTTCCATAAAATAGATAAGTATAATTTAAAAAAAGAAGATTTTAACCCGTAATTAAGTAGCGATTTTTCTTTTGTCAATTTAATCTCCTCATCATTCTTTTTGAATAATCAGCTTCTGAATAAAAAACTTTTTCTCCTCATCCGATACCTTCAAAAAATAAATTCCCGCAGGTTGCGATAAAATATCTATGGTTTGCTGCCGACTATAGCTTGCTGAATGGTAAACAACTTTTCCGATAGTATTGCAAATTTTTATTTCCATTTTTTGCCCCATCCCCTCCGGCATCTCAATATTGAAAACACCACTGCCGGGATTCGGACTAAAAGTCAATGCACCATATTCATTCAATGGTTTATTTATTTCTGAAGCAATGCTCAACTTCGCAATGTAGCTGATAGGATTTCCGCCAGCCATTGTAAAAAGGGGGAGCAGCATCATTTAATATCCTGTTTCTAAAGCAAGCAAAAACCACCGAAATCTTACAGTTGTAAGTATTGCTATTTTCTGCAATCAACAATAAAGCATCGTTTAGTGTAAAATTTTAATTGAACTGAAGTGTATCCGTACACGATAGATCAATAAAAATTTTAATACACCGGATTATGAAAAGGAAAGAAGGCAGAATTAAGCAACGTCAGCGACAGAAGATGAGTCGCAAAACTGTGATTGTTATTGCCGCATCATGTATGATATGCATGGTGATAGGGCTCACCATTTTCTTCAACATGTCGCACGTGGATAAATCCATGGCAGACAATCACAGCGGAGCGGTAAACATATTCACAATTGTGGATGAAGAACCGGTAGTTATTAAAACACTGGATGCACCTGTTGTAAAGCAAATGCCCGTGATTGGACCGAACACACAGTTAGTAAGAAGTGTGAAAGTTGCGTATGGTAATGCATCAGAACAACACAATTAAATTTCAAACGTGGGTAAAATGAAAACCATGCACAAAATCATGCAGCGCATGTTTGTCGCCATCATCATTACAGTGATGAATGTTGGTTTTTCTTTTGCCACCAACCGGACATCTGTTGCATCGGGTAACTGGAATGTATCGAGCACCTGGTCACCTGCAGGATCGCCTGCTCCTGCCGATAACGTAACGATTGCGGCAGGGCACACCATCACAGTAAATTCAAATCAAACCGTGCATCATGTTACGGTGAATGCAGGGGCCACGCTTACATGGGCAACTGCAAACACTCTTTCCATAACAGGAAGTTTTACAGTGAATGGAACAGTAACAATGAGCGGAGGAAATATTAATCTCACTAACAATGGTGGGCAGTTTAATCTCGGAAGCAATTCTTCTTTTACATGGGAGCCGGGAACAAACACCGCTGCAACAGCCACGCTGTTTACAAATGGTGTGGAGTCGTTTTCACCAACAAGCACACTCATCATTAAGAAATGGTACAACATGGCGGTACCATTGCCATCAGTAGTTACAGGAAATTTCGGGAACCTTGAACTAAATAGCTACAACGGCTCTGCAATTCCTGAGTGGAATCAGAACAACGGATTTCAATTACATCAAATCATTGGAACATTAAGTATTGACATGGGATGGATCACTCTTGATAAATCAGGAAGCATAACCAATACTACCATCGGAAAAATAATTCTGAAGAATGTGAACTCAACTTTGTATGCACACAATGGAACGCATCCTTCTTCTTTTACACTCAACACATCTTCAATAACAAATAACGGAGGAATTTTTTACGGCATCAGTGATGGTAACGGAAACACAACCGTTCATGTAACCGGAAATTTCATTAACACCGGAAATGTAAAGATCATCAACAACTCAGGCATGGCGGGAGTTTCAAACGGAAATGCAACATTTACTGTTGACAGCACTTACTCACAAATCACAGGCGACACACGAATTATTTACAATGTGTCAACGACAAACTCCGGATTATACACCGCAACTTTCCGCAACGTAAATCTCACAGGCGGAATTTTTATGGGACAGAGCGCATGCAGGACTACAGGCGGACTGTGTTCACTTAGCATTGCACAAGACCTAACCATCAACTTTCAAAACAACACTGACAAATTCAGAGCCACTTCAATTTCTTCTATTGGCGCAAGTAAAAATGCTGTGCAACTCAACATGACTATCGGAAGAAATTTTTCTGTTGCCGGAGTTCTTGCTTCAGAAGTAACAAGTTCGGCAGCATCTGGTAGAGAGGATATAATGATTGGAGGCACAACAACTATTAGCGGTAGTAACGTGAACTTTAATTATGGTGCTCCAACTGCTGCACACACAAGCACACTTAATGTCGGTGGAAATATCGCAGTGACGGGTGGAATGACTTTTCTATCGCGCAACAACGGAGTAACTAACATTACACTGAATGGAAACCTGAGTATCAGTGCCGGACAACTTTCTCTAAAAGGCGGAGACAGCATAACAACAATGGAGCTGAAAGGAACGTTCACGCAAACAGGTGGGCAGTTTTACATTCACAACAACAGTTCGGCAGCGGCAACGGTTCCGTTCAATGTTACCTTCATGAATGATTTCAGTCAGTCGAGCGGAACATTTAATTTCGACAGCAACCCTTCAAGCACATCGGCAAATCATAATTTATTTTTTACCAATGCGAATTTCACGGTAAGCGGAAACGCAGTTATCACCCATGCGGGATCAGGAGTAAGCACTGCGTTTGGAATTTTAAATTTTCAACGCTACGGAACTATCAATTACAATCGCAGCAGCACATCGGCAACATTAACCCAGGTAAAGCAAGTGATCGCGAATCATTGCATCGTGAAAGTGATGAATGGAAATTTCTTAGCTGCCTCCTATCCTACTCCCATCAACGACTTGATAAAGGTTCAGCCAGGCGGCAAATTGAATTTGATGTCGGCTCAGATTTTATCGAACGGAACTTTTCCAAATTCATTCATCACACTTGATTCAAACGCTACGCTGATGACGCAGCGTCCACAGGGACTTTATGACGGCACTGCTAGCGGAGCCATCAACTCAAATATGAATTTCAATCTTCATCCGTTCAGTACGGTTGAATACGATGGCAGCACTTATCAAACGCTCACGGGAATTGTTGCCGGAGCGCAACCGGTGCAAAATCAATACGGTATTCTGAGAATAAATATGAGTAGTGTTACAGCGAAAGCAACGTTGAATAATGTTGTAACGGTGCGCACAAAACTTATTCTCGCAAGCGGTGAATTAAATCTTGCAGGAAATGAATTGGTAATCGGCAACGGTTCTTCAACTTCGATTGCAAGAACAAGCGGATACATAAACAATGAACTTGGAAACGGAATTTCACCGGGAAAGGTAACGTGGAAAAATATGTCGGGCGGAATGCATGAGTTTCCATTTGGAACGAATGCATCAACTTATATCCCTATTCAGCTTTTCCTTTCATCAGGAGCCGGAGCGGATGTAAGTGCATCTACCTATTCAACTGCTTCAACAGATAATCTTCCTTTACCTGTTATGAGCGGATTGCCGGTAAACTTTGCCGGAGTAGCAAGCACATTTACAAATTCAGAAGTGATAGACAGGTGGTGGATTATCAATGCTCCGGGAGTTACTGCAGGGTTGACTCTTTCTTATCGCGGATCAGAAAATACAATTGACTCAAGCTATCAGAACGGCCCTGTTGGGTTTATTAAATGGACCGGAACAGCATGGGCTTCACCCGCAAGCGCAGGCATGGGAACAACATCGGGTATCGGAATAGTTTCATCAGAAGAAGTTTCCGATTTCTCCGCTTTCGCAATAAGCCGCCAAACGGGAGCGCGCACTGCCAGTAATCTTGCTTCATTTTATGTTGAACAGGTTGGCGAAAAGGTTTCGATAAACTGGAGTACGGAACGACAACTCAACATTGAATCTTTTTCTGTTGAGCGCAGTGCGGACGGAACAAACTTTGAAGAGGTGAGCCGAGAGGATGCTGCGGGTACCAACAACTCTGTTTTACATTACAGTGCGATTGACAAAAATCCTATTTCAGGAAAATCTTTTTACAGAATAAAACAAAACGGTAAGGACCGATCTTCCATCTACAGCGGTGTTCAGGAAATTACGTTTTCAGTTTCACAAAAAAATGATTTATCAATTGAATCATTCGGACCAAATCCGTTTGATGATAAGTTCAACGTGAATTACAAACTTGGTAAGGTTGGTGATGTACGTTTTGAACTGAGCAGCAGCAGCGGGCAGTTAATTCATCAATCTGCAATTACTGAAACAGAAGGTTTGCATCAGTTTGAATACACAGAAGGAAGCAAGCTGCAGACGGGAATTTATTTTCTAAAGATTATTTATAACGGAAAGTCTTTTACTGAAAAGCTGGTTAAGAAATAGCCGGACAAAAAAAAGGGGATTGCTTTTTGAAAAACAATCCTCCTTTGTAGAAATACTAAAAACAATTTATTGCGGGCTTAAAAAGAAATTTAATTTGAGGTGGTTGCAGAAACTACGTTAATAGTGCATGTAGATATAGTTACGAACCAAATCTTCGATTTTTTTTAATGCCAAATTATCGTGATCGGCAAAGATTGTGGTTCGTGAAGCTAGTATACTAATTTTTGTTGAGCCAGGATTTTGTTCTGAAAATATCAATTGAACGTATTTTTTTTTGCCGATCCAATTTGTATAATGGGCAACTACTATATTTTCCTGCTCGAAAACATGATCTGGGGTTAGCCTCTCATTATTCAATAAATAGGGTATGCGTTTAATAACAGTGGCTTTTGGTAATTGAATGAACGCTGTTTCCATTTGGCAGTTATAAGAAGAAGATACGAAAGTAATTTATAAAAAAGTGGGCTACCAGATACTGATAAATAATTTATTATTAATTCATTAATCAAACCGGATGCGCTTGCAAAAACATGACATTGAGATATGCATATGGAAAAAACATGCCGTTCTTTAAACGAGAAACGGGATGCTACCTTATCATGATCCGTTTATTTTAGTTTTCTTTTTTACAGCTTCCTCAATATAGGATTGTTCAATCTTTGACAATTTTTCATTGATATTCTTATCAATCAATAGATTGTCGGGATTCGGTTTATCTAATTTTTTTTTATCTGAAGGATCAGTAACAGGGGCATACGTTGACATTTGAAACTATTTAACTGCATGTGTAAAAAATTTATGCCCTCTATTAACTAAAAACTAAAAGGATTGGCACGTTTTTTAAAGCATGTTAAGTAAAGGGATAATTTTAAATGGAAAACTGCGAAGGACTAACGGATGGGATGTGTCGAGTAATTTTTCTTTTTAATTAAGGACATCAAACCACTAAAAAGGTTACAGACCAAAAAGAAATTCCCTCCGGCAAAAAACCGCAGGGCTTTCTTTGTACAGACCTTTTGAAGCCCGCCAGAAAAAAGTTACTTATGTTTATTTTTATTGAGGGTAGAATCAGGAACGAGATACATTGCTTTCTTGTTTTTTGTTGTGGCGGTATCTGCCGTGCGCCTTACAGGTTGTGAGGGCCTAACGGGGGTTACAGGTTTAATCGGGGCTACGGGCTGGTTTGAAGGTTCAATCATTACCCCAGGCTTTTTCTGCATTGCTGAAGAATCGGTGGCAGTTTTATGAATGGGCGGAGAGGCGCGGTGCATGGTTGATGAATTATGATCAGGCATTCCGTTTCCATGCTGAGGTGTAATCTTTTTTTCGTGGTTTACATCCCGGTTATTCATGTCATATTGCGCGCTGTCAGGAGTTCTGTTTTCATTTTGTGCGTCTCTATTTCCCGGAGGCATGATTGTATCCACTTGTGCTTTTACTTTACTTAATGAGATGGCTGCAACCGCAAGAATAATTATTAGTATTTTATTTTTCATAAAATTGATTTTTAAAAGTTGCAACTAGATTAAAAATTATGTGCCACAAAGAAAGTGTTGAATAAAAAAGTGCGCTGCTTTAAAAATGGGGATTGAGTTTTTAAATTGTAGAATTTATTTCCTCATTAAATTAAAACGAGTATTAGTAAAAAAGGGGAAAGCCCTCACTGAAATTTTCGGTGAGGGCTTTTATATATAAATAATAAACAGGAACGCACATGCGCGAGGGAATGCGTTTTTAAAACAGAAATTTATCTTGATACTTCCATGCCTTTATTAGCGCGCCATGTTTTTTCGAAATAATCAGCATCGGCTTCATTCTTAGGATGAACTCCGACAACGATGTGTCCTTTTTTTACTCCTGATTCGTAGAGTTTTGCACGCTCTTCAGGTATTCCTGAACCTACTAATGCACCGATAATTCCTCCTGTAAGACCACCTGCACCGGCTCCTGCGAGACCTGCTGCTAGGGGCCCAGCAATAACAAGACCGAGTCCGGGAATTACCAAACTTGTTCCGATTGCTGCTACTACGCCTGCAATTGCGCCTATTGTTCCACCGATTGCTGAACCTTTGCCTGCGCCTTCCGCGGCTTTGGTTCCGATTTCCGTTTCCTTAATATCGCTTGAGGAAAAATGTTTCTTTCGGGTGTCATCAGACATTACAAGGTTGATGTCATCTTTTGTGTACCCTCTCTCATGCAAGGTGTTGTAAGCGCTCTCTGTGCTTGCACGATCAGCAAACATTCCTGTAAGCATGCGGGGTTCTGAATGAGTCATGCTGCGGTCTGACTGCATGTTTTCTGCCATTTCATTTTCTTTCATTGTAAATAGATTTTAATTATTTAAGATTTAAAGTTTACTTCTACGGGAAGTATCTTTCATTGTAAAAAAGCATGCCATTTTATTTAGTTTGGATCACTTTAAACAAAAACAAATTTCATAATGGCAACTTCATACAATTGTTTTTAAATGCTTACACTTTTTGCACTCAAGTGCCTACTGGCATGTTAATTTCACTGTGGCGCGCATGTACAGCAACGCAAAAACAATTTCGGATGAAAATATACTCACCATGATTTCAGAAAACTACCTTGAAGGATGGCGGCATTTGTACGATAGGTATGGAGCGATTATGTACGGGGTTATTTGCAAGTTCACAGATGACACTGTGGTTGCGGAAGATATTTTCACCAAAACTTTTATTCAGTTGAAACAAATGGATATTCCGGCTACATGGATCCCATCGCTTTCCTCGCGCCTTGTAAGACATGCCCACACTGTTGCAAGACAGGAGTTGAAAAAACGAAACATTCTTTACCCAAAAGATGTGATGGAAGAAACTTCGATTCTCTTTATTCTGAGCAGTGAGCATATTAATATAAAAGAGGTGGCGGCAAATTGTGGAATGACTGAAGAAGATGCTAGGATAAAACTTCGCCTGGAGCTTACTGCATTTCATTTTAGCTGCCTGAAACAGAAACAACCTGTACTGCCTTACTCGATAGTGAAGGATTCTAAATCAGTTGTATGGTCTTATGGCGGAACCCCCTCAGACAGCATGTAAGAAATTTCTGAATGATTCAGAAAAATTATTAATTTATGTTTAACCCAAGTGCCAAGCCGAGCCAGGGTTTATTTTGATAGATCCAGTAAGAATGATTGCGATCTGCTAAATAATCCATACCAACCGCAATACCAAAAGTTAACTCCTGAATTCCTATTAATGCAGCGATGCCGTATTCAATGCAGGCACCTGTGTATTCTATGTCAATTTTATTTCCCATAGTCCAGGGTTTAATGTTGCAGGCATCCAGGCCAACGAAACCTCCGCAGGTGAATGCAAAATGGTCAACATCTCTTTTATAAATTTTTAAAGGGGATTCCTCATAACTTACGTGGTAAATATCTGTACGGCAGCCGATGTAAAGTGAGCCGTTATAATCAGTAATTAATTGCTGCGGAAATTCTTTTACAGGAAAGCGATATTTCAGGGGAATAGTAATAACATCAAAATCGAATGTAGTGAGTGAGAAATAATAAGGTTGAAGCTTATGTTTCTTGTAATCGGAAAAAGTGATGCGGTTATAGCTGCCGGTATCTGCCACATAGGTTTTATTGACTTTGATTGCTTTGTAGCTGGTAATGGTGTCTTCTTTTACAACTAAATAAACGTTTTGCTTTGGTTCATGGGGGGTTTTGGTTTTATATAATCCATCTGTTAATTTTATTTTTGAAGGATTTAATATTCCACAACCCGGACTAATAAGCAGTGGAGCTAAAACTAATATGAAAATTGAAAGCTTTTTATTCATATAATTTTTGAAATCAACGGATAAAGAACATCGGATGGGAAAAAAAGTGTGCCATAAATTGAAACAAACAACACTCATTTTTTGTGGTTGTGGCCTTGTGGGCTTTATGAAACAATACTTTTATTGGCGTGTGGGTAAATCGGGAGATTCGAAAAAATAACTGATCGTGGAAATAAACTTTACATCTGTAAGGTTTCATGCATTTTAGTTTCAACAAGAGGGAAATAACAAGGTAGAAAACAAGGATAAGTAAAATTGAATAATAATCCTCTTTATGGTTATGAAACGAACAAAGAAAAAGCAGGATACAGATGCGACAACGGCAGAAGATGTCCTTTCGGAAAATAGTGATAATGAGTACTGTGTGCATGGTGCGCGCAATAGTAGGCATCGCCACTTTTTTGAATCTTTCGAATAGTACAAAATCCATGGCATCAGTTACAGGTGATTACAGAACCCATCAATCAGGTAACTGGAATGCTACAACTACATGGGAAAGAT
>JBBRND010000013.1:0-112628 GCA_038230515.1 Bacteroidia bacterium | reverse complement strand
TTACGAATTTACGAATGAAGAAAAAAGGTTGCCACTAATTTCACTAATTAGCACGAAGAAGAAAAAGGAATTATTGCTCAAGCCGCGTGGCTTCGTCATGCCGCCCACGCTGTTTAAAAATTTTGCCTGTGGCATTCCGGTAACGCGGAACCAATTTTTAAAAGGCGTGTCTGGCATGACTGGGTTGGTAAAAAGGGACGGTGAAAGCGGATTTTTTTTTATTGCAGTGATTGCCACGAAGTGGAAAAGAAATTATTGTTGATACCTGACAGGAGAAAAAAACTACCTGTCAGGAGGTGGATTCATTTCGTGATACCATAATTCAAAAATAATGCTATCACCATTTTGCATAATTGCGCCAGTCGTATCATAAACATTTCCATTTGTATCAACGGCAATTCCTTGTTGAGATGCAATTGTATCAGGCGCAGCATAAAAAAGTAACTTACCTGTGGAATCGGAAATGGATATACATGTTCCTCTTGTAACTACTGATGAAGAAAAGGGAACGGGGGCTTGGGAGGCATTAAAATATAAACCTGCCTGATGCCCAAACACCCAGTTCGAATTTCTATCCTGACCAAAAGAATAAATTACAGTCAAGAGCAATCCCAAAAACGGAATTGATTTTAAAAATATTGAGTACAAGCTAAAAATCATTTCAATACATGCAACAGAATATTTTAAAAATTTGGTGAATGAGTGGAAATTGAATGTGAAAGTTGCAACGAAAGATTTTGTGGGTTGGGCATTTTGCTGAAGCAAAAGAACAATTCAATGAGCAAGAAAATAATTTTTTAAGTTTCGTGGAATGCTCTCATACTGATTTTGATTCAGAGTAATTGGAAATGTTCTTTCTGTAAAGATGTTAAAAATTTCGGGGATTTAATTCTTCATTTAAAGCTTCTCCAAAAATATTTAATGCTGTAACGGTGAAAAAGATGGCGATTCCGGGAAACACAACGAGCCACCATGCATTGAAGTTTTGTTTGCCTTCATTGAGCAGCGAACCCCAGGTAACAATATTTGCAGGGACTCCGATGCCGAGAAATGATAGTGCGGATTCGATAAGAATTGCAGAAGCAACTCCGAAAGTAATTGCGGTGAGTGCAGGGGCGAGTGCGTTTGGTAGTGCGTGGCGAAAAATCAGTCGCATGGTTGGAATTCCGGATGCTGTGGCTGATTGAATAAATTCTGATTCGCGTATCCGGAGCATCTCTGCCCGTACAAGGCGCGCAATTTCAGTCCATGAAGTGAGCCCAATGATGAGAACAAGAGTACTGATTGAAGGATGAACAATTGCCGAAAGTGTTATGATGAGAACGATTCTCGGAATGGAATTAAAAATTTCTATGCATCTTGAAACAAACTGATCAACAGGAAGCGTTGTTTTTTGATTTATCGAGACTAATTTTCCGAAGTATTTTCCTGCAAAATAAACAGCACAGAAAATAATGAGCATGATGATAAGAATGAAAAGAAGAAATGCAATTGCCGAGATGAAAGATGCATTCATTATTTGATAAAGAGAAAAACGATTGAGATAAATTCCGTAGAAATAAGAAAGAGGTGACCCAAGGAGTACAGAAAAAAGTAATCCTGTTTTTGATACGCTGATTTTATGATCTCCCAAAAAACCTGCTGCTGCTCCGAGCAATACACCGATGAATCCGGCAATGATCATGGAGAATATTCCAACGGTGAAAGAAACTCTTGTTCCGTGAATGAGTCCGCTTAATACATCGGCTCCTGTTCGAGTGGTGCCTAACCAATGCCTGAACCGAAGCGGCATTGAGATTGTGTTTCCATTTTCGGAAAAATGTTGTTCTCCCAACGGTGATTTGTAATCCGTATTCGCCCAATCGCTTTTTCCGGGAGAAAAGACAATGGGACACCAAAGCACTTTTTGTTTTTTCATCTCTTTCCAATCAATCATTGAATAAACTAATCTTTCGGATTGATTTGTTTCCGGATTGATAACATCGGCATATCCGCGAAATGAAAGCGCTGGAAATAAATTTTCGTTTCTGTATTTTACGTAGAGTGGTTTTTCGTTGCATAGCAACGGAGCAACAAGTGCAAGCGAAGCACTGACAATGAGAAAATATTTTGCCAGCCAAACACTTTTCCGTTTTGAAAATCTTTTTCCAGAAGAACCATTTCGGAAAAATAATTTCATCGGTTCAGCTTATATTTTGAAAAGGAAATTCGCGGATCGAGCCATGCATATAAAATATCGCTGACTAAATACCCTGTGACCGTAAGAAGTCCGGTAAGAGTAAAAACAGCAATCATTACAGGATAATCCTGATTTGTGATGCTTTGAAATATGGCGCTGCCCATTCCAGGAATTGTGAAAATACTTTCTATAATAACCGAGCCCCCAATCATTGCTGGAAATACATGGGCAAATATGGTGATGATCGGGAACAAAGAATTTCTTAGTGCATGTTTCCACAAAACAGTTCTTTCCGGAAGGCCTTTTGCACGAGCTGTGCGGATAAAATCGCTGCTCAGTATTTCGAGAATGGAGGTGCGCATTAATCGTGAGAGGTAAGTGAGCGAACTGTAGGTATAGCAAATCGTGGGGAGAATAAGGTACGGCAGCGACAAATAAATCTTTTGAAAGATTCCCGAATTATCGGGGTAACCTCTCACAGGTTTTACTCCTGATGCAGGAAAAAAATAAAATACATCTGGATTTGAAAACGTCATCAATAAAAGTGTAGCGACCCAGAAAACAGGAAGAGAGTAGAGGAATAACAAAATAGTTGAAGAAGTTTTGTCGAATCGTGAATTTTTTTCTGCTGCTGCTTTTATTCCGATGGGAATGCTGATGAGGTAGGCAAGAAAAATAGAAGTGAGTGTGAAAAATAACGACCACCGGATGCTGTCGCTGATGAGTTGAGTGACGGGTTGCCTTGTCAAATACGATGCACCGAAATCACCACGCACAATTCCTTTTGTATTTACTCCATCACCAAAGAGCCAACGATGAAACTGATTGTTGCTATGAAAAGAGATTGCAGGAATAAATTTTTTCGCTCCCTCATCCGTCAATGAGTGAAAGTTGAAATAAAAAACAGGAAGATCGAGACCAAGTTTGTGGCGCAACTCTAAACGTTGCTGTTGAAGCATTGCTGGGGGAGTGATGTTACCCGTTCCCGAAGAAGACATCAGCATCCGCTCGACAGGATCGCCCGGAGAATTGATGAGAATAATAAATGAGACAAGGAAAATTACGAGCAGCGTAGGAATAAAAAAAAGAATTCTCCGAAGCAGATAATTACGCATTGTTGGACTTTGTCCGTTATTTATTATCCGAAAAATAATTTGAAAAGCATCGGGCTGTTTAAACCATAAACCAAAAATTGCAAACCGTTAATGCGGACTTGCATCGTTCTTAACCGTTGCATCCGCCCCGTTCAACAATTTGTATTGCTTCAACAACATACCCGGACGCTCGGAATAAAATTCGCAGTTACCAAATCGTTTATGCAAAATTACTCTTCGTAAATTAGTGTAAATAAAAATGCATGGCTGATCATCATAAATCATTTTCTGCAAACGCTTCGCCATGTCCGTTCTCTTCGCATCATCAATAGTAACTTTTATTGAATCAATCAGCTGATCACTTGCTGTTGTTCCGAAGCCGCTGTAATTGGAACCGTTATTCGCCCAAGATGAAGTGTGCCACAACTGGGTGTAGTCCTCCGGCATGCACGAACTGCTCCAACTTCCCATCATCATATCAAAATCATGAGTGCGGCCTTTTTCGACAAAAACTTTTATCTCTACCGGAACAGGAGTTGCTTTTGCTCCGGCTTTCATCATCTGCTCGGCAGTAAGCGTTGCCATGTCTTTCCAGTCACCATTAGTCGAGAGAAAATTAAGATCAAAGGACAGATCGGTCTGTTGTCCGTCAATCATCTTGTCTCGAATTCCATCACTATTGCTGTCCTTCCAGCCAGCTTCATCAAGCAACTGTTTTGCTTTTTCAATATCAAGCGGAACAGGAAGAAGAGTTTCATTAAATTCTTTTTTCAGAGGCGAAACATTAGTGGTCATTCGCTTGCATGAATTGCTGTAATCGCCATACACCATTTTAATAAGCTGATCAACGGGAGTGAGGCATGCCATCGCCTTGCGAACACGTACATCTTCAAATATTTTTTTCCGTTTTGTGCCATCGGGTTTTTCATTCATAGCGAGATACGTATAATGATACGTAGGAATAAAAGCGGAATGATAATTTTTATTGAACTCTGCATTTGCTTTTAAAGTCATCAAATTTTTTGCGCTTAGAAGACACGAAGCATCGAGTGTTTGTGTTTTGAATTCAAGCATCGCGCTGTTGTCGTCTTTATTTACTCTGAAAATAATTTTTTCAGGATAACATTTCTCTTCAGGACGCGATGAATGGCCTGTCCAGTGGTTTTTCTTTTTCACCAGCGTGATAGATTGTCCGGGATCCCACTTTTCCACTTTGTAAGCACCAATTCCGTTTAGCATGTTCAGATCGCGACCGTACTTTTCATTGTTGAATTCAGCAGCCCAAGCGACCAAATCAGCATATTGTTCAGGTTTGAAATCAGGGTTGTCAAGATCGGCAAATGAATAATGTGACAAAATATTCTTCGGGTCGAAAAAAGTGCGCTGTAGCATCGGAGCATCCGAAAGGAAATAAGTATTTTGTATATAGGGATACTTCATTACCAGTGTAAATTTTCCGTTGGAAGCATCATCCACACGAACGTCTTTCAGGTTCTCAAAATAAGATTTGACTGACGGGTTATTAGTAAGCGGACATTTAATTGCCTTGAAAAAAAAGATCACATCATCAATTGAAAGTTTTGAGCCATCATCCCATTTCGGTTCTGTGCGCAACTCATAGGTGTATTCCAATCCTGTCGAATCAATTTCAGGTAGTGTTTTTACAAGCGCAGGAACAATTACTTGATTTTTAAGATCAGTTCCGATAAGTGACATGTGAATGCACAGATTGATTTCGCTGCGTGGTGTTGAATTTCCGTTTGTAGGATGGAGGTTGTCAGGATCACTGGTAGTATGATAAACAAGAACGTTGTCCTTTGACCAGGAAGGATCAAACGCAATGGTATCAGCAAAATTTTTACTTGCCGAAAATGCTATTTCATCCATCTGCTTGGCACTCCTATTATTCATGCAGGAGCCGAAAAGCAACACAACGAGGATAGGATGGAGGACTTTTTTCATGAAGAAATGATTGAGAGTCAAAGTTACTTTATCTTCTGAAAGAAATTTTTCGGAACGAAATGTTTTTGCACACTGTAAAAAAACAAAAACAATCTTTTTCTAGATTAACATCTTTCTTGCATACACCCAATGTCTTTCTATCTTTGCCGCCCTTTTTGGTGAGGTGCCTGAGTGGCCGAAAGGAACAGTTTGCTAAACTGTCGTACGCGAAAGTGTACCGTGGGTTCGAATCCCACCCTCACCGCACTTCATTTCGGATTGCGGAGTTGAGTTTTCGGACTGAAGAAAAGAAAAGGGAAATAAGTTCGGGGTGTAGCGTAGCCCGGTATCGCGTCTGGTTTGGGACCAGGAGGTCGCAGGTTCGAATCCTGCCACCCCGACAAGTTGAATGCAGAATTAAAAATGTAGAATTAAGAATTGGAAAACCGGTTCATTCGATTTTTAATTCTGCATTCTGTTTTCAATCCGAATTCGGGAATCATAAATCCGAAAGTAAGTTAGGTCCCGTAGCTCAGCTGGATAGAGCACAAGTTTTCTAAACTTGCGGCCATTGGTTCGAATCCAATCGGGATCACAAATAGTATTGATGCGTAATTCAACTATTAATTTGATCGGCCACGTTTTTAAATTCGGAAGTAGTATGAAACTCGATTTCCGGAAAAGCAGCTTTGGTCATCTTTAAAGACCAGTCACCTCTTGACATGTACACAGGGTGTTCGTCTTTATCATAAGTAATGTAGTTACTGTTGGAAATAAGAAACCGTTCCAGAATTTTCGGATGCGTTGAAGTAAACCAATATGCTCTCTGATAATCAACCGGCACAAACGAACAGGCTGCGCCATACTCATGCAACAGGCGGAACTGGATAACTTCAAACTGTAACTCACCTACTGTACCGATAACCTTCGTGTTGCCATAAGGCTTTAAAAATAATTGAGCAACACCTTCGTCTGTGAGCTGTCGGACTCCTTTCTCTAACTGTTTTGATTTTAAAGGATCATTATTGATAAGTTCTTTAAATATCTCCGGAGAAAAACTTGGGATGCCTTTGTACTGCAGCATCTCTCCTTCTGAAAGTGTATCCCCGATTTTAAAGTTGCCAGTATCATACAATCCAATTACATCACCAGGGTAAGCTTCATCCACAATATTTTTTTCATTCGCCATGAAGCTGGTGGGAGATGTAAAACGGATTTTCTTATTCAGCCGCGTGTGATAATAAAACTTATTACGTTCAAACCTTCCGGAAACAATTCTGCAGAAAGCAATTCTGTCGCGGTGTTTAGGATCGAGGTTTGCATGAATTTTAAAAACAAAACCTGTAAACTCTTTTTCATCAGCCATTACTTTTCTTTTATCAGTAATGCGAGGTTGCGGAGAAGGCGCAATGTGCACAAATGTTTCCAGCAATTCCTTTACTCCGAAATTATTTATGGCACTTCCAAAAAACACTGGCGCCAGATAACCTTCTTCGTAAAGCATTTCATCAAAAGGTTCATACACATGCTCCACCAATTCAACATCCTCTCTCAGTTTGCTTGCTGCCTTCGCCCCTATGCTGTTTTCAAGTTGAGCATCATTGAGGTCTTCAATCAATAAAATATCTTTTGCAAGTTGTGTTTTACCGGAAGTAAAAAGTTGGAGCTGCTTGCTGAATAGATTATACACTCCCTGAAACTCTGCTCCTATTCCGATTGGCCAACTAAGTGGGCGTGTAGATATTGACAATTCTTTTTCAATCTCCTGTAACAAGCTATCAGGTGCTTTGCCTTCCCTGTCCATCTTGTTTACAAAAATGATAACGGGCGTATGTCGCATCCGGCAAACTTCCATCAGTTTCAAGGTTTGCTCTTCCACCCCTTTAACGCAGTCAATCACAAGGATTACACTATCAACTGCCGTGAGCGTACGATATGTGTCTTCGGCAAAATCTTTGTGACCGGGAGTATCAAGAATGTTGATCTTATAACCTGCGTATTCAAATCCCATAACAGAAGTGGCAACAGAAATGCCCCGTTGCTTTTCTATTTCCATAAAATCTGAAGTCGCTGTCTTTCTTATCTTATTGCTTTTAACAGCACCAGCAGTTTGAATGGCGCCACCGAATAAAAGCAGCTTTTCAGTAAGCGTAGTTTTGCCGGCATCGGGATGACTGATAATGCCGAATGTTCTGCGTTTTTCTATTTCTTTTTCCACTTTGCAAAGTAATCTAAAAAAATGAAATACTCAGAGATATTTCTGCGTGGAATGTAGCGGGTTAAAAAGTGAAAGTTAAATGTAGAAGAACGTTCCTTCTCCGATGCAAAAGAACTTCAAAATCAGTGCTTAATTGCCAATATCATCCCGCTTTACACCGCTCACTAAGTAATTTGTTTCTCCATTCCACGGAAGATGATTTCTTTTTTGTTCATAATGTACGTTAACATGCTTACCTTCCAAATCAAACATTGTTTTTGCAAGAGTGTCTTCCTGAACCGAGAAGTAAAATTTTTCCGAAGCAATAGTTACATTACCGGTACTTGCAATGCTACTCATGATCAGTTCGCCTTCATACGTTTTAAAGATGTTGCCCTTCTTCGAAAACTTTTGAAGGATGCCGGAGCGGTTGCCTTCACTATAAGTATTGTAGTAGTTCCAGTAAATAAGGAATGAAAGGATAACGATCACAATTACACTTCCGCAGATCAATACTTTTTTCATGTCAATATCTATTTGATGCAAAGGTGCAATAAAAAATGACCACCTCCTTTTTCGTGAGTTTGAATCTTAAAGGTATGATCCGGTTTAGATTCCATTCACAACAAGACAATTTTTTTCTATATCTTTCGGAAGAATAAAAAAAAATTGTATAGCGAAAACCCAAATTCTTGCGATAGAAAACCTTGCCATATTCGAGCGCGATATCAACCGGGACAATCAGCATTACGATCTTGACATGATGGTGATGCCCGGCATGTTGGAGGACAAACATAAAAACATTGATCCTAAAAAAGGAATTCCGGCACTTCGCAGGCAGTTTCATCTTCTTTATATTTTTCATGAATGAGGACATGACGCATAGATCGGTGCCGACTATCGCTGGCTGAAATCAAACGATCTGGTTATTGTTCCTGAAAGCATGGTCTATGCTTCTCCGTACATACACAACTGCAAGGGCTACTGCATTCATTATAAAACCGATTTCAGACAGGGGAAGCTATTTTAAATGGCGCAACCACGAGTTGTATCGCATTGAAGCGTTCAGCGATGCAGTGTTTGCTTTTGCAGTTACTCTCGTGGTGGTTTTGCTTGAAGTGCCAGTTACTTTTCATGAACTTATTCAATCCATGTACGGAATGATTAACTTTGCCATCTGCTTTTTGTTTTTGATCTGGCACCAACAGTATTTATTCTTTCGCCATTTTGGGTTACGCGACATTACCTGCATGGCACTGAATGCACTGCTCTTGTTCATCGTGTTGTTTTATGTGTACCCTTTAAAGTTTCATTTTACACTTATTTACTGCAGGCAACCATGTAATAGAGCATGGAGAAAAAATAGACCGGATTGCAAGTTATTATGAACTGCGGCAACTCATGGCAATTTATAGTGCAGGAATTATAGCTGTGTACCTTACATTCATGCTTCTTTATTTGCATGCCGGAAACAAAAAACATAAATTAAATCTCAGCTACATTGAGCAGTTTCACTTGCGCCCACAGGTGTCAAAAATATTGTGATCATGAGCTTTGGAGTTGCCTGCCTGGCATTGCAGGTGTTGGTCAGTGACGCTGCTATTTTTTCTACAGGATTAGTCTTTATGTTGATTTATCCCGCGCTTTATGTATTTTTTAAATTACGTAACCGGAAACTGCACAGCAGGATTAGCAAAGAAGAACTACAGCTCCATATTGAAGCAATTAAAAAAAGTAAGCGTGGTTCTCATGCAAGCCACCGGAATAAAGCAATTCTTTATTTCATAGATCTGCATATCAAGATTTCGAATGAAGCAGCACAGTTATTTCATCAACATCGGTTTCAGACCATCTGATACCGGATGTTCACAATTAAATTTCAATCCGAGCAATGCAGCGAAAGTGGCTGCAAACTGTTTTTGAAAAAGTTGCAAGGAAACTTTCACTTCTCCCTTTGCCGGAATGGAAGGTCCCATCACTGCAAACCAGATCTGATGCGAATCTTCGATCTTATTATTGTGGCTTGTCCATTTTTCTTTCACCACATCTCCGCGTCCATGATCCACCGTAATAAATAAAGCTGTTTTATTTTTATACTGAGGATCGCTTTGCACAAAAGTCCAGATGTCATTCAACCATTTATCAACTTGATGTGCTGCAGTAAGGTAATCTCTGTAATGAGCTGCGTGAGCCCATTCATCTGTTTCACCGTATGAAATGTAAAGCACGCGGGGCTTTTTCTTCTGCAGGTAATCCATCGCCATGTAATGAGTAAATAAATCGAGATACTCTTCAGTGCCAAACGGATCATAGGAATCTATTTTTAGTTTGTTAATGAGTTGCTCTGCGTTATCCGGATTATTACCTCCGCACAATTCTGCACCGCAGGTTATCGGAAATCCGGCTCTTTCTTCATTCAGAATTCTGTCGAAAGCGTCCCATGCACCAAAGGCAGCTACTCTGCCTGCAAATGCCGATTGGTGATTGATGTATTCCAGCACATTCGTATTCGGGTTAGGTGGATACTTGTTACTATTGATGGAAGTGTCAACAAAGCCACAAAAAATTTCGCTATAGCCAGGGTATGAAAACCAGTATGGGTTCGCGTTGTCAACCTTCGTATCGAAAAGTCGGTTACCGTAAACCTGTCCGTTAACGGCAATTGTGTTCCATATAAAAGGCAGCAGTTTTTTCCTTCTCTCAATTGCAGTTGCCGCTCCATATTTTTCAAAAATTTCTGTGCTGTCATTTTGGTTAAAGGAATGATTCAAAGCAATCGCTGAATCCATTCCTTCAAAAACTTCCTGCCATCGGAATCCATCGGTGGTTACAATGATTATATTTTCAATGCCCGTAGATGATTGTGAATACGCGCCAAAGAATGTGAAGATGAATGAAGCAGTAAGAATTTTTTTCATGGGATGATTTACAAAAATGATGATTTAATATCAAAAGAATTATCAATCCTCTAAAGGACCTTGAGGGGTTTGGAGCTAATTTACAATGGCGAAAAGAATAAACTAATCAGTGGGTAAATTATTTTGAGTACGCATTTAATCCGGCAGATATCACTGAATCTAGTTGCCACCAGAAAGGGGGAAAAAAATTTCCTATCGGGGATTCGACTATACCTTGAAAAAGTGATGAGCGAATACAAATAAGAGAATGAATTTACGAAACACTACTAATTACGAATTGAACCGGAATACAAAAAGGAAGGCACACCAACCTTACTCATGTGTATTATTTTTATTTTCGTCATGCACTAAAACAGGGATACGTTTCATGAGTATGGATGAAAGCCATCCCAACACAAAAGCAACGGAACTTCCGTAGAGTACTTCAAGCGTGCGTTCCACTGCCGTTAGTTCGGCATTCTGCCAGGTGCTGTGCTCGGTAACAGAATGAATCATGACAATGACCACAGTTACGGGTGCCAGTTTCCAGCTTGATGGATATTTTCGAAAAGAGGTGCTGATGATTACTGCAAGCCCAACTCCCGCCATGAGTGACCACTCGTTCGCTCCGGCTACATAAATAAAAAGCAACCCGATGGCGCAGCCGGAGAGCGTGTTAATCACGCGTGAGCGCATCGTAGCGCGCACGGTGTCAAAATCTGGCTCAGAAACAATTATGACAGATACAAGTGCCCAGACTACTTGTGGCAAATGCAGCCAGGGTGCTGTTTGCCACACGATACCACAACCCAAAAGTAAACGGGCTGCATACGAGAATACTTTTCGATTAAAAGAAAAATGTTTCAGCATGGGCGCAAAGATAAACTGTGAATGAGAAAAATATTAACGTTCCATTTGCTACGTTTAACTTTACTCTAACTCGCTCAACTCTCGAAATGGACTATCATTGAACTTAAAATATCCTATTATGAAAAGCACTATTACTCTACTTCTTCTTGTCATTCCATTTCTATACCTGAAAGCAGAGCCGGATTTCGGACCTCAACTGGATAAGCTGGTAAAAGAATCTGCTGACGCTGATGCTTTTTCAGGCAACGTGCTGATCGGGAAAGATGGAAAGGTTGTGTACAAAAATTTCTGCGGCTTTGCGGATTGGGAAAAGAAAATTTCTTTAAACGACAGTACAATTTTTAATGTCGGCTCCATCGGAAAAGATTTTACTCAGGTTGTCATGATTCAGCTTGCATCCGAGAAGAAACTAAACTTTGATGATCCGTTAAGTAATTACCTCCATCTTTTCAATAATGCTGCTGATACTAAAATCACCTTGCGCATGTTGCTCACCATGCAATCCGGATTGGGAGATTATCACGAACGCCCTTTCAGCAATCTGCAGGAACGAATGGACTACATCAAAACTAAACCTCTGCTTTTTGATCCCGGCACTTCAAGAGAGTATTCAAATTCCGGTTATGTAGTGCTTGCGGCAATAATTGAAAAAGTAACCGGCAAACCGTTTGATCAAAATGTGAAGGAGCGTATTTTTTCTCCACTCAGTATGTCTCATTCTCAATTTGTGTTTCCCGAAACGAAGGTTTCCAACAAGGCATCAGGCACTGAGATAAAACCGAACGGAGATAAAGTGACCGAGCATGAAATCAACGATAAACTTACTCCTTCAGGAGATGGTGCAGAATATTCCAGTGCTTCCGATCTTTTGAAATTTTATACCGACCTGCTAAACGGTAATACCATCCTAACCGATGAGGAAAAAGAAATTTTCTTTTCACGTTTTGAATCTAAACCTGCTCATACTCTGAAAGAGATGAAGGCAAACACAAAAGTTGTTCTTGGATATGCAGGCGGACTAAACGGCTGGAATGCATGTGTAGATATTTATTTCGGTCTTACTTACGTTGTGGTATCGGTCAGCAACTTTTCTGATGCAGACCAGCCCGCTGAAGAACTGAACCACCGCATACACCAGGTTATTGCCGATGGAAAATATGATGCCCCACGCAAGCCGCGATTTGTTTTTGCTTACACAAAACTAAAAGAGTTACATGCTCAACAATTCGTGATAAAAATAAATCAACTGCTAAAGGATAACGGTTACGAGGAAATACAAGGTCCTTACTTTTTCAACCAGATAGCGCAGCAACTGTACAGGGAAAATAATTTCGATGATGCGATAGCGCTGCTCCAGCAGAACACAAAACTTTTCCCGCAGGCACCTATGACGTGGCTCTGGATCGGTAAATCATACCTGAAGCAAGGGAAAAAAGTGGAAGCAAAAGCTGCCTTAACAAAATGCCTTGATCTCGATCCTGAAAACGAAGAAGCGAAAACGATGCTGGATAAAATTTAGCAGAAAAGATAGCCACATTTGACTCAATCATGATGCCGTTGCGGTAATCTCCTGTTCTTAACAGCAAAGCACTTTTAAAGCCGGTCGGGTAACATCAAAGATAGTTTACACTATCAGGGGAAAAAAATCCGTCATTTTAAAAAAAGTGATTTCATTTCTTCCCTCGCATTTTATAAAACATGCCAATAATCAAAACAGCAACGGCTAAGCCAGCCCACCACATCATGGTCATTTCAAATTTGTTTTAGTTCTATTTAACCGAGCGACTTTAGCAATGTAACAACTTCCTCGCGGGTTTTGCCCAGCTTTTGCTGAAGACGACCATACAGCTCCTCATCTTTTCCTTCTTCGAATTGGATATAGTTGTCGGTTAAGTTTGCATATGCCTGCTTTACTTTTCCTTTCAGCTCGTTCCATTGTCCTTCTAATTCCGGCTTGTCCATAATTTTTTTTAAAGGACTTCTTAAATTAATGTGCCAAAGTAACGAGTAAAAATTACCCCACATATTAATTACTCATCAGATTCAAATTCTACCCAACTACTTAAAAACGTATTTCATTTTGATCTATCATTACATTAATTTCGCGGCAATGTTCTTGCTGAAAGGTACGGGACAATACCTACCTCCCTTCTTCTTCAAATTAACTTAATATACTCACCGAATTTCATTTTACTATTCCGGCTCATGAAAACCACGCGCAAAGAAAAATTCTCCCGCTTCTTTTTAATTCTGGCACTTTTGCCGGTTCTTGCTTTTTCTGTTTGGTGCGGATCTGTTATTTACAAGCTGTCTGCACAACAGGCCGTTCTTAAGAAAGATTTTGCTGAAATAAACAACATACAGTACGGACTCTTTTCCGTTGACGTATGGCGCGATCACCTTACCGATATCGTTACTTCTAAAATTGACTCTTTTGATTTAAGCAATGTGCAGCACGATACGCTGATGAAGGACCTAAACAAAATTCTTAATGCAATGGTAACGCAGGCGGAGACCATCATCAACCAGAAGCAAAAAACGATGGGAGGCAAGATCAGGAAACTGGCGGTAAAAACTTTTGTAAATATGGATGATGTGCGCAAGAGCATTCCTCTCTTCAGCCAATCCATTCTTCACGAAATTACAAAACCCTCAACAAGAAACCGCCTGAGGTTTTTAGCAAAAGATAAGTTGGGTGAATTTGCTTCTCAAACAGGTGACAGCGTGGGCGCCTGTTATGCGGTGGACTGTTTACTTATAAAATATAAAATGCCGAATGCGGATGTTTTCAACAGCACTGTAACCGGACAGATCAAAAGCATCCAGGATGAAACTTATCTCTACGCTTTCTTTTTAATCGGCATCGTCATCCTGTTCCTTATTATCTGGAGGTTGATCAGAAAGCAACCCGCCCTTTACACTCCCATGTTTACTTTTTCAGTATTGCTGGCGTTGGTGCTTTTAGGGATCGGGCTTTCATCACCCACCATTGAAATAGATGCGCGTATTAAAGAGCTCAACTTTGAATTGCTTGGCAAGCACATTGTATTTCACGATCAGGTTATTTTCTTTCAAAGCAAAAGCATATTGGATGTTGTTCACATTCTTGTGGCTACTAATAAGCCCGACTCCATGGCAGTGGGATTTCTCATTCTTATATTCAGCGTGGTTTTTCCTGTGGCAAAGCTGTTGTCAACCAAAGCGTATTTATTAGGTAATGAAAAATGGAAGCGCAATAAATTTATTTATTTCTTCGCTTTTAAATCTGGCAAGTGGTCAATGGCTGATGTAATGGTGGTTGCCATCTTCATGGCGTATGTTGGCTTCAAAGGAATACTTGACAGCCAGCTTGAAGTTGTAAATTTTAAAACCGATACGCTGCGAAGTATTGCAACAAACGAAACTTCTCTTCAACCCGGGTTTATCATTTTTCTCACGTTCGTTTTGTTCAGCTTAATTTTATCGGTAATTCTTAAACGCATTACGCAGATAGAAAAAGTTATAGAAACTGATCAGGATATGCAGGTTCAACCTGCGCAACAATAATCTCCGGGAAATTTTAGAGTGACGATGTTACAAGGCGATATCGTAATCTAAAAATCTTCATCGGTAAAATCAAGCGGATCGGGATTTAGTGAAGATTGTTTCTTGTAATAACTATCAGGTATTCGTCTCATCTCACCAAAAGTATAACGCTCCTCCAAACCTCTTCCGAAAATCTGATGGCTTCCTTTTAACGATTCTGTTTTTATGCGTCCGCATATTTTTTCGCTGTTGAATTTAAAGAACAGACGTAAATCATCGTTAGTGAAGCTTGTGAAATCAATTACAGTTTTGTTGCAGTGATCGCAAAACTTTCCGCCCTCTACATTTTCCATTTTGCTCCATTGCTCATTGCAGGGCTTATCAATAAATAAGGAGATTTCTTCTTTCATGGCTTTTAATTTTTTAGGGATGTGAAAATAATGCCGATTGAACTGAAAGATGAAAATGGGTTTTATTTTTTTGAAGGAGTTATAAACCGAAGTGCCTTTGGGAGAAATTTTCTTTTTATGCTTTAGATTCCTTTGTGTCATTATTTAAAACTTATTGTCACTCATAGCGGGTTGATGATGAATGATAGAAAAACATTCTTTGCAAAATTTTTAATAACGCAAGATGTACAAGCCAACAGCGAAAGGATATTTTTCAGGATGTGGAGGAATGGAACTTGGAATCCTGATGGCGGGAGTGAATGTTATCCAGTCTCTTGATTTGGATTTAGAGGCAACTGCCTGCATGAAAAACAACAGTCAATATTTTTCTCATGATATTTTAACCACTGATATAAAAGATAAAACTGTCTTAGAACAACCAGTCACAGATATTATTGTAGGCACTTATCCTTGTACAAAGTATTCACCCATTGCCGATATTCATGGTACACGAACAGGGGATGATTTATTTCTCCACTTCTTCAGGCACATTGCAATTGAACAACCGGAGATGTACATCGTTGAGAATGTCCCGGGTATGAAAAAGTTTAAAGTAGTGATGGAAGCAATGACAAAGCTTCCCGATTATTATGTAAATGTTTTTTGCCCTGTCGATGCTGCAAACTGGTTGTTACAAAGGAGAAAAAGATTGATACTATTAGGAACAAAAAAACATTTTTCAATTGCTGCACCAACTCAAATAAAGAACAGACCGCGTTTAAAAGATATTTTAGAAAAAAATCCGGAAGTAGAAATGCCAGAGTATGTCATTAGTAGAATAAACGGAAAGTATCGCGACCTTCCGATTATTATTGATGCAGAACAACCACATGCAATTGCTCCAACTTGTGTCGCGCATTATGCAAAGGATTTAAGTACTCGACTTATTAGAGATAGAAAAACCAATTACGGAGTACGCCCTTTTTCTGTTCGAGAATACGCAAGGCTGCAAGGTTTTCCCGATGATTTTCATTTTGAAAATAAAAGAAGCTCTTACAAGCTAATCGGGAATGCTGTTCCTGTTCATATGGGAGAATGGATTGGAAGACAAGCAATGAAGTACTTCAATTAGCAGCAACAAAAACTCTTTACTTAGTTGTTATTTTCTTATTTACATTTGGCTGCTCATGAAGGAGGGGCAGAAACTTTGGACTCGTGAAGAGTTGATTTTGGCAATCAATCTCTACTGCAAAATTCCTTTTGGCAAAATGCACAGTCGCAATGCCGGAGTGCAGGAGTTAGCCAAGCTGATTGGAAGAACGCCCGGCTCCATCGCCTTCAAACTTGTGAACTTTGCAAGTCTTGATCCAACTCTTGCCGCAAGAGGAATTAAAGGAGCAGTAAATACAAGTAACCTTGACAAGGAAATCTGGAAGGAATTTTACAGTAATTGGGATGCAGCATTGATTGAAAGCGAAAAGCTATTAGCTAAGAAGAAACACACCACCATTGAAAAGCTAAACCACGTTGATGAAAAGGATTTACTGAAAGCTGGAACTACAAAAGAACGCTTGGTGAAAACAAGAGTGAACCAATCCATATTTAGAAAAATGATTCTCTCTACTTACAATTATAAGTGTTGTATAACGGGAATCTCAAATGCTGAGCTGCTTGTAGCAAGCCACATTGTACCTTGGAGTAAGGATGAAAAGAACAGATTGAACCCAATGAATGGGCTTGCTTTGAATGCACTTCACGACCGCGCTTTTGATTTGGGATTGATAACTATTGATGCTGATACTTACAAGTTGAAAATTTCTTCTCGGCTGAAAATAAAGCAAGCACCTCAAAGCATGATACAAAACTTCTATGATTACGATGGGGTGGAAATTATTTTGCCAGACAAATTTTTGCCGGGGAAGGAGTTTTTAAGAGTGCATAATGACAAATTTCATTCCTAAACGGTAACCCTGCGCATGTAAAAACTTCCGCACAAGAATTTCCGGCTTTGCATTCTTGCCTTTAATCCTGCTCATGTTGAAGCTGCGCTGGGCTTTGGTATGCATGTCTGCCATCTTCCTCAAAAGTAAAAAAAACATTTTTCTTCCTGTTTTTAATTATTCCGTTTTTCTGAGGAGTTGCAGAAAAACAATAACCGGAAGTTCTTAAACAAACGGCAGGTTTCTTACGTGCTTCGGTGAACTCACAAAATGCTAAAAGGACTTAAGAATAGTTTTCGGAATAAGAAAAAGAGTTCTAAGAATGGTAAAAATAACTTACCGATTCTGGAAAACATCTATTTGGATGGAAAAAAGCCCTAAAAATGAAAAAAAATGACTTTCCTGCATCCAAAAGGATGTTGTTCGATGACTGAAAGAGATTATTCAGCCGTAGAAAAACCTTCTTCGATGACTGAAAAAGATTATTCAGCCATAGAAAAACCTTCTTCGATGACTGAAAAAGATTATTTAACCGTAGAAAAACCTTCTTCGATGGCTGAAAGAGATTATTCAGCCATAGAAAAATCTTCTTCGATGACTGAAAGAGATTATTCAACCATAGAAAAACCTTCTTCGGTGACTGAAAGAGATTATTCAGCCGTAGAAAGATCTTCTTCGATGACTGAAAAAGATTATTCAGTCATAAAAACAACTTACAGGACGAGAGAAACATTTTTCCCCAACCGTCAGGAAAAAATCGGCAAAGGGAGCGTTCTTTGAAGTATAACAGTAAAAGCGCCTGCTTTTGTCTTTATTCCTTAATGCGAATGATGAGCAGCTTGTGCATAGAAGCCACGCTTACGCGCGCCCTTTGATAAAACCAGATTGCTCCAGCCAGTTGCCGCTGAGGCGAAGCTGCGGAACAAGTTTGTGACTCCACCGCTGTCTGCGGAATTGACTTTGAATTTTCAGCGAACTCATTTGAGGTTGCGATGCCTTTTTTGTTTTTTCCTTTTGCATACTGAGTTTGATTTAAAATGAAAAGGGAAAGCTGAAAAATCTTCCGTGAGTTATTTCACTCTCACTTGCCGAAATATGTTATTTCAGACGGACAACATGAATGAATGTGTAACACATCCGGAAATCTGAAACTGAAAGAGTAACACGAAAAATTATTACGCGGCTTTATTTCCCTGCGGATAGATCACCTTCGAAACATGTGCGAATTTTTTGCCCAACCCTGTTTGTTTCTTTAGCTGGCCTGTGTTTAACTGGGAGTGCCCGAGTATGGTATCAAACGTTATAAGGTTGCATCCGTTTTCCTGCACACAATGCATAAGCCCCATGTTGCACATGGCAGTAAATATTTTTTTATCTTTTTTCCGCTCTGCCTTTTTACTTAATACCAGCACCGGGTTGTTATCGGCAAAATGTTTTACAATTTCTGCGGACTTGAGATGTTGCAGATCAAAACGCTCCGCATAGCGCTGCATAAAGTGCCCGCTGAATAAAAAATAAGTCCGGCTCTCACGATGATAAGTAAGCACTTCAAATCCATCTGTTGTTTTTGAAATTTTATACACCATTCGCTGGCTGAACTTTGCATTCACATCAATGCTGCATACGTAAGGCATATCGTCATGATAGAACAGAACGGAGTAGTACACATTGCTGCCTGATTTTTTTGCCAACGCACATGCACGGTCAAACTGAATGGCAAGCCGCGAAGAAATAATTTCAGCAATGCTGAAAAAACTCTTTAGCCGGTAGTATGTCGTGGATAATTCCATTTACCTTCTTAAAACGTAAACCGGTGATTTCGTTTACATCTTTTTTAGCTGAAATCTTACAATCAGAAGTTATGAGAAGGGGAGTTTGTTGCCTATTTCAAACAAATTTGAAGAAGAACTTCACTGAAAGTGCCTGCGTAGGCAACTGAATGCCACAAAAAAAAAATTACTTCGGTACAATTTTTTATCTTTGATGTAAACCGCGAATATGGATTACAAAGATTATTACAAAGTACTGGGAATAAAGAAAACCGCCACGCAGGATGAAATTAAAAAGGCGTACCGGAAGCTGGCTGTTAAATATCATCCTGATAAAAATGCAGGAGATAAAAAAGCCGAAGAGAAATTCAAGGAAGCGAACGAAGCAAACGAGGTGTTGAGCAACCCCGAGAAGCGGAAGAAATATGATGAACTTGGTGAAAACTGGCAGCAGTATCAGCAGCATGGCGCAAACGGTGGTGGCTTTGACCGCAGCCAATGGCAGGCAGGAGGACGACAGCAAACGCATTTCAGAAGCGAAGATTTTTTCGGCAGCGAAGGTCATTTCTCTGATTTCTTTGAATCATTTTTCGGCAATGCATCGGGTGGTGAGCGCCAGCGAAGCCCAAGGCAAGTGCAGGGACAGGATGCACAGGCGGAAATGGAGATTACGCTTGAAGATGCTTTTCACGGTTCGTCAAAACAGATTGTACTGAACGGGCAAAAGATCAATCTTTCATTGAAGCCGGGCATTTACGAAGGTCAGGTGCTGCGCATGAAAGGCAAAGGAGTACAGGGAATAAACGGTGGAGTTGCGGGCGATCTGCTGATTACGATTCATATTGCAAAGCATCCTCACTATGAAGTTGCCGGGAATGATTTGCGCTTTGAGCAGCCGCTTGATGTGTACACTGCCATGCTGGGAGGAAAATTAAATGTAAGCGTGTTTGATAAAAAAGTGAAAGTGAATATACCTGAAGGAACTGACAGCGGAAAAATTTTTCGGCTGAAGGGAATGGGAATGCCTGTATTTGGAAAAGCGGATGTGCGGGGCGATGCGTATGTAAAGATGATGATAACGGTTCCAAAACATCTTAGTGCGGAAGAACGAGAACTGTTCGCGCAGTTGATGAATAAAAAAGAAATGAAAGATGCCTGATTAAAATTGCAGGCAGGAAAGGAGTAAGCAATCATGTCAACATTTTCTGAGATTATAAATTCTGAAAAACCTACGCTCGTTGATTTTTCTGCCGAGTGGTGCGGCCCATGCAAAATGATGGCTCCGATATTAAAAGAGCTTTCAGAAAAGATTGGTGACAAAGCGCGCATCCTGAAAGTAGATATAGACAAGAACCCGCAGGTGTCGAAACATTATCATGTTCAGAGTGTACCTACATTGATCCTTTTTAAGAAAGGTGAAATCAAGTGGCGGCAATCGGGCGTGGTACAAAGCAACATGCTGGCTGAGATAATCAACAAGAATGTATAGGGCGCGATGGCAGTTGGAGCGAATGGTGCCTTCGCTGATGTGCAGTTTGCTGCCTATTTCACCAAAGGTCAAAACCGAACAATCGAAAAGCTAATCTTTCTTCCTGTTTTTCCACCATACAAAAGCTCCAACACCGCCAATCAGGTAAGGGACGGAGAGGAGATAAAGAATTCCGTTGTTTAAACTTCTGCCACGTTTCATTGCTTTTTCTTTTGACGCTTTGTCCTGGTTCTCATAATTGGTTTGTGCAACGCGCCTACACATGGCGCACTGTGCGCTGCTTTCAGCAACACTCAGCATAAAAAGAAGCACAACTGCAAGGAGAAATTTTTTCATTTTTAGAAATTGTAATAAGGCGAAATCATGAGATACACTATAACACCACTTACTGTTACGTAGAGCCACACCGGAAACGACCACCGAACAATTTTACGGTGCAGAGTTACCTGGTTAGTGAGCCCGCGGTACAAAGATAATAAAACCAAAGGCAGAACAATGGCCGCAAGAACGATGTGCGTGCTAAGGAGAGTAAGATACACAGGTCTTAAAAATCCTGCCTGTGCTTTTTCAACAACATCCACTACTCCATCGTGGTTTACATCGCCATACCTTGTTTCTACTCCGAACGAATGAAACAGCACATAACTCAGGAGGAAAACAGTGGATAGCACAACAGCCGTTATGTTCAGTTTTTTATGAATCGCTACTTTTTTCTGTCTGATAAAATAGAAACTTACGAGGAGAAGTACAGTGCACGTACCGTTAAGCAATGCATTGAGTTTGGGAAGGTACTTTACAAAGTCAGGAACTGATGCGGCTTTCGGAAGCTGCGAAAGCATAAGCACCAGCAAAAAAACTGCTATCGAAATTACAGCAATCAACCGCAGATAAAATTTATCGCGATTCCCTTTTACTTCCAATACCTGGTTCATTTTTATTTTCCCTCTTTCTCCTTGTATTCCTGTTCGAGCACGTCAATTTCATCACAGAGTTTTTTTATATCTGCTTCATCAAGCCCGTCATAAATTCCACGGATGCGTTTCTCTTTGTCAATGAGCACCACATCCTGCGAGTGAAAAAAATCGGCAGCGGTTTTTCCCTGGGCAACAGGCAGTAAAAATCCATCGCGCGCAAGAGAATAAATAGAGTCTTTATTGCCTGTGAGAAACCACCATTGATTGTTGTTTGCCCCCCTCTCTTTTGCATAGGCAGCGAGTGCGGGTACAGAATCCTTTTCGGGATCAACAGTAAAAGAAAGAAACTTCACCTGGGGATCGTCTTTGTATTTGTCAGTAACACCTTTCACATTGTAATTCATCTTCGGGCAAATTTTCGGACAGGTGGCAAAGAAAAAATTCGCTACGAAAATTTTTCCGTCAACATCTTTATCAGAAATTGTTTTTCCTTCCTGATTGAGAAAAGAAAAAGGAGGAAGGGTGTGATAAAGCGTGTCGCCTTTTGCATCTAAATCCTTCGGTCCGTAAATAAGAAGATGCTTAAAATGATTTTTGCCGGTGAGAAGAACGAGGTAAAATACACAAGGCAAAAAAAGGATACTCAAAACTACGAGTATCCTTTTCAGGTTTTTAAATTTCATTAAGGTCAGTAGTTAACAAGCCCGATGGCGATGCCTTCGTAAATAGCAATGAAGATAAGATAACAGATCAACACAAAAGGAAGAAGGATGCTGAACTTTAGAGGCACTTCTTCAAACTTCATGTGCATAAAATAAAAGATGATGTAGTATGCTTTAAAAATTGTAAGCCCAATGAAAACATAAAGCAAAATACTTTTCGGAATAGAACTGAATGAAATTGCTACTTCAAAACAAGTAACAACGAGAAGTATCCAGAACACTTTCCAGATTACTTTAGTTGTTAATCCGCTGTGTGCCTTCTCCTGGCTTTTATGCGAGATACGCTCGTGATGAATATCGGGGGAGATAAAATCTTCTGACATTTGATTTGAGATTTGAAGTTCGATGTTTATGTTGAAGAATTCTTTTTTTAAACGAGGTAGAAGAATGTGAATACAAATACCCACACGAGATCAACGAAGTGCCAATAGAGACCGACCTTTTCAACCAATTCATAATCTTTTTTCCTATCAAGGGCTCCTTTAGATACAAGCACAAACACAATGAAGTTAATGACCACTCCGCTGAATACGTGAAAGCCATGGAAGCCGGTGATGAAGAAAAAGAAATCTCCAAACAAAGGTGTTGGTCCATATTCATTTTCGTGAAGGTTGGCTCCGTGAACTCTTCGTACTGCTGTTGCTTTTAATTGTTCTGCCTCTGCTCCTTCTGCCTTGGTGCCATCATGAAATAACAGTACTCCCGGTTCCAGATTATCCGTGCGAGCAAAACGACCGTCAGCAAGATAAAATGCTCCCTCTTCTGATCCTTCAATAAAGTGATACCACTCCCATGCTTGCGAGCCAACGAACATCAAACCACCAACGATTGTAAGTCCCAACCACAACTGAACACTTTTACGTTTGAACGAGTGTCCGGCATCAACGGCAAGCACCATTGTTACAGAACTCATGATAAGGATGAAGGTCATCAATCCCACATAAGCCAGCGGTACATGACCGTGAACGAACGGAAAGTGTGTGAATACTTCTCCCGGTGTAGGCCAGATGCCAGTCCAGCGGTGGCGAAGTGATCCATAAGCAATCAGTAAGCTTGAAAATGTAAATGCATCCGAGACGAGGAAAATCCACATATAGAGTTTTCCCCAACGGATGTTGTACGGAGAGTGACCACCACCCCAAGGTTTTGATTCAAAAGTAGCTGTATCTGTTGATGACATTGTTGTGTTATTATCTGTCAGTTTTGAAATTCAGATTGCGAATCTGCACAAAATATTTTGTTCAAAATAATATTTCTTAAAATCTTTTTAACGGATATAAAGAAGAAAGAAAAAGAGATAAACCCAGAGTGCATCAAGAAAGTGCCAGTAGATAGCACATACCGTAACTCCGTTGTAGTCTGAGGATGAATATTTTCCGCGCATGGATTTAATAAGAACTACTGTTAACGCAAGGATGCCGCCAATGAGATGCGCCACGTGCAACCCAGTGATTACATAAAGAAAGGAAGCGGCTACATTGCCGATGTCTCCCGCTTCCCCGGGAATTTCATTTCCAGAAGGAACATATGTATAGTGAGAAGTGATGTCCTTAACCCGCCCGACAAAATAAATTCCCTGCGAAACGAGATCTGCCCAGGCAAGATATTGAAACACTACAAACCCGATGCCGAGAATGAAGGTGATGAGCACAGCAATTTTAAGATTACTCAATTGGTTTTTCTTTGCAGCAATCACTGCCCATTGCATAAATACGCTGCTGACTACAATGATGATCGTACTTACAACAAATAATTTCGGCAATGCGAACTGAACCCACTTGCCTTCACCCTGCCGAACCATGTATGCGCTTGTTAGTCCGGCAAAAAGCATGATGATGCTCACAATTCCGAACCAGAGCAATGCACGTTTCGCTTTCCGGTTTAGCTGAATTTGTTCTTCTTCTGTAAGCTGATTCAATGTTAAATTATTTTCCATTTTATTTCCTCACTTTATTTTTAAAATCAACTTATCAGCTTATCAATCATTAATATTATTTGTACAACGGGCAGGTAAATAAAAGATCCGAACATAAGCTTACGTGCAGATTTAATGTCAAGATTTTTATATAAACTGAACGAGGGCACAGCGAAAAATATTCCGGTGGCAGCCACAAGCAATGCACTCCACACAGATGACATACCGAAAAAATGAAGCAGCAATGCAAGAGGCACCAGGCATACAGTGTAAGCCATCGTTTGAAATGCTGTGTTACGGTCACGTCCTCCTGGGGAAGGAAGCATTTTGAATCCTGCCTTTTTGTAATCATCATCCATTACCCATGCAATTGCCCAGAAGTGCGGGAACTGCCAGATGAACTGAATGAAATAAAGAAGCAGCGCTTCCATACCGATTTCATTTCTAGCAGCGACATAACCAAGCAAGGGAGGAAAAGCGCCAGGAATTGCCCCTATGAAAACAGAAAACGGGGTGAATCTTTTAGAGGGCGTATATACCAAAGTGTAAATGAGAAGTGAAAGCCCACTCAACAATCCGCATAAAGGATTCATAAAAATCCACAGAATGAGAATGCCGGCACCACCCATGAGTACAGCAGCAACCATCGCTTCGATCACACTCATTCTTCCCGCAGGCAGCGGACGGTTTTTTGTACGATCCATCAGTTTGTCAAGATCCCGTTCAATAATCTGATTAAATGCATTGGAAGAACCCGTAACCAAAAATCCGCCCAGGATTAACCAGAGCATCTGTGAAAAATAAAAATCTCCTTTACTGCCTATAACGAAACCAATGGCAGCAGAGAAAACAACTAATGAAGATAGGCGAAATTTAGTAAGGAGATTGTAGTCCTTTATTTTGGCAGAGACAGAAAAATTCTGTTCGGTTGAAATTGATTTCTCAGTGAGCAAGATGCGGGAAAATTTTGGGCTGCAAGTTTACACAAACTCAGGCAAGACACAAAGCGTAAAATGTTTCAGGATACCGATAAAGCAAAATCCTGTTCTTCCGATGAAACAGGAACAAGGGTGTGTTGAGGAATTTCTACGCCCATCACTTGAGCGACTACTTCATCAATTTTCATATTGATGAGTTCGCGTATGTACTTGCGCTGAATCTGATTCCGGTTTTTTATGGAGAGTTCGCTGCCAATAGCTTTCAGCTTGTGGATTGAGTTCTTTAACCCATCTTCATCATTTGATGTAAGCACAACCGTTTGATCAAATTGCTGAAGCAACTTTGCTGCTTCCCCTTCTCCACAATAAATAACCGGAAGTCCGGTACTTAAATATTCAAAAAGCTTGGAAGGAATGGCGCTGCGATAATTGTCATCAAGGCGCGCAAATAAAACCGAAGTATGCTGGTAGTATGGTAAAACTTTTTCCCAATCCAGCTTACCAGTAAAATAAATATTGCTGATTCGTTTTTTTCTGATGTATTTTTTGAAAACATCGTAATCATTTCCGCTACCAATTAACACCAATCTGACATCTTTCATTTCTTCTATCACTCGAATCAACGATTGAAGATTTTGTCCGTTGCCAATGTTCCCAACATACGTAACCGTAAAAGGAGTTACATCTGGATTGTAGTCAAGATTCACTAGCGTATCAAATTTATCAGCACATATTCCGTTGCTGAGAATGGTTATCCGGTCAACAGGTGTTTTAGTGTTTTCTGAAATCCATTTCTTTTCAGAAGAATTGGTGACGGTTATCCAATCATATTTTGGAATAAAGCGCTCCACCATTCGCGTGAAAACATATTTGAATGCATGGTGAATAATAAACTTTGAAGGGATGTATCTCCATGTGAGGTCGCGGATGTCAGCAATTTTTATTGCATCACCTCCGAACAATATAACTGCAGGAATTAAAAACATAAACGGACTCGTAACAAGAATTACATCACATTCCGTTTTGGAAGCAAGCCGTGCTACTTTTATAGAGTACCATATCTCATAAAACGTACGGAGAAACAAGCTTGATTTTTTATACTTAGGTAAATTAAGATAGTGAATAGTCACTCTTTCAGATTCATAAAGAGATCGTTCAGCAGCTTTCTTTCCTCTTTCGGTAAGTGTAAAGACATTTACCTTGTGGTTAATTGACAAAGCATCAACTAATGCATCCATGCGGTGCGCTGCTGCTGTTATTTCGGGAGTAAAATGCGATGTAACAACATTGATCGTTGCCATAATTTTTTTTCTGCCCTTTAAATGCTATGAAAAGTAAAACTTGTTATCAAAGTATTTGAGAACTTAATTTTTATCCGATCGCATATTTCTCTCTTATTGAATTCTGATGCTTTGAGCGCTTCATCAATACTAATTTCTGCGACTCCTTCAAATTCAACCGAGGCAAACTTAGAATTCACCTTTGATTCTGCAAGAGCAATGTGAAACTTTTTTTCAACATAAAAAAATCCGTGCACAATTTTATTTTCAGGAGAATAGAATGTATCCAGAATTTTAAGATTAGTCGTTGAATACTCAAACCTTCTTGTATGAATACTGAATCCGTCAGCATATAGCAGTGACGCTTGGATAAAACCATCGCCTTCTTTCAAATCAAAAATTTTCGCACGCTTGCCAATTCTAAATGCTCCCCACACGAAACTTTGATTTTTATTTTCGATTATAATTGTATTGTGTGCAGAAGTAGATCGCTCGTAGTTCCTGATCTCATTCTGTTCATAGGTACTGATGCCGGTATCAATCATAAAGGGTTTCCCATTTGCATAAAGAATAAAACTTAATGAATCAGTGTGTGCGTGTCCTGGATTTGCTGCGGGTTCCAGACCACCAACATCAATAAGCAATTCGTAAACTGGTGTTTTTATTTTCCTGTACCCACTTTCCTTCAATGAATTTATTTTCTGCGAAATGTTCAACTCAGTTGCATAACGATTCAACATTTCTGATGAAGGTGCAACATTTTCAGCCGAATCATTTACAAGCGGCATGTCTCCGTTAGTAAATTGCATTTTATTCATCCAGCCCAGCATCATTGATGCTGACAAGGAAAGTTGACTGAGCAATTCTTCTTCTTCCGGTTTTTCTTTTCTTAGCAACACTAAAGAATCGAGGACCCTACGTAACATGAGTTGATGATACATGGGGCTTAATTCAAAATGCGCTCCATCAGGCAAAATTTGTTTTTCAATTTCACCCTGAACTATTTTTTTTCCTCTAGAGAAAAATTTTTCATCTTTAAAATAAACTCCTGCAAACAAAAGAGCGAAGCCATTTTCAAGCAAATGATTATTCTGAAGATGCCATTCAATTGAATAAAAAAGTTTTCTTGATTGATTAAACAGAGAATAGACAATCTCCTTATCCTTGACTTGATGATGCGACAGAAATTTAATCCAGTTGACAATTCTTAATGAAGTTGAGTATGGATGATATCCGGAAGGTTCCTTTTTAAAATGCTCGGCAAATTCATGAATCCATTTTTCTCCTTCTGATTTATCGTATCCATTCTGAAAAAGAAAGCCGAAACTCTGCAACTGAAACGTCCAGAGTTTACCCAGATCAGGAAAATTCCATTCGACCTTTTCATTAAATGTTTTTGTTAGATTTAGAAAAGAGAACTTATTTCCCTCAATAAATGTTTTTTCCTCCTCTGGTTCATCCCAGGCAAAGTTTGCAACTTCCTTTTTATTCTTAAGTGGGAACAAAAAATTCAAATTCCTGAAACAAAATAATTTTATCCTAAACCAAATGAGTTGCCCGATCTGTTTCTTAGAGGTGTAAAGAAATGTCAGGAAGAGTTTTCGTTTCATTGTTGAATCTAAAAAAAGTCAATTTAAAATCTTCGCCAAAAAAATAATTTGGTTCTTGAAGCATTTTTCTAAATCATATTGAATCTCGAAACCTGCAATATTCTTTTGACGAACCTTCATTTTACTAGCTTTGCAAAGCAAAATAGATTATCTGTAAATAAACCTTTGTCCGAATATTTTTCAGAACAATAAAAATGAGACAAAATGAAAAATAAGTTTATCGTGCCAGTGCTTTTTATATTTTTTCTCCTGATTGTACCCGTGTATTTTCTCATTTTGCACAGCTTCGCTATAGTATGCAACGGATGGATTATTGGAGATTGGTTAATAAATTTTGACGGTGGCTTTGTCAGAAGAGGACTATCTGGATATTTGATCCTTAAGTTATCTGATCTTCTAAATGTAAAACCGAATTTCACAGTAATGGCAGTTCAAATGACAATATACCTTTCGTACATGGCCGTACTTTTTTTCCTGATTTACAGAAAAAAAATAAACGTCTGGTTTATTCTCATGTTGTTGTCCCCTGTTACAGTTCTTTTCCCTATACATTCTTCAAGTGCCGCAGGAAGAAAGGAGATCATTCTTTTTTTTCTCTTTGCACTCTTTATTTTATGCCTGCAGAAAAAAATATTGAAGTCGCCTTTCATCATTCTTCTTTTTTTTCTTGCGATACTTGTTGCTACTTCATTTCATGAGCTGTTTTTTTTCTTTATGCCCTACTTTATTGCAGCATCTTATTTAAAATCGAAAATTGATAACGAGCCCTTTCATTTTCGAAAAATGTTACTGGTTATTTCAGGGTCATTTTTAATGATAATACTATTTTGTCTATTCGGCAAAAATATAAACGGTTCTGTTATTTGCTCCAGCCTTATGGCAAGAGGTTTACCAGACAATATTTGTCATGGAATACTTTCCTGGCCGGAAAATTATTCTTTTAAAGATGCTCTGAAATATGCAATGGAAGGTCATTACATTTCAGTTTATGGCACGGAACTTTTTTTAGGTCTTGTTCCATTTGTTCTTTTTATAAAATACTTAAAAGATCCTGTATTGAGATTGAAACAGTTCTTTATTGCCTTTCTCTTCCTGTTTTTGTTTTCTTCTCCAATGTTTCTTCTTGCTATTGATTGGGGCAGGTGGATAAATATTCATTTTGTGTTGCTTCTGTTTACTTCCACGCTTTTACTTGAAGACAACCTTGAATTAAAAGGTGGTTGGGCACAGGAATATATTGCCATTCCCCGTTTGTGGAAATCGGTATCCTCAAAACCAACATTTACAAATAATTCATTTTTTTGTGTGATAGCCTTTTTCTATTTAACTAGTTGGGAGATGTATTATTACAACGGAAATTCAATACTTACTCTTCATTTCTATAAGTTAGTCTATCATAAAATTCATTCCGTGATAAATTTTTTATGATCTGATTTATTTGAGTGGCTGCGTAGAATACTACAATGGCATTTATGTTATAACTCATTGTACAGCGCAGTGTATTGTTGAATGATTTTTTCTACACTATAGTTTTCCACGATATGTTGACGGGCAACTTTACCCATCTCCTTTCTTTTATCCCCATCATTCATCAATTTATGAATTTGGCCTGCAAAGTCAGAGGCATTATCTTTTTCAAATAACATACCACTTACATTATGTTGAATAACGAGGTTAATAGGACTTATATTTGTGCTTACAACCGGTAACCCCGCCAACATGGCTTCGAGCAGCACAAAGGGGAAACCCTCCATGCGTGTAGGAAATACAAATATATCCGTTCGAGCAAATGCATTGTTTTTATTCTTGCCAAAAACAGGTGGATGAAATTTTACAACATATTCTACTTCTTCTTCTCTGCTCAAAAGAGTGAGTTTGTTTATTAAACCCTGCTCTACTTCAGGTCCGATGATGTCAAGAGAAATTTTTTTAAATTCACCTTTCTTAATTAAAAGGGCAACGGCTCTTATCAATACATCAAGACCTTTACTTCCCACAATCCATCCAAGATAGAGTAAATGAATAACTCCGTTTTCATTTTTTACCTTTTTGGGTTCTGGCTCAATCACTACAGCATTAGCGATCACCGCTATTTGTTCGGGCTTTATAATGTTGTTTTCAATCAAAAAATTTTTCATATCATCGTGAAGACAGATAATCAAGTCAATTTTCGATAGCGAACTTTTCACAAATTTTCTTTCCCGTTCGGAAAACTTACCATAAAAATGGTCAAATGCTCCCTGAAAATTCAAAATGATTTTAACACCTGTCAGTTTGAGAACACGGGCTATGACAAGTTTTTCAAACAAAGCAGAGCGTGCACAGGCGGTAAGAAGATGAACAGCATTAATTCTTTTGGTAAGACAAATCCAAAGGCATTCTAAAAGAATTTTGATGGAAACGAGAAACCTCATGAATGAATTATACTGTCCCTTTAATGGAAATGAAACTACTGTCCATTCCACATCAAGATGATTCAATAGCATGTTCGCACATGCTGCCTGCCCTCCAATCGCATCGGGACGGCAAACAGCAAGCATAAGTACCTTTTTTTTTCTCTGCATCTTCATTTCTCAAGCAAGTTCTTAACCAGCGTTAAATATTCCAAGGAAATTTTTTGAGCTTCAAAACGGGTTGCACCTTCTATTAGCAGTTTTTGGGGAACCGGCTTTTGCATTGCTTCTTCTATTGCATCGGCAAGAGCGTGTACATTATTTATTGGCACAAGTTTTCCTAAAGCTCCATTAAGTAATATTTCCCTTGAACCACCCGGACAATCCACGCTGACGAGTTGCAAGCCACATGCCATCGCTTCAATAAGTGCATTGGGCAGACCTTCGTATAAAGAGGATAACACATACACAGATGCTTTTTTTAGATAAGGATACGGGTTCAGAATTTTTCCTGCAAGCTTTATCTTATCAGATAATTGCAATTCTACAATAAGACGATCTAATTTTTCTCTTTCAGTTCCATCTCCAATAATTATCAACCTCGAATCATGTTTTTTGTTCAGTTGAGCAAATGCCCGAATCAAAAGCGCAAAATTTTTGGACGGTGTTAATCTGCCTACACTTATTATAACAGGAACACCCGCATGAAAAAATTCATGATCTACTTGCTCTTTTATCCCTTCCGAGAAATTACTGTTCACTACAGGGTTGTAGATTACAGCAATCTGATGTGGTTTCGCAAAATGGTGTTCAAGTAAATTATTTTTTACTGCATTACAGATTGCAATAATTAAGTCCGCTTTCGGATACAGCTTGCGCACTAAAATCTTAACAAGTTTTGATCTTATATCTTTGAAAAGAATAAAATGACTGCCGAGTGAGGTTGCCTCGCGAAGAATATTTTTTGTTTTGGTATGAAAAAATACTTTCATGATCATCGCAATCAGGTTTATATGAATTTGTGTGCTGATGAGAACATCCGGCTTTTCGTGCTTTAAAAATTTCAATAAAGCCGGAATAGCAGACAACGACTTTTTCTTTTCTAAAGAAACTAACCGAACAGAATTCTGCAATTCATTTTTAAGATCATCGCCACGCGTAAGTGCTAAAAAACTTACACGGGCATGGTTTGACAATTGGTTGGCGGTGTGAATCATCATGCGTTCAGCGCCACCTAAGCGGAGCGATCCTACCATAAAAGCAATATGAATTTGCCGCGTTGTCATTCCTCCGGAGAAAAAATTATTTTATCCCCCTCTGCTTCTTCCGGAAGTATCGGTTCTCTGAAAATATTCCAATACCTTGCTGCAAGCACCATTCCGATGCCAACAGAAAAAGCTTTATGATAAAATCTTGGGGAAAACAAAAACACAACGGGAATAATGAAAAGGAAAACATATAAGCTCGCTTTTTGCCTATGATTAGTTATATCCTTATATAGAGCGCGTGAAAAAAGATACATTAGGAAAATAAAGGAAACAAGAGCGGGAAGTCCCCAAAAAATCCATATTAAGAAAAATGCATTGTGGGGAGCAAGGGGTTCATAGATTGTTGTTAAATTGGTAAGTCCGTTGTTTACTGCCCAATGTTTCCAATAGAATCCGCAACCTACTCCTGTGAGCATATATTGTTGAAATATTTTTAAAATGGTGGTGTACATCTTGACTCGCGAATCCGCTTCACGAAGTTCTGATATTCCACCTATTGAAAAAATACGAAACCACACCACATTCGGTACAATAAGGAAAAGTAGGAGGGAAAAAAGTATTACAGGAATAACCCATCTTTTTATTCTAACCTTCGACTTATATAAGAAAATAATTAAGCTCACAAAAAATACGAATGCTCCTGTGCGTGACGATGGAAGAAGAATGCCGATCATAGAAAGAAGAATGACTACGATAAGAATTGCTCTTTTGAGTTTAGTTGGTTCATAGTACAGAGCAATGATTCCAAGAATTGCTCCCAGTCCAGAAAAAACTGAAATTTCATTCAGGAAGTCTATTATGGATGATTGTTCGAATGCCTGGATACGTGCCTGAGAAGCTTCATTAAATCCCTGGGCGGACAGTGCTCTTAATGCACTCATTGGGCCTGCCATCATATATAATGAGTTTGCAGCACTGGAGAAGATAAATGAATATAATGCAACATCAATCGCTTCTTTATCACGACACAGAACCGATATGCAGAACATTCCTAATGACATGTTGAGAAATCTATAAACGTCAACATAATCGGGGAAGCTATGTATGCTTTCCATAAGAACACAAACGAAGGCAAAGACGATTACTCCGATGAAATAGGTGCTCAGAACGATGCGCTCGAAAGCTTTGAAGCGTGTGATGAGCACATAAGCCATTATGAAAACAAAAACAAAAAACGGGGTGCTTGTGCCATTAAAAAAGGGCAGGTATGGTTCAAAAAAGACAGACACAACTGCCAGGAAAAGGAGCAGTTTATCAAAAGGTGTTGACTTGAATATCTGAATTTCCTCCATGAAGCGCAAACCTACATGTTATTTTTCTTTTTCTGCACTGAAAATATTATTACCATTTTCAATGACTCAATTTTGAAGAGGGTTACTATTCTTTCGTAAAGCCAGCCGATGATATAAAAAATAAAATTTATGCGTAAGTAGGATGGCGGTCCTTCAAAAGTTTCAATTGTTCTGTTTTTGAATTTATCAACAGGAAACAGGTTTCGGATTTTATTTAGTGTATTCATTTTGTAAAAGGTTGGGAATGTATGCTCCGCAGGTCTTCCTCTTTTTTTATTGAACCATTTATGAAATGAGGTGGGTGTAAGCAAAGCCGCAATTGGAACATAATGATTCCGATTGGGTGTTTTGCCGAAAAAATATCCTCCGGGTTTAAGAACGCGATACATTTCGGCTACAAATTTTTCAGGGTACTGAATGTGTTCGATAACGCTGTTGCAAATAATGACGTCAAATTTTTCTATATCAAAAGCAGATAAATCATAAACACTACTTACTTTGTAATGATGCAAAAATGGATTGTGTGCTATGCTTTCATCCATATCAACTCCGGTGACATGAGTGGCAAGGTTTTTAAAATTCATTTCCTGAACATATCCTGCTCCGGCTCCTAAATCGAGGACTGTGTGTCGGGGTTGAAGAACGGCAAGGATTTTTTTCCTGAAGAATTTATTGTCCCAATTGTGAGGATAGTGGGAATAGAATTTTTTATCAATGGAATTGATGATCGCCTTGTTCATCTGTTACTTTTGGTGCGAGCGAATGTAAAGAAAAAAATACGTACGACCTTTTGGCAGGTGACCGATGAAAAAATAAAAATGTACATGCAAGGATAACGGGTGGTAATTGATGCGCTGTTGATTTGATGCTGTGATTTTTTTTATCCGGAGAAACTTTATTTTGCAGATGAATATTTTTGAATACTTAAGCGCCCGAATTTATTTTACAGATGAGAATTTTTGAACAAAATATTTTTTCGGATATGATAATTGCAACTCCTAAGTCGCAATTTGCAAGTTATTATTCAGCACATACAGGGTAAACTGCTTCCCGACACGTTCTGTTTTTTACACAACAAATTTCCAACTTCATAATTAGAGTTCCCGCAGTCTTTGCAGGAGTTTGCGCTGTCATTTCCATTGTCCAGTCGGTCATTGCCAGAGTTCCGGCTGCCATTGGTAGAGTTCTGGCAGTGGCAAAAAATTTCCGGGAGCCGTTGCTAAAGTTCTGGCAATGGTTGCCAGGGTTCGGGCAGCGGTTGCTAAGTTCCGGCAGTCAGTACAGGAACTCTGGCAGTGGTTGCCAGAGTTCAGGAAATCGTTACAAGGGTCTGGCAGTTGCAGCCAGAGTTCTGGCAGCCGTTGCCAAGGTTCCGGCAGTTATTGCCAGAGTTCCGGCAATCACTGCGGGAGTCGCAAAAACGTGTTTTTATTCAAAATTCATAGCAGGGCAGCCCAAAGTGGGTGGGTAAAGGGTGGATTTGATGCACTGTATATTGAAGTTGACCGCGATGGAACAGGGTTTAAATTTCTGGCTCTTGATACCGAGCCGGATTACGTGGACACTGCTGCACTGCCTGCCAACACAACGCAGTGGAAATACCGCGCTACATATATTCTGCACGATGAAAAAGTGGGGCTGCGCAGCGATGAAGTGAGTGTAGCGGTGAAAGCGTAAGAAGCTTCGAAATAGGAATTATGAAAAAAGTCCGCTGTGAGGCGGACTTTTTTTGTTGTAGCTTTGAGGAGTAAATATTTATGAGAAAAAATTTTCTTCTGATCATTCTGTTTTTGCCGATGGTGCTGTGGGCGCAGAAGGAAGATTATGTTTGGAGAGTTGGATATTATTGTGGAATAAATTTCAATGGCGGTCAGGCAGATACTTTTACAGTCAATTCACTTTTACCCCTCACTTATACAAACGCAAGCACATGTGACAGTTCCGAATCTTATTTTTTTTACAAACGGTGCAAATATTTACAATCGTGACTGAGATACTTTATTAAATGGAACAAATCTTAATCCAGGACTCTTTACTTCGCAGTATGGGGCCAATGGGTTACCAATTTCTCAGGCTGATATCATAATCCAAAGACCGAATCATATAGAACAATATTATCTCTTTCATCAAACCTATGATAATAATACCTCACACTTAAGTAATATACTTTACCTTAGTGTTATTGACATGACGTTGGATAGTGGACGGGGAGGCGTTACAAGTAGGAAGAATTTCCACCTTTATGAAAATGATACTCTTTTGACAGGTAAATTGTCAGCAGTCAGACATGCAAATGGTAGAGATTGGTGGTTAATCGCAAAAAAATTCATAAATCCAATATTTTATAAATGGCTAATAATGCCAGACACTATATTAGGACCCTTTACACAAACTAATCAGCCTGGGGTAGGGTGGGTTTCGGATCAAGGGTTTGGACAAACTGTGTTTTCTCAAGGCGGGGATAAATATGCTGCAATTTATAATACCAAATATTTCTTCTTATATGATTTTGATCGTTGTAGTGGGGAGTTAAATTATTTATTTCAAGATTACTACAATGATAGTTCAGCGTGGGGTAATGGATGTGCCTTTTCTGCCTCGGGAAGATTTCTGTATGTTGCTACTCAAAAATTGGTTTATCAATATGATATGCTCGCAGGAAACATTCAATCATCAAAAACTATAGTTGCGGTTTACGATGGCTTTACAAGACCTATCCCACCTCTTTATACACATTTTAACCAAATGCGACTTGCTCCTGACGGAAAAATATATATTAGTGCAGATAATGGAGTCGATGTTTTTCATGTCATTCAATCTCCCGATTCTGCTGGTACTTTGTGCAATGTGATTCAGCATTCATTTTATCTGCCTGGACCCCAAAGTACTTCAGTACCAAATATTCCCGATTACAAATTGGGCGCATTAATCGGAAGCGGGTGTGATACTATTTTAGGAATAAAAAATCCTGAAGTGAATTCTCAAAACCAATTCACCATCTCCCCGAACCCTGCCCACACCACTTTCACCATAAGCACCACCGCGCAACTACAAAATGCACAGGTAGAAATTTACAATGTGGTGGGAGAAAAATTGTACAGCGAGCCACTCAACAATCGTGCATCGTGCATTGTACATTGTGCATTGCCTCCCGGCATTTACTTTGTAACGTTTCAAACCAATGAGGGAAGAGTAACGAGGAAGTTGGTGAAGGAATAACGATGCATAGTGAATGATGCACGATTAAAATGGCAGGTGAGCAGCACTCAAGAAGCTCTCGCACAAGAACTGGCGGCACGTAAATTATGCTTCTTGTTTATAAATGAAAATGATATTGCCGAACATAAAAGCAAACCAGCTAAGAATAATCGGGATGAGGATGTAAAACATTCTCGCGTAAGCACTCAGAAAAGAACTTCCAAAAAGATAAACTACGGAGAGGGTAAGTACAAAACGAATTGCAAAGGGAATTTTTTCCCAATGCATGAAAGCGGGAATCGCAAGTAAAACGCATAAGACAAAAATAAAACTGTTCAGAAACAGGTTGCCAATGGTACCTATTTGCTGGGGGAAATAGCCGTAAGGGAAATCGAAGAATATCCTGCCCCAATTAGCAAACCAGTTTTGCAGGAATTTTGCCGGGTGTGCGTGGATATTTTTCCATGCATACTCACGGAATTTTTGGTCTCTTTCTATTCCGCTGTATTGATAAATATCATCATATATTTTTTGATGATGGAGTTTATACATTTCAAGTGCCATAGGCGCTGCCTTGCTGTTATCAAGCGAATCGTTCTGCCACTCACCAAATTCACCGGCATTTGGATTGCTCATCCAATACAAACTCATGCCGCCCGCATTGCTCCAATAAAATAATTTTCCGGTGAGGGAGTAGGTGTAAATAAGATATGGTGCGCAGAAAAGAAATGCAAAAAGCATTACCTGTATGGCAGTCTTTCGTTCTACAACAGGTTTCTTCCATTGAAGAATGATATAAAGCCCAAGCACGACAAGCAGTGCATAAGCAAACATAACTTTTGTGAGCAGAAGAACAGCGATTAAAAAACCAAGCATTATTTTATTTTTCCTATTTCCGGAACCGGAAAAAACAAGGAAGCTATAATAAACGATGGATGAAAGGATGAAGATTGTAAAGGTTTCGGTGAGCACATATTTTATTTCCCGTAGCGCCATCCAATAGCAACCGAGAAGGATGGTGAAAACAATTGCCTTCCGGTGAGAACAAATTTTAGAAGTGGTCTTAAAAAAAAGAATGAGCGAGAAATAATATAGGAAGGCATTCGAGAGTTTAATTACCAACAACGATGAGTGCAAAAAGAGAAAAGGAAGAAGAAATAAAGGATAGCCGGGACCATTCCATAGGTTGATGGCTGGCGGAGGGGGGGAATAAAAACCGTGTAACAAATTAGAGGCAAATGTTAGATACCTTTCTTCGTCACCAATAAGAATGTTTTTTGAAAAAAGAAGTACATAGGCAATATAACCAACCAAGAATGGAAGCAAGAAAAAAAAAGGGTTTGAAAAATATTTATTTTTCATTGCATATTATTCACCCTGAAAAATGTTTATCAAAATATTGAAGCTCTTACTCCAAGTTTCTTCCATACAAGGGCATACATAAATACGTTGAGAACAATTACACTTGTTGCTGAAGCAATGGCAGCACCGGTTGCTCCCATCCTTGGAACAAGAATATAATTTAACGTAAGGTCAATAACAGAAGCAGCTACATATACAAGCAAAAAAATGTTTTGATTTCCTGTCATGGTCATCAGTGCACCTACCATTCCGGTCAAGGCGTTGATAAATTGTCCGACTATGAGAATAATAAGCGGAACATACGAGACTTCGAATTCAGTTCCAAAAATCATGAGCAGGTATTTTCCGGTACAGATAAGAAGGAAAGAAAGCGGAAAGGTAATTATCAAAATAATTTTACTTGCATGATGAATGTATTCCTGTAAATGCTTTATATCTTTTTTTGCATATAAAGAAGATATGCGCTGGGTATAAACATAATCAACTATTGTGAGTCCGAAGGGAACGATGGCAGAAATTTTAACTGCAGCAGAATAAATTCCTGCTTTTCCATGACCAAAGTAATGGCTAACGAATAAAATATCTGCCTGTTTGATAAGGAGAGAGATGAGATTCATTCCCAGGAAAGTTACTGTTGTGGTAAACCATATTCTGGTTTCGTACTTAGGTTCGGACAAATTGTATTTCGGGCGGAGGTCACTCCTCACTTTGCGCATCATGAACAAGGCAACAAGGAATGTGCAGAGGAGATTCATCAGTACTGCAGCATCAGCCCGCATGGTGTCGTCATTGAGTTGATAAAATACTATTGATGAAAATGATATGCCGATCGGAAGCAATATGTAAACTGAAATGAGGGACAGTTTAATGCGGTGCAATGACCTGAATATTGCGCTTGCCTGATAAATAATAGCAAGGAGCGGAATGACAAACATGCTCCAGAGAAATGCTTCGGAATAGGTGCGGGGATAAGGATTGGAAGTTGCCTGTTTATTCCACAAAAACAAAAACCATCCAACCATACAAATAATTGAAACTACTCCAATAATACGGAAACTGAACCGGATAAAGCCACGCACTTTGCTCCACTCCTGCTTTGCAAACAGGATAGAAAAGAATCGCTGAGCGCTATGATCGAACCCAAAGATGCAGAGAGCAACGAGAAAGTTGATCCAGGTCATGATAACTGTATAGTCGCCATAAGAGGATACGCCAATAAGCCGGGCCATCAGCACCTGATTGCCATATAACAATGCCATGCCAAGGAGGCGGAGTACAAAAGTTTGCGAAGTAAGTTTTACGAAAAGCTTTTGTTCCTCGTCTCCGATAATGTTCTCTAAAAATCTTCGCATGGTTTTGTTTTGCAGAACCGGAATCTTATTTCATCATCCCACAAAAGTCAAGAATTACTTTTTCATTTTCTACCGAAAGTTTTTTGAATTCCTTGTGAGCTACAAGAAATACAATTACGTCTGCTTCAATAGCGGCTTTGGTGCTGTCTGTTATAGTAAGATCAGGATGGCGGGAAACATTTGGTTCTACAGCGAGTACTTTATATTTCATCTTTTCAAGATCGTGAAATATTTCTAGAGCGGGAGATTCCCTCAGATCATCAATGTCCGGTTTGTAAGCAAGCCCCATACATGCAATTACAACAGGGCGCTTGCTTTTCTTTTTGAAATCATCCGCTGCCTTTTTTATTTTTTCGATTACCCATTCACGTTTGTAATTATTAATCAGGCGTGCCTGCTTGATAAGTTTAGCTTCATTTTTAAAATCTGCAACAATAAACCAAGGGTCCACAGCAATGCAGTGTCCTCCCACTCCGGGTCCCGGCTTTAGAATTTTTACACGGGGATGCTTGCTGGCAAGTTCGATAAGTTCGTTTACGTTGATGCCCGCTTTGTCGCAGATAATACTTAGCTCATTTGCAAAAGCAATGTTTACATCACGGTATGCATTCTCAGTAAGTTTGCACATTTCTGCTGTGCGAGCGTTGGTGCGGTGCAATTCTCCTTTTACAAACTTTGAATAAAACGCAACAGCAGCTTCTGTTGACTTTACATCTACTCCTCCTATTACCCTATCATTGTGTTGAAGTTCATAAATAACACTGCCAGGCAATACTCGTTCCGGGCAATACGCAATCGAAATTTTTCCTTTCAATTCAGGTCGTTCTTTAAAAATAATTTTCGCTAATTTTTCTGTGGTCCCTACAGGGCTTGTAGATTCCAGAATGAAAAGATTTCCTTCACGCAAAAAAGGAATTGTCATACGGGTTGCTTTTTCCACATACGAAATATCCGGCTGATGGTCTCCCTTGAATGGAGTGGGCACAGCTACCAGAAAAACATCTGCTTTTTTCGGCAGATATGCTGCTACCAGAAAGCCCTGCTTCACATCGTAATGAACCAATCCGTCAAGATCGGGTTCAACAATGTGTATTTTTCCCTGGTTGATGGTGTCAACTACATGCTTGTTAACATCTACACCATGTACGTGAATTTTTTTGCTTGCGATGAGCGCAGCAGTTGGGAGACCGATATAACCCAAACCCATTATTACTACCTGCATAATTACGATTAGTAAAGTTTGTACGAATCAGGAAGTGAATGGATTCACTTTACTGAGCATGCGAAAGTAGAAAAGTTATCCGTTATTGATTCGGGAATGTATTACCGGATTGAACAACATCATTGCAAAATAATTCAAACGGAGTGAAAGAACGCAGGACGAATAGTAGTACCGATACTATCAGGAATAAATTGCAACAACATTTTTTCCCTCTGATGTTCTGCTTCCCCGATACATTCCTTCTGAATTAAAAACCAGTTCTAGGTTACCGAGTGCATCAACAGCGATTAATCCGCCTTCGCCACCCATCTTTACGAGTTTATCTTTCACTACATAATCACATGCCTGCTTCAAGGACATTCCTTTATATTCCATAAGGCATGAAACATCATACGCCACTACTGCTCTCAGAAAATATTCACCGTGCCCCGTGCATGACACTGCGCAGGTTTTATTGTTTGCATAAGTTCCTGAACCGGGTATGGGGGTATCCCCTACCCTGCCGAATCTCTTATTCGTCATACCCCCTGTTGAAGTAGCTGCAGCAAGGTTTCCATTTTGATCAAGAGCCACTGCTCCAACTGTTCCAAATTTTTTTTCAGTTACATGATCAAGCTGCGTTTTCCCTGAATCGCGGATTTCAATCCACTGATCGTAACGGAGCTGATCAAAAAAATATTCATCGCTTTCAAATCTGAAATTATTTTCTCTCGCAAATTCTTCAGCACCTTCTCCACTCAATATCACATGCTCTGATTTCTCCATCACGGTATGAGCAAGGCGAACAGGATTCTTCACATTTCGGATTCCGGTCACAGCACCCGCTACCAGGTTTTTTCCTTCCATCATGCTTGCATCCATTTCATGTTTACCATTATTAGTAAATACCGAACCACGCCCTGCATTAAACAGAGGACAATCTTCGAGAGAAACAACCGCTGCTTCCACTGCATCGAGTGATAATCCACCTTTTTCAAGAACTGAATATCCTGAATTCAAAGCAGCTTCCAATGCATTCTTGTAAGCAGTTTCTTTTTCTTCATTCATTGATGATTTCAGAATCGTTCCCGCTCCACCGTGTATGGCAATTGCAATTTTTTTCATCAGCTAATTTAATTGGCTGCAAAAGTAGCGCTTCCCTTCGTGATGCCGAATTTAGTATCCCGATTAATCTGTGGTTTTAATATTCGTGGATTTTATTCTGAGAAACAATAATTCTTAAAAAATTAGATAATTCTGTTCACATTCTGTTTTTGGTAGCAAGGTTTTTTTCACATTTTCTTACAATGTAAGATATGAGCAGGTTTTTGACTCCCGAGGGTGAAGAATAAAAATACATTGCACCTATCACACACAACATAAAGAACAATGAAAATTAAATCGCACATCCGGCTTTTACTCGCTTGCCTTCTGCTCTCTTATTCTTCTTATTCGCAATCAACCTCGTTGCGTGGTATGTACATCAACGGCTTTGATAACATTCTTGGAAACACGATTAAAGAAGACAGTTTACTGCAATACATGCAAGACAGTTCCTATAATTACATGGCGTTGTACGATCTTCATACGTTGGATTTTTCAAGTTCAAATGATATGAACATGCTCTCCACTTTCATCAGCAGAGCGCGCACGAACTTCGGAGTGCAGCATGTAGGTGCTGTTGGCGAATCGTTTTCCTTCTTCCGCGACAAAATAAAACCATACAATAACGCTCATACGAACGCAAACGAAAAGTTTGATGTCTTTAATCTTGAATTTGAATTCTGGACTACTTCATCTGTGCAAGCCGGTGGATATTATTGTGTCAACTATCTTCAGCAGGCAGGATGCAATTGCGATACAGCCGGAGCATTTCATTATTACATAGGAATTCTTCACTCCATTGATTCATTGGCAGCGGCAATGGGAGTAATGAGCGAAACATATCTCGGCTGGTTCAATCAGGGACAGGCAAAACAAATTCAGCCCATTGTTGACCGGATTCTTCTCCATGCATATCGTGTTGATAACACTTCTGTTTTTAGTTACAGCAAAACGCGGCTTGGATATCTTGCTTCAAATAATCAGACTGTAAATGTCGCTCCCATCTTTTCTTCTGAACCAATATTCATGGGACCGTGGCTCGGAAGTCATTCTCAGATTGAAGCGTACAACAAATATGAAACTGATTTTACGAACGACAACTCATCGTGGAAGCCATACATAAATATTCTCGGCTATCAATGGTTCGATTGGGGATACATGCCTAAACCAATTCCCGGAGCAGGTGGAGCACCTCCGACTATTTCAGCATCGGGCTCTACTTCATTTTGTGTTGGCGGACTTGTAACACTTACTGCATCTTCAGGAAGCAATTACTTGTGGAGCAATGGTGCAACCACTCAAAGCATCAATGCTTCATCAATTGGAAGTTATTCATGCAATGTAACAAACAATGGTAGCACCCAAACTTCGAACATAATCACAGTAACCGTTTACGATTCACCAACAGTTTCTGTAATTGTAAACCCTCCGGTTAGTAATACTGTTCCTCTTTCATCAAATACAAATGCAGGAAGCGGGAGTATTTCTTCGTATCAGTGGAAGCTAAACAATACTGACCTTGCAGGAGCAAACACTTCTGATTACACAGCCACTGCCAGCGGTGATTACAATTTAATTGCTACCAACAGTTATGGTTGTACCAATGCGAGCGCAGTTGCATCAGTTACAGTTCCTACTTGCCAGCTCACAATACCTGCCGGAACTTCTTCAGACAACATCACAATGTCATCTGTAATACTTCATTGGGATCCGATTGTAAATGCAGACTCCATTATACTACGTTACAAGTTGGAAACTGCAACCGATTACACTTACATCAGAATGGTAAGTGCAGGACAAACTTCAATCACCATTACAGGATTAACATCCAGCTCCCTGTATTCATGGAGAGTGAAAACAACTTGCAGCACTACCTCAAGCAACTACTCCACAAAAAAATATTTTACGACCGATGACGTTACTGCTGTCGCATCAATTGAAGCAAAAAATCATACAGATGTAATTTTTTATCCAAATCCGGTAAAAACAACCTCTCATCTTACCATATCTTGCAGTAAACAAATGAACGCGCTGCTTACTCTCACGGACATAACAGGAAAAGTTATTTACTCAAGAGAAGAAAAAATTCAAGATGGAATAAATGATCTTGAGATTGATTTGAGCACTTTATCAAAAGGCATTTACTTCATCGCTCTGAAAACAGAAACAGAAAATATTTTGAAAAAACTTTCGATAGAATAAAGATTCGTTTTCATGTGGTGTGTAGAAAAGATCCTCTTCGGTTTACCGGAGGGGACTTTTCGTTTTATAAAAAGTCTGGAAAAAACAAGGTCGTACAACTTTAACTTCCGCACAGTATTCATCCCAAATATCAGAGAATATCTTTCTTTAGAAGCTATCCTGATTTTATCCAGATTTCAATTTTGTTTTCCCCATGAAATCTTCTCCGCTTTCTTCCAAAAAACTTACACACTAAATTTTTTTCGTCTTTATTCGCGGCAAGTTTATAAAATACTTGAAGGATTTATAGGTAGTTTTTTGACTCGAAACCAAAAATAATACCTGAAGGACGAGTAGAATTTAAAAGAGCAATTACTTAAGTCAGGTTGTTTTTTAAAAAAAGATAAACTCAATTCTTATTTGTGTTTTGATGCTGCATATCAACTGTAGGGTATTATTAATTAACCGGTAACAAAAAATTATTTACTAAAAATGCGACTACCTAAAATCAAACTTCTCCTCATTGCTCTTTTAATTTCATCATCATCGTTTGCACAAAACATACGTGGGTATTATGTAAATGGATTCAGCGGAATTCTCGGAAACACAACTTCCGAAAATACATTGTTGAACTACACTCAGGGAAACGGATATAATTATTTGTGCTTATACGATTGTTCAGGCCTCAACCTTTTAAGCACTACCGTAAAAAATCAGCTTGCAAGTTTTATCAGCCGTGCCAAAACACAATATGGAGTAACTCAGGTAGGAATATGTAGCGAAATTTATTCATTCTTCAGCCAGTACATAATTCCATACAACCAGGGCAGAATCGCAAGTGAAAAAGTTGATGTGTTGAATTTTGAATTTGAATTCTGGGTTACTTCTACCATCAGCGGACAATATTGCAGTAAGTACTTAACCCCCGGTGGATATTCCTGTGACACTGCCGGTGCATTTGCGTTTGCAAAATCCCAGTTTACACAAATTGATAATGCCGCAGCAGCAAACGGATTAATCTCTGAAGTTTATTTAGGCTGGCCAAACAAAGGACAAATGCAATGGTTAGCTCAGCGGGCCGATCGCATTTTGCTTCACGCTTACCGCACCAGCGATGTAGATGTGTATGCATATTCACAGGGAAGATTGTCCGATGCTGCTTCAATCAACTCATCTGTAAAAATAATTCCGATTTTCTCCAGCGAGTCATCATTCATGGGCCCTTGGCTTGCCTCACATCCAATTACTCAACCCTATCAAACCTATGCTGCCGGGCTTGCAGCCGAAACAGCTACATGGAAACAATATATCAACTTGCAGGGATACCATTGGTTTGAATACACATGCATGCCTGCCACTACCACTCTTATTGCTACTGTCACCGCAAACGGGTCAACTACTTTTTGTTCCGGAGGCAGCGTTTCTCTTTCTGCAAACACTGGAACAGGTTTCACTTATCAATGGACAAAAAACGCTAGCAACATCAGCGGAGCAACCAACTTATCTTACACGGCCACAGCTACCGGCAGCTTTGCAGTAAAAGTTACCCATTCCGGAGTTACTGTTACTTCCTCATCAATTTCAGTTACTGTATCGTCATCCATTCCCACTCCAACAGTTAGTGCAAGCGGTGCCACTTCATTCTGCTCGGGCGGAAACGTAACATTAACTTCCAGCAGCGCCACCGGAAATCATTGGTCTAACAATGCAACCACCCAATCAATCACTGCAAGCACTGCAGGAAATTATACAGTAACAGTTACATCAGGAAGCTGCTCTGCCACCTCTGCTGCAACAGCAGTTTCAGTTACTGCCGCTCCCGCTACTCCAACAATTTCTGCTAGCGGATCAACCAGCATCTGTCCTGGCTCCGGAGTCACTCTTTCCTCTTCGCAAACTACAACAGGTGGTTATGTATGGTCAACAGGTGCAACTACCCGGTCTATCGTAGCACAAGCTGCTCAAACAATCTGGGTGCGCGTAGGAACTTCTACCTGCTATACTCAATCTGCAAACCTTCCTGTCACGATGCTTACAGCACCTACCACTCCTTCCATTAGCGTAAGCAACGGAACAACAAATCTCGGCACAGGCGGCAGCGTTACACTTACTTCAACTACTGCCTCCGCCTATTTATGGACTACCGGTGCCACTGCAAAAGCCATCACCGTTACTACAGCCGGCAGCTATCGGGTTACTGCAACGGGCTCAAACGGATGTACGGCAACTTCAGCAGCCAAAGTTGTTCATTCGAGCACCTGCACTCCTCCTGCTGTGCCAACAATTACTTCAAGCAGCAGCACTAATATATTTGCTCACGGAACAGCAATTACGTTAACCTCAAGTTCAGCAAGCAGCTACCTTTGGTCTAACGGAGCTACCACTCAATCCATTTCAGTTTCTGCATCAGGCACATTTACAGTGCGTGCTTACAATGTAACCAATTGCTATTCCATCTCCCTGCCCGTAACCGCTTACATGATTTACAATACCCGCGAAATCGGCTCTACCGATGCATCAACCGCCATAGATTTCAGTTCATTTCCGAATCCTGCACATGAGCAATTCAGTATTTCCTTCAATGCTGAAAAACAGCAATCGTGCACAATCAGCATCTACGATCTTTCAGGAAGAGAAGTGATGCAAAAACCTGTGGATGCAATAGAAGGAAAGAATCTGGTGGAGATGAATGTTAATCACCTTGCTCCCGGCATGTACATTGTTCGCTTATCAGGCGAAAACCTGAATGAACAAATGAGATTGATTATTGAATAGGATTTGAATTTTTAGTATTGATCATGAGAAAGCTATCCGGAAACGGGCAGCTTTTTTTGCTCACACAATATTCCTTTTAATCGCTTTCGCCACCGCTTCCCCTTTAGAATGTACGTGGAGTTTCTCATAGATGTGACGAATGTGTCCTCGAACGGTATCAATGCTAATGAAACATGTATCAGCAATTAGTTTGTAACTCATTCCTTTTACCAGACAAGACAGCACTTCGTTCTCGCGCTCGGTTAAGTTGAAAGAATTATTTTTTGAAGTTGCAGCGGGAGATTGAACCATCTTCAAAACTTTTGTTGCGATGGAAGGACTCATTGGCGCACCGCCTTCATAAGTTTCGCGGATGCATTCAAGAATGCGTGAGGGCGAAGTGTTTTTTAAAATGTATCCCGAAGCGCCTGCGCAGATGGATTGAAATATTTTTTCGTTCTCTTCGAAAATAGTTTGCATCAGTATTTTCAAATCAGGATATTTCTCTTTCAGAATTTGTACGCCTTCAATGCCGCTGATGCCAGGCATTTCAATATCCATTAATACTACATCGGGATTTGTTTGCTCAATGTGTCTTAGTAAATCATCGCAGTCGGGATACGCACCGACACAGGCGAAATCGGAACTTCCGTTTATTAAATGATAGAGACCCTCGCGCAGGCTGTGGTTGTCTTCGAAGATTGCGACCTTGATGTTCATACGTTCATTATTGAAAGTTGTATCGTTGTTCCGCTTCCCGGAAATGATTCGATGAGTAGTTGCGCTCCGATTTCTTCCGCGCGTCTTTTCATGTTCTTTAATCCGTTGCCTTCTGAAAGTTTAGTCATGTCAAAACCTTTTCCGTTATCTCTAATCATCATCGTTAATTTTTCTTTTGTGCCAGAAATGGAAAATGATGCCTTGCTAGCATCTGAGTACTTCACCATATTGTTGGTGGCTTCTTTAAAAATTAAATAAAGATTTTTACGCATGTCCATCGGCAGTTTCATTTTCGTTACGTCATCATTGGCAATAAATTCGAAGTCAATTTTTTTTGCTCCGAGAAGTTCGTAAGCAAAACTTCTCATGCGGAGAATTATTTTTTCGAACTGGTCGTTCTCAGGATTTATTGTCCACACAATGTCTGCCATTGCATCAAGCATTTTGCGGGCACTGTCTCCAATGGTGTCGAGCATGGGAATAACTTCTTTCGATTGCTGCTGCGCCACTTCGCTGAAGATGGCAATGCTGCTGAGTGTGCTGCCCACGTCATCATGCAAGTCGCTGGCAATTTTATTTCTCAGAAGCTGTAGTTTTAATTTTTGCCGTGTGCGGTAAGTTCTGTAAGCAAGAAAAGAAAGGATGCTGAGCAAAGCGAGGCCACCAATGAAAGAGTTCTTCAACAGTTTTTGCTTTTTGATTTCTAATCGTTGAATTTCTTTGTCTTTAGTGAGTACAGTAATTTCCTTTTCTTTTTTTTCTGTTTCATACTTGGTCGTCAATTCATTGATTGATTTTTGCTTTTCAGCATCAAGAATAGAATCTTTTAAAAGAGTAAAGGATTTTAGAGTTTCATACGCCTTGTTATAATTTCCTTTGTTAGAGTAAGTTTCTGCAAGAGATTCTAAAATTTCCTTCTTCCCTAAATTATCATTTGACTCCTTTGATTTAACCAGAGCTTTTAGATAGTACTCGATGGCTGAATCATAATCTTTTTTTAAATTCTTTGCCATTCCAATTCCCTTCAAAGCATTTGTTATCTCCTGAACAAAACCCACCTCTTCGCTAAACTGTAATCCTTTTCTACAATAAAATTCTGCAGAGTCAGCCATTGCTAACTTGACAAATGCCTGACCCATTAAATTACAAACCATTGCTATCCGGTCTTTACTTTCAATCTCTTCAAAAAGATTTAATGATTTTCGACAATAAATAATTCCATTTCCGTACTCTTTCCTTGATACTATTTCAATGCTTCCTAAAACAAAATTAGCAAATGCTGATTCTCTCTTATAATTATTTTTCTCAGCGATTACGTTTGCTTTTTGAGCGTATTCCATTGCGGATTTTAGGTTGCCAAAATTATTTAGCAATTCAGTGATATTAAGATATACATCTACTAAATAAGATGTGAATTTATTTTCTCCCTTTAAAGTCTTTTCATCAGCGCTGAAAAGTTTTTCAGCTTTCTGAAAAGACGTCAATGCTTTTTCTAGATTTCCTTTGAACTCGTAAACTACCGCAAGCCCATTGAGCTGAACGGCCTCGTCATTATATCTTTTCAAGTCATCAAAAATTTTTATGGCTCGTTCATAATAACTAATTGATGAATCTGAATTCCCTAACTCATAATAAGATCTTGCCAAGCCGCCATAACTTGAAGCAATAAATACTGTGTCATTTGCTTTAACGGATACTGCGAGACACTTCTCAAATAATTTAATTGCTTCTTTTTTTTCGCCATGCTCAGATACAATGAGTGCAAGCGCATAATCGCATTGAATGACTCCCTTTTCAAAATGCAATGAGTCGGCAAGCTGAAGTGCCTCCAGAATATTTTTTTTATATTTTTCAGGATCGGAAAATTGAAACAGGTAAGCATAAGATTTAAGTGTTTTCACATACGTTGTATCGCGAAGAGTATAGTGATGCAGGACATTTTCTAAGCTATCAATCTTATGTTGATTTTCTGCATGTGATATTGTCGCAATAAAGATTTGAATTCCAAGAAAAATTAAAACAAAATTTTTTTTTTTCATTCTTCTGTGTGTTTAAGAATTTGAGTAATGTATGAATTTATTGTTGCATAAGAAAAGTTAGCAGGCGGGAATAAAAATTTCGCGCGGCAAAGGAACACACACTTATTTCACAATCCTACAGCATAAATATGCTATAATAAAATTCAAAACAACATCTTCATGCTATTGATGCGCCTTGAAACATAGCAGTTCTTTGCACCCGAATTTCAAACTGATTATTCAAAATAGAATTATGAAACTTCATTCTGTCTTTCAGTCATTCAAAAATTTTCTTGAGCCGCTCACGAATCTTCCTGAGTCGTTCGGGAAGATTCATGAATTGCTCAACAACATTAATGAGCCGCTCATAAGCATTTATCAGTCATTCAAAAAGATTCAGGAGTTATTCAAGAACATTTATGAATCATTTAATAAGATTCATGAACCGTTCAATAACGTTCATCAGTCATTCAATAACATTTATGAGCCGCTCAATAACTTTCATGAGTCGCTCAATAACCTTCGTGAATGGAAGAATAATCGCTAAAACCTCAAAATAAATTAAATTTCAAACAATCACTTATTAAAAACCAAAAAATCAAATGAAAACTAAATTCTATTTACCAACTCAAATTGCGCAACGGGTTACATGGCTCAACACGTTTTCCGCTAACCTTGCCACTCATGCCGCAACGCTGGCAATTGCCCCTGCCGAATTAGCCCTTATTGTGGTGATGGCGGCATACTATTCATATATTGTTGCCTTAATTGATTTAAGCAAAAAATTTACGCAGTCGCTTACAAAGTTTAAAAATAACCTGAGCAATGCAGCACTCGGTACTGTAATTGGTGCAGTGCCGGTGCTTACCATTACTGTGGCACCGCCTCCCCCTGCAACCATCGGAATTTTTACTTACATCAGCGGGTTGGTGCAGCGCATTAAAGGTCACCCTAATTATACCCCTGCCATCGGTGAAAACCTGGGAATAATCGGTGCCGAGCAATTGCCGTTTGATGAAATAAATTTTAAGCCAACCGGCAAAGGAGAAAGCCGGATGAGTTATGTGAACATTGATTATTTTAAAGATCAGTCCGACAGCATGAATGTTTACGGAGTGGATGGCGCGGTACTTACATACCTGGGAAATGACAAAGACACACCGTGGCACGACACGCGCCCGCTGCATGTAGCAGGGCAGCCCGAAAACAGAACTTACGTTTTGCACGCTGTGAAACATGATATTGAAATAGGAAAGCCAAGTGACCCTATCGTGGTAACTTTTGCAGGATAGAAACAAAAATTATTAACCCTAAAAAATAAAAACAAAATAAAATGAAAAATCAATTCTTTACAAAAGCGCTTGCGTTGAGCATTTTAATTTGCTCCGCTTATTTATTCAGCAATGCACAAGCACCAAATACCCAATGGCAGAAATGTATTGGCGGCAGCGGTGATGAATTCGCACAGAACATTATCAAACTATCCGATGGTAATTTTCTTACCTGCGGTACAACGAATTCGCATAACGGAAACTTCAATGCAACTCATGGCAGCTATGATGCATTTCTTGTAAAGACGAATGGCGAAGGAGACATTCTATGGAAAAAAACTTATGGCGGGAGCGATTTTGATGCTTTCTACAACATGGTGGAAACTACTAACGGAGATATTTACGCTATAGGAGCAACCTCTTCAAATGACGGGCAGGTGTCAGGGCTACATGGCAGTGTAGGGACTGAAGATATTTGGTTAGCCAAATTAAACAGCAACGGCAATTTGCTTTCTCAGCATTGCTATGGTGGCAGCGGTGATGATTATTCTATTAAACTTATTCAAACACATCAGGGCAACTTGGCATTTGTTGGCATCACCTCTTCCAATGACGGAGATGTTCCAAACAATCATGGTGATTATGACGGATGGGTAGTTAAACTTAATACTTCAGGTGCAATTGATTTTTCTGTAACTATCGGAGATACTGCTTATGATGACCTTACTGGGATGGCGCAAGTGAGCGGAGGTTTTCTTGTAACAGGAATTACGAGTACATTAACTGGAGATATTGCGCCAAAAGCTTATGATGCAGTAGCAGCAAAAATTGATAATTCAGGAGGTATTGTTTATTATCGGAAATATGGCGGATCAAAATCCGATGATTGCAATGCAATGATAATTTCATCAGATGGAAATGCAGTGCTCACAGGGCATACGGGCTCAACGGATGGAGACGTAATTGGAAATACCGCTTTCAATGTATGGACATTTAAAATTGATGTGGCGAACAATGGAAATATTTTATGGCAAAGCTTTTTCGGAAACCCTACTGATACTGCTGCCGGATTTAATCTCATCGAAACCCATGATGGAGGTTTTGCAATTGTAGGTGCTATCGGTCCGAATGAAGGTGCGCCACTTCGCACATGGGATGCTTATGCAGGAAAAATAGATGCAACCGGAAACCTGCTTTGGAAAAAACGCTTTGGAGGGAATAAATTTGATGGAATCAATAGTGTTGTTGAAGAAAACAATCATAGTCTTTTAATGGCGGGCTCTTCCAAATCAAATAATGGTGACGTACACGGTAATCATGGTGGAGCACAAGATGTATGGCTTGTAAATCTTGACGGATGTGAACAAAGAAATTCAAATCCACAACCACCAGCTCCCGAAACAGTTGTATCATGCAAATGCAATGTACTTGGTTATGGTTGTTTTCCGACAAGTTGGGGTTGTAAAATGGCATGCGCAAGTTATTGTCACAATCATCGTATGGCTGATACAGGATCTATTTCAGATGATGAGTCATCTGCAATAAATATATATCCTAATCCTGTCAGCGAGTTCTCGACAATTGCTTTTTCTCTAAATCAATCCGAAAAAGTTTCAATCAGAATTTATGACATGACAGGAAGATTAATAAAAACAATTTGCAATGAAGTGCTGCCTTCCGGACTAAATGAATTGAAATGGAATGCAACTGATGAAAAACAAAATGAGGTGAATGCCGGACTTTATTTACTTATGTTTGACACCGAATATTATTCTGAAACGAAAAAATTGTCAGTAATAAAATAATTCATTCACATTATGAGAAAGATCTTGACATCTATTCTAATGCTTTCTTTCCTGCTTACTATTCAGTCTACGGCACAAAACTGGCAATGGGCACAAAGTGCAGGAGGCTTGGATGTTGATTTTGGTTCCAGCGTTAGTACAGATGCAAATGGGAATGTATACGTAACCGGAACTTTTACAAGCCCTGTCATTACATTTGGCAGCACTACACTAACAAATGCAGGATATGCCAATATTTTTATAGTAAAATATAACTCATCAGGAAATGTGCTTTGGGCTAAACAAGCGGGAGGTACAAATGATGATAGAGGAATTAGCTTTGCAGATGCCAACGGTAATCTTTATATAACAGGCCGTTTTAGCAGTCCTGCTATTACTTTTGGTGCTGTTACATTAAACAACCTAAACCCGGGGTTATTTGATATTTTTACAGTAAAGTATGATTCATCAGGCAATGCTCTTTGGGCAAAGGGTGCAGGCGGTTCTGCCAATGATGAGGGCAAAAGTGTCGTTTCGGATGGGAGTGGTAATGTTTATATTACTGGAGCGTTTAGTAGTTCAACCATTAATTTTGGTAGCATTACTTTACTCAATGCGAACACCGACACCTTAAATATTTTTGTATCAAAATATGATTCGTCAGGTAACGTAATATGGGCAAAGAATATAGGTGGTACGGATAATGACATTGGAGGCAGTATAACTACAGATGTAAACAGTAATGTATTTGTAACAGGTTATTTTCAAAGCACCTCAATTAATTTTGGCGGCATTGTTTTAACAAATGCAAATCCTCCTTTTCAAGATGTTTTTGTAACAAAATACGATTCTTCCGGCAATGTTCTTTGGGCCAAAAGTGCAGGTGGAAATTCTTCTGATTCACCTTCCAGTATAATTATTGACATTAACGGTAATGCTTATCTAACTGGTAGTTTTCAAAGTCCTACAATTACTTTTGGCAGTACTACCTTAACCAATGCAGGTGGTTATGATATTTTTGTAACCAAATATGATTCATCTGGCAGCATAGTGTGGGCTAATAGTTCGGGCAATATTGCTAATGATTTTAGTAGCAGCATTAGTTGCGACAATAGTGGAAGCATATTTGTAACAGGGAGTTTTCAAAGCTCCACCATTTCTTTTGGAAGCACTACCTTAACCAATGCAGGTAGCAGTGATATTTTTATAGTAAAATATGACATATCGGGTAATGCTCTTTGGGCTGAGAGTTTGGGAGGATTAACTCTTGATGGAATAAGCAGAATATCTGCAACTTCTAACGGTAATCTTTTTCTAACGGGAGGATTTCAGAGTGTTACCATGGCTTTGGGAAGCATAACTTTAACAAACGCCAATAATGCAGGGAGTACTTATGATATGTTTGTGGGGAAATTAGATTATGTCACAGGCATAAATGAGAGCAGCAATTTTATAAATGAAAATATTTTTCCAAATCCTGTATCAAAGTCCACAATCATTTCATTTTCTCTTTCTCAAGCAGAAAGAGTCTCTGTAAAGATTTTTGATATGACAGGCAGGTTAGTGAAAACTCTTGCCAATGCAGAAATGAATGAAGGCAATCATCAACTTGAATGGAATGCAACGGATGAAAAAGGAAATGCAGTTGGTGCGGGAATTTATTTTTTGAAAGTTGATGCAAGAGATTTTTCGGAGACGAAAAAATTATCGGTGATGAAATAAATCGGCAAAATAAAATTAGTAAATAAAGATGCCGCCTACATCGGGCGGCATTTTTTACCTGTTACAAATATCTTTGTAAGCACAATACACGCACCTGGTTTCATCCTCTGTTTGAGCAAAAGGAATCTCAGGATTAAAAATCTCCTGCAAAAGCTTTTTGGTTTGATTAAAAAACTCCGTGAACTGCTCGTTCGTAATTGCCTCTCCCGAATTAACGTAGCTGATACCTCGTGTAACTTCTTTCAGCCGAAACAATCCTGCCTTAACCGGAAATGCCCGCTCTCTTTTCTTTAGCAGCATGGCATAAAAGAAAGTTTGGAACTGTTCTTTAAAATCGGGAGATGTAAAAAGTGATTCAATGTCTTTTGCAGTCCGTTTATCAGGAGCACCTGTTTTGTAATCAACAACTCTGAGCACACCATCACTTAAATCTACCCTGTCAATAATTCCGTAGAGATTGACTTCTTTTCCTTTTTCCAGTTCCACAGGCATCGCAAATTCTTCTTCAAGATATTTTATGCTAAGAACACTTTGACTATCAAACTCCAGAATCTTTCTAATCAGTTCAATCAGCACATTCCGCATCAGAATATTTTTCCCTTCAAGCAAATCCACCGTGCTGAAATTTTGCTTGATGGCTTCATCAACTGCACGTTCTGCAAGCTCGCCCATCTTTTTAAAATCATCAGCAGTAATCGTCTGCATGGATTTGTAAAGAGAGTGCATGACCTCATGCAGAATAGTTCCAAGCAACCCTCCTTCAATAAATTCTTCCTGCTCCTCCTGCTCTCTCAGCTTCGCGATGTATTGAAAATAAAAACGCAGCGGGCAGGCGATGTAAGAAATCAATGCAGAGGCAGAAAATTTTCTTCCATACTTCATCGGCTGCTTCAACGGCTCGAAGTACGTTTGAAGTTCCTTCATCACAGCTTCTGCTTTTTTGATTTCAACAGAACGGATTTTTACATCACTCACCTGAATTTGAACATTCTTATGAATGAGTTTGATGTTGGGATTTCGCTTCACCAACTCATTTTCAATCTGCAAAAGAAAGCGGCTCTTCTCCCCTCCCGAAAAACTTTTTACCTCAGTATTGTAAACAAGAAAAATATTCTTCGCCCGCTGCAGCAACCTGTAAAAGTGATATGCTGCAATTGCATTGTGATCTTCAAAAGTTGGCAAGCCAAATGACTTACGAATATTGTATGGAATAAAAGAAGGATGATGAGATGTTGGCGGCAACACATCTTCATTCAACGAAAGGATAATTATATTTTCAAAATCCAATACACGCGTTTCAAGAAAACCCATTACCTGCAATCCCTTCAGCGGCTCACCCGTAAATGGAATTCTGGTAGAATGAATTACCTCCTTGAACAAACTCCGGAATGTTTCAACGGAAATTTCTTCCTGATGCTTTTTCAGAATTTCTTCGAGCTTCTTAAACCGTGTATAGAAATAATACACGTATTCTTTTTCGATAGATTGAATTCCATTCTTATTATTCCTGATCGAATCAATCAGTAACGAAAAGAACCGGTTGAAATATTCAAACGCTTGCGGCAACGTCTTAAAGCCAGCAAACAAAATGCTGAAAACATCAGAGTTTCCTTCTTCAATCAATTCTGTTTGTGAAATTCTAATTTTCGGTTTCAATCTGAAATCTGTCAACCATTTATTGATTGCTCCTGAATCAGCAAACTGAATGTAAGAATGCGATAAAAGCGAAACCACATGCTTGAAGTAAAATGATTTTCCGTTAAACGACTTCTGCAACTCAAACAGTAACTCAATCAAATTAAAAAGCGGAGAGGCGCTTAGCGGATAACCCATCGTTACATTGATATCTTCAATATGCTCGGGCAACGAATACAAAACTGGCAGCAACAATTGCTCGTCAGGCAAAACAACGGCAGTTTTGTTTATTGCATCAGCATCGTGCGGAAGTTGTGAAATAATCTGTCCGGCAGTTTTTGTCTGCAACACCTGCAGCGGCACTCCGATTATTTCAATTTTTTTTTCATCTTCCTGGAGCATATTTTCTTTCCATGCGTATTCTCCTTTGATCAAAGAACTTTTTCTGATAAAAGTTCCTGCTTCCTGTCTTGTGTCATCGCTATAATAACCGTCAGAATCAAAATAAACGCTTCCTGTTTTGTTCTTCAGAAAAAAACTGATCATGCTTTCCTCAGCTTTCGACAATGCATAAAACCCGGCAAACACATGATGATTGAAGGTTGATTTTACTGAACCATCTCTCAATCCTTCCACTACAGCGCGAACCGCAAGTCCTTCGTAAACGATCTTTTTTTCTTTTAAGGTTGTTGTGACCTCCGCATAAATATTTTCAAGATGCTTCCAGTTATCAAGAAAAGATTTACGGATTGCTCCGGGTTCCTTATCAAAAAACAGTTTCCAGAAATTTTTAATCCGCTCCATGTCTTCTTCTGCCATCTCAAATTGTTCGTCAATAGAACGAAGATCACTGATGGAAGAAAAAAGTTTTTGCCCGTTGGCAAGAGAACTGTCAACTTCTTCAAAATCCTGCAGCAACATTACTCCCCATGGATAAAATCGGTCGAACGATTCTACAGGAAAATATTTTTTATACACAGAGTACAATTCAAAAATCAAATCCAACTGATCAGCGATTTGATAAGTAGAAAGTCTCTCCACGAAATCTTCTATTGAAAACACTGCGGGTGCCCATACAGGAACGTTCAGTTTTGCTGCAAATGTTTTTTTAAAATATAGTCCAGCCCTTCGCGTTGGAAAAACAAGACACAACTGAGAAATATCTCCACCATGCTTCTTCAGTAAATCATCGGCAAGCCCGTCAAGAAAAGTTATCATAAGGAATGATTGCAATATCAGAAAATATAGCCGAACATCTTCCGGTTCAACTCTACAAGGCGTACTTTCAAATAAATTACCTTTGCTCAATAACTATGAAGTTTCTTTTTCGGAAATTATTTCTTTCCCTCTTTCTCTTTTCGTCATCAGGAGCATTTTCGCTTTCGGTTGACAGCGCAGAGGTAAAAGTTCCTACTATCCTTCATTATACAACACCTGAAACCGACATTGGCGGCTTGCTGACCTATTCGTCATTGGATACTCTCCTGAACGATCTTGAAATCATAAACCCCACCGTAAAATATTTTTACAACGACCTCAGTAACATTGGCAGCGCTACTGACCCGAAATTGTTTTCAATCTCCAGAAATTGCCTGACTGAATTTGGAAATCATTCCTTTGATCTTTACAAATGGACTCCGTCAACCATGCACTATTACAAAACCAACAAGCGTTTCACTAATCTAAACTACCACTCCAGTGGTGGCAAGGAACAACAGATCACCATTACACTTGCTCAAAATATTTTGAAAAACTGGAATGCAGGAATTGATTTTAACCGTCAAGGTTCACCGGGATTTCTCACAAACGGAAAAACATTTATTACAAACTTTGATTTCTGCACTTGGTATCATCTTCCGAACAATCGTTACCACATTTTTGCTTCAGCAACATGGAATTCCATCATAAATAAAGTAGATGGCGGCCTTGCCAATGATTCACTCTACAAGAAAAGTAATTTTTCAAACAATGACCTTAAAGGATTGAGCGTTTTCCTGATAGATGCAGAGCAGCATGTGCGCAATCATATTTTTTCTATCACTCATTTTTATGATTTGGCTACAACTAGAGATTCAGTAGGAGTTGCTTCGCCTATTCTCCGGCTCACCCATCACATCGAATACGAGCGATTCTCCTACCATTACAGCGACAACACATCCGATACTTCTTTTTATGCGAATAATTATTTCGCGACAAACATTGACGACACGCTTCACTACGATAAGGTAACCAACAAACTTTCGCTACAGGCATTTCACACATTCAATAATTTCAAACCTGTGCATCATGCTTTTCTCGAACTTACAGGGGGAAATCAATGGTTCAATTACAATCAGTTTTACGATACCACGATCACAGATTATTTTACGGAAGCACATTTGAAAACTGCGGGTATTAAAAACCGTTGCACACTTGATGTCCTGGGAAAATATATTTTGAATGGTGCTGACGAAAAAAATTATTTCTTCTGTCTTAAATTTCAATTTCCGTTAATATGGGGCACAGATATGAATATCGGATTGCAGAATGAAAAACAATCACCAACGCTGATACAGAATTTCTATCAGTCAAATCATTTCGTTTGGCAAAATAATTTTGATAGAATTACTTCTCAGCAATTCTTTTTTCAAATCAATCTGAAAAAATACAATTTCAGTGTGGCCGGTACGAGCACTTTCATTGGCAGGTACATTTATTATGACTCGGTTGGCGAACCTGCTCAATCTCCTGATTCTATTCAGGTAAGTCAATTATTTATTCAGAAAGATTTCCAGGTTTGGAAAATCCACTTCAACAATTCTGTTTGGATACAGGAAACAAATAATGACGTTGTGAGAATTCCTGAATTCAATTCACATCACGCTTTGTTTTTTGAAGATCTTTTTTTCAAGAAAAAATTGTATGCTCAGATCGGCTTTGATGTTCACTGCTCATCCGGCTACTATTCAAATGCATATTCGCCAGCCACCTCAATTTTTTATCAGCAGAATTCAGAAAAAACAAACGGCTATCCGCTCATTGACCTTTTTGTGAACTTCAAAATAAAAACTGCACGATTGTTTTTCAAATATCAAAATATGGGAGATGGTCTTGTTGCGAATAATTATTTGAACACACCACATTACCCAATGCCGGGAGGCATGATTCAGTTTGGAGTGAACTGGCGATTTTTTGATTAAGGCATTTCGCGCAAAGGTGCAAAGCACGCCAAAAAATTTTTTTTCAAAATCTTTCGAGAGATACTTCAATTCATCAATCCGAATTGTCTTGCGTGATGTGAGAGGTGTTTGTAATGGAGTTTAATCCACTCATCGTAATTGCATAGACCGAAAGCGGGATGTGCAGTAATTTTTTCCGGCTCATTTTTAAAAGTTGAATAAAAAAAATTCATCTCCGAATAATATTCTTCAATCGCCTCTTCTAAGTTTTTCATACGAACAGGATTGGGCGCACCTGTATTTAATGGATTTTTCGTATCCGGACGAAACTGTTTCTCGCTCTCCAAAAATTGTTTGAATGCTGGAAGATGTTCTTCAACTGTAACAATTCTTGTCTGAATTTTACCGTTCGCAATGCGAATATAATCAGTAAGATGTTCAACCATCTCTTGTGCATTCATTGTTCCCCATTTGCGGGGTGTATCGGGCTTCAACTTTTTTAAAAGTGTAGGGAAAGTGTTGTTAATGAATTCTATTTTTTCTTGCATAGTTAATTAAGTTGATTGCATTTCTCATCACTACAATTACTCACTTATTTTTGTTTCCAGGTTTTGTAAATATCCTGCTGCTTTGATCTCTCCTTTGGAATTTCCCTGAGTGGTTCACAAGGCTTTAATGTTTCATAAAGTTCTTTCGGAAGTTGCTGATACAAATTCGTTCCCTTTGTTTTCCACTCAAGCATTTCATCAGAAACATCTTTGATAATTTTTGCAGGATTGCCGACAACAATTTTTCGTTCAGGAATTATCATTCCTTCAGGAACAAAAGTGAGCGCACCGATAATACTGTTATCCCCCACAACAACATAATCCATTACGACAGCATTCATTCCGACCAAAACATTCCTACCGATTGTACTTCCGTGAATGATGGCCCCATGACCGATGTGTGCTGCCTCCATTAGTCGAACCGTTACCCCAGGAAACATGTGAATAGTACAATTCTCCTGCACGTTGCAGCCGTCTTCAATAATAATTTCTCCCCAGTCGCCACGAATTGCAGCACCGGGACCAATATAAACATCGCGTCCGATAATTACATTTCCTGTCACCGCTGCGTTCGGATGAATAAAAGACGACTCATGTATAACAGGGCGATATTTGTTGAACTCAAAAATATTTGGCATGGAAGAAGTATTATGACGGAAGCGAAAGTAGGGAGTAAATTTCTATCTCAATATCTGCAAACGATAGGCATCCAACTTTATCAAAACAAAAAGCAGCACAGTAAAACTCCAAAGTGATGATCCACCATAACTAAAAAACGGCAATGGGATTCCAATGACGGGCGCAAGCCCGATTGCCATCCCGATATTAACCATGAGATGAAAAAACAGAATACACGCTACCCCATAACCGTAAATGCGCGAGTATTGCGATCGCTGACGTTCGGCTACATAAATAATCCGCCAAAGAAGAAGCATAAATAATCCAATAACTAAAAAAGCTCCTACAAAGCCCCACTCCTCGCCCACGGTGCAAAAAATAAAATCGGTGCTTTGTTCAGGTACAAAATCAAATTTGGTTTGAGTTCCCTGTAAAAATCCTTTTCCGAGTAATCCACCTGAGCCAATGGCAATCATACTTTGATGAACGTTGTAACCTGCACCCTTTGGATCAATTTCTTTTCCAAGCAATACATTGATACGCGTACGTTGATGTTCCTGCAAAATTCGGTTGAATGCATAATCAACGCTGAACACGATGGCAGATGCTATCACCATTCCTGCAACAATGATGATGATGTTTTGTCTTTTCTTCTGAACAAAAAAATAAAACACAAGTCCGATTCCGCCAATTACTGAAAACAATATTATTTTCGGAACAAGCAGTGTGAGGACAAATAAAACTGCGGCAACAAAACCAAAAATCAAAATGTTCCCTGAAAGTCCTTCGCGATAGAGAACAAAAATAAATGCAGCATACACAAGTGCAGAGCCAGTATCATTCTGAAGAAGTATCAATGCAGCCGGAAGTCCAATAATCAGGAGGGAAAAGATTTTTGTTTTCCAATCTTTCATTTTTATGTCTAGTGTGCTTAAATATTTCGCGAGTGCCATGTTGGTCGCAAATTTTGCGAACTCACTGGGCTGAAGTTTAAAGCTGCCAATGTCAATCCAGCTTACAGCGCCTTTTACATCGCGTGCCACTCCAAGAACCAACAAAAGCAAAAGCATAAAGAGAATATAAATCGGATACGAAAACGCAGCAAAAAATTTTCCGTCAATGATGAGAATACTCAAAGCAATTAAGAATGCTCCTGCAATCCAGATTGCTTGCTTGCCGTAATTTTGTGAGAGGTCTAAAATACTTTGGTGATCGTCATTGTAAACGGCAGCATAAATACTAATCCAGCCCATGCAGACGAGCAACAGAAAAATGATCACCAACCATCTGTCAATATTTTGGAGTATATTTTTTTGTTCTCTCACTGAATCGGTTTGCAATTAAAAAAATAAAAATTACTTCTCTTTCTTTAACGCAACAACTTTTACCGAAGTTGAATCCTTCATTTCCTCTTTCTTCTCTTCCTTCTTCTTTTCTTCCATATAAACTTTTGGCTGTATCACTCCTTCGAACATTCTTTTTTCCAGTTCAGGTCTTGAAATGGAGTCACGCAAATATTTTTCAATCATTAGCGTGGCGATTGGTGCTGCCCAGTCAGCACCCCAGCCACCATTTTCCACCATGATGCCGATGGCAATCTTTGGATTTTCTCTTGGAGCAAAACCTACAAACAATGAATGATCTTTTCCGTGAGGGTTCTGTGCTGTTCCTGTTTTTCCACACACGGTAATACCTTTTATTTTTGATGCAGCTGCGGTTCCTGATTCTACTACGCTCTCCATTCCGTTAACTACTACTTCAAAATACTTAGGGTCAATATCAGTAAACTGTCTTTCTGAAAAATATTTTTGAATATTGACAGAATCGCTTATTGCTTTTACGATATGCGGAATATAGTAGTAACCCTTGTTCGCAATGATGCACATCGTGTTTGCCATTTGAAGCGGTGTAATTCCCAGCTCGCCTTGCCCGATAGAAAGTGAAACGATGGTTGATGACTTCCAATGCCCTTTGCCGAAATACTTATCGTAATATTCAATTGAAGGGACATTCCCTTTTAACTCTTGCGGAAGATCGCTATACAATCTTTTTCCAATACCAAAAGTGAGTACGTGATTTCTCCAACTTAAATATCCTTCTTCAGAAGTTTTATATTTTCGCTGATCAATGATGCTGCGAAAAACATAACAGTGATAAGTGTTGCATGAATGTGCAATCGCTGACTCGAGCGTAAGCGAACCATGCCGTGCATCGCACTTCACTGTTTGACTGCCCATGTGATAACCTCCATCGCAGTAATAGGAAGTGTTCGGAAATAAAACGCCTTCCTGTTCTCCAATTAAATCATTAATGAGTTTAAAAGTTGAGCCGGGCGGATAATAAGCCATCAACGCACGATTGAATAAAGGTTTTGTCGGCTCAAATAAAAGTGACGCATAGTTTTTTGTACGCGCTCTTCCCACCAATAAATTTGGATCGTAACCTGGACTGCTGACGCAAGCAAGAATTTCCCCTGTTTGCGGATCAACGGCAACAACTCCGCCAACTTTATTCTGAAAAAGTTTTTCTCCATACGCCTGAAGTTTTGCATCAAGAGAGAGTGTAAGATTTTGTCCTGCAACTGCGGTAGTATCAAACTTTCCGTCACGGTAATGTCCCTTCTCCCGATTGAAAACATCTACCAAAACAGTACGCGTTCCCCTTTTCCCGCGTAGCACTTTTTCGTACGATTGTTCAATTCCGCTTTTTCCGATGTAATCACCTTCCTTGTAATAAGAATCTTTTTTCGTGATATTTGTATCTACTTCACCAATGTAGCCGAATAAATGAGCAGCCATCGGATCAGGGTATCTTCTCAGAGTACGCGGCTGAACATAAAATCCTGGAAAGCGATATAATTTTTCCTGTAACCCACCGTATGTTTCAACTGAAAGTTGTTTTACAAAAATGGAAGGCTTTACCGAAGAATAAACTTTTGCCTTGTGATACAGATCGTGGTACTCTGCAGAAGTAATTCCAACGAGTTTGCAAAATTCAGCAGTATCAATATTTTTTGCCTGCTTAGGGATAATCATCAAATCATAAACAGGTTCATTGAAGACAAGAAGTTTTCCATTGCGATCATAAATCAACCCACGCGCTGGGTATTCAGTCACTTTACGAATTGCGTTATCATCAGCAGAAACTTTGTAGCTGTCATCAAGAATCTGAATCGAAAATAATCGCATCAGGAAAATAAATCCAACGGCAAAAAAAATCAGAAGAATGACTGCACTCCTACCCTGTGATACGTTCATTTGCTTTTGACTGCTTACCGAATAAATAAGTTCCGATCAAGATGAGTATGATCGTGATAACCGAATTTAAAATGGCTTTGAAAAAGGTAATGAAGAATTCCTTGAAGCGAAAAATTTCAACGTAAAAATAAAACAGATGATGAATAAGTGTAAGTATTATTACGTAAGCGAGAAACCAATTCAATCCCATTTTCTGCGGGGTAAAATTAGTTTCGGGCTCATATCCATCACGCGGAGAAATGAGTCGCAGAACTCCCGGTCTTGCAAAGGCCAATAGCGTTGCTGCTGCTGCATGTAAGCCGCTCGTATTGCTGAACATGTCAATAATTAAACCCGTTGTAAATCCTAACACCAATACTGCCCACTTTGGTGTTTCCATCGGCAATAACATAATGAATAAAATATAAATGTATGGATTGATGTAGCCGCTCCACTGAATGTGATTGAGTACAATCACCTGCAGGAGGATGAGAAACAAAAACCGCTTCGCGTTATTGAATATCTTAACGATCATCTGTTTGTTTTTCTTCGAGCACCTGTTGTTCGCCTTTCATTACATTCTCCACAATATAAACTGAAGACAAATTACTGAAGTCAGTAGAAAATTTCACACTTATCGTATAAAAATTATCGCCTTCCTTTGCATTAAATTCTTCAACAGTCCCAATCATAATTCCTTCTGGAAAAATTGAAGAGAAGGAGCTTGTAACAATCGTATCACCCTTCGCCATTTTTACATGCAATGCAATGTCCTTCAAAGTTGCGTGACGAAAATCATATCCGTCCCAAACTAACGAACCGATATAGCCGCTCTTTTTCATTTTCGCACTTATGCGAGTATCTTTATGAAGTAAAGAAAGTACCGATGAGAAATGCTCGCTCGTGTCTTTAATGATCCCGACAATTCCATCAGCACACACTACACCCATTTCCGGTTTGATACCTTGCATACCGCCTTTGTTCAAGGTGAGATAATTATTTCTTCTATTCACAGAATTGTTAATGACCTTAGCTGTTACAAAAGTGTATTGTTGTTTGTGAGTCGTGTCAACAACAACTCGCCTCAACACACTGTCAATGTAGAATGCTCCGGGCATTAGAGTGTGCATCGCTGCATTTTCCCTTGACAATGCTTCATTTGCTTTCACGAGATTTAAATATTCCGTAACTGAACTGACTGTCTCGTTCACCTTTCCTGCCAGAGCATTGGTGCTGTTGATGTAACTGGCATGATGAAAATTACTGTTGCGAATAATGAGTGAAAACGAAATTGTTTCCATCACCAAAAAAAGAATAAAATAATTATATCGCCAGAGAAAGATAAATAGGGAGCGCATTTTTCAGTTCGCAATTAGCAATTGACACTTGGTGCAAATCAAAAGCAGCAAAGTTCCCAATATCGATTGTTCGAATTTGAAAGTTTTCATCAACTGCTAAAATTCGTTGAAAGCAGTGAGCCATAAGATTGAGTTGAAAAAAATTGCCAACTACAAACTGTGGACTGCCGACTGATTTATGGAATCAGAAATTTAAACCGCCCGATATTTTTCAGTGCAATGCCGGTGCCGCGAACAACGGCCCGAAGAGGGTCCTCGGCAACGTGAACAGGCAATTTTGTTTTAAGAGAAATGCGTATATCCAATCCTCGGAGTAATGCTCCACCTCCTGTTAAATAAATTCCAGTGCGATAAATATCAGCTGACAATTCAGGAGGAGTTAACTCGAGTGCTTTTAAAATCGCTTCTTCAATTTTAGAAATTGATTTGTCGAGCGCATGAGCAATCTCAGTGTAGCTCACGGTAATTTCTTTTGGAATTCCGGTCATTAAGTCTCTTCCATGAACTGCATAATCGGGCGGTGGATTTTCAAGTTCAGGCAGTGCAGAACCAACTTCAATTTTTATTTTCTCTGCTGATCTTTCTCCAATCAAAATATTGTGCTGCCTACGCATATAATCCCAAATGTCATTTGTGAAACCATCACCCGCCACACGGATTGATTGATCGCATACAATTCCACCCAGAGCTATGACAGCAATTTCACTTGTGCCTCCGCCAATATCAATTATCATGTTGCCCATCGGTTCTTCCACATCAATCCCAATACCGATTGCTGCAGCCATCGGTTCGTGAATGAGATAAACTTCTTTTGCACCTGCATGCTCTGCAGAATCACGAACAGCTCTTTTCTCCACTTCAGTAATTCCTGAAGGAATACATATTACCATTTTCAAAGAAGGAGAAAACAATCCTTTGTTGGGATTGATCATCTTGATCATTCCGCGAATCATGTGTTCGGCTGCATCGAAGTCAGCGATCACACCATCTTTCAGAGGTCGAATTGTTTTTATGTTTTCATGCGTCTTGCCGTGCATCATCATTGCTTGTTTACCAACCGCAAGAACTTTTCCTGATTGTCGGTCAATAGCAACAATGCTCGGCTCATCAACAACTACTTTATCGTTGTGAATAATTAGCGTGTTTGCGGTGCCAAGATCAATGGCAATTTCCTGTGTAAGAAAGTCGAAGAGACCCATGTAGTTGGTTATCCTTAGTAGTTATTAGGAAAGTGAAACAAATCTTTACGAAAGTGGTGATTAGATGCCTTAAAAAAATCTGAGCGGCAAATTTATATCAACGGACTGTTCAACAAACGAAAAGAGAAAGATAATTCTTGCAATCCCCGATCTATTGTTTTCAATTCAATGCTTAAAGTGTCGTACCCCTGTTATCACCATTGCCATTCCGTTCGTATCGCAGTAGTTAATGGAGTCCTGATCTTTAATGGAACCTCCCGGATGAATGACTGCTGCGATTCCAGCATTGTAAGCTATCTCAACACAATCGGGAAAAGGAAAGAATGCATCGCTTGCCATCACAGCGCCATTGAGATCGAACTTAAAGTGATTTGCCTTTACGATTGCTTGTTGCAGAGCATCTACGCGTGAAGTTTGTCCTGTGCCGCTCGCAATGAGTTGTTTGTTCTTAGCAAGCACAATGGTGTTTGATTTTGTATGCTTCACTAATTTATTTGCAAACTCCATATCAGAAATCTGGCTCTCTGTTGGGGCAATCTTTGAAACCGTTTTCATTTCTGTTGCAGTTTCTGTTTTTGAATCGCGATCCTGTTCAACAACTCCATTGAGCAACGAACGAAATTGTTTGGCAGGCAATTCCGTTTTTTTCTGAAGGAGAATGATGCGGTTCTTTTTTTGTTTCAGAATTTCAAGAGCATCGGGAGCAATGGATGGAGCAATCAGAGCCTCAAAGAAAAGTTTATTCATTTCTTCAGCAAGTTTCTCCTCAACTTTTCCGTTCACAATAATAATTCCGCCAAATGCAGAAACAGGATCGGCAGCAAGCGCATCTTTCCAGGCATCCGATAAATTTTTTCTAGATGCAACCCCGCAGGCATTGTTGTGCTTGAGAATGGCACTTGTTGGTTCAGTGAAGTCTGACATCAGAGAAACAGCTGCATCAATGTCAAGAAGATTGTTGTAAGAAATTTCTTTCCCGTTGAGTTGCTCGAACAGTTCATCAAACTTTCCATAAAACACTCCGCGCTGATGAGGATTTTCTCCATAACGTAGCGAGCGTGAGGTGGTAACACTTCGCTTGAACGCAGGAACTTTTTCTTCACGATTAAAGTAATTGAAGATGGCAGTATCGTAATGAGAAGTAACATTGAAAGCATAAGTAGCCATCAGCTTTCTGTCTTCGAGGGTTGATTCTCCGTTTTGTTTTTTCAGAAGAGAATATAAGTCCTGATACTGATCTCTTGAAGAAACAACAATAACGTCATTAAAATTTTTTGCGGCTGCACGAATAAGAGAGATGCCACCGATGTCAATTTTCTCAATCACTTCGCTTTCGCTTCCTCCTGCAGTAACCGTTTCTTCAAAAGGATAAAGATCAACGATGATTAAATCAATCGGCTCAATGTTGAATTCTTTAATTTCCTTTTGATCGTTTTCGTTTTCATCTCTGCGAAGGATGCCCCCGAAAATTTTTGGGTGAAGTGTTTTAACCCGTCCTCCAAGTATATGTGGATAATCAGTAATTGAATCTACAGTTGTAACCGGGTAACCAAGCTTTTCAATAAACTGTTGAGTACCTCCCGTTGTGATCAGCTTCACTCCAAGCTGATGCAACTTTTTAATGATGTGTTCCAGATTCTCTTTATGATAAACTGAAACAAGCGCGGTGCGTATTTTTTTTGTCACTGTATTTTTTGAAATGGAGCGCGAAAGTACATAACGTTCGCAAACGAAAAACACGCTATATGCTAAGCGAAAAAATTTGCCCTTCGATTATTTATCTTGCGCACAAATTCTTCTCATGAAGAAAATTATTCTTTCAATATTTCTACTTCCTCTTTTTGCATGCGCACAGCCATTTCTCGATGTTGTTTCTTCATATTATCAATACAGTCCGGCTGATCGCGCTGTAAATAACAATGCAGTAAACACCCAACTTGCCGCAATCTCTTTAACACTGCCTTTTAAAATTAACAGCGATTACTTTGTGATCAATCCCGTGTATGAAAACTTCAGAATGATTTCTCCGAGAACGTTTATCAATAGAGAATTTCATGTAGGATTTATCCCACTCACATGGTTGCATCAGTGGAAGTCGAAATGGAAAACTGCTTTTGTTTTTATTCCGAGAGTAAGTTCTCAACTTGACGATGATTTAAGCAGCCGTGATATACAATATGGAGGAGCTTTATTGACATCTTATCAAAGGAAGGAAACATTGAAATATAAAATTGGTCTTTATTACAATAGCGAGTTCTTTGGTCCTTTCTTTATGCCTCTGCTTGGCATTGATTGGAACATAAATTCAAAATGGAATTTGTTTGGCGTATTGCCGGGGAGCATGAATCTTGAATATAAATTTATGAAATCAATCCATGCAGGAATAATGTTTCGCTCCAACACCAACGGCTATCGAACGTTTGATTATAATTTCATTCGCGTAAACGATAATCATCTGAAACTTTTTATGGATTTTTATTTATCGAAAAAGCAAGTGATCAGTATTGAAGCAGGACATACCATTCTTCGCAAATACAAAAGCGGCTTTCGTGAATCAGGCAAGGCAGATTACTATTCTATGAATGTAACGGATGGATTTCTTTTTCGAATTGCGTATGCGTTTCGAATTCGGACAGATGAAAAGAATTAAGAAAGATTTTCTTCGCCCAACTTCTCACCCTCCCACTTACTGACAACAGCAGTAGCAACCGCATTACCGATAATATTGGTTCCTGATCTGCCCATGTCAAGCAACCAGTCAATGGCAAGTATCAATGCAAAATTTTGCAACGGGATATTAAAGTAAACAAGCATTCCGGAGATCACCGCAATCGAAGCACCTCTCACTCCCGCCATTCCCTTACTCGATACCAAAAGAATAAGCATCATTGTTATCTGCTGACTTAGCGAAATATCCATTCCAGCTGCTTGCGCTATGGAGAGCGTTGCAAATGTCATGTACATAATAGAACCATCAAGGTTGAATGAATATCCAAGCGGCAATACAAAACTTACAATTCGGTTTTTGAAACCGAAATTTTCAAGCGCTTCAATAAGCATCGGCATGGCTGATTCACTGCTCGCAGTGCTGAAAGCAAGAATCGTTGGTTCTTTTATCGCCTTCAGGAGCTTGAAAAAACTTACTTTGATAACTGCGCATACCAAAAACAGGAAACCAAAAACAAAGACCAAGAGTCCTCCGAAGAAACAGGATATGAGAAAAAAATATCCGTAAAGAATTTCTATCCCTTTCAATGCAATGATGGATGCTACTGCTCCGAATACAGCCACGGGCGCAAACTTCATTACATACTCTGTCACTTTCAACATCACATGCCCGACAGCATCAAAAAAATCAATAATGATTTTACCTTTCTCCTTTAACGCAGCCGTAGCCAATGCAAAAAAGATGACGAATACAATAATCGGCAGAATTTGATTTCGTGCCATCACGTCAACAATGCTCTCAGGGAAAATCCGCTCGATAAATTCTTTTGCAATAAATGGTTTCGGATCGCTGCTGACTTTCGAAGTAAGATCAAGCACAATGTGCTTTCCCGGTTCAAAGAAATTCGCAATTACCAATCCGAAAGTAAGTGCAACAAGCGTGGCGAACGTAAACCATACAATGGTTTTCAATCCCATTCTTCCGATTGCTTTTGAATCTCCTGCTTTTGCAATGCCTACAAACAAAAGTGAAAACACTAACGGAGCAATAATCATTTTGATGAGTCGCAGGAAAATATCGCTCAATAATTGTACGTTGTCAGAAAACGGTTTTAGGTTTTCTATGTCGGGATAAAAATGACGGTACGTGGCTCCTGTCACAATTCCAAGAAGAAGGCAGAGTATGATTCGTTGCGTGAGTGAAAGTTTTTTCATTCGTGTTATTGTTTCAATTGCGCTAAAGTAGTTTTAATCACAAAATAAAAGCAGCACCAAAAAACTTGATGCTGCTTCTGAAAATATTTATTGTAATGGCTTAATTCATCTTCGCCATCATTGCTTCTTCTACTTCTGCGGTCGGCCCCATCAACTCAGGTTGGGTAACACCGAGCATTCTGTAATAAGAAGTAAGTTGTCCTCGGTGATGGACACTGTCAAACAACATAGTCCAACATGATTGCATGAGTGACATTTCAAAAATTTTCATTGGTCCCCAAAAAGTTGGGATCATTTTGCTTTCCCAATCGGTATCACTAACGGTCTTGAGAAGCTCAATAAGTTTAGTCGAATTGGTTTCAACGTCTTTCGCTGCATCTTCAAGAGATTTGTAAATGTTCGGTCCGTCAAGTGGAAACATTCCTTCGTTTACCAAATCCATTCTTCCGTCAGAAGTCGCCTGCGCAAGTTCCTTCGCATGAGGCGCAATGTGATTTACAATTTCCCATGGAGAACGGAATTTAGCATAATGATGCTGGTTGAGTTTCGTCATGTCGTTCGGCAATGAACGAATTGCTTTTGCAGTGATGCCGCTATCGCGCTGCCATGAGGCGATAAAAAAATCTTTGTTTGTCATTTTAATCTGATTTAAGAGTTTGATTTAAAAAAATACTTTTTCAAAAGTACGATATATTCTCTTTGTCAGTTTTATTTCTCGATGAACAGTACGTTAAGGTCTGCCTATACGATTCAATATTTATCTTCGCGACCAATTAGATATTACATGGAAGTTCCCAAAACATACGATCCCTCGCAGGTAGAAGACAAATGGTACAAGTACTGGATGGAACACAACTTTTTCAAAAGTGTTCCTGATGAGCGCGAGCCATACACCATTGTAATTCCTCCGCCAAACGTAACGGGTGTGCTTCACATGGGGCACATGCTTAACAACACTATCCAGGATATTCTGATCCGCAGGGCAAGAATGTTAGGCAAGAATGCATGCTGGGTTCCGGGCACTGATCATGCAAGCATTGCTACCGAAGCAAAAGTGGTGCACATGCTTCGCGAACGCGGAATTAAAAAGTCTGATTTATCGAGAGAAAATTTTCTGAAGTATGCCTGGGAATGGAAAGAAAAATACGGAGGAATTATTCTTGATCAACTGAAGAAGCTTGGTGCAAGCTGTGACTGGAGCCGAACTTCTTTCACGATGGACAAAGGATATTACAATGATGTAATCAATGTGTTCATTGATCTTTACAACAAGGGCTACATCTATCGAGGGCTACGCATGGTAAACTGGGATCCCGTGGCGAAGACTGCAGTGAGCGATGAAGAAGTAATCTTCAAGCAGATCAATTCGAAATTGGTTTATGTAAAATACAAGTATGAGGAAGGTGATGGATATTTAACGGTTGCAACTGTTCGCCCTGAAACCATCATGGGTGACGTTGCTGTTGCTGTTCATCCTGATGACGAACGCTATAAACATTTGCATGGAAAAAATGTAATCGTTCCTTTGGTAAACCGTGCAGTGCCTGTTATTCCTGATGAAGCCATTGATAAAGAATTCGGAACAGGGTGTTTGAAAGTGACTCCGGCTCATGATACTGTTGACTATGAAATCGGAGTGCGGAATAACCTTCCCGTTATTGATACGCTGAATGAAGACGGAACAATTTCAGAAGCAGGTCAAGTGTTTATCGGCATGGACCGTTTCGCTGCACGAAAAGCTGCGCTGAAAAAATTAGAAGAAGATGGACTGATTGAGAAGATGGAAGATTACAGTCACCAGGTTGGTCACAGTGAGCGGACGGATGCTGTTATTGAGCCGCGCCTGTCTATGCAATGGTTTCTGAAAATGAAAGACATCAGCAAACCTGCGCTGGATGCGGTGATGAATGGTGAAGTAAATATCATCCCGAATAAATTCATCAACACCTACAAGCACTGGATGGACAATGTTCGCGATTGGTGTTTAAGCCGCCAGCTTTGGTGGGGACAGCGCATTCCGGCATGGTATGCACCCAATGGAGAATGTGTAGTTGCAAAAACGGAAGAAGAAGCTATTTCGAAATTCGAAATTCAAAATTCGAAATTCAATATTGGGGATTTAAAACAAGATGACGATGTATTGGACACCTGGGCTTCTTCATGGCTCTGGCCTATCAGCGTGTTTGACGGAATGGAAAATCCTGACAATGCTGACATCAAATATTATTATCCAACGAACGATCTCATCACCGCTCCGGAGATCTTATTTTTCTGGGTGGCACGAATGATCATTGCAGGTTATGAATACCGCGGTGAGAAACCGTTCACAAATGTTTACCTCACAGGCATCGTACGCGACAAGCTCGGAAGAAAGATGAGTAAGTCACTCGGCAATTCTCCTAATCCATTGGAGTTGATTACAAAATATTCTGCTGACGGAGTTCGTGTCGGCATGTTGTTGTGTTCTCCCGCAGGAAATGATTTGCCGTTTGATGAAGCGCATTGTGAGCAGGGAAGAAACTTTGCAAATAAAATATGGAATGCGTTTCGCCTCATCAAAGGTTGGACAACCGATGACAGCGAGACTTCTCAGAAAAATCAAATCGCGATTGATTGGTTTGCCGCCAAGCTGAGTGCTGAAATTGAAAACATCAACGATCTCTATTCCAAGTACCGTATCAGCGAGGCATTGATGGCTTCTTACAAATTGATGTGGGACGATTTCTGCGCATGGTATCTCGAAATGATCAAGCCGGAATTTATTGACGGTAAACCGCAGCCGATTGATAACTATACTTATTATTCAACGATTGAATTTCTCGAAGAGTTGTTGAAAGTACTTCATCCTTTCATGCCTTTCATCACGGAAGAACTTTGGCACCTCATCGGTGAGCGTGATGATAAAGATTGCATCATGGTTTCTGAATGGCCTGCTGCAATTACACAAGACAAAGAATTGCTTACGCGCTTTGATGCGCTCATGGATTCAATTGTACAGGTGCGTGCTGTAAGAAACGAACGGAATATTTCTCCGAAAGATGCACTTGAACTTTACATCCGCATTCCTGAAAACCCAGTGAGTAAATCATTTGAGCCGCTCATGATGAAACTCTGCAACCTCAGTGCAATTCATTATACCAATGAAAAAGTGGAGAACGCGGCATCATTTATCTCAAGCAACATTGAATTTTTTGTTCCGCTTGCAGGAAGAATAAATGTGGAAGCAGAAAAGGAAAAGCTACAGAAAGACCTTGAATACAACGAGGGATTTTTAAAATCGGTTCAATCGAAACTTGCCAACGAACGTTTTGTAGCAAATGCAAAACCGGAAGTCGTGGATAGTGAACGAAAAAAACTTGCTGATGCTGAAGCGAAGATCAAAGCAATTGAAGAACAACTGACCTCTCTCCGCAAATCTCTCACCTCGTGAAAAGCGTTTGGCGATACCTTAAAATTTCTTTCGAAGTTTTATGTATCACCATTTTAATTTTCTGCATTTTTAATTTCCGGCTTCTCAGTTACGGCATCGCGCAATTGCAAGGTCAACTCTCCATTGTGTACAATGCAAAGCCAATTGAAGATGTTCTTGCCGATCCTTCCTTTCCAGATTCACTGAATGAGAAATTGCTGCTCATTGAAGAGATAAAAAAGTTCGCAATTGATTCACTCGGACTAAAGCCCACAAAAAATTATTCCACGCTTTATAATCAACATGGAAAACCTTTGCTGATGAATCTGACTGCTGCAGAAAAATTTCAGCTAAAGGCATACACATGGAATTTCCCCATGCTCGGCACTGTTTCCTACAAAGGTTTTTTCAATTTCGAAAAAGGAAAAAAAGAAATGGAAGAACTGAAGAAGAAAAATTATGACGTTGATTATTCTCCCGTAAGCGCATGGAGTACCCTTGGCTGGTTTCGCGATCCTATCTTTTCAGGAATGTTGAGGCGCAACGAAGGGCAGTTGGCGGAGCTTATCATTCATGAAATGACTCATGCAACTATTTATTTGAAAAGCTCTGTTGACTTCAACGAGAATCTTGCAAGTGCTGTGGGAGAAACGGGCGCTGAAAAATTTCTCGCTTCTAAATACGGTACGCAATCTTCCCAACTCACAACGTATCTCAACGAGCAGGACGACTACAATCGTTTCGCAAAACATCTGCTTGCCGGAACAAAACTGCTCGACTCTCTTTACAAAGCAATCGAAAACAAAACCGAATCAGAAAAAGAATTGCAGAAAAAAAAACAGATCACAGAAATTATTTCAGCGCTCGACACTGTATCATTTCACAATTCGAAATACAAAACCCGTTTTAAAGACGCGGAGTTGCCGAACAACGCGTACTTTCTTTCCTTTGTAAGATACGATTCGCAGAAGGACGAAATGAAACGCGAGTTGAATGAACAGTTTAAAGGAGAAATAAAACAGTACCTCGAATACTTAAGAGCAAGCCACTAAATTAACACAAATTATTTTTTTTATTCTTACAGTAAATTACGGAAATTCGTGGCTGAAATTTCTTGCTTAACCGCCAAACTTTATGACTTCCCACGAACCCAAGCTCCCAATGAAATCTCTTCGCCTCGAGGCGCTCGGAGATGGCATCTTCGCCATTGCTATGACCATCATGGTCATCGAACTTCGGTTTCCTGATCTCCAGCCCGACACATGGCTTGGATTTATTCAGGCATTCGCGCAAGTGAAATACGAATTTCTTTGCTACATTATCAGCTTTATTGTACTAGGCATTATGTGGTTTGGACACCGCATCATATTTGAGTACATCGGTAGCAGCAACCGTCATTTTATTTTTCTCGGAGTCTTGTTTTACATGTTCGTTTGCCTCGTCCCCTTCAGCACCAAGCTTCTCGCCATGCATACGCTCAAGTGGTTTGCTATTTTAATCTACGCACTCAACCTCAGCATCTGCAACATCACACTCTATGTTCAGTGGAGTTACGGCATTAATCATAAATCTTTATTAGATCGCGAAGTAAGCAAGGAGGTACGCAACCACGCCCGCTTTCTTTTTCTCATTTCGCCTATGGTGTACATGGTTGCAGCCATCTTCGGATCGTTCGCTCCGCTCGTGAGCATTTTTATTTTTGCAATCACTCCGTTCGTTTACATTCTTCCGAATAAGATTGATAGATGGCTCCCTTGATTTTTTCTTCTATGAATCTCCGCGAAGAAATTCTTAAGGAACACTCCAAACGTCAAACCACAAAAATCATCAACTGGATTGGCACTGATCAGAAAAAGTTTGATCAGCTAATCGCACTTTTTCTCAAAGGCGAATACCGAGTTACCCAACGTGCCGGCTGGCCGCTTAGTTTTATCGCAATTGATCATCCTCGAATGATTAATGGTCACCTCAAAAAATTGTTGCTCAACCTCCGCACTCCTCATCTGCACAATGCAGTTATCCGAAACACGCTTCGGCTGCTGCAGTTTGTAGAAATACCAAAACCGCTACACGGGCTTAGTGCAGAGATTTGTTTCAATCTGCTAAACGACAAAAAACAACCCGTAGCCATTCAGGTTTTTGCAATGTCTGTTTTAGGAAACCTCTGTAAACATTACCCTCACATGAAACCAGAATTGAAATTAGTCATTGAAGAACGCATGCCTTATGGAACAGCAGGGTTCAGAGCGAGAGGACGGAAGGTGATGAAACAGATTGGAGCATAGTGGCAATTTATCATTCGCCCCTTGTAAAAATTGGCACATAAAAAAGGGTGTCCACACCCTTTTTTCATTTTTCTCTCTTCCTTAAAAAACAAAAACCGCCCTGATTTCTCAGAGCGGCTATGGATGAAACTTAACAATCCAATTCTTAATTATCTATTTTTGTAGTAGTGCCCGATTTCGCAGTCGAAGGCATTTCCGTCCTCTCTGCGGGGATATTCTCGAAAATCGGGGTACAAATAAAAGTCATACGAGTTGCCTTTCCGCGTTCAAACAATACACCCTCCACAGTTCGCGTCTTTATCGTTTTGCCACTCAAAGTAACCGAACGGATACCCGCCTCAAACGAACTCACCTCACACAGCCCGTCAATATCACTCAAATCACTTGCCGAAGCAAAAGTTTTTCCATCCTTCACCAACTCATTCACCGTAACTGTAACATTGTAAAACGGCTGACCAAGCTCATCAGTCGTCAACGCATCCAGCCGTGTATGCTGTCCGCCAAACGGAGTATGCTTCTTAGCCGAATTGTAACCCAACCAAAAATCATATTGCGGTGCCTTAAAATTGCGGCTCAGCGGATTCAGCGTAGTACGCAAAAAATCATTTGCACTCTTCACCTGCTCCTCAATCTGAGTAGTGGCATTAGCCCGTTGTATAATCTGGTTGCGCGGAGTAGAAGCATAATTACGGAAAGCAACAGCAGTAGTATTCATCGTGTCAATCTTCGTTTGGCTCAAACCATAAGGAATAAGCGAAGTCAAAATCGGAGTCACAATATCTGAAACACCCTTAATCCTCGGCACAAACTCACCATCATCCGTTTTCATCAAATCCGAAAACGTACTCCGCACCGCATCAAGCATCGGCTGATTACCCGTAGCCATAAAATACGACATCGCAGGAGCAATCACATCCATCCCGCTATTCGCAGCAGTCGTCTTCAACTCTAGCTTATGAGAATAATACCCGTTCAATACCTTAACCTGCTCCTGTATCAGCAAATTAATAGCATCCCTTTTAGCAATCAGTGTATCCACCGCATCGCCAAAAGCAGGAACCGAATCAGTAATAGTTTGGTTCGCTGTAGTCCCCGTGCACCAGTCAATTACATTCGTGATAGCACGCATAATAGTTTTGAAATAAGTTGTCATTTTTTAATATATTTAATTGATTATGCCAAGTTCAACGCAAACAATAAAAAGTGTTTCCAAAGTGTAAGGAACTTGTGAAAATTCATTTGTAAATTGCGTACATTCAATAATCGGTTACATTTGTAAAAAAAATCATTGTAGCAACAATCAATTTAACAAAATGCAATTTAAATTAACCAAGGAACTCATTGAAGGCAGATATTATGTGAAAGCCAAACTTACTGAATTCACAGAGTTAGAAAAGAGCAAAGCAAAAAAATTTGGAATTCCTACTTTGACTTTAAAAAGTTCTAGTGGAGTGGATTTCAGGCCCAAAATCACTACATTGGCTCAATATGAAGTATATGGATTTTATAAACAAGATGAGGCTGATCAATATGCAGAAAATATTAAGCAGCAGATTTCAGACTTAAAGACTAAATGGGAAAATCTCGAAGATACTTGGTCTAATGAAGAAGCCCTCTAATAAATACATACCAGATTTTCCACTTTATTTTACGACAGGAGTCTTTGTTGTAATTTTATTACTATGGTTTTTCCCAAGTAAATTAGGGTTAACTACTGAAGCGTATACAGTAACTCAGTTTCGCTCAGATCTTAAAGACCTTGCCAGTATCTTTTATATTGTAATTACTTTGTGGTTAGTTCTTGTTACTCGAAAGATGGCGGAAATAAGTTTAAACTCTCAAAAGGCATTTAACAGACCTGAATTAATGTGTGAGTTATTTATAAGTAATGAAAAACCAATTAATGCTCATTTTACCGGAATAAAAAATATTGAGATTCGAAATACACCGGATTCAGAATATATTGAAGACCAGTCTGGGGCAAATCTATTTTTGATTATCAAGAATCGCTATGGCGGAGGAAAATCTATAAACTTAAAAATCAATTCTAACTTCGAAGCAACCAATCCTGAACGAATAACATTGAATAGAAACTTAGAAATCGATTATTTAGCTGAAGGAGATTCTGTCGCATTTTATTTATATCGCTTTGAAAAGCCAAGTACAGAAACTTGCTCGATCAATCTCAAATCATGTCACCTGCAATTTACTACCCCATTTAATGAAGCATCAAAAGATTCGCCAATAGAAATAATTTATAATAAAGGAAACCAGATTTTAGCAACCGGCAATCACGTAGGGGCTATAAAAATTGAAAACGGAATCAGACTGAACGATTGAATCAAAACCCCAAGAGATTTAAAACCACTTCTGAATTACACTCACAAGCAATTCAGAAAAATTGAACTCACATCCTGACAGGTTAGCAAAGCTTCCTGTCAGGTGGCGTTGTTTAATAGCGAGAAAGTTTTTATTTTTTCTTAAAGGAAAAAAAAACTCACTTAGCAATTAAGTGCAATTCACTCAACTCTTTTCCAATCTCATTAATTCCATCTAAAATTTTTTCAGTTTGTTCAGTTGATGGTCTTTTTCTCCCTTGAACATATTGTGAAAGTAATGACGGGTTCATTCCTATTCTTTCAGCAAGAAATTTTGCATTCAAAACTCTGTAATATTGGAAAAATTGTTTAAAGTCAATTTGAAAAAAAATTTGTTTTGCACTTATTTTTTGATGCATGTCCTCTAAATAAAAGTTCAATGCATCTAACATGTTTTTTTGTAATTCCGTAATACTTCTTCCGGTTGTATAAACCGGATATTTTTGGGCAAATGCCGAGAAACCCGTATCGGTTATCTCGACAATTACCTCAATCTTTGATTTCTTTAATATCATCTGTCTGTCTATTGTTATTTTTTATTCTCTAGTTGTCTTTCCATATCGTTTATGTCTATCGTAAGTTGTTTGTAATTTGTTTCGGCATCTTAATATTACAGCTAACATTTAAATATCCGAACACTAGATTTAAATTTTTTATTCCCAAGATTTTTACTTTTTCATTTTTCTAATTTATCTTCTGATTCCGGCATCTTTAAGAATTTTTTTTTCTAACCCTTTTCCTATTTCATTAGAACCATGCAATGGAAAAATTATTGTTTTGGGTTTTCTGGGGTGCCTGAGTTTAACATGCGAACCCCGTTGCGATACTTCAAACCAACCATCCTATAGAAGAAGGCGGTACAATTCCGAACTTTTCATTCTTTAGTTTTAATTTTTTTTTCATTGTTACTAGTATTTGTTACCCTTACGGATTGCAAGGATCAATTAAGGCTACAAAGGTAAATAATTATTTACCTATTAACCAAAAAATCATTAAAACTTAAACAAAACCCCTTCAAGGTCAAACCACCCCACAACAAAACCCAGTCATGCCGCCCACGCGGCTGGAGCAATAATTTTTTAAAGTTTTTCAATTCGTGTAATTCGTGGCAACAAAAAGTTTCAAAAAATTTCCTCCCAAACCTTACGCTCATTTTTCACTCAGAAATACACCCTGCTTCACCCTCCCCCTTTGGAAGAGCACTTGGGCGAGAGGCAATTACATAAATCACACACCACTTCAACTAAAGAAACCCCACCTCGAAAGAAAGAATGTCACTCTCCGAGTCAAGAACACGCCCCTCAACTGTAAGCATGTCATGCTCCGGCTTGAGAACACGCATCTCCATTGTAAGAATGTCATGCTCCGGGTCGAGAACGCGCATCTCCATTGTAAGAATGTCATGCTCCGGGTCGAGAACACGCGTCTCCATGTTGAGAACACGCATCTCCATGTTCCGCATTTCACTCTCAAAGCGAAGCAAACCATGCCAAACCTTACACAATTCCTCCTCCCATAATCGCTCGTTCTCCTGAATGAAAAGCAAACCCCTTTAAATTACAACAACACCATTCCCCGAAACCATTTTTTATCTTTGCGTTTTAAGTTTTAGCGCGAAATGAAAAAGCCCGACATATACCAGCCGAAAAATAAAATACGCATTGTTACAGCCGCTTCGCTTTTTGACGGGCATGATGCTGCCATAAACGTGATGCGCAGAATTATTCAGGCGAGTGGTGCAGAAGTGATTCACCTGGGGCATGACCGCAGCGTGCAGGAGGTGGTGGACTGCGCAATTCAGGAAGACGCGCAGGCGATAGCGATGACGAGCTACCAGGGAGGGCACATGGAATATTTCAAGTACATGTACGACCTGCTGAAAGAAAGGGGCTGCAGTCACATTAAAATCTTCGGGGGCGGGGGCGGCACTATTCTGCCGGAAGAGATAAAGGAGCTTCATGCATACGGCATTGCACGCCTATATCACCCGGATGACGGGCGCACCATGGGTTTGCAGGGTATGATAAACGACCTGTTGCAGAAGAGCGATTTCCCTACGGGCTTTTCGCTGAATGGTGAAGTGAAAGATTTGCAGAAGAAGAATGCGCACAACATTGCACGTGTTATTTCGTGCGCAGAAAATAATCATACGGAGTTTGAAAAACTATTTCACCCAACTGTAAACGGTAAACTGAAAACTGTAAACACTCCTGTGCTTGGTATTACCGGCACAGGTGGCGCAGGAAAATCTTCGCTGGTGGATGAACTGGTACGCAGGTTTTTAATTGACTTCAAGGATAAAACTATTGCCATCGTTTCCGTTGACCCGAGCAAACGCAAGACGGGTGGGGCATTGCTTGGCGACCGCATACGCATGAATTCAATTTCGAATGCGCGCGTGTACATGCGTTCGCTTGCGACACGCCAGAGCAACCTTGCACTGAGCAAGTACGTGAAGGATGCTGTAGATGTATTGAAGGAAGCGCAATATGATTTGATCATACTTGAAACTTCCGGCATAGGGCAAAGTGATACTGAGATCGTAGAGCACAGCGATCTTTCGCTGTACGTGATGACGCCTGAATACGGTGCGGCTTCTCAGCTTGAGAAAATTGACATGCTGGACTTTGCCGACATCATTGCACTCAATAAATTTGACAAGCGTGGCGCGCTGGATGCAATTCGCGATGTGAAGAAGCAGTACAAGCGCAACCACCAATTGTTTGAAATGAAGGATGACGATGTCCCGGTGTTCGGAACGATTGCTTCGCAGTTTAACGACCCGGGCATGAACCGCCTGTACCGCGCAGTGATTGATCGCATCAACGAAAAATGCGATGCGAAACTGCAGTCGCATTTTGAAATTACGGGCGAGATGAGTGAGAAGATTTATATTATTCCTCCCGCGCGCATCCGCTACCTGAGCGAAATTGCTGAGACCGTTCGCGGCTACAATAAGTGGACGAAAGAGCAGAGTGAGATTGCGAATAAACTTTATTCTCTGAACTCAACAATTCAGCAATTCAACAATTCAACAATTAAAGAGAAAGAAAAAATTATTCAGAAGGTTGAAGAACTCTATCACGAAACTGAATTACTTCTTGACGGACAAAACAAAAAGCTGTTGAAGGGATGGAAGAAAAAGATTCAGCAGTACCGCGATGAAGTATTCGTGTACAAAGTGCGCGACAAAGATGTAAAGGTGAAAACGCATACGGAGTCCTTGTCTCACTCGCAGATTCCGAAAGTGGCTGTTCCGCGCTACGAGGCGTGGGGAGAGATATTGCAATGGAGTTTGCAGGAAAATTTTCCGGGAGAGTTTCCTTACACTGCTGGTGTGTTTCCGTTTAAGCGCGAAGGCGAAGATCCTACTCGCATGTTTGCAGGTGAAGGCGGACCGGAACGCACGAACAGAAGATTTCATTACGTGAGTTTTGGATTGCCCGCGAAACGCCTGTCCACAGCGTTCGACAGCGTGACACTTTACGGTCACGATCCTGATTACCGTCCTGATATTTACGGGAAGATTGGCAACAGCGGTGTTTCTATCTGCTGCCTTGACGATGCGAAAAAATTGTACAGTGGTTTTAATCTTTCCGATCCGAAGACGTCTGTTTCAATGACGATCAATGGTCCCGCACCGATGCTCACGGCTTTCTTTATGAATGCTGCCATTGATCAGCAGTGTGAGTTGTACATCAAAGAGCATGGTCTGGAAAAAGAAATAGAAAAGAAAATCGCTGACATCTATAAAAAGAAAAATGTAACACGCCCTCATTATCAAGGTGCGCTGCCCGAAGGGAATGACGGACTTGGATTGATGTTGCTTGGCGTTACAGGCGACATGGTTCTTCCTGAAGATGTTTACAAGAAAATAAAAGAGAACACACTCCATGCAGTGCGTGGAACTGTGCAGGCAGACATTCTGAAAGAAGACCAGGCGCAGAACACGTGCATTTTCTCGACTGAGTTTGCATTGCGCCTGATGGGCGATGTGCAGGATTATTTTATCAAGCATAAGATCCGGAATTTTTATTCTGTTTCCATCAGCGGCTATCACATTGCTGAAGCGGGTGCGAACCCGATTACGCAACTGGCGCTTACGATCTCGAATGGTTTCACCTACGTAGAGTATTACCTCTCCCGCGGAATGGACATCAACAAGTTCGCTCCGAATCTTTCGTTCTTTTTCAGCAACGGTGTTGACCCGGAATATTCAGTAATCGGAAGAGTGGCTCGGAAAATATGGGCAAAGGCAATGAAGCTAAAGTATGGCGCTGATGAGCGTTCGCAGATGTTGAAGTATCACATTCAAACGTCAGGACGTTCGCTGCATGCTCAGGAAATTGATTTCAATGATATACGCACCACGCTGCAGGCACTGTATGCGATTTATGATAACTGCAATTCACTTCACACAAATGCATACGATGAAGCGATCACCACACCAACAGAAGAAAGTGTGCGCAGAGCAATGGCGATTCAGCTTATCATCAACCGCGAATTAGGATTGGCGAAGAATGAAAACCCGATGCAGGGTTCATTCATCATTGAAGAACTGACTGACCTCGTGGAAGAAGCAGTGATGGTGGAGTTCGACCGCATCAATGAACGTGGTGGTGTTCTCGGTGCAATGGAAACGATGTACCAGCGCGGAAAAATACAGGAAGAAAGTTTGTACTACGAAACACTTAAACATTCAGGCGAATACCCTATCATCGGTGTGAATACATTTTTATCAATCAAAGGTTCACCGACTATGCTTCCGAAAGAAGTGATCCGCGCCACCACTGAAGAAAAGGAATACCAGATTACTATGCTGAAAGATTTGCATAAAGGAAACGAAGACAAGAAAGATGATGTGATCAAACACCTTCAAGTGACCGCAGTGCAAAACAAAAATCTTTTTGCAGAACTGATGGAAGCGGTGAAGTATTGTTCGCTTGGACAGATTACGAGAGGACTCTTCGAAGTTGGAGGGCAATACCGGAGAAACATGTGACTATGGTTCACTATGATTTGTTTGATGGCTGTGATTAATACAAAGACAATGGTTCTTGGTGATTTGTGTGGTGCCCGTGACTAATACCTAATGAAATGATTAACGAACTGTACAAATATTCGGACCTCACTTCCAAAATAATCGGATGTGCTATGACTGTTCATTCAAAGCTGGGGAATGGATTTCCGGAAGCGATGTATCAGAGAGCGCTTGAAATAGAAATGAATCTTGCAGAGATTCCTTTTCAAAGAGAGTTTGTGATGCCTGTATATTACAGGGAAATTCATATCGGAAACAGGCGTGTTGATTTTCTTGCATATGAAAAAATACCTGTCGAGTTGAAGGCATTCATAAAATTAGAAGATGCTCATTTTGCCTAGGCGATAAACTATCTTGAAGCATACAATCTTGAAATCGGTTTGCTCCTGAATTTTGGTGCAAGAAGCTTAGAATATAAACGATTGACAAATAAGAAATTTAAAGAGCTATCATTATAATCATATAAATCATAGTCATGAAACTCACGGGATCAAACGTCACCATTATGGTGAAAGACATGGATAAGTCCATAAAATTTTACAAGAGCATCGGACTGAAATTACAGCAACGCTGGGGCGACAACTACGCGATGATTGACGGTCCGGGTATTACAATCGGTATTCACCCGGGAGGAAATAAAAAATCAAGTTCGGGGTCACTGTCTATCGGGTTTATGGCTGATGATTTTAAAAAGGCGAAAGCAATGCTGAAGAAAAATAAAATAAAAATCACCCTCGAAGCAGAAGATGGCAAGAGCGGCAGTTACCTTCACTTCAACGATCCTGACGGAACGGCTTTGTATTTTGTAAAACCGAGATGGTAAAAAGATCGCCACGAACTACACCAATTGACACGAATTTAATTAGTGTCTAAAAAATATTTATGTCAAAGAGAATAATTGTCCTAGGTGGAGGAATGGTAGGCAGCGCCATGTGTGCTGACCTTGCAAATGACTATGAAGTAACATGCGCTGATTACAGCACAGAAGTCTTGAAGTCACTCGAAGCAAAACTGAAAATCAAAACCATTCAATGTGATTGCAGCAAAACGGAGGAAGTAAAAAAAGTAATTGCGCCTTTTGATCTCGTGATCGGAGCAGTGCCGGGTTTCCTCGGCTTTGAAACATTAAAAGCAATTATTGAATCGCAGAAGAATGTTGTTGACATTTCTTTTTTTCCTGAAGATGCTTTTCTGCTTGATGACCTGGCGAAGAAAAATAATGTGACGGCAGTGGTTGATTGCGGTGTTGCTCCCGGCATGTGTAACATGATTGCAGGTTATCATTACAAGCGAATGAAGATGACGAGCTATGAATGTCTCGTAGGCGGACTTCCGATCGTGCGTACAAAACCTTATGAATACAAAGCCCCCTTCTCTCCAATTGATGTGATTGAAGAATATGTTCGTCCTGCGCGATATGTGGAGAATGGAAAGATGGTTACGAAGGAAGCATTGAGTGAACCGGAGCTCATCAACTTTGAACAATGCGGAACGCTCGAGTCATTCAACACCGATGGCTTGCGTTCGCTTGCAATCACAATGCCCGATGTTCCGAATATGAAAGAACGCACCTTGCGTTACCCGGGACATATTGATTTGATGCACATCTTCCGTGAGTGCGGATTATTTTCAAAAGAAAAAATTAAAACAAAGAATGCTGAGGTTTCTCCGCTTGAAGTTTTTTCAAAACTCCTTTTCAAAGAATGGAAATACCAACCGGGAGAAGAGGACTTTACCATCATGCGCGTAATTGTAGAAGGAGAAGAACAAAACAAAAAAGTGAAGTACGATTATACGTTGTATGATTGTTACAACAAAGAAACCGGAGTAATGAGCATGGCGCGTACTACAGGATACACTGCAACAGCAGCAGCGAGACTGGTTATCGAGAATAATTTTTCGCGAAAAGGAATTTCACCTCCTGAATATGTTGGAGAAGATGAAGCATGTTTTGATTTTGTTGTGAAATATCTTGAAGACAGAAAAGTGTTTTATAAAAAAGAAGTTTTTATTTCCTGATATTTTATGCTTGAAATTAAGTTCACTGAATTTCCTGTTCTTGAAACTGAACGTTTGTTGCTGCGGCAAATGACAATGGATGATGCTCCCGCACTTTTCGAATTGCGAACAAACGCAGAAGTGACGAGATATATTGATCACGCAAAAGTGAAAAGTATTGATGAATCAATTGCAAAGCTGAAAGTAATTTCAGATTCGTATGAGAATAATAACGGCATTGCGTGGGCAATCGTATTGAAAGAGACAGGCAAGCAAATTGGCGACATCAGTTTCTGGCGCATCATGAAGGAGCATCATCGGGCGGAGATCGGCTATTCACTTTTGAATGAGCATTGGAAAAAGGGAATTATGACTGAAGCAGCAAAAAAAGTTATCGAATACGGATTTTCTGTTTTGAAATTTCACAGCATTGAAGGGAATGTAAATCCCAATAATGTTGGTTCAATTAAGCTCCTTGAAAAAATGGGATTTGTTCGCGAAGCATACTTCAAAGAAGATTATTACTTCGATGGAAAATTTTTAGACAGCGCGATCTACTCCCTGCTTACTAATTCCTGAATTTTTTTTAGTCCCTGAGTTTGGCAATCTTCCGGGCATCGGCTTCAATCAACCAAGCCGCTCTTTGGCTGTAATTCGTGCCTAAATAACTTCTTCAAATACAAACTTTGCGGTTAAGCGGAAAAAACTATTTTTGCACCTCAATTTTTAAAAACCAACAATGGCAGAGACACAGGAAGGGCAGGATATTAACATCACTGAAACCCTTGGCAAAGCGGAGGACTTTGTAAATAAGAATAAGAAAAGCATGATGATAATCGGAGGGGCTATTGCATTGGCAGTAGCAGGTTACCTTTATTATCAATATTCATACGTGGCGAACAAGGAAAAGGAAACACAGGCACAGATGTTCCGCGCTGAAGAATATTTCAAGAACGATTCCCTGAAGCAGGCAATCAATGGCGATGGAAACTTCCCTGGCTTTGAAGAAATCACTAATGATGATGGCGTAAGCCCTTCTGCAAATCTTGCTCACTATTATTTAGGTATGTCTTATCTGAAAAATAAAGAGTATGACAAAGCAATTGATGCTCTGAAAGCCTACAACGCAAAAGATCAGATTACATCCTCACTTACAATGGGCGCTATTGGTGATGCGTACATGGAATTGAAAAACACGGATGATGCAATTTCTTATTACGAAAAAGCATCAAAGGAAAATGAGAACAATTTTACTACACCAATTTTTCTGATGAAGTATGCACTGGCATCCGAAGCCAAAGGCAGCTATAAGGATGCGGTTGATGCATACAAAAGAATTAAAAAAGATTACAGCTCCTCTTCTGAAGGGCAGCAGGTGGAGAGATACCTGGCAAGGGCTGAAGCAATGGCTGAGCAGAAATAAGTAGGCCAAGGGCAATAGGCAGTAAGCAAAAAAATAAAGACCGAACTTCAAGCGTTCGGTTTTTTTTATAGATGGCAGACAAGAAAAAAAACCTTTCTTCTCACGACTCAACTAAAATTCCTTCGGCAAAGGGAATGAAGATTGCTATTGTGGTTTCGGAATGGAACCCTGAAATTACTGAATCGCTTTTCAATGCTGCTCATAAAACTCTTACAGCGAATGGTTGTAAGGAGAAAAATATTCTCAGAGTAAATGTTCCGGGAAGTTTTGAATTGCCTGTGGGCGCGCAATTCGTTGTTGAGAAAAACAAGCCCGATGCTGTCATCTGTCTTGGCTGCGTGATACAGGGCGAGACGCGTCATTTCGATTTTATTTGCGATGCTGTAGCCAACGGATTGATTCAGCTTTCTCTAAAATACAATCTTCCTTTTATTTTTGGAGTGCTTACGCCAAACAACATGGAGCAGGCACGGGCGCGGGCGGGAGGCAAGCACGGAAACAAAGGTGTAGAAGCAGCGGTAACGGCTATCAAGATGGTAGCAGTGAAGAAATCTATTTGAGATGTGGGGAGCTGCCAGGAATAAAAGCAACTTAGGAAGATGAAGCGAACCTGAAACCTGGACTGTCTCTTACATCAAGCAGCAAGGAGACAGCAAGGAGACAGCAAGGAGCCACGGAGGAGACAGGAAGGAAGCATAGCCAAAATGTATTGACTTCGGAACTGCAACTGAGGAATTCGTTAGTTAAACCGAGGACTTCGGAGCTACAACTGAGGACTTCGTTTGTTAAACCGAGGACTTCGGAGCTTCAACTGAGGACTTCGTTTGTTATCCAGAGCACTTCTTTTGTTATGCTGAGGACTTCCTTAGTTAACCTGAGCACTTCGTTAGTTATCCTGAGGACTTCGTTTGTTATCCCGAGCACTTCTTTTGTTATGCTGAGCACTTCGTTTGTTATGTTGAGGACTTCGCTACATCGAAAATTAACTCAAAAACGCAACTGGTTTACTTTTTCGTTTAAATTGAGGGTTTTTTAAAACAATTTTCGCGAAAAGTTAGTTAACTCACGACTATTCTTTGTTAACTTTCGTCAGAAGTTAATCAACAAATGGAGCTTTTCGGTTGAGCTCAAAAACACAACTGGTTTAGTTTTTTGGAAAAATTGAGGGGTTTTGAAACTATAAGAAACCAAATGGCAGGTGAGCCACGCATGGGCTCACCCAAGTCTTACAGAACGGAAGAATGTAAAGAAAGAGGTGCCTGATAGCCCAACAGATAATGTTCCTCTTTGTTATTTGAGTTAAATTTTTTTGCTACGTTTGGCTTGCCAAATTTTTTGGCAGTAACCATAAACCACAACAAAATGAAAAAAATAATTCTTAGCATTTTTTTTTCTGTCTTTGCGATGAGTACAACCCAAGCTCAAACATCTGTACCAGGTGGTAATGTTAGCGGTACATGGACTCTTGCTGGCTCTCCTTACTTAATTAGTGGGAATATTTTATTGCCAAACGATTCAACGTTAACAATACAACCTGGAGTAACCGTAAATTTTCAAGGCACTTACAAATTATACGTGCAAGGGCGATTACTTGCAATTGGTACTGTTGCGGATACCGTGACCTTCACTGCATCTGACACTACGAATGGATGGTTAGGAATAAGATTTGACAATACACCTGCAACCAACGATACTTCCCGGATATCCTTTTGCAAAATAGAATACGGCAAAGCTACAGCTGCTCCAGATGATAATGGTGGTGGTATTTTTGTTCTGAATTTTTCAAAAGTAGTTATATCGAATTCACTTATTACACATTGTGCTTCATATCAGAATGGAGGCGGCATTTATTGCGAAGGAAGTAATATGATTATTTTAAACTGTATTATTTCCTCCAATAGAAGTACTAATGGTGTCGGAGGTGGAGGTATTTATTGTTACGGCTTTTCTTCAGGCCCAAACATAAGCTACAACTTAATTATTTACAATGAGGCCGGAACTGGATATGGAGGAGGAATTTTGGGTCTTTCAGGTGCAATTGCAATTATCCAGCACAATACTATTTCTTATAATCATTCTCGCAATGGGGGTGGTATAGGCAATGATGCAGGCACCATGACCATTACAAATAATATAATTACATTCAATACATCAAATAATGGAGGTGGAATTTATACCACAAATAATTCTTTTATATTATCCAACATAATATCTAACAATACTGCAATACGAGCTTGAGGTGGAATTTACTCATTTCTCGGTATGAATTTTATTTCCCAAAATGAAATTACGAATAATACTGCCCACAGCGATAGCGTGGGAGGGCTGGGTTCAGGTGGTGGAGGGATTTATTGTAGAGCAAATGACACAATAACTTACAATAAGATTTACGATAACACCTCATTGAAGAGTGGAGGTGGCATTTATTGCGGAGGTGATATTGTTGACTGTTATAATCCAATTTTACTTAATAATGAAATTGTAAATAATACTGCCCTCGGGAGTAATGTGTACCAGGGGGGAGGAGGAATTTTTTGCGATCACAGCAATGCGACTATATTTAGCTGTACAATAGCTAATAATAATGCGGTGAACGGTGGTGCGATATATTGTAACAACATAGCTAACCCTATTTTGAAGAATACAATTTTATGGGGAAATACCGCAACTTCTAACGGAGTTGAGGTAAATTTATATGATGAGCCAAGTGATCCATCATTCTCTTACTGTGATGTTGAAGGTAGTAGTGCAGCTTTTTATACAAACGATAATTTTTATTTGGGTAATTATCAAAATAATATAAATAATAATCCACTTTTTCTTTCTCCGACTGCAGGGAGTGGAGTCTCATTTAATGCTGCATTAGCAAATTGGAAATTGCAGAGTACATCACTTTGCATAGACGCTGGGGATCCGAATGGCACTTATCCAACAACAGACTTGGATGATAGCACGCGGGTGATTAATTGCCTTATTGATATAGGGGCTTACGAATATCAAAATGGTTTTGGCACAGTCACTATTTCTACAAACGGGTCTACCAATTTTTGTACAGGAGATAGTGTTACATTGACTGCGAGTGCTGGGGCTAGTTATTCGTGGGTAAACGGATTTACCACGCAAAGCATCACGGTTTATACTTCAGGTAATTATTCAGTTACCGTATCTAATGGAAATGGGTGTTCAGCAACTTCTGCCGTAACAACTGTAATGGAACTCCCGTTACCAAATGTTTATTTTACCGGGCTGGCAGACACCCTTTGTGTAACATCGGGGATTCAATCACTTACAGGTTTCCCTTCGGGCGGCACTTTTAGCGGAATAGGAGTTTCAGGAAATATTTTTAATCCAGCCGTTTCGGGCGTTGGAAATTTTGTTGTGGTTTACTCATATTCGGATTCTTTGGGCTGCACTAATGGATCAGGTGTAAGTGTGTATGTGGATCTCTGTGCCGGTGTGGATGAAATCTCTACAGCTAATCTAATTAAAATTTTTCCAAACCCAACGAGAAATCAGTTTATAATTTCTGCTGCACAGATGGCGGCTTATGCGAAGGTGGAAATTTACGATATGCTTGGAGAGAAAATTTACTCAGAACCATTGAGTAAAAAAGAAATTCTAATCAATGCACCGAGCGGGGTTTATTTTGTAAAAGTGAGCGATGGTCAAAAGGAGTATGTGCAGAAATTGGTAATTGAGTAGTAGTAAATTCATCAGTCACTGAAACTCTTTTGTCAACAAATAAACTTCAAAAAATAATCTTATGATTAACAATCCACAAAAAGCAAAAATTTATATTTCCCTTCAAAGAGACGCAAATAGAAATTTTGAGGGTACGATAGATGCAGATAACGAAATTAGATTGTGGGATAGTCAAGACAATAATATTTTACTTAATGGTCACTTGAATGACAATACTATTAATTTAACCTGCGATAAGCCCCTGATGAATTTATCTGGAAAAGTTGAGGAAGCAAGTAACTTCAACCTGTATGATACTGACAATAACATGGAACACTACACTGGAAGAATAGTATGGCTATAAATTCATCCGCCCCCACAAGGCATTTCAGAGCTGTCAATTCTTCGAGCGTTGCCTGCGTTGGGCGAGACCTGCCATTCGTCAGGTGAACCAAACTCAACTCATCCCAGATAAAAATCGGGGCAAGAGCACAAGACAGACGCCTCAGCAGGTAGCAACTTCTTTGCTCCCTGCATCCTAGAGTTTCACCAGCCGCGCAATTCCTCTTGTGTGTTGTTCTGCCACGCGAATGATGTAAACGCCCTGCTGCAGATTTCCTAAATCCATTTCGTACCAGTTGTCTTTTTCAAAATGCATGGGCACGTCAATTAATTTTCCGGTGAGATCGAAGACATGAACGTTGCGGATTGAAACGGTTGCATCAACATGAACAAGCGCCTTGTCTGTTGCGGGGTTTGGTATTACAGCAAGCGCTGCTGATTGAACGGGTGAGGTAAGAATGTTGGCTGGAATACTTGTGATGCAATTTCCATAAATGTAGTTCACCATTGTTTCTGCACGGCTGTTCACGATTTCACGAATGCTGCTGATGCAGATCATGGAGTCGGTAATGCTGCTGAAATAAATACGGCAAACAACACGCGGCACCACATTTCGGTGAATGAATGAATCAACCGGAGACAATGCAAACACTTCATGAGTGGTTGAGTTGTAGCGGATGTCGGCAGGAAATTCTGCGGGGGTAATCATGCTGACAACACTTTGAATTTCGATGCCGTGCATGGCGAACTGATATGCCTTTACATCGGTGTAAGAATTATTCATGGTGATGTCCACATACTGCTGATTAAAATTCCAATTGGAAATGGTAAGTCCTGCAGTATCGCTGGGATTAAAAATGTTTCTCGGAAAATGGCAGTGGATGTGCTGCCCTGAATTTCCCCCGGTGTGTATGCACCAGTTTGCAAGCACTGCATCATACACACTGAGCGTGCTGTCATTATTCAAATCATTACAGGTAGTTGCAGGGAAAGAATTATTTTGAATGATGCTCATATACATTGGCACATCCATTGAATCGAGTTTTCCATCATTGTACACATCGCCAAAAATTGCGGGACCGTTGCAGGCGCCCTGGCAGTCAGGTAAAGCAGTGCCACCGGGAATTCCCTGGCAATCCACATACGGTGTGCAGTTTGAAAGAACACTGAAGGATGGAATACCTCCATTGCGGCTGATGTTGATGCATATCTGTGTTGCATTGTTGAGGTAATTAATTTCATTGTGTCCAAGCGCATCAGGTAAATGCTGCGGATTGATAACAATTGCCAAACGGTAATCGCCATCAGGAATATCGGTGATATCAACCCACTGGCATTGCGTACCTGCTCCGTACTCATCGTAACAGCCAACAGAAATTCCCATGTTGCCGCAATTGTACTGACCGAAGCCGCAAAGATCCATTACACAAAAACCATTCTTATGCCCTGCCTGCATCGGGTTTCCATACATGTCAATCAAACGATAATCGCCATATCCTTCATAGTGTGCATGACCATGGCAATTATTGAAGCTGAACATGCCCGGATTGGAAGAAGGATTGCCAATCATATAATCGAGCGTACCTACATTATTAATTTTCGAATCAAAAGAAATTACATAACGCGTTCCATAACCGGTAACGCATCCTTCGTTCACATCGCATGTAGCGGCTCCTACCTGCATAAGAGAAAGGGTACTTATGAATGCGATGGAATCATAATCCAGATCAGGTCCTGCGCAATTTGGATTCGGAAAGTAGATGCAACTGCCATCATCAATAACTGCAAGCGGATTGAAGTTGCAAGCAGCAGGATCCATGCATCCTTGAACAGGGCCAACGTAGCTGAATGAAAAATCTATGTTGCCGGTACAATCGTTTTGATTGTCTCCAATGCGGATGTAATATGTTTGTCCAACGAGCAGCATCACATTGAGGTCTGCTTGTAAACCGCAACCTGCATCATCGTTGTAAGCATACGTTCCGGGAGCGCCTTCTACATAAGGAGTGACTGGGCAAGATGAGTAGATCCAAATCTTCGTGTTGCAAGTATTCAATCCGCAGGTAGAAAAATTGTAAGTGCCAGTGCTGTCGCAGGTATAAACGTACCATGAATCTTCAAACGTTGCAGTGTAATTTCCATAAGCAATAAGCGGAATGGGTGATGAACAAAAAGAACCCTGTGGACAGGCAATTGGAACCTGCGCCTGATAGCCGAACGCATCACCGTGAGCGATAGTTGTTCCATCAACATATACCCAATAACCACCGGGCGCATAAATACCATCACCATACTGATCGAAGATAGTGAACATCACGCACGATCCGGAAGGGATGCAAATTGTATCTCCTACAGAAGCACCAGTATCGAGTGTGACGCCACCGGCATCCACAATGTTCCATGATGTTTCGTAGGGCCACGAGTCAGGAATAATCTGAATGATGATTTCTGAATATCCAACCGAGCAGGAAGAATATGATTTACCGAATAATGCAAATACAGCAACGAAAAAAGTTAGCGTAAATTTTTTCATTATGATAAAATTTTGAGAAAGGTATAAAAAATCTGAATCAGTATGCTTTCATTTTAAAAGAATCTTCTTTATAATTTATTGTACTTGACTGCTATTATAAAATCTCCCTATATTCGTGCTTTCCAATTTGAGTATGATCAAATGCGTAATAGTAGAAGATGACCGCATGAGCCAGGAGGCGCTTGTGGATACGCTTACCAAGCATTGCAAGGGTGTGCAGGTTGATGCAGTGTGCGCCACTCCTGAAGACGGTGTTCGTGCAATACGAGATCTTTATCCTGATCTTGTTTTTCTTGATGTTGATCTTCCCGGCATGTCGGGTTTTGAAATGTTGAAATTTGTAAGCGACATTGACTTTGAAATCATCTTCACCACTTCTTACAATGAATATGTTCTTGAAGCGATTCGGAATAATGCTTTTGATTACCTGACCAAGCCAATCAGTGCAAGTGAACTTACAGGGTCAATCGAGCGGTTGATTCAGAAAAAAGTCAAGGCAAGAAATCAAAAACTTGATTTATTATCCGACAGTTTAAACACACGTAATAACAAAAGCCGGAGAATTGCGCTTCCTACATTTGAAGGATTTATTTTTATTTCAGTGCGCGACATCATTCACTGCGATTCGGAAAGCAATTACACCACGATTCACCTTTCCAACGGTGACAAAATAATGGTGACCCGTACTTTAAAAGAAATTGAAGAATTGATCAACAGTGTTGATTTTTTCAGAGTTCATCACTCCCATTATGTAAATCTTGGCTCTATTAAACGTTATGTGCGCGGCAGCGGAGGATACGTGGTGATGAATAACGGTGCGACCATAAACGTAGCGCGCAACCGCAAAGACGATTTTTTCAAAGCGCTTGAACGGGTTTAATTAACCGATCGCATTTCAGGGCTGTCAAATACATGCCCGTTTCTACCAACTACTCAATTGATTTGTAGTTTCACTCAATGCGACTGAGGGAAAAAGAAAGTTGAACGTTTCTTTAAACCGGTATTGGAAACATACCAAACGTTCTTTCAAATCAGTAACTCTTCCCTGTTTAATTTTCTGCTATAATGGTTGGTTAGTACCCCAAAGAAGTTCCGTAAAGCTTCTGCGAAGACCGTCACTCTGTAAAGTGACGGTCTTTTTTATGTCCTTAAGTTAATTAAAGGTACTTTAATTCTAATGGATCAGGAGATTTAAAATGGCTTGTCAAATACATGCCCATTTCTGCCAACTGCTCAATTGATCTGCAGTTTCGCTCAATGTGACTGAAGGAAAAAGAAAATTGAACGTTTCTTTAAACCAGTATTCAAAAGATACCGTACGTTCTTTCTAATCAGTAACTTTTCTCTGTCTAATATTTCTGCTATAATGGTTGGTTAGTACCCCAAAGAAGTTCCGTAAAGCTTCTGCGAAGACCGATACTCTGTAAAGTATCGGTCTTTTTTATGCTCTAACATTTTTCGATTACAACCGCATATCCCTGCCCTACTCCGATGCACATTGTTGCCAAGGCAAACTTTTTATTCTGTTCATGGAGTCCAATCGCTACTGATAATAAAATTCTTGCGCCACTCATTCCAAGAGGATGTCCAAGTGCAATAGCTCCTCCATTCGGATTGATGCGTGGATCGTTGTCCTCCAATCCCCATGAACGTGTGCAGGCAAGCGATTGCGCTGCGAATGCTTCGTTAAGTTCAATGATTTGAATGTCATTCCATTTCAAACCTGCTTTTGCAAGAGCACGATTGCTTGCTTCAACCGGACCGATTCCCATAATGCGCGGTTCAACTCCGACAACTGTTGATGAAACGATTCTCGCCAGGGGTTTTAGAGAATATTTTTTTATTCCTTCTTCAGATGAAAGAAGCAAAGCAGCAGCACCGTCATTCAGCCCTGATGCATTTCCCGCTGTAACGGTACCTTCTTTTCTATACGATGGTTTTAGTTTTGAAAGTCCTTCAATAGTCGAAGTTGGTTTTATGAATTCATCTTTATCGAAAAGAACTGGATCTCCTTTTTTTTGAGGAATGGAAACAGGAACAATTTCTTTTGAAAATCTTCCGCGTTGTTGTGCAGACGCTGCCTTTTGTTGAGACCACTGAGAAAATTTATCCTGGTCTTCCCTTGATATTTTATCGCGGTCAGCTAGGTTTTCTGCTGTCTCTCCCATTGCATCCGTTCCAAATTTTTCTTTCATCTTCGGATTAATGAAGCGCCAGCCAAAGCTGCTGTCGAACATTTGCGCATCTCTGCCATAAGGAGTTGATGTTTTTGAAATCACCCACGGACCACGCGTCATGTTTTCTACCCCTCCACCAATCATAAGATCAGCATCACCGGTTTGAATGACTCTTGCAGCAGCGACACATGCTGACATACCCGAAGCACATAAACGATTCACAGTTTCTCCGGGAACAGAGATAGGCAACCCCGCAAGTAACACAGCCATGCGTGCAACATTGCGATTATCTTCTCCTGCCTGGTTAGCACATCCTAGAATTACATCTCCTATTTCTTTCGCATCAATCGAAGGGTTTTTTTTGATCAGTTCAGCAAGTACCAACGCGGCAAGATCATCTGTCCTCATAGAAGCTAATGAGCCGCCTAGATTTCCAATCGGAGTTCGTACTCCATTTATTATGTATGCCTGTTTCATTTTTTGCAATTAAACGTTGTACTCCTTACTCGTTCTGTAAACTGTTCCTTTAAAGAAAGCAACCTTCTCATTTCTTTGATTGGTGACTTCAATAAGATAAGTTCCTGTTTTATTTGTCAGGCTGAATTCATTAGCTGTTGCTGTCAACTCATCACCCACTTTTACTGCGACAGAAAAGTTAATCGCGCAATCAAGCGCTACACTCAATCTTCCGTATGCATTCGAAGCAAATGCAAGCGCACTGTCAGCAAATGAAAAAGCAACTCCTCCATGTGCAATTCCAAAACCATTAACCATTTCTTCTCGCACTTTCATTTTCAGAATGCAATGACCTTGTTCAATTTTGATCCGCTCAATGCCAAGCCACTGGCTGAATTTGTCGTTGTCATACATGTGATCAACGACACGCTTGGCAAGTACATTATCTTTTTCTTTACTCATAAAATTTCTTTTGCTCTTTCACCATTCTTTTCAGCAGCACACTGGGGCGATAACGGTCTTCTGAATATTCTTCTTTCAATTCACTCAGCACATTTAGGACTTTCTCTGCGCCTATCTCATCGCACCATTTTAATAACCCCTTAGGATAATTTACGCCCTTAGTCATCGCCAGATCAATATCTTCCTTTGATGCAATTCCCAGATAAAGCGCATCGGTTGCTTCGTTGATGAGCATTGATAATATACGTATGAATATTCTTTCTCCAAGCGCTGAATCTTTCTTTGGCTCAGGCATTACACTTCCTTCAGCATAACTATAATACCCTTGCTTTGTTTTTCTTCCGAAACGTTTTGCTTCGAACAATCTTTTTTGAGTAAGCGATGGTTTGTAACGTGCATCAAAAAAGAATTGCGACCAAACGGTTTCTGTAACTGTGTAATTAATGTCGTTGCCTATTAAGTCCATCAACTCAAACGCCCCCATTTTGAAACTGTGTTCGCGCATGGTCCAGTCAATTGTTGCAAAGTCAGCAATTCCTTCTTCGTAAATGCGGATGGACTCTCCATAAAACGGTCTCGCAATCCTGTTCACAATAAATCCGGGAGTATCTTTTGCAAGCACCGTTGTTTTTCCAAGCCCGTCAATAATTTCTTTCGTTCTCTTTTCAATCTGAGAATCAGTCGCAATGCCTTTGATAATTTCTACCAACGGCATCAGCGGAGCAGGATTAAAAAAGTGGATTCCGATCACACGCTCCTGTTTGTTGCAAACGGAAGCAATGGAGGTAACTGATAAAGAAGAAGTGTTAGTTGCAAGTATGCAATCTACCTCAACGATTTTTTCAAGATCATTAAAGAGTTTTTGCTTGATGTCGGCATTTTCTACAATGGCTTCAATCACCAAACCACATTCCGAAAACTCATTCGGAGAGGAAACATATTGAATCAGGGAAAGAATTTTATCTGCCGCATCTTTTGAAAGCTTTCCCTTATCCACCAGTTTAGCCATTGTATCAGCGTGGCCTTTCTTTGCCTTCAGAACCATTTTGGGGTCGGTATCAAAAAGAAGTGTTTCATGACCTGCCGTGGCAGCAACCTGCGCAATACCGCTGCCCATGGTTCCGGCACCTATCACCCCTAATTTTATTTTGTCCATTTTACCTCTGAAAGGCGGCAAAAATAACAATTAAATACCCCTTTGAACAGGTTGCATGAATGGGTTATTATTGAGCATAATCGCTCTTTTCTGATAATTGAAAAAGTATTTGTCAAATAGAACGATGATTGTATATTTGCCGTCCCAAAAATTGAAAATAGAAAAATGGCAAATCACAAGTCCGCAATTAAAAGAATCCGTCAGACAGAAACCCGCAACGAGCGTAACCGCTATCAGCATAAGACACTTCGTTCAGCAATGAAGAAGTTTTTGGCACTTAGCGACAAAGCTGAAGCTAAAAAGCAACTTCCTTCTCTTTCATCCATGCTTGACCGCCTAGCAAAGAAGAGTGTAATTCATAAGAACAAAGCTGCTAACTTAAAGAGCGAGTTGGCTATACATGTGAATCATGCCAAGTAATCTCTAAAAATATTTTTTGAAGCCCTTCGTTTTTCGAGGGGCTTTTGTTTTTTATACCTTCGGACAAAATATTTGCATGGAACATTTCACTATCAAATCCTGGGCAGAGGAAGATCGTCCGCGCGAAAAGCTGATGCTGAAAGGAAAGCATGTACTCAGCGATGCGGAGTTGATTGCGATTCTGATCAGCTCGGGTAATGCGGAAGAAACTGCCGTTGAACTTTCCAAACGGATTCTTTCAGGCGCAGAAAATAATCTGAATGAGTTGAGCAAGTTGAGTATTCATGACCTCATGAAATACAAAGGCATCGGGGAGGCAAAAGCAATTTCGATAATTGCTGCGCTGGAACTTGGGCGGAGAAGAAAAACAGATGACAAAGTAAAACGCGAACAGATTACTACAAGCAAAGATGCTTTCGATATCTTTTACGGAATGATGGCAGACAATCATCACGAAGAATTCTGGGTTTTGTTTTTGAACCGCGCCAATGTGGTGACCGGAAAACACCAGGTGAGTTCGGGAGGAATGTCAGGAACTGTTGTTGATCCGAAAATTGTTTTCAAATCAGCACTGGATGCAAAAGCAAGCGGAGTTATTCTTGGACACAATCACCCGAGCGGGTTTACCAAACCGAGTGAACAGGATATTTCTCTCACAAAAAAATTATCTGCCGCTGGAAAAGTGCTGGAGATTTCTGTGCTTGATCACATCATTGTTGCACAAAATTCTTATTTCAGTTTTGCTGATGAGGGGATGCTGTGAAGAAAAGTTATATGTTACTCGTTATTCAGAAAAACACAGATTGATTTAATGATTCTGATCTACACTTCTTCTTCCACTCCCCGACTTCTTTATACGTTCAATTTTATTTTCAAAGAGATTCTTGGAATCAAATATCAGCTTACTCATCAACCGGATGAGTTTAAGAAAAGTGATCTGCCGAAATTTTCTTATTCCGAATCGCCCGTAGGCGATGAGTTTTTTTTCTTCTCAACTAAATTACTTTTTGAAAAAGGAATCCACGCACAGGATATTTCTGTTTTCGATTGGGAAAATTCAAAAGCATTTTTCGCTACACATCCTAAATATGATTTTCCGTTTGATCCGTTTGCGGCTGCATTTTATCTCGTAAGCCGTTACGAAGAATACCTACCTCATCAAAGGGATTCTCACGATCGTTTTGATGTAAAAGAAAGTTTGGCGTGGAAGAAAGGTTTTCTGCAAAAACCATTGATCGATATCTGGGCAAAGAGAATTAAAGAGATTCTGCAAAAGAGGTTTCAACAACTTGTATTTCCAGAAAAGTCTTATCAATACATCTCCACGATTGACATTGACAATGCCTACGCTTTCAAAGAAAAAGGAATTGTAAGAACAACCGGAGCATTAGCAAGAAGTTTTTTCAAATTAGAATTAAAAGCATTTATAAACCGCATTTCAGTTTTGCTGGAAACGAAACACGATCCGTATGACACTTACGATGATCTCAATCAGCTTCAACAGGAGTATGAGTTGAAGTGCATTTACTTTTTCCTTCTTGGCGATTATGCAGAGAACGACAAGAATGTTCCTGTAACGAGCAAAAAACTTCAGTCACTTATTAAACATATTGCCGATTACAATGAGTGCGGCATTCATCCTTCGTATGCCTCAAATACATTTCCCGAAAAAATCTCTACTGAAAAAAGTCGCCTTCGAAAAATAATCCGAAGAGATGTTACCAAAAGCCGGCAACATTTTTTGATGCTGAAATTTCCTGTCACTTATCGAAATTTAATCGAGTACGATATCACCGATGACTACTCAATGGGACATGCAGGTGACGTAGGTTTCAGGGCAAGCACCTGTTCTTCATTTTTATTTTATGATCTCGATCGTGAGATAACAACCAAACTTCGTATTCATCCATTTGTTTTAATGGATGCAACTTTCAAATACTACTTAAAAGTAAAACCGGAAGAAGCGCTGAACATGATTAAATCTCTTGTTGATGAAGTGCGCGCAGTTGACGGAACTTTTATCTCACTCTGGCATAATGAATCGCTGAGCGAAATTCATCCGTGGGTTGGTTGGAAAGATTTGTGTTTTCAAATGGTAAAGATTGCCGCTTCATGATTCGTTACCTTAAACATGAGGAGATTGATTTTGTAAAGTGGGATGCTGCGGTTGATACAAGCGCGAATGGAATGGTGTATGCAAAGTCATGGTATCTTGATATTGTTTCTCCCGGTTGGGACGCATTGACAGAGGATGATTATTCCGCTGTGTTCCCTCTTACATGGCGAAAGAAGTATGGGATCAGGTATCTTCATCAGCCGTTCTTCAATCAGCAACTTGGAGTTTTTTCAGAGGAAGAATTAACGGAAGAGCGATCCGATAAATTTCTTTTTGCTATTCCAAATTGGTTTCGCTTAATAGAGATTCAACTGAATCACGCGAACAGAATTTCGAAAAATGGTTTTAGAATTTCTGAACGGCTGACACATCATCTTGATCTGAATCAACCTTACGAATCAATTTTAAAAAATTATTCTGATAACCTTAAGAGAAATCTGAAACGCGCTCAGCAAAATTCTCTTTCAATCACAAATGATTTTGAAATAAAATCTTTGATTGATCTTTTTAAATCCAATCGCGGCAAAGAATTAGAAACGCTGAAAGAAAAAGATTTCCTGACTTTGCAAAAAATTGTTGAAGAGGGAAGTAAAAGAAATCTGATCTCAAAAGTAGGCGTTGAGATTGACAGCAAACTCGATGCGGGAGCAATTTTTCTTCAGTCAAATCATGAATACATTTTTCTTTTCTCCGCAACTGGTGAGAAAGCAAAAGAATCCGGGGCAATGACTTTTATCATAAATCACTTTATTCAATCGCATTGCCCTGACAATATGCAACTTGATTTCGAGGGATCAATGGATGCCGGACTTGCCCGCTTCTACAAAAGTTTCGGTTCGAAGGAAGTTGTATATTTACAAATCAGAAAAAATAATTTACCATTGCTGCTGAAATGGTTAAAGTAACTGCTAAAGAAAATTATGGTTCACAATCTCAGTCATAACAGTTCCATCATCAATCAATACCTGAGTGAAATCCGCGATGTGGAAATTCAGAAGGACAGGATGCGTTTCAGAAAAAATCTTGAACGTATGGGTGAAATTTTCGCATACGAAATAAGTAAGTCGCTGGAATACGTAGTTCGTGAAGTTACCACTCCCCTCGGCATTGCAGAAGTTCCTGTTTTGAAAGAGCAGCCGATTGTAGGAACTATTCTTCGTGCAGGAATGCCACTCCACCAGGGAATATTAAATTTCTTTGATCATGCCGACAATGCTTTCATCAGTGCATATCGAAAACATCACAAAGATGGAAGTTTTGACATCAAACTTGAATATGTTTCAAGCCCTTCTCTTGACGACCGTGTCCTTATCCTTTGCGATCCAATGCTGGCAACAGGTTCATCAATCGCGATGACTTACAAAGCGCTTATGGAAAAAGGAATTCCTTCACACACGCACATTGTGAGTGCGCTTGCAAGCATACAAGGTATTGAATATGTCAAGCGGCATCTCTCGGCCAACATTACGATTTGGGCGGGCGCTATTGACGAAGAACTTACTGCACAGGCGTACATTGTTCCAGGTCTTGGCGATGCGGGTGACCTTGCTTACGGAATGAAAATTTAATTTTCTGTTTTGCTTTCATTCAAACTTCCTCTTATTAATTTTGTTATTCATTCTCTAAACGCAACAGCAGCTTGGAAGAATTCCTGAAAATATTATCCGTAATTTTAATCAGTAGCGTAAAATTTTCGCTGGGGCCTTCATTCGTTTACCTGAATGAAAATTATGATTTCACTTTCTTTGAAACGAACCTTTTTTCCATTTTTGGTGGAATGTTGGGTGTGTGGGTGTTTTTATATTTAAGCAAGTGGATTTTGAAATTGTACAGGAGGTTACGGGCACGTTACTTTCATGTTTTCAATCAAAATAAAATTTTTGATGATCCGGTAGTGGATGTTAGTGGACCTATAAAAATTCAGTACGATTATGTGCTTACAAATAATCCAAGGAAGAAAAAAGTTTTTACTCCGCGCAACAGGAGAATCATTAAAATCTGGCAAACCTACGGGCTCGTGGGACTTGCCGCTCTTACCCCCATCATCTTCTCGATTCCAATCGGAACTTTTATCATGGCACGCTTTGAGACAAACAATAAGAAAATTTTATTGTACATGCTCATCTCAATCACCTGCTGGTCTCTATTGCTTACTTCAATATTTGAATTGACACATGTGCGCAACATTCCTGAAATCATAAAATAGAAATTTCAGATCAGAATTTTTTCTGTGAAAAAGTACAAGCACATCTTTTTCGATCTCGATAATACACTATGGGATTTTGACCGCAACTCAGCTGAAACATTACATGAGTTGTATGAGAAATATAAGCTAGGAGATTTCGGAATTGAATCAGCAGAACAATTTATCCTGAAATACCAGGAACGCAACCTGATGATGTGGGAACAATACCGCTTGGGTAAAATTGATAAGGATACACTGCGCAGCAAAAGATTTGAGTTTACCTTTTGGGATATTGGTGTTGAAGTTTCAGATTCCGTTTCGCAAAAACTTTCCGATGATTATGTAAACGCTGCTCCAAAAAGAAATCATCTTTTCCCTGATGCAGTAGAAGTACTTGAATATCTTCAACCAAAATATTCCTTACATATCATAACCAACGGATTTCATGAAGCGCAGTACGTAAAACTTGATGGAACAGGGATCCGGAAATTTTTCAAAAACATTTTTATTTCAGAACATGTTGGTTTCAAGAAACCGGACCTGAATATTTTTTATTACGCGCTTGAATCAGCCAAAGCAAAGACGGAAGAGTGCCTGATGATTGGTGATGGACTTGAAGTGGATGTGCTTGGTGCAAAGAGAGCAGGGTGGGATGGGGTTTATTTCAACCCAAAAAAAATTTCACACTTTGAAAAGGTTACGCACGAAATTGAATCGCTGATTGAGTTGAAGAAAATTCTTTAACTCATTTTCATCTTACAATTGTTTATTCGCTTTATTCCACCTCATCATTTCAGGAAAACCCTGCTTTCTTAAAAAGCCGGTGATGGATTGAGCAATGCGTTTCGCTTTGGTTGATTCTGTTTTTGCCCCTTCAATCCATTTTGAATAGTAACGTTGATGAGATGCGGGCAATGTTTTGAAAAACTTTAATGCTTCGGGTTCATCGCTCAAACATTCCATAAACTCTCCGTTGAGCTGGTATTCTGATTTATCATATTCTATTTGAAGAATAACCATTGCTCCAAACCGTTTACCGATTGCTTTGCGGATTTGAGAGTCAACAGTAAAAATAAACTCCCCCTTGCCCAATGGTATTAAACTCTTACCTGAAAATTTATGGGCGTCAAGTTTTCCTTTTGTACGAAATCCTCTTCTGTTTCCTGGACACAACTTTTCTGCAACATCAGCAGGAACTACAATGTAGGTCCATCCGGTTTTCTCTCCCTGCTCTCCGAACTTTTGAATAGTGGTTTTAAACTTTATCATTAGCGCGAATCAATATAGTGACTTTGTTACTTATATCAATTTACTGATGCGAAAGTAAAAAATGTTATACTGTATCAAGTGAACGGTTTCACGCTTTATTTAATTAAATCGTTTAGAAGTTTTTTTTACAGGAAAGGATATTTTTCGTACAAATAATTTCTTCTAAATTAGCCCAACTTATCAATCAACAAACTTTATGGAAATAAAGCAAAACAATTTTAAGCCATACATATCTGCAACGGATAATGTAAAAGAATTTACGTTCAAAGCGATTCTGATGGGTTGCATCTTCGGAGTCATCTTTGGAGCAAGTACTGTGTATCTCGCACTGAAAGCGGGATTGACAGTGAGTGCTTCGATACCGATTGCAGTGCTTGCCATTTCGCTTGGGCGGAAATTTCTGAAGACCACGATTCTTGAAAACAATATTATTCAGACCACAGGTTCTGCGGGAGAAAGCATTGCTTCCGGAGTTGTGTTTACACTGCCGGCTTTTCTTTTTCTGTCTGCAAATGAAAGCGGCATCAGCATGGGCAAACAGTATTTCGAATACTGGACAATATTTACACTTGCGGTACTTGGTGGAATGTTGGGAACGATGATGATGATTCCGCTGCGCAGATCGCTAATTGTAAAAGAACATGAAACGCTTCCATATCCTGAAGGCACTGCTTGTGCGCAGGTGCTCATTGCAGGAGAGAAGGGCGGTGACTTTGCAAAGACCGCCTATATGGGTTTGGGTTTCTCGATGGGGTACGCAGTTCTTCAACGGGTTTTTCATGTCATTTCGGAAACGCCTACATGGGTGAGCAAGCAATCGAATAAATTTTTTCCGAGTGCAACATTGAATGCAGACATTACTCCGGAATATCTTGGCGTGGGCTATATAATCGGACCGAAGATTGCAGGTGTGCTTGTTGCAGGTGGAGTGCTTGCATGGCTTGGATTGATTCCGCTGTTAGCGTCATTGATACCTCCTGATATTATTGCCGCGCAGCAGGTGAAGCTCGGTTTCCTGAAGGATATTGCCATGGCTGGAGGCAAGGGTGCATGGGATCCGGCAACGCATACGTTTGGCGACATGGCGGAAGCAATTTATAGAACATACATCCGGCAGATCGGGGCAGGGGCTGTTGCAGCAGGAGGATTTATTACGTTGATAAAAACCATTCCAACAATTATTTCTTCTTTCAAAGAAAGCATTGCTTCGATGAAAGAAAAAGGCGGCAAGGTTGTGAGCCGCACAGAGAACGATCTTTCTTTTAAAACGGTACTGATCGGTAGCGGTGCGTTGGTATTGCTGATGGCATTGCTCCCAATGATTCCTGGTGACAGTATTCTTAATAAATTTCTGATCGGTATTCTCATTATTGTGTTTGGATTTTTCTTTGTGACAGTGAGCAGCCGCATTGTGGGAATCATCGGTTCGAGTAATAATCCAATTTCTGGAATGACGATTGCTACGATCATGGGAACTGCGTTAGTATTTATTGCGATCGGCTGGACAGGAAAGTTTTATGAACCAATGGCACTTGTTGTAGGTGGAATTGTTTGCATTGCTGCTGCGAATGCGGGGGCAACATCTCAGGATTTAAAAACCGGTTATATCGTTGGCGCAACTCCGAAGTATCAGCAGATGGCATTGTTTATCGGTGCAATAGTTTCAAGTATCGTTATTGGATTTACAGTTAAATATCTCGACACGCCTACTCCCGATCTTATCGCGCGTGGAATTGACCATGCCATCGGGGAAAAGTTTGCTGCTCCGCAAGCCACGCTGATGGCTACTTTGGTGAAAGGTCTTCTTTCTTTTAATCTCGACTGGAACTTTGTACTCGTAGGTGCATTCATTGCTATTGTAGTTGAACTCTGCGGAGTGAAAGCACTTTCGTTTGCTGTGGGTTTGTACTTGCCGCTCTCTACTACGCTTCCGATTTTTTGCGGTGGTGCAATAAAGGGACTTGTTGAGTGGCGTGCGAAAAGAAAACATGAGAAGAAGGAAGACGAAGAACTTGGCAAAGGAAGCTTGTTTGCTACAGGGCTTGTTGCTGGCGGTGCGCTTGCTGGAGTAATCGTTGCACTACTTTCAGTTGACCAGGGAGTTTTTCATGCGCTTGAAAAAGTAAGTGCATTGAATGGCTTGACTTCAATTCTTGGTGAAGGCGGTTACATGCTGCTAGGTACGGGCTTCTTTGCATTCATGGGTTGGGTGTTGTACAGGTTGGCGGTGAAAAAATAAATGTAGAATGAATAATGTAGATTTTAGAATTAAAAACCGTGAAAAAAAATATGAAATACAGAATATTTATCGTCATTAGTTTTATCAGTGCATCTATTCATACATCAGGGCAAATATTTTCAGGACCAGAGAGTGTGGAGTATGATCCGATCAATGATCGTTACATTGTTTCGAACACTACAAGCGGAAATCTGCAGTCCGTAATTCCTGGTTCTGCTCCAACTCTCTTTACAAGCAATGTAAGCGCGCCTTATGGATTGGTTGCTGTAGATAGTAGCATTTATGTTGCAGATAACGGAAGTGTTTTAGGGTTTAATCTGGTTACAGGATTGCAAACATTTACTTCTGTTGTAGGCGGAACCTTCCTGAACGGAATTTGTGCCGATACCAGCGGACATATTTACACGACTGATTTTACTACCAAGAAAATTTACAAGGTGAATATTGCAGACGGAACATCAAGTGTATTTGTGAGTGCGACCGTAAAAACTCCGAACGGAATTTTATTTGATGCTGCAAACAATCGTCTTGTGTATTGCACATGGGGAAGCGGTGTTCAGATTAAAGCAGTGAGTTTGGTTGATTCGTCTCAGACCATTTTGAAAACCACAACCCTTTCAAATGATGACGGTATTGCAATGGATAATCAAGGTCGTATCTACATTTCAGTCTGGGGAACGCAATCCGTTTACATGCTCGATTCTGCTTTTGCAAATGCTCCTTTGCAGATGATAACAGGATTAAGTAGCCCCGCTGATATTTATTACAACCTCGCTAACGATACACTCGGTGTTCCGAATTCGGGAGGTAACACAGTGGCATTTTACAATATGAGCTATACTTTATCAGCGCAAGACCATCCTTTGAAAACTTCTACCGACTTTTTGAAAACGAGTAGTGATGAAAGAGAAATAAAGATTGAATGGTCTTTAGAAAATCATTCATCAGCTTCCTTGCAGATCGTTGACCTGAGAGGTAAGCTTGTGTCTTGTGAAGATGTTTCTTCCTCAGGAAAATTTATTCTTCAAAAAGAGAATCTGAAAACAGGAATTTATTTTATTAATATAACCAATGCAGAGAAGAAGTTGGTGGAGAAATTTTTAGTGGAGTAAGACTTCAAATTTTCTCCATCGCCTTCTCAATATCTTCTTTCAAAACTTCTGCATCTTCAAGCCCGATGTAAAAGCGCACAAGCTTGTGTTCGATGTTTGATGAATCAAAATTTTCTTTTGGAATGGTTGCGCACACAGGAAATACGAGTGATTCATGGCCGCCCCACGAAACTCCCATAAGAAAACGAGTGAGTGAGTTGCAGAACTTTTCGATCTGATCAACGCCTTTCACATCAAGTGCCATAGTGAACATACCTCCACCTTTCTTCATTTGCTTCGATGCAAGTTCGCGCTGAGGAAATGATTTTGAGAACGGAAAAAACATTTTCAAAACTTTGGGATGATGCTCAAAGCGATCAACGAGTTGCTGCGCGCTGCTACAGCTTCGATCCACACGAAGTTCTATCGTGCGCAATCCCCGAAGGAAAAGGAATGCATTGAAGGGGGAAACTGCCGCACCGATATTGAGAAAGTCTGCAGCAAAAATTTTACGGATCATTTCTTTTGAACCACTCACTACTCCTCCCACTGCATCGCTGTGTCCGCCAATGTATTTTGTCATGGTCTGCATGGAGAGATCAATTCCCATTTCAATTGGCTTTTGTGAGAGCGGTGTGCAATAGCTGTTGTCAATCATGGTGAGAATGTTCTTTGACTTCGCTAATGATGCAACTGCTTTCAAATCCTGCAACTCATACGTGAAAGTATTTGGAGACTCGAGAAAAATCAAACGAGTGTTTGATCGAATTGCTTTTTCAAAATTTTCGATTCGTGTTCCGTCAATCATCGTGCAGGTAACATGGAAGCGCGGAAGAAGTGTATTGAACAATTTATTTGTCCATGAATAAGGTTTGGCAACGCATAAAACATGATCGCCTGATTTTATATTTGCAATAACAGGAATTGTAACTGCAGCAACACCGCTGGCAAACACAAGTGCATCTTCTGCACCGTCAAGCGCAGCAAGTTTTTGCTGAAGTATTTCAATGGTAGGATTGTTTCCCCTTGAATAAAGAAAAACTTCGTACTCATCTTTCAATGCTTCCCGAAGAGAAGCAACGTCATTGAAAGCGAAGTTGCTCGTTTGAATAATAGGAGGAGCAATGGCGTTGAAGTACTGATCGCGTTCTTCGCCAAGTTGGTTTATGATGTAGGAAAGGTCCATTGAGGTTTAAAGGTTAAGGTTGAACAGCCTGGAAGCATTTTATGTTGACTGACTACTTATCCGTTTCAATAAATGATACAAAGGAAAACCTACCGCAAAGATGCAAAGTCCTGTTATTGCCGCATTCACATCTGAAATAAAAACATTGTAAGTAACTGACAACAGCATCGCCATGAACACAAGGGGAATCCATGGAAATAATTTCAGCTTGAAACCGGTGTAGTCCATTTCTTTCATACGCTTGCGGAAAATAAAAATAGTTGCAGCCGCTGTTACCATGCTGAAGCTGTCAATAAACATTACATAATTCACAATCCTTTCAAAAGTGCCGAGCCAGATCAAACCGATTATCATTAGTACCGTGAAAAAACTTAATGCAAATTCCTGTGCCTGCGTTTTTTCATTCACTCGTTTAAAAATTTTCGGAAGAATGCCGTCATCAGCCATTGCATAATAGATGCGCGGGTTGCTTAGGAGCGAAGTGTTGATGAATCCCATCACAGAAATAAAAATGGCGATGGAAGTAATCTTGTACCCAATATCTCCAAGGAAAGAATTTGCCAGTTCTGATGCAAGTAATTTGGATTGCTGTACTTTTTCAAATCCTAACACATGCACGTAGCTGAAGTTAATGAGCAAATAAAGCACTATTACAATTCCCATTCCCCAAAGAATACTTGCAGGAATGTTGCGTTGCGGATTTTTTACATCTGCACCAAGATTCATTGTGTTCTGATAACCACCATAGGTAAAGAAGACAGAAATTAAACTGATGCCAAGTATGCTGATGAACGAACCGGAGTGAGTCACAGAAGCTACAGCTGTTTCTGCGACAGCAGGATGACTGAAAAGGATTGCCGATGAAAAGAAAAGTATCATGGCGATTTTTACTCCACTTAAAATATTCTGTGTGCGCGCGCCTGTTTTTATTCCGGCATAATTCAATGCGAATAAAATTAAGATCATTATCAATGCAATTAACTGCACGGCAAGTTGCGTCTGCATCTCCGCAGGGAGAATAACAGGAGCGATATATTCAGCACCCACCAAAGCTACGCCCACGGAACTGAACGAATTGATGATGACCAGTGACCAGTTGAGCATGAATGCAAACACGGGATGATAACAGGCAGAAAAAATTTTATAAAAACCGCCCGCCACTGGAAAGCGCGAGCCAATCTCCGCAAACGTAAGTGCACCGCAGATGCTGATGATGCCTCCTAGTATCCAAGCAGCAAAAAATATTTCTTCTGTTCCTGCTTTTTGTGCAACGATGGCAGGTGTTCGGAAAATGCCGATGCCGATTACAAAACTCACCACAATCATGGTAAGGTCGGTTTTTCCGAGTGTTGCTTTGATGGGCATGGTCAAGAGGAGCGAAGCAAATGTAATAAAGTAGCATAGGATTTTTGTATGATTGAGACCTTACATTATTGACAAGGCCAACTTGTTTTGTAACTCCACCTCTGCGTCTTACATTTGCTCGCTGCGTTGACTGATTAGTAAATTGCTATCATTTAATTTCTGTTCTTTCAGAATTGACGAAAAAACCTCCCTTACTTTCTACATTTACATTTCTGTTCGCCATAATCATGGTTTAGAGCACAACATTCCTTAGAAAAAAAACAGAGCATGAAAAGAATTTTTATCGCTGCTTTACTGTGGTTTTCAGCGTATAATTCTATTGCTCAAAACAAACAGGCAGATAGTTTAAAATCTGTATTGGCAAAAACAACCGACCCTGCTAAACAGTTTGACCTGATTGTAAAAATAGGAGAGGATAATTTTAACAGTGGAGTTGGCAACATTGACTCAAGTGTGTGCAGGCAGCTATTTGAGATAGCGCGAAAATTAAATAACGATTCTCTCTTAGCCATCAGCTACAACTGGATCGGGGATTATTTTGAATATACTTCAGGCGATTACATTACGGCATTGGAGTACTTTTTTAAAGGCATTCCTTTGGCGGAAAAAGTAAAAGATAAACGAAGGATGAGCTCCATATATTTTGATATTTCCATTGCCTATTTCCGGCTTCAAAATCCGGAAGAGTCATTAAAATACAACCTGAAAGGCGGAGAAAATTTACCCGAACAATCATCTTCCATGTATGATTTTATGATCAGGCAGTATCAGAACAACATGGCAGGTTGTTATGTATTACTCCATCAACCCGATTCGGCATTGCATTATGCGCAAGCATTGAATGAAACCAATCACCGTTTAAAAAGTTTACTCTATGATGCTATCGTTCAGGTTGATTTCGCTAAAGTTTATGAGGCGCTTGGTGAAAAAGAAATTGCAGAAGTTTACTATAAAAAAGGAAACACGCTTTCAGACTCCGTCCGTTTTTATGCCATCAAATTAGTCGCCAAAATTTATTATACCAACTTTTTACTCGCTAACAACAAAACAACAGAAGCCCGTGAACAAGCGAGGCAATTGCTTCAACTTGGCAACCAAATTAACAACAACGATATGAAAAAGGCGGGTGCCGGTTTTTTGAGCAGGGTGTATGATAACCTGCACCAAACAGACAGCGCCTATTATTATTCACGAATGGAGTCATCAATAAAAGATTCTATTTTCAGTCAGAACAACATTAATAAGATACAGGCATTGGCTTTCAAAGAGCAACTCCGCACCATTGAGGAAACAAGCCGGCAGGCAGCCGAAACCGAACAACGTAAAGAAAATATTCAATATGCTTTAATTGCACTCGGCATTCTCTCTTTTATCATTCTCTTTTTATTATTGAGCCGCAGCTTTATTACCAATACACGGCTCATTGAATTTTTCGGGGTGATTGCTTTGCTAATTGTTTTCGAGTTTCTCAATTTATTGCTGCATCCTTTTTTAGAAAAAGTTACACATCACTCACCTTCTCTGATGTTGCTGACGTTGGTTTTTATTGCTGCGCTACTTGTTCCCCTCCATCATAAAATGGAAAAATTGATCACACAGAAATTGGTGGAAAAGAATAAACAAATACGATTGGCAGAAGCGAGGAAAACGATTGAGAAGTTGGGAACTGACCCAACAAATGATTCAAACAAATAAACCGGTATCGCTTACGCCTCCTGCTCCTTCTTCGCTTCTCCGTTTTCGTGAAAAGTAATGTCGAGCGGCTTCTTTACTTTTTCTTTCAGGAGAGCGAGGTTGATTACCTCAATCATTTCGGACACGTAATGAAAGCGGAGATCTTTGAGGTAATCTTTTTTGATTTCTTCAATGTCCTTTTTATTGTCGGTGCTAAGAATGATGTCTTTAATGCCTGCGCGTTTTGCAGCAAGAATTTTTTCTTTGATGCCGCCAACGGGAAGAACTTTTCCGCGCAGTGTAATTTCTCCCGTCATTGCCAGTTGCTCTTTTACTTTGCGCTGTGTAAAGGCAGATGCAAGTGCAGTAAGCATGGTAATGCCTGCCGATGGTCCATCCTTTGGGGTTGCACCTTCGGGTACATGAATGTGAATATCCCACTGATCAATCACGCGCGGATCAATTGACAATTCATTGCAATGTGCTTTCAGATATGCGAGTGCGATGACAGCAGATTCTTTCATCACCTCACCGAGGTTGCCTGTGAGGGTGAGTTTGCCTTTGCCTTTACTGAGCGATGCTTCAATGAAAAGAATATCTCCACCAACAGCAGTCCAGGCAAGTCCGGTAACAACTCCTGCTACATCGTTCTTCAGCGATCTGTCTTTTTGAAAAACAGGCGCACCAAGAATTTTATTGATTGCTTCTTCATCAACAACAGGATTGTATTCTTCCTCCATCGCCACATTTTTTGCAATGCCGCGAACGAAGGCTGCAATCTTCTTCTCCAAACCACGAACACCACTTTCACGCGTGTACTGTTCGATGATGAGTTCAATCATCTTCGGAGAAAGTTTCACGTGCTCTTTCTTTAATCCGTGTGCTTCGAGTTGTTTCGGAACGAGATGGCGCACTGCAATCTGAATTTTTTCTTCCACCGTGTACCCGCTGATCTCGATGATCTCCAAACGGTCGAGCAGTGCGGGTTGTATCGAACTTAATGAATTTGCCGTAGCGATGAATAACACATTACTGAGATCAAAATCAATCTCTACATAGTTATCATAAAAAGTATTGTTCTGTTCAGGATCGAGAACTTCGAGCAAGGCAGACGAAGGATCGCCATGAAAATCGTTTCCGAGTTTATCAATTTCATCAAGCACAAAAACAGGATTGGCGGTCTTTGCTTTTTTTAGATTCTGAATAATGCGACCTGGCATGGCGCCAATGTATGTTTTGCGATGTCCGCGTATTTCTGCTTCATCGCGCAAGCCACCGAGCGACATGCGAACATATTTTCTGCCGAGCGCACGGGCAATTGATTTTCCCAACGAAGTTTTACCGACTCCCGGAGGTCCGTACAAACACATGATGGGTGATTTCATGTCGCGTTTCAGCTTAAGCACAGCAAGGTATTCGAGGATGCGGGCTTTTACTTTTTCTAATCCCCAATGATCTTTTTCCAAAACCTTTTGCGCAAACTTGAGATCGAAGTTGTCGTTAGTAAATTCATTCCACGGAAGATCGAGCAGCACCTGCAGGTAATTCAACACCACAGAATATTCCGCAGCCGCAGGATTCATTCGCATCAGGCGGTCACATTCTTTGTTAAAGGTGTCCGACACTTCTTTGTTCCACTTTTTTTCTTTGGCGCGCTCGCGCAGTTCGGCTACTTCGCGTTCGGGAGTCTGTCCGCCTAATTCTTCCTGAATCGTTTTCAGTTGCTGATTAAGAAAAAACTCGCGCTGCTGTTTGTCAATATCCGTCTTTACTTTATTCTGAATCTGATTTTTCAACTCGAGCATCTGCAATTCTTTGGTGAGATGCTCGAGCACTTTTGTAGAACGTTCGCGTAAGTCACCAATTTCCAGCAGCGATTGTTTCTTCACCACATCAAGATTCATATTTGACGAAATGAAGTTGGTGAGAAAAGAATTGCTCTCAATGTTGCGGATTGCAAAAGCCGCATCGCTGGGAATATTCGGAGAGTGCTGAATGATCTGCAACGCAAGATCCTTCATGCTCTGCACCGTGGCGTGAAATTCTTTGTCGTTTTTCTCGGGAACGGTTTCAGGAATTGCCTGCACCGTGGCTTTAATGTACGGCTCGGTTTGCACCAGCTCTTTTAATTCAAATCTCTTTTTCCCTTGTATAATGATGGTGGTGTTTCCATCGGGCATGCGAAGCATCTTCAGCACATTCGCAACGGTGCCAATTTTATTCAGCTCTTCAAACTTCGGGTCTTCAATGTTCGTGTCCTTCTGCGAAACCACACCGATAATCTTGTCGCCTTTGTACGCATCTTTAATCAGGTTAATGCTTTTATCTCTGCCCACCGTAATCGGAATGACCACACCCGGAAACAAAACCGTGTTGCGAAGCGGAAGTATGGAAAGTGTGGGAGGAACGGTTTGAGCATTCATGCTCTCTTCGTCTTCCTGCGTCAGCAGCGGAATAAATTCCGTATCGTCATCAATTACGTTTGCAAGTTCTACACGCGGAAAATTATGATCGTCAATGGTCATCTTCTGAATTGGATTTTTTTAGTTGTGTTCTGAAAAGAGAAAAACGGTGGCCGTAAAAGTACAGTTTCCTTGTCGAATACTGTGCCGAGGAAAGGGAAGCGGAAGAAATGGCAGCGAGTTAGTTGTACGAATAGCGAATGGTTGCGAATCCGGGAGTGGACGGCCAAGTTTTGCGAATGAAGGTGTGTGCAGGTGAGTATTAAAAAAAAACAGGGGCAAAAAAAAACCCGCCTTACGGGGCGGGAAAAATATAATCATCAAAAAAAAATTGTTATGCGTTTTCTTTTTGTGCCG
>JBBRND010000012.1:0-117002 GCA_038230515.1 Bacteroidia bacterium | reverse complement strand
GTTCCCGCATTTCCTCCGTTCAATTTCCATTGAAAGGCAGGAGTTGAGCCACCATTGGTTGGTGTTGCTGTAAACGTCACGTTCGTTCCTAGACAAATAGTACCGGGTGGGTTCGCAGCAATCACTACACTTACAGGAAGAATTACACTCACATTAACATGAATTGAATCGACCCCGCAATTGGTTCCGGCATGTCCCACAACAAAATACGTGTAAATTCCTACAATAGCCGATGCGTTAAAAGTAAAGGTTAAAGTATCATTTGTCGCTTTTTGGGCAGCTATTTTATTGCCAGCAACTGAGGTGTCTGTTTTAAAAAGAAAAGCGCTGTCAGTAAGCGCAAGATTATTTGTAAACTTAATTGTAATGGGGCTTCCAGGGCAAACTGCTGTATCAACCGTTGGAAGAATAATATTTACAGTACACCCATTTACCTCGCTGCTTGCGGAAACAATAACACAACAGAGGAAAAAAATACGAAATGTATTTTTTGAAAAAAGAAAAGAGCCACTCATTCTGCTACATTTTTAAAATTTAGTCCCGCAATCTTGCAAAAGGTTTTGAATAAGTCAAGAAATAAAAAAAATTTTTTTTTGTTTGCACCAAAACCTAAATTGCGCGACTCAAATTTAAAATATATGAAAAGGTCAATTAACTCGCTTCTTACTCCATTCATTTTTATTATCTCAATGTCTGTAAATGCGCAGGAGTACAAGCCATGGATGCAAGACAAAAATCTTTATGAATATCAGGAATTTTCAGTGAAGGATGGCGTGGATCCGAAAATCCACCTCTCATGTGAGAAAGAAATTATTGAAGGAGAATACGACCGGAAATCAATTCTGTGGAGGGTAATCAACTTAAGCAACGATCCCATCAATGTGGATATTCGAATTGATTATGAATTAACTTGCAAAAAGGTTCGTTCTTCTACATTAAAGAATTTTCCAAAAAAGCCAATCAATCCTGGGGAAGACAATGCTGTACTTAACGATGCTGTTTCCGATCAAAGAGAATCTGGAACGGGATGGTATTTTCTCATTAAGAAAGAATGCGGTGACGGAATTGAATTGAAGGATATTAAAATCATAAAATGTAGTGTGACCCCGGTCAAGTCTAAGGAAAGCGTCACTCCCGGTGTTCAAGCACCTCCAGTTCCTTTAACTCCTGAAGACAAAGCGAAAGAGCAGGCAGAAGACAAAGCCATGTATGCAGATGCAAAAAAGAAGGCAGATTCGGAAATGAAACAACAAAAAGAAAATCAAGCACAAGCTGAAAAGGATAAAAAAGAGTTAGCTGAAAAAGAGAAACAGGATAAAAAGATGCTAGCCGCCAATGATGATAAAAGCAAGAAGGCCAATCAAGATAAATCAAAACAGGAAAAGAAAGACGCTGATTTGAAAGCAAAGCAAGACAAAAAAGATACTGATTTGAAAGCGAAGCAAGACAAGAAAGACGCTGATTTGAAAGCCAAAAAGGATAAGAAAGATCAGGAAGAGAAAATCAAAAATGAGAAATCCGAAAAAGACGCTCAAGCGAAACTTGAAAAGAAACAGCAACAGGAAAAAACAAAAACTGACGAGAAGACGCGTAAAGATATAGAGGCACAAAACAAAAAAAATGGAAACTCCAAGGGCAAAAACAATACTGAACCCTCTGTAGTTACTGAAAACGCACCAACTAAAATTCCACCTATTCAGGATCCTCCGAAAGAAATACCGCCCGTTCAGCAAAATAATATCGCCACTACTAATACTACTTCATCGCAATCAAAGGCTGTGCCAGCTGAAAGTTCTGACACCATCATTGCTGATGAACCAGAAGATACACTTGTATTTAAGGATCAAACATTAAAGATATATGCCAGTGAGTTCAGGGAAAAGGCTTTTAACAAAGTAAGAGACCTGAACAATAAGCTGAGATTTTTGGTTGATACGAGTAACAGCGAAACTCAGATGAACAGAGTGCTGGAAGAAGGAGTAAAATTATTTGTGGATGAGAACCGCGTCATTGAAATTTCAAATATCAACAATCAGGACAAAAAGAGTTACAATGTTCGGGCTTATTTGATGATGATAAAATCACTCCCATACACTCGTGTTGAGGTTTCATGGACAAAAATTGAAATTGTGACAGCCTTCCAAAAACAACCTGACGGAACCTACAGAGCCACTGCAGAGTTTGAACAAGAGTTTTCAGGGTATCGGGATGAAATAAAACAATACTCAGATATTACCGATAAGAAAGTGGAAATCATTATAAAGCCGAAAATAAAAATTGTAGGCACTGAGTCTCAAACAGTGTATGAAGTTTACCTAGGAAACATTGGAGTTGTGCAAACCAAACGCGGGTAAAACAATATTCGATACATATTTAATTTATGAAACAATTTTTTTCTCTCGCAGGAATTTTCTTGCTTTTGGTTATTGGAAAAAGTCACGCACAGGATCAGAGTAATGTCTTGCATGATGAAAATTACGAATTCAAAGTAAAGCAGATTGATGATTTCATAGACCGGTTTAATCGCGACCGTTTCGGAAATTTTTACCAATACCTCAAAGCAGAGAATCAGGAACTATTAGATAAAAAATTAAACCGGGCGGAATTTATCCGAATGCTTTTCAACAAATCGAATTCGAATCTCAAGCCCGAACTGATAGGCAAGTTTATTAATCAGGTATTAAAAAATAAAACCAGACTTCGCTTAACTGATTCCAACTGGTATGCAGGAGTCGACTGTGACTTCGCCCGCAAAGGCACTACTATAAAAATAAAAATTGCACTGGAACAACAGTATTTGGAAGATGGTTCTTCAAAGTGGGTGATTTGTGGAATCCTTTCTAGGGATCTCGATCCTCTCAAGAATGTGGACACTACAAAATTCTTGAACTCATCAAGTCATGGCACTGATTTTATCGGCATTGAGAGGGTATTTAAAGATAAGGATAACCTGCCTGCTTACTTTGCAGGAAATTTTCGTCCAGGCAGCATCTCTGTTTTCATTGATGAAATTAAAAACAACACTTTGAAATTTTTACAAGTCAATGATGTAAAGTATTATTTTTCCCAGGTATCTGATTGGGTTTTTGAAGTGAGCCAGTTTCACCGTGACTCGAAAAATTCTGGTTGGCTGATTTCAAACCTCGAAGCAAGGCCGGATGCCGATAAAGATATTTACCTGCTCCGCTCACTCGGAATCAAATGAAAACATCTGGAATTACTTCATTTTTATTTTTTATTTGTTTAAGCAGTGGTTTGATTTCTGAGGCACAATTACCTACTGCTGAAGCAACTTTTGCTCAGCAAACAATTACCGGAAAGGACAGTTCACATATCATTCACGCTGCCGAAAATATCATACAGATATCATTCTCCGAATTGCTTAATTTTATTTTAAATTCTTCCTATAGTATCCTGGATAAGCAGGAATTGATCAGACGAAAATTCAGCAATGCACCCAATGCAAAGAATCCTGTTTTTATTAATAAGGAAGTAACTATTGAAAATGATCTAGACCCGAGCGAATCGGAAGAAAAAAGTTCGCAGAACGATACCAAAGACATGGACACTTATCTTCATGATTTTCTTAATTCATTTGAACGGGGGGAGGAGAATTCTACGGAAGTATTCCACACCGTTCTTACAACTTTTACTATGAATGCGCGAAAAGATACTGCCACTGTCAATGTTAATTTTGAAATAAGGTTTAAGAGAAAATTATTAGGTAGTGCAAGCGGTTTGCCCCTTATGGCGAAGAAGGCAACTGTATATGTACTTATAAAAGGAAATGAGTGGACAGCTTTGATTGCTGGTATCAGGCACAATCTGGAACCTGATACAAAGAGTATATGGGGAAGATATTACAGTTCTCTGCGCAGAAGCAACCGCAGAAAAAATCATGAGGAATTTGATGAACAATCTGCAACGTATGTAGAAAATAAACTTAAGAAGGCAGACGAAATCTATTTTTCAAGCGACTATACTTCTGGCGATTTGCAGGAGGTAAAAGCACTTTATGAAGATGCGCAGTCATCTGATATCTCTAATGAATACATCACACAGCGCCTTCAAAATATTTCATTGATGATTCGGTATCCGGATGAAGGAAATGAAAATATTGAGATATGGAAAAAAAAAGCTAGTCTGGCACATCTCTTAATGCACCATCAGGAAGAACTCCACGCAGATTCAAATCTTTACATTGAATATAAAAATGATGATTTAGGAAATAAAATTGTTCAGTTGATAAACAGAATTTCTGAAATTGATAAAGTAACACGAGCTATTAGTGATGCACAATATTCTGAAGCATTTCGACTTGCTGATATTTTGCTGAAGTCAGACCCTACGGACTTTGAATATTGGTACCTCCATTCACTTACCCTTGTTAAAAAGGGTGACAATGATGGAGCGATGAAAGATATCACCAGCGCGATACGTCTAAATCCTGAACCGGAAGAATTTTATGCAACTCGCGGAGGCATTTACATTCATCAGCAAAATTATGAAGATGCAAAAAGCGATTTTTCTAATCTCGTGAACAAGGATTCCACTAACTCTCGTTGGCTTTCAGCTTATGCAGAATGTTTCTTCCAAATGAAAGACTTGAAAAATGCAGAAAAATATTTTACAAAAGCCCTCATTCATGACGTGCATAACGGGCGCTTCATGGAGCGGCTTGGTGATTGCTATCGTGAAGAAAATAATTGGGAAGAAGCATGCAAACATTATCGTGCCGCATGCGATTTTCTGAATGAACCGATTGTAAGTGTCAAGACTGGTTATGTTTACAGCGAACTTAATAAACCCGAAGTGGCGGCTGATTATTTTGAAAAAGCTCTCAACTCCCAATACAAATTATCTGACAGTTTGAAAGCATATATAAGAAATTGGGAACAAGATAAATATAATATCGGGTTACGATTCCTCAAGACACACCCGAATGATGCATTCAATTGTTTCAAATCATCCGCCAAACTGAATCCAAACCATGATTCAAGTTGGTATTACCTAGGGAAAATAAAGTTGGAAAGCAAAAAATATGCAGAGGCAAAAAATTATTTTGACACTTGCCTGAATCACACTTCTGCATTTTTCTATGCCATCTACGAGCGCGGACAATGCAAACTAAATCTTGGTGATTACAAAGGGGCACAAGATGATCTTTATGCTTGTTTGGATCTTAGCCACTATCCTGCTCTGAATAAAGATATATATAACTTCCTTGGAGATGCTATTACCGGGCAAGGAAGGTTAGATGAGGCGAACAAATGGTATTCCAAATCGCTCTCTGAAAAAAAAGAGCAGCCGGAAACCTATTTAAAGATCGGGAAAAATATTTTTAATCTCAATCCGAAAGAAGCCTTTTCTAATTTTGAGAAGGCTATTGACTATCAAAGCAATTATGCAGATGCTTACTTCTGGCGCGGAAAGGCGAATGTGCGACTCTTAAAATTTGCAAAAGCCATAGAAGATTTTCATATAACCCGTGCCAAACAATCGGCTTATCCCCAAATATTTTTCGAACTTGGCAACTGCTATTATCATAAAGCTATTGAATCGCAAAACAAAGAAGACTGGGATCAGGCAATAAAATATTATGCTGATGAGCTTGAAAATGATGTTCGTAATGCAGAGGCATATCTTAATAAAGCAACGTGTGAGATGGCGATGGCAAAATTTTCTGACGTTTGCCAAACTTACGAAACACTCAAAGTGAAATGCAAAGCCGGAGACAGCTTGCTCAATAAAAATGATACTGCGCTTTACAACTTTGCTTATTCAAAAATAAGGATACAGGAAGATGAATCAGCAAAGAGTATAATTGACCGAGGCATAAAACTCTTTCCCCACAGCGCCATTTTGAATTATACTTATGCCTGTTACTATGCAGATAAGAAAGACATAACTAAAGCAGTCCAATATCTTGATGCTGTCAGGAGAGAGGGGGGAGCTCTGGGTCGCAAAACCATAAAAGGAGAATACTTTTTCGAACAATTACAGCGGGATGACCAATTCAAGGCGTTTCTTAAAAAGTTGTGAGAGATTTTTAGAAAAGAGCAACTTCCAGGATTGCTTTTAATTCTTTATGCCTTCTGGCACAGAGAGTTTTGTTGAAATAAAATAGATAAACGTGATCTAATGGGATCACGTGCATTTTATTTTTACAGATTACGAGTTGGTAGGCCAAGTATTCTCGTGCTTTGCAGTTCCCATCTTGCTCTTCTTTGCAGAGATCACAGAGGGAGTAGTCATTGTGTTGCTACCAGCGATGACAATACTCTCACTAAACTGAAAGATGTATGTTTCTTCAAACTCAAGAGTTTGAAGCGTTCCAGTGACACTGCGTTTGTAGATAGTAATTTTTCCGTTTTTAACTTCGTGTGGATCCGCCATCAATTCCAGAATGCTGTCGTCTTCGGTTGTTTCAATTTTACACTGAAAAGTCCCTCAATAAAAAATAGAAGAAGGCGACACGATGTTATCAACATCTCTGCGAGAGTAGTCGCAATAGAGGAGGCCTAACTCGCCTGGTATCAATGCTAAGAATTGATTTGAAAGCCATTTGTTATTGGTTTTTAAGATTACATTTAATTGTTTGATTTATGATGTATAAGAAACGGTAAACGCGAAGCGATGTAAATAAAGAATGAATAGTTGGCGATTCAGGGCTTGCAATTAACATTAAGGGAATATAGCATACAAAAAAAATATCAACCCTCGTTGATCTCAATTATTTTAGCCAATGCTTTTAATGCGTTGTTGTGTTTTTTTACGAATGGATTTTCGAGATCCCACACATAACCCGCAAGCACAGAGCAGATTTGTTCCTTGAAACTCTCTTTTATTTCGCGAGCAAAAAAGATGTCTTGCAAAGTTCCATCATACCATCCGGAAACATAGCTGCGAAATGTGTTAATGCCTTGCATCATGTGCGCAGTATAATCTTTCTCCCAGTTAACAGAGGAATTATGGCGGAGATGACGCGCTACTAATTTTGCAGCCGTGTGTCCGCTCTCCATCGCAAAGGTAACACCGGAAGAAAAAACAGGATCGAGAAACTCCGTAGCATTTCCAGTAAGGACAAATCCATCCCCGAATAATTTTTTTGTCGTGATCGCGTATCCTGCAATTGCAGTAGGCGGTAAAATTAATTCTGCTTCATCAAAACGATCAGCCGTATTCGCATCGCTGGAAATCATTGCGCGGAAAGATTTTTCATCCACACCGCTAAACTGATTAAAGAATTCAGGTCTGCCGACAAAACCAACGGAAGTTGCTCCGTTGCTGAAAGGAATAATCCATATCCACACATCTTGACGATGCACTACTACGGTAATTCGATTTCCGTCAATGCCATGAGGACGCTTTGCATCTTTGATGTGAGCGAAGAATGCTTTGCGCGCAGGAAAATTACTCGGCTCATCCAAATTAAACATGCGCGGAATAACCCGGCCGTATCCGCTCGCATCCACAATAAATTTTGCTTCTATTTCCTTTTTCGATCCGTCTGCATGTTCAACAATAGTAACAGAATGATCGCTGAAGAATTTAATATCTGTAACTCCGGTTTCGTAATCTATCAGAACTCCTTTCTTCTCTGTTTCATCAGCAAGCGTTTTGTCGAACTGCGCACGAGGCACCTGCCATGTCCAATTCCATCCTTTGGTAAATTGATCGGCAAAATTGAAATCACAAATTTCACTGCCGCGTACAAACTTAGCTCCAAATTTTTCCTGAAAGCCCTGTGCCTTTACGGCATCAAGCAATCCGGCTGCTTCCAGATGATCCATGCATCGCGGCAATAAACTTTCACCGATTACAAAACGCGGGAACTTTTGCTTCTCAACCATCTTAATGTTGAATCCTTCCTTCTTTAAGATAGAAGCGGCAATGGTGCCAGCAGGCCCCGCACCTATAACTAAGACATCAAACTTTTCTTTCAGCATATTTTTTACAACCCGTATTGACTGATCAAATAAATAAGTGAAGCCATGGAGGCAGCACCGAGCTCAAGTTCTCTGCGATTTATTTTATCAAACGTATCGCTGGCGGCATGATGAAGGTCAAAGTAACGCTGCGAGTCAACCGAAAGACCGATGCCGGGAACTCCGCTCTTTGTCATCGGTGAAATGTCTGCACCATCGCCATCGCCATCCCAACTCCACAAGCCGTAAGGAAGAAAAAGATTTTTCCATACAAGAATTTTTACGCGCTTGTCCTCTTTCATATTCAATCCGAAACCTTGCGGAGTAAATCCCCCTGCATCGCTTTCTAAGGCTGCGATATGATTCTCTTTATTCTTTGTTACCATCTCTGCGTATTTGCGTCCACCTTTCAATCCGTTTTCTTCATTCATAAAAGCAATGGCACGGATGGTACGTTTGGGTTTCACTCCTGTTGTCTTAAAAAGCCGCAGCACTTCTATGCTCTGTGCCACTCCCGTGCCGTCATCTGTTGCGCCTTTTCCAGTTTCCCATGAATCAAGGTGTCCGCCTACATCAATAATTTCTTCGGGATGCTCGCTTCCTTTTATTTCTCCGATTACATTGTATGAAAGCACACTGTCCTTCATCTCACAACTTTGTTTGAGAAAAAATTTTGTGCTGGGATTTGTTTCCAAAATCGTACTCAGCAACTCTGCACCGTTTGTGCTGATGGCAGCGCACGGAATTTTCGGAAGCGAATCGTTGTAACCCATCGCTCCTGTGTGCGGGAAATCATCTTGATTGATTGCCATGCTGCGCACGATGGAAGCAATGGCACCGTAACGCGCAGCTTCACTGGGTCCGCTCCAGCGGTACTTCCCTGCTTCGCCATACGCATCAAACGTATTAATGAATGTTTGATCGAACGGGTGATTGTAAAAAACAATTTTGTCTTTGATGCTTGCGGTGCCGAGTTTTTTCAACTCATCAAAATTTTTCACTTCGATAATGGGTGCGGAAATTCCCTGCGGTGGAGTTGCAATGCTCATGCCGAGCGCACACACGGGAACTTCTTTCATCACGTTGCTGTATTGAATTATTCCCGCTTCTTTTTCTCCGCGCACCCAATGCGGTACCCACACTTCCTGCAGCCACACAGTGTCAGCACCGGCATCGCGCATTGCCTGCCGCGCCCATTCTACTGCTTTTGCTGCCTGTGGTGATCCGCTGAGGCGCGCACCGATGGTGTTTACAAGATGATCAAGATTTTTATACGCCACACTGTTAGTGAGTGCTTCATTGAAAATTTTTTTGATCGTTACTGAATCGGTGTTCTGACCTTGGGATTGCTCAGCATTAAACAATATGCATAACGAAAGAAGGGAAATAAATCTTCTCATTGGAAATATTTTTTCCAAAGGAACAGATTTTCTTCTGCATGTAGTGTCATCGAAAATATTATATTCAGAAAACACATAGAAACTCTAAATTTTTTTTAAGGATGCCAAATAAATCATAACGTACCTGATTCTAGTAAATACCGAAAGTCTTTGCTCAATCTTCTGAAACTCTCAAGCCAAGCAAATGTATTTTCAATGATTCATCTTCTGGGGCTTACTTTTCCTTGTATTTAATCTTTTATTTTGAAGAGATTTTTGATTCAAAATTGAATTTCAGTTTTGTTTGTTCTAGTGGTAGTCCCCGGATCTCAATCGGCACAAATTTTTGGAATTAGATGTTGATCTTCGTACGGTTATACACTTTCGCCCACTTGATACTCTTCTACTACCTTTGCGGCTACTTTGGTAGCGTAACATTCCGACTGCTCAATAATCGCCTTCGTCTTAGTAATGCTTCAGTAGGCGAACGCTTAATTATAATGTTGTCGGAAGTAATGCGAATTTTTGACCTCCCGCCCCTTGCACCTTCCATTAACGATTATGTATTAATAGGTTGGGGGAGTAATTAAAGTGCGGATGTTTTTAATCCTAAATCCAATGGGCAATTATGGTTTCCATTCAACTTCAAGTGACAGAATTGGTAGATTCATTTCCCATTTTCACCATTAAAATTAATGATTGCAATTAGTTAGCGTGTTTTAACTTTTCTAAAGGCAACTAAGTTTTCTTCTCAAAAATTAAGTACGTTATCGGGAGAAGATAAAAACAACACAAGAATAATTACTTTTTCTCAATTAGATCGGATGCCCTCCGATTTCCCGCCACTTTGTCAATAGTTGCGTACTTAATTTTAGTCTGTCTGGCGCATTGTAAAGCCTTAGGTAGAAATCGAACATACGGTGATGATTGAAGAAAGTTATGTGTGTTAATCTTTGCGATAATTACAGTGCTAAACGCATTTCGACATACGCCCAGCAAAGTTACTGAAGCTGCACTAACCTAAGCACACTAAAATAGTCAAAAAAATTTCATGACTGAATATATTATGTCAAATAAAAACCTGAGAATAAAAAATAGACAGATACAGAAAACTCATCTTGTAGCTCCTTTCAACTTAGTTTCAACAATATTAACTACAAATTCACGAAAAGGAAAAACTGAAATATTGTTCAGCACATCGTTTGCAAACGCAAGATTCAATAATGCCTTTGCATCATTCTCATTGATGCCTCGCGATCGCAAATAAAACAACGATTCATCATCCATCTGTCCAGTAGTTGCACCGTGTGTACACTTTACATCATCAGCAAAAATTTCAAGTTGCGGTTTTGCATTTACAACAGCATCATTACTCAATAAAATATTTTTGTTGCTTTGATATGCATTTGTTTTTTGTGCATCCTTCTCCACAAAAATTTTTCCGTTGAATACTGCATGTGCGTTGCCACCGATAATTCCTTTGTACAATTCGTTGCTGTTGCTGTGCGGTTTTGAATGATACACGGCAGTGTGGTTGTCAATCAACTGAGAATTATCAGCTATGTACAAGCCGTGCATGTGCGTTTCGCAATTCAATCCGTCTAATTTAATGTGCAGTTTGTTTTTTAAAATGCTTCCGCCAAGCGAAACAGTATTGATGCTGAACTTTGAATTAGCCGATTGATACGTATGCGTTCCATTGATATGAAAAGATTTTTCGTTCTCGTTTTGCAGCACATCAAATTCAAGCGAAGCATTTTCATCAGTAAAAATTTCATTGATGGAATTTGAAAATGTTTCTGAAGAATTATTTTTCGAAACAGCAATGCAGGAAATTTTTGCACAAGAATTTTTCTCTGCAATAACAAGCAAACGATTGTAAGAAATAGCTGCTTGCTCCTGCGATGAAGAAATATTAATGATGAAAACAGGAGTTTCAATAATTGCTTTCGAATGAATGTGAATCAGCAAACCATCATTTGCAAAGGCAGTATTGAGCGCAGCAAATGCATCTGCCTGCACATCTGCATAAAGATTAAAATGTTTTTGAACAAAAGGATTGTCTTTCGCTTCGTGCAAATTTTTTATTTCAATTTTTGCAGGCAGATTTTTCAGTTCTGAAATATTCTTGTTCCACTTTCCGTTTTCAATCACAATAAGAACAGAATCCTTTACAAAAGGAAATTTTTGGAGAATTTCTTCTTTTGAAATTTTCGTCTCAGGAATTGAGAAAGAAAAATCTTTGGAAACAATCGGAGCGATGTTGGTGTACTTCCACTCTTCATTTTTAGAAGTAGGAAATCCCAAACGGAAAAAATGCTCAATCGCTTTTTCCTGCAATGAAGGAAATTCTTTTACGGAAAGAGATTTATATTTTTCTAAGTAAGCAGCCACAGATTGTACAGATTATTTTTTGAAACGTTAAGCAGCTACTTCTTCCTTTATCCAGTCGTATCCTTTTTCTTCCAACTCGAGAGCAAGTTCTTTCGTTCCGCTTTTTACAATTCTTCCGTTGTAAAGTACATGCACAAAATCAGGAACGATGTAATCAAGTAAACGTTGATAATGCGTGATCACAACAAACGATCTTTCCTTATCGCGTAAGGTATTCACACCGTTCGCAACAATTTTCAACGCATCAATGTCCAGACCGGAATCTGTTTCATCAAGGATGCACAACTTAGGCTCAAGAATAGCCATCTGAAAAATTTCGTTTCGTTTTTTCTCCCCCCCGCTGAATCCTTCATTCACGCTGCGTTGCGCCATGGTCTTGTCCATTTCAACAAGCGCCATTTTTTCTTTTATCATTTTCAAAAAATCTTTTGAGTCAAGCTTTTCTTTTCCGTTTGAGAGGCGAATAGAATTTAACGCCTGCTTGAGGAAAGTTGCATTGCTCACTCCCGCAATTTCTATCGGATATTGAAACGCAAGAAACATTCCCGCCTGCGCACGTTCTTCAGGAGAAAGTTCCAGCAAATCTTTTCCGTTATAAAGAACTTCTCCGGTCACTTTATAATCCTGTCTTCCTGCCAATACTGAAGCAAGCGTACTCTTACCCGAACCGTTCGGTCCCATGATTGCATGAACTTGTCCTGAACCAACTTCGAGATTCAATCCGTTCAGGATTTGTTTTCCTTCAACGCTTGCCTTTAAATTTTTTATCAGTAACATTTTTCTATGCGTATGTTCGTAATGATTCGTATTCGATGATCAACCAACGCTTCCTTCTAAACTTATCGCCAACAACTTCTGCGCTTCGACAGCAAACTCCATTGGCAACTCATTAAATACTTCTTTACAAAAACCATTTACGATAAGCCCCACTGCATCTTCAGAAGAAATTCCTCTCTGGTTGCAATAGAAAATCTGATCTTCTCCAACCTTACTGGTAGTGGCTTCGTGTTCAACCATTGCCGTTTTGTTATGTACTTCGAGATAAGGAAATGTATGCGCACCGCATTTATCTCCGAGCAATAATGAATCGCATTGAGAATAATTGCGAGCGTTGTCAGCGTTCTTATTAATCTTCACAAGCCCGCGGTAACTGTTGCTGCTCTTTCCTCCGCTTATTCCTTTTGATACAATCGTACTACGAGTATTTTTTCCTAGATGAATCATCTTGGTTCCCGTATCTGCCTGCTGCATGTTGTTTGTTACAGCAACAGAGTAAAATTCGCCTATCGAATTGTCTCCTTTTAAAATTACACTTGGATATTTCCATGTGATCGCACTTCCTGTTTCAACCTGTGTCCAACTGATCTTTGCATTTTCAAGAGCAAGTCCCCGCTTGGTAACGAAATTGTAAATACCGCCTTTACCATTCTTATCTCCTGGATACCAATTCTGCACAGTTGAATATTTTACCTGTGCATCTTTGTGAGAATAAATTTCAACCACTGCAGCATGCAATTGATTCTCGTCACGCATCGGTGCTGTGCATCCTTCAAGATAACTTACAAACGCGCCTTCATCAGCAATGATTAATGTTCTTTCAAACTGACCAGTACCTGCGGAATTTATTCTGAAATAAGTTGAAAGTTCCATCGGACAACGAACTCCTTTCGGAATGTAACAGAACGAACCATCACTGAAGACCGCACTGTTCAATGCTGCATAAAAATTGTCCGTCATCGGAACTACGCTCCCTAAATATTTTTTTATCAAATCAGGATGGTATTGAACGGCCTCGCTGAACGAGCAAAAAATAATTCCAATTTTTTTTAACTCTCCACGAAAAGTTGTTTTCACGCTCACGCTGTCAATCACTGCATCCACGGCAACTCCCGATAAACGCTTTTGTTCTTCGAGAGAGATCCCGAGTTTATCAAACGTTGCTTTTATTTCGGGATCCAATTCATCCAAAGAAGCCAGTTGTGGTTTTGCTTTCGGTGCGGAATAGTAAATGATGTTTTGAAAATCAATTTCGGGATGATGAATGTTCGCCCAGGTTGGTTCTTGCTGTTTCAAACTCACCCAATGTCGAAAAGCTTTCAGCCGCCAGTCGAGCATCCACAGCGGCTCATTCTTCTTTGCAGAAATGAAACGCACGATGTCCTCGCTTAAGCCCATCGGAGCATTGTCGCTCTCAATGTCGCTCACAAAGCCCCATTTGTATTCGCTCTGCGTTAACTCGTCTAATATTTTCAAATCTTCCGACATTCTTATTTAGAATACTTCTAAAGTTTTGTTTGGGCAAAAAAAATTTACACCGAAAAACTCTCCCCGCATCCGCATGTGCGCGAGGCATTCGGATTGTTGAACTGAAATCCTTTTCCGTTCAATCCGTCGGTAAAGTCGAGTTCGGTGCCGATCAGATAAAGAAAACTTTTCTTGTCGCACACTATCTTCATTCCTTTATCTTCAAATATTTTATCATCAGGCTTTACCTGATTGTCGAATTCAAGTTTGTAAGTCAACCCTGAACAACCACCGCCATCAACCCCAACGCGGATAAATGCATCCTGTGGCTTATGCTCTTCCCGCATAAGGTTCAGCGCTTTGTCTTTCGCTCTTTCGGTTACAGTGATCATTTATGTTACTTCTTTATATTATTCTGCAAAGATACAATTTGAGAGGGAGCGTTACAAATAATACTTGCAATACTCCGCCTTTAACAACGATTAGCTACCGCAAAAGTTTGCTTTACATTTGCAACAAAATTTTTTGAAGTTATGCTTGAAGACAAACAGGGAAGAACGGAGTTAAGCGTCATCGGTGAATTTGGTTTGATCGAACACATTGCCAAATCGGTTGAGCTATCAAATTCGGAATCAGTAAAAGGTATTGGTGATGATGCGGCCGTAATTGATTTTTCAGATCATCAAACAGTCATTTCTACAGACATGTTGCTCGAAGGTGTTCACTTCGATCTTACTTTTCATCCGCTGCGGCATCTGGGTTACAAGGCAGTTTGCGTTAACCTCTCTGACATTTATGCAATGAATGCAACTCCAAAACAGATTTTGGTTTCCATTGCATTGTCAAATCGTTTTTCGCTCGAAGCCATTGAAGAACTTTACGAAGGAATGTTACTTGCTTGCAAAAAATATGGAGTTGATTTAGTTGGTGGCGATACTACTTCTTCGAGAGCGGGTTTGATATTGTCCATTACAAGTATTGGTAAGGCAAAGAAAGAAGACATTGTTTATCGCAACGGTGCACAAATGCACGATCTCGTTTGTGTAACGGGCGATCTTGGCGGATCATATCTCGGCTTGCAAATATTGGAGCGAGAGAAAAAAATATTTTTGGAGAATCCAAACATTCAACCTGATCTTGCGGGCAACGATTACATTCTTGAGCGCCAACTCAAACCCGAAGCACAAAAAGAAATTATTGAGAAGTTGAAAGAACTTGGAGTGAAGCCCACTTCAATGATTGATATTTCTGATGGATTGAGTTCGGAGATTCTTCACATCTGCAAAGAGTCAAATGCAGGTTGCGACATTTACGAAGACAAAATTCCGATTGATCCGCAAACGTATGAGCGCGCACGCGAGTTCGGTCTCGATCCAACTGTGTGTGCATTGAGCGGAGGTGAGGATTACGAATTGCTGTTTACTATTTCGCAAAGTGATTATGAAAAAATCCGCGAGCATGTTGATGTCTCCATCATTGGACACATCACCGATAGAGACTCGGGAGTAAATCTCGTTGATAAATCAGGAAACATTGTAAAGATGACTGCACAGGGATGGGACGCGCTGCTAAATCGTAAGTAGCATTTTATTTCATGAACGTACTTTTACTTCGAGAATCTCTCTGAAAGGAACTTCGTTGATTTTACTTCTGCACCACGTTTTAAAATCAAAATACTCAAACACCGTTTTCTCAAAAGGATCCTTTGTAAGTTTTTCGAGACTCATCAGCAGTTTACGATACACATTTATTACATCATTCTTTTTATTCTCTTTCATCAATTGGTCAGTGAATTCCAGAAACACCGTTTCAAATTTATACACACGGCTCCGTGTTTTTAGATAGCGATGTGTTGATGTAAGAATGTACGGCACCACATCGTCATTCTTCAGCTCGATGTGAATAATGAGATTCAGTATCCGCGCGAAACAATAAATATCCTGATTCTCATCAATATTTGGTTCGCTAAAGAGGCGGTTCGTCCAGCGCAGCGCCTGCGAAAATTTTCCTGCACCGAAATACGCCACTGCAATGTTGAAAAAGAAATATGCCTTACGCAGCCGGTTTATTTTTTCACCGAACCGTTCAAGACCTTTCTCAATCGCGCCAACGAGTGCAATAGATTTTTCAAACTCACCCAACGTATTATAAAGTGTAATCTCAATACTGTACGCACTCGAGAAAAGTTTTATTTCCAGATCCTCGTTGCGCGAAGTGTCCAATGTTTCAGGAACTGCTTTCAGTTTTTTCATCAATTCAAACACTTCATTGTATTTTTTCAAACTCGTGCTCACGTAAATCAAATTTGTAAGGACAGAAAAATAAATATTCGGTTCCTCTTTAAATGCGGAAGGGTTCGCCTCAATCAACTCCACATTGCGTTTCAGAAACCGGTAGCTGCTTTTGTAATCGCCCGTGCCAAAATGATATGCGCTGTAAATATGATTGAACAGATACTTCGCCTCATGGCTCTGCGCTTTGCCTTCATTCCGAAGCAGGGTGTTATCAATAATTTTTTTAAAACTGTTCAGCTCTCTCGGGTTGCGAACCTTGCCTTGTTTATTCAACAGAATAAACAGGCGGCTCTTTATATTCCAGTATTCATTAAAATCTTTCATGCGGTCGGCCACCAGTGCATCCTCATGCAGCATACGGTTTATTGAATCCTCGTTATGCCCGAGGTAATTATCTTTCTCAATCAACTTTTTCTCCCAATGATGAATCTCTGCAAGCGATGAATGTTTCTCGTGCTTCAAAGCTGTGTGTTTTGCCGAGTGAAGAATTTTTGCACACTGATTGTACAGAGATTTCTTGTAAAGTATTTCCGCAAAATGTAATTCGCGTTTCAGTTGCGCATCAGTCGAGCTGTGCGAATGAAAAGCGTCCAGTGAACGCAGCACAATTTCGTACAGCCTCTTCTTCGTAATTGGAAATCGGTTCGTGAATGGCTCCTTGCTGAACTTCTTCAACAGCGCTGTTTCATCGTAACTTCGCTGCCTTTCCACTGCATCAAACAGCTTCAGATAATTATTCTCCTCGACTGAATGGCGGCTTGCGAAAAGCTTAAAGTTCCGCTTCTCACTCTTACTCATCTTACGTATCAGCCGGAATAACGAATCGGAAGGAGTTTTAGACATGGGTACTTTAAAAGAAAAGAGTTTGAGGTTTATTGTTTAAAATTTAAGGTTGAGCGAACGCGTTCTTAACTGAAGACAAAATTTTTGATGTTGTACAAATATGGTTTTCAGAGTATGAAACCGATTCTAATTCTTTATTCAATAAATAAAGGTAATGTGCATAAACCGATTACACAAGAAACGAATAGTTAATTGCTTTTAAAATAAGATAGAATAGAGATGTGCTTAAAAGCAAAAAAGGTGACCACAAATAAGAATCCAGAAGTTACTGAGGAACTATTGATTGCAAATTTTTTCCTTTGAATTATAGGTGAATCCTTTTCTGGGTTTCTTATAACCGGGCAACGAAAACCCTGAAATGCTCGCGTTTGTGTGAGACATAGTTCCAGCGGTCAGGCGATTAGACGGGAGACAGATTCGAAGCAAAATATTTTCTGAATTATTCCGTTTAAAACTTTAACTCACATTAACCGTGTATTAACTTCGGGCTAAGTAATGGGGCTGTACTTTTCAATGCTGAAAAAAACGTAGCACGTTATGATAAAGGCAACAATACTTCTCTACTTTTTATTTCCTCTCACGATCGGCATTGCATCAGCACGACCTGATGTAGTTCCGAAAACATATTCCACTTCGCGGCTTGTGGGTGCAATAAAGATTGACGGCATCTTGGATGATGAGGGCTGGAAAAAAATTCCTGTCGCTAATAATTTTGTGCAGCTCGATCCCACAGAAGGAAATCCAGTTACACAAAAAACAGAAGTGCGCGTTACTTACGACAACACGGCTGTATATGTATGTGCAATGATGTACGACTCTTCTCCGGACAGTATTCTGCATGAGCTTGGCTTGCGCGATGAGGGGGAGAACCTGAATGCCGATCGTTTTCGCTTTGCAATTGATACCTACAACCTTCGGCAGGATGGATACGTGTTTGATGTGAGTGCAAGCAATGTACAATCGGACTTGAAGGATAGCGACCCAACTTATGATGCGGTGTGGGAGAGTGCCACCCATTTAGGTAAAGACGGATGGAGTGTGGAGATGCGCATACCTTACAGTGCATTGCGGTTTCCGAAACGTGAAGTGCAAGCGTGGGGATTTCAGCTTGCGCGAGTTATCCGCAGAAACCGCGAGTATGACCAATGGACGCTAACTCCGAAGAGCGCGCAGAACCGGATTTTATATTGGGGAACACTGAACGGAATCAGCAACATTGAAGCACCTTTGAGGTTGTCGCTTACTCCTTACTTATCGTTGTATGGAGAGAAGAGTCCTGAGGCGGATGTGAACAATAATATCGTTTACAAAAATTCTACTTCCTATTCTTTTGGTGCTGATCTGAAATATGGCATTGATGACCGCTTTACATTGGACATGACGTTGCTCCCTGATTTCAGCCAGGTGCAGAGTGATAAGCTGGTAAAAAATTTATCTGCTTTCGAAACGGTCTTTGACGAAAAGCGTCCGTTCTTTAAAGAGGGAGTGGAGCTTTTCGCAAAAGGAAATCTTTTTTATTCGAGACGCATAGGCAAAACACCTTCTTTATTTTACTCAGTGCCTGACTCACTGAATGAAGGGGATGTTATCGTAGAAAATCCAGACAAGGTGCGGTTGCTGAATGGTGTGAAAGTTTCGGGTAGAACGGATAAGGGATTGGGCGTTGGTTTGTTCAATGCAGTTACTGCCGATATGTATGCCGTGATAAAAGATGCAAATGGAAACACGCGGAAAATATTAACCGAGCCGCTTACTAACTTCAATATACTTGTGCTCGATCAGAATCTTCCTCATAACAGCGATGTGTTTTTAGTAAACACAAACGTAATGCGCAATGGGAGCGCACGCGATGCTAATGTTACCGTGGGGCAGGGCGCTTATGAAATGAAGAATCACTTTTTCCGGTTTACAGGTCGTTATTCATTGAGCCAGATTTATGATCATAAGTATGATGAAAACGGTGCGATGCAAAAAGATATAAGAAACGGAACCCAGGTGAGCTTATCTATTGATAAAGTAAAAGGTTTGTGGAATTATGGGGCTACTCATGAATGGGGCGATAAGAATTATGACAGGAACGATCTGGGAAGACTGAATGTACACGATTTCACGAACGACCAGGCGTATGCTTACTTCAATGCGAACAATCCGTTCTGGAAAATATTTAAATACGCACAGGCAGGATTTAATTTTACTCGTGGCGGACGATTCAGTAATGGGGCGCTTACTTCGCTTGACATGAGCGTGTGGGAGTTTCTATTGTTCAACAATAATTATTCGTTGAACACTACCGTGGGTACGAACCCTGTGAAAACCCGCGACTACTACGAGCCGCGTACGGAAGGACGATTTTATTTAGCGCCTGTGATAAATTCTTATACCTCAGTTAATGTTTCTACCAATTACAACAAACCAATTGCTTTTGATTTTGGCGCACGCTCTTCGGGCGCTGATGAGATTGGGTATATTTCTTATGGGTATTACATTACACCCATTATCCGTTTCAGCGATAAGTGGAACTTAAAGCTGAGTGTATATTGGGATAAGTTTAATAATGATCGCGGTTTTGTAAATAACATTTCTGATACCATCATTTTCGGGCAGCGAAACATTAAGACGGTGGAGAACACGTTGACTACCCGTTATCTTTTTAAGAACGACATGGCGCTCAGCATTACTGCGAGGCATTACTGGTCGGGGGGGCAATACTCAAAGTTTTTTGTGCTGAATGAAGATGGAACCCTCACTGCGAATAATGCATACGCTGACAACTACAACTTCAACACAAATTTTTTTAATGTGGATGTAAGTTATTCCTGGCAGTTTGCCCCGGGCAGCTCCTTCATTTTAACTTACAAGAATGAAATTTACCGAGACCCATATCCTGTTGAGCCGCTTGAATTTGGTTCGGGTTATAAAAAAGACCTGACTACCACCCTTAGCTCACCGCAAACAAACAGCGTTTCGCTAAAGGTGCTTTATTACCTCGACTATTCTTATTTTAAAAGGAAGGCGTGAGAATCAGAACGCTGATTTTTATGATTGTCATGATATACTCTGATTTTAGGAAGTATAAAAAATTTTAAAGACCATTTAGATTAGCGTTCAATCATTTACCTTACCTTAATATCTTTTACATTAATCTGTATGGAAGTTTTTCCGTTGAAGGTATTTTCTTCCAGTGTGTAGCAAATATCGAAAGGTATTTTGCGCTTGATGAAGGGCAGGTATTGCCCCATCTGGAAAGCGATGCCGTCCATACCATAGCGGGTATTGTCGTCCTGCCCGATGTTGAGTTTTAGGTGGTTGTTGCCAACTATGCGGGTCATGCCTGTATCGCGCACGCCTTCGGTAATAAAAACCGGATTCATATTGCCCGGACCGAACGGAGAAAACTGCCGCAGCACGTTGAAGAAATTGGGAGTAATCTCGTTCAGGTTTATCTCTGCATCTATATCCACTTCCTGCGTAAGCATGCGTTCTTCTATGGTTGTACACACCACTTCTTCAAAACGCTCCCTGAACTTTTCGATGTTCTCTAACTTCATGGTAAGTCCTGCCGCATACATGTGCCCGCCAAACTGTTCAAGCAGATCGCTGCATGCTTCAATGGCATTGTAGATATCAAAATCTTTTACTGAACGCGCAGAGCCGGTTGCCATGCCGTTGCTTTCAGTAAGAATAACTGTGGGGCGGTAATATTTTTCAGTTAGCCGGGATGCAACAATACCGATTACACCTTTGTGCCATTCAGGATGAAAGAGCACCGTGGTTTTGCGTTTGATGTGCTGCGGGTCTTCCCGGATAATATCAAGCGCGTGGTCGGTAATTTTCAAATCAAGCTCCCTGCGTTCGTCATTGTGCTTGTTGATGAGTGTGCTGCCTTCACCGGCACCAGTGTGGGTTTCTGAGATGAGCAAATCAACAGCATGGCGGGCATCGTAAATTCTTCCGGCAGCATTTATGCGCGGACCGATGATGAAAACAAGATTGCTTACATCGAGGTTATACTTCTCCGTAATTTCACCCGTAGTTGCATTTACAAATTGTTTTTTCTGCGTGTTGTTTGTTTTCAGTATGGCTTCAAATCCATGCCGGGGTTTTTCGTTGAGGCGTTTCAAGCCGAAGTAAACAAGGATGCGGTTCTCTCCGGTGATGGGAACAATATCGGCAGCGGTACTTACTGCAACGAGGTCTAAATATTTTTCGAGCGATAAAAAAGGGATGTTGTGTTTTTGAGAATATGCCTGCACCAGTTTGAAGCCGATGCCGCAGCCGCTGAGTTCTTTAAACGGATAGCTGCAATCGTCTCGCTTCGGATCGAGCACTGCAACAGCAGCGGGCAACTGATCTCCGGGGCGGTGATGATCGCAGATGATAAAATCAATGTTGCGCTGGTTCGCATAGACAACTTTGTCAACGGCTTTTATTCCACAGTCGAGTGCGATGATGAGCGTGATGTTGTTTGCCTGTGCGTAATCAATGCCCGCAAACGAAACTCCGTAACCTTCTTTGTAGCGGTCGGGCAGATAAAAATCAAGCTTGTCGTACTTTGTTTTCAGGAAAGAATAGACGAGGGCAACGGCAGTGGTTCCGTCCACATCGTAATCACCGTAAACAAGAATTTTTTCTCCTGAAGAAATTGCTTTGTCAATCCTGTCAATGGCTTTGTCCATGTCCTTCATCAGGAACGGATCGTGCAGGTCGTTTATATCTGGACGGAAAAATTTTTTTGCTTCTTCATAAGAAGTAATTCCGCGATTCACGAGCAACGCAGCAAGCGTGCTGCCAATGTTCAGTGACTTCATCAGTTCCTGCACGATGGAAGTATCTCCTTGTTCTTTAACCGCCCAGCGTTTTTCCGTTAATGTTTGTTCAGCAATCATACGAGAGCGGAAAGATAGAGATAATGATTTGAAGAGCTAGGATTGATTCATTTCTAAACAGAAAAGAAAATTTTTGATACAAGAAGTTTCAGGATTTCGTGAGCGAATAGCGCACCGTGCAGTACACCGAGCGAATTCCATCTTTCCAACCGATTTTTTTTCCTTCGTTAACTGTCCGGTAGCGGTAGGAGATGGGCGCTTCCCTGATTACGATGCCTTTTACTTTTGCAATTTTCGCAGTGAGTTCGGGGTCCATGCCGAAGCGTCTTTCTTCTATCGAAATTTTTTTGAGAACATCAGTTCGAATCAGCTTGTAACACGTTCCCATATCAGTGAGCGACAATCCTGTAAAGAGATTCGAAAATTTTGTAAGAAAAATATTGGCTGCATAGTGACGCTTCTTTTGTTTCTCCGCTCTGCCTTTGTTGAGAAAGCGCGAGCCGAATACAACGTCTGCATTTTGTTCCATCGCTACTTTCAATAATACATTTACTTCTTCCGGTTGAAGTTCAAGATCGGCATCCTGAATGATGATGTAGTTGCCGGTTACCTCTGCCAAGGCACTGTTTACGGATGCGCCTTTACCATGATTGATATTGTGCCTGATGTATTTTATTTTTTCATCCGGAAAATCAGCAATAAATCCAAGAATTTTTTTTTCGCTTTCATCTACGGAGCAATCGTTCACTACAATGATTTCTTTTTCAATTTCTGAAATCAACTGAACGGCTGCTACCGCTTTCAGTACTTCATACACGGTGGTGTCTTCGTTGAATACGGGAATGATAATGGAGAGTTTCTTTATCAGCATTTCAGGTTTCAAGTGTAGAGAAATTATTTTGAATAGAGAATTCATTGATAACTTGCGGACTGAAAAGCATAAAATGATTTCACCCGAAAAAATATTCTCCATCCATTCAGAAGAGGAATTTGAGCTACTTGCTATTGAAGTTTTTCAATATCAGTCGCATCACAATCCTGTTTACAAAAAATATTGCGAGCTGATAAAATGCAAACCGGATTCAGTGAAGTCAGTTTCCAAAATTCCTTTTCTGCCGATTGAGTTTTTCAAGACGCATGAAATAAAAATCGAGAATCAAGAATCAGGAATCAAGACAAGAACGTTTTCAAGTTCAGGAACTACAGGGCAGGAGGTAAGCAAACACTTCGTTGCTGATATTTCTATTTATGAAAAAAGTTTTCGTTGCGGCTTTCAAAAGTTTTATGGTTCTGTAAAAGAGTATTGCGTGCTTGCTTTGCTTCCTTCTTATCTTGAGCGGGAAGGATCTTCATTGGTTTATATGATGGATGAACTCATCAAAGATTCGGGTTATCCTGAAAGCGGATTTTATCTTCACAACCATCAGCAGCTTTTTGATCTGTTGACTGAATTACAAAACAAAAAACAAAAAACAATTCTCGTTGGTGTTACTTATGCATTGCTTGATTTTGTGGAACAACATCAACTCAGTTTTCCTGAACTCATCGTTATGGAAACCGGAGGCATGAAAGGCAAACGCGAAGAAATGATACGCGCTGATGTGCATGAGCATCTGAAAAAAGGTTTTGGTGTTTCTCACATTCATTCTGAATACGGAATGACAGAACTTTTATCGCAGGCGTATTCCAAAGGTGACGGCATTTTTTATTCTCCTCCATGGATGAAAATTAGTATTCATCAGCAGCATGATTTATTCAGCGAGGCAGTGGAGGGGCAAACAGGAGTGATCTCTGTAATTGATCTTGCAAATATTTATTCCTGCTCATTCATCACCACGCAGGATGTTGGAAGAAAACATGCTGACGGTTCTTTTGAAGTGCTTGGTCGCACTGACTTCAGCGATGTGCGCGGGTGTAATTTAATGGTGGAGTAGTTTTACTCTACAATCAATTTTTGCGTAAACATTTTTTCTCCGAGCATGTTGTAGATTTCTATCTGCCTAACGGAAACAGGAGATTAGGCATAATAAATCTATCCCGCTTTTTTAAAATCCACAGGAAGAAGGGTGTCGAGTTGCACGTGTTGCGAGGCATCCATTATTTCAATACCGATTATTTTTCCATCGGCTCCGATGTCGAGTACGAGTTCATCGCTTACGCGTTTGTTTATTACCTCTTGTTGTTTGTGGTCGAGCCGGATGTAAAGCAGGTCGTTTTTAGAATCGTAGTTTACTGTCATATTTTATTCCTCCCATTTTCCGTAAAACACATACACGGTTACGGTTATTAGTTTGTTTCCTTCTTCGGTATAATACACTTCTACTTTTTTGTGAGCGTACTGTTTTTCATTTCTGTTTGCATTGAATGGAAATATTTTCCATTTCATTTTGCGTATTCCTTTGGCCGATCCTGCTTTTCCTTTTTCAATGGTTTTATTTCATTTTCATCAGTTCCACGTTCGATTGCCCGTAAAAGCGTGTGTGGATCAATTTGAATTTCCATCTCTCCAAATGTAATCAAGTTATTTTATTCTACCACCAGTTTCTTCGTCAGCATTTTTCCCTCATTACTAACCTTCACTAAATAAATTCCGGAAGGAAAAGTTTCAACCTGTATTTGCATTGTTCCCGCTTTGGGGGTTAGGGGGCTTCCATAAATTTTTTCTCCGAGCATGTTGTAGATTTCTATCTGCCCTGTTGCAAATGGCAAACCGGAAATTGTAAAATTACCCTCGGTTGGGTTAGGTGAGATCAACCACTGCTTATTTTCTTTTTCTGTGTTTGCAATATTTGTACTGAGTGTGCTGTCGCAGAATTTTACGATCCAGTAATCATAACTTCCGAGCCAACTGGCTTGTGATTTATATCCGCCAATGTCAGCATACGTGCTGTTAGCCATTACGTAACAGCCATCCTTGGTTCCAAAAGATAATCCTATTTCATCACTACCAATGGTAAGAATGGTTTTATCCCAAAGTATAATTCCTAGCGAATCTGTTTTAACAACCCAGGTTTGCTCATACCCAAGATTGGCTTCAGTCTTGTTGCCGCTCATGGGTGAATATGAATCACCTGTAAGCAGATAACCACCATCAACGGTTAGAGCGATCGTATACAATTCTTCAGGACCATTTCCACCAAAATCCTTATCCCATTGCTTGTTGCCGAGGGAATCTGTTTTTACAATCCAGTAGTCAGAGCTTCCGATAGTGTCTTGTATTTTATCTCCGCTGATCGGTGAATAAGAATACCCCCCGAGAATATAACCATCGTCAGCAGTTTGCTGAATGGAATAAAGATAGTCATCATTAGTTCCACCAAGCTCTTTATCCCATTGCTTGATGCCAAGCGAATCTGTTTTTACAATCCAGTAATCAGAAGTTATATTTGTTGTATCCCAATTGTTTTGTGTTTTATCCCCGCTGATACCTGAGTAAGAAAAACCGCCAAGAATAAATCCTCCATCATAAGTTTGTTGAATAGAATGAAATACTTCATTACCTGTGCCACCAAAATCTTTGTCCCATTGCATGTTGCCGAGCGAATCCGTTTTTACAATCCAGTAATCAGAAGTTATATTTGTTGTATCCCAATTGTTTTGTGTTTTATCTCCGCTGATGCCTGACATTGACCAGCCCCCTAAAATATATCCGTGGTCAAAAGTTTGTTGAATGGATTCAAGTTGATCAATACCTGTTCCTCCGAAATCTTTATCCCATTGTTTGTTACCCGCAGAATCAATCTTTACAATCCAGTAATCTTTATCAGGAAATGCTCCATGAACAGGTTGGGTTTTATCTCCGCTGATAGGTGAACTAGAGGTTCCCCCAAGAATATACCCACCATCAGCAGTTGACTGAATAGAAAAAAGCAGATCATTGCTTAAGCCCCCGAAATCTTTATCCCATTGCTTGTTACCAAGCGAATCTGTTTTTACAATCCAGTAGTCAGGATAACCCCAGGTATTTTGTGTTTTATCACCAGTAACACCGGAGTACGAACTCCCTCCCCAAATAAATCCCCCTTCAGAAACTTGTAGAAAGGAAGAAAAATAATCATCATGCGTCCCCCCAAACCTCTTATCCCAAATCTTAACCAATGGGTTTTGTGCAGATGAAAAATTAAGAAGCAAAAAATTTAAAGTGAAAAGAAGAAAAAGTTTTTTCATGGCAGTTGCATTTACAACCCAAAGATAGAAGAAAAGAAAGTACGAAGTATAAAGAAAGTACGAAGTACAGAGTATTAAGTAGCAAGAAAAACGTGTCTGGTTGTTGTCTTAATACTTAATACGCTGTACTCCTTACTTACTTCACTCTCTTAAACGCCCACCCCGTTCTATCGGGCAGCGCACCGCGGTCGAACTTCATTCCATGCCTGCGCTCCACCCGGTTGGCAGTGCCGGTAGGTGGGTACTTTACTTTCCATTCCGATTTAAGAATAACAAGCCCCTCATTTACGTTCAGCTCTATCAGCTTTTTAAAAAGCGGATTCGCGCTGCCCTTGCCATGCAGCCGCAGCGCATCAAACTCTTCAGCAGTTATTTTTTTCATATAAAATTGGTTTTTGAATTTATTTACTGAATTAAATTTTATCCTCTTTAAACTTGTTTTTAAAAACTTAAATCCTGTTGAAATAAAATTGAAATAAACTTTACTCATTTTGAAACTTATTTATCAAATCATTGAATTTATTTAGTGAAACTTTTAACTGATTGAAACAAACTTTAATCATGTTTTTAAAATCTTTAAACTCGTTTACAGATTTGGTTCAAAAAAATCCCGTCCCGAAATTTCAGGACGGGATAAAATTTTCTGAAATTATTATTTTGGTTGAGGTCCCTGCCCTGCAAACAGCGGAGCCAATGCCTCCACAATACTGTCAGCACCTGGCACATTGTTAGCTGCTGCCCGTTGTGCGCTTGCATAAAACTCGAGCAGAAATGCGTACACCTCGCTGGCAGCCACCTGGCGCGTATCGTTAAACATTTCAACAAGTTTTAACAGGTCAGGAATAAAAGTGTCGAACTGTTTCACCAAAGTCCAGTCCGTAACAGCTTGGGCTAGCGTGCCGGCAAAGCCGCTCACTAAAATGGGGTTGGCAGGAGCAAGTATTTCCACTGCCTTCTGCGCATAAGGGTAGCGGTTATCCTGAATGTTCGGAACCGAATCGCGCTCTGCCAGAGTTAAGTTTTGTGCAAACGGAATGTTGCTGATGATGGTGGCAATAGCGCCATTGATAGCAGTTACCTGCGCTGCGGTGAAGGTGATGTCAATTTTGTTTACGGGCATGATGGGTGATAATTAGAAATTAATAATTAGAAATTAGTGAATTGAAATTTATTTTTTTTTGAGGTGATAAACCGCAAGTTCTTCAAAGGCCATTCCCATTCCCTCCGCCAGTTCATAGTACACGCTGGCTTTGCAATCATTTCCTTTTTCAATATAGTTCATCTGCTGTTTATCAAAACCAATTGGATTGCCCAGTTCCGATTGCGACAATCCTAAATCTTCGCGTGCGGTTTTTACATTAAGCCCGAGTTGAATTACTTCTTTTTTTATCCTCTTTCTTTTCGTGACCATCGCAAAGCGCAACAAACGCTCAACGAAGATTCAACCATACGAAAAAGAGAGGGTAAATACCAGTATTTACTTTTTGAAAGTTTTGAACACGGCAAAAAGAAATGTTGAAATCGTTTTATCTTTTGTGCTGTCGTTGTTGTGCGAAAGCATGCGGGCAGTTAACCCGACAATTCATCATTCAGAATTTCTTGATCAATATTCATTATTAAAAATGAAGCTCAACAAAAAACCCCGCCTCATTTCTGAAGCAGGGTCTTTGTCTTGATACTTGATACTTCGTACTAAGTACTTTTTTTTTCAATAAATCTGCAGGCATCCATATCCATGTTCTTCTTTTGAAGAAAGAAAATTTTTTATCATCTCCGATTTCTCAATCAGTATATTGGCGAGAGAAGAAGTGGAAGTATTACCCGTGCGCAGCCAAATAATTTTTGGCGGATAACCTTTCAGCAAACTCAGGTTGTTGAAATCCTCATCAAACGTTACAATGCAGAAATCACTCTCACGGCATAGTCAAAAATAAAATGATCTTCATTTCGGATCAATTGTATTTCTTTGATGTGCTTTGAATCAGGAAAAAGATGCTCAACTATCTTCACCAGCTTGTGAGAAACATTTTCATCGAAAAGCAACTTCATCTCACAAGGCAATTTTCAGTTTCCCTTCGCGGTCAGCAGCATATTCAAGGCATGCAAGAATATGTTCTTTGGTAATGCCGGGATAATCAGAAATAATTTCTTCATACGTCATTCCCGAAGCCTACCAGCCAAGCACATCCACCACAGCAATGCGTGTTCCGTTTACGGAGGGTTTCCCAAACCTGATTTGCGGATTGATCGAAATAATTTCAGTGTAGTGCATGATGAATAATTTTAGGTCATACAAAGATACACGATAAGCAACAACAAAAAACCCCCTCCGAATAATCAGAGAGGGTTTCTTCTTTGTACTTAGTACTTGAGACTTTGTACTTCTTCTTTTTAGTAATCCATACCGCCCATACCGCCTGGCATACCGCCTGGCATACCGCCTGCTTTCTCTTCTTTAATATCAGCAAGTACACACTCAGTAGTGAGCAACATACCTGCGATAGAAGCAGCATTCTCAAGCGCAACGCGGGCTACTTTAGTAGGATCAATTACACCTGCTGCAAACATGCCTTCATATTTGTCAGTACGTGCATTGTATCCATAGTCATCTTTTCCTTCGCGAACTTTCTGAACCACGATGCTTCCTTCAACCCCTGCGTTAGCAGCGATTTGGCGAAGCGGCTCCTCAAGCGCACGCTTAATGATAGCGATGCCGGTAGTTTCGTCTTCGTTCACACCAGCCATTTTATCAAGTCCGTTGATGGCGCGGATGTAAGCTACACCACCGCCTGCAACGATACCTTCTTCAACAGCAGCACGTGTTGCATGCAATGCATCGTCCACACGGTCTTTCTTTTCTTTCATTTCAAGTTCCGTAGCAGCACCGATGTAGAGAACTGCAACGCCACCTGCTAACTTAGCCAAACGCTCTTGCAACTTTTCTTTATCGTAATCAGAAGTAGTGTTCTCAATTTGAGTCTTGATCTGATTTACACGCGCAACGATTTCAGATTTCTTTCCTCCACCGCCAACGATTGTAGTGTTGTCTTTATCAATGGAAATCTTTTCTGCCTTACCGAGATAAGAAAGATCAGCATTCTCAAGTTTGAAACCACGCTCTTCGCTGATCAAAGTTCCGCCAGTCAATGTTGCGATGTCCTGCATCATTTCTTTTCTGCGATCGCCAAAGCCCGGTGCCTTTACAGCAGCCACCTTCAACGAACCACGGATTTTATTTACAACCAGAGTAGCCAATGCTTCTCCGTCAATATCTTCAGCAATAATGAGAAGAGGACTTCCTGACTGAACTTGTTTCTCAAGCAAAGGCAGAAGCTCTTTCATGCTACTGATCTTTTTGTCGTAGATAAGAATTTGTGGATTCTCCATCACGGTCTCCATCTTGTCTGCATTGGTAACGAAGTACGGAGAAATATATCCGCGGTCGAACTGCATACCTTCCACAACTTCAACAGTTGTTTCAGTACCCTTTGCTTCTTCCACAGTGATAACTCCTTCTTTCTTTACCTTCTCCATCGCTTGCGCAATCAGCTTTCCGATTTCTGCATCATTGTTTGCAGAAACAGTAGCAACCTGTTCGATCTTCTTGTTATCGTCACCAACTTTTTTGCTCTGCTTCTTCAATGCTTCAACAACAGCGTCAACCGCTTTGTCAATACCGCGTTTCAAGTCCATCGGGTTAGCGCCTGCAGCAACGTTCTTCAAACCTGCAGTAACGATTGCCTGAGCAAGAACAGTAGCAGTAGTGGTACCGTCACCGGCAACATCAGAAGTTTTAGAAGCAACTTCTTTCACCATCTGCGCACCCATATTCTCAATCGGGTTCTTCAGTTCAATTTCTTTTGCAACAGTTACACCGTCTTTAGTGATAATCGGTGAGCCGAATTTTTTGTCAATGATCACATTGCGTCCTTTTGGACCCAGTGTAACTTTTACAGCGTTCGCTAAAGCGTCCACGCCCTTCTTGAGTGCATCACGCGCTTCAAGGTTAAAGGTTATTTCTTTTGCCATTTGTAATTTTAGTTTATTTAAGTTTGAAATTAATTGTAATGAAAGTTGATTGAGTTGATTTGTTGATTGAGTTAATTAAGTAAATCCGGTTTCCGTAATCAACTTAATTAAACAATTAATTTAGTCAACTAATTAGAGGATTGCGAAAACATCGTTCTCACGCATGATGAGATATTCTTTGCCTTCCACGTTGATTTCAGTTCCGGCATACTTGCCATACAAAACAGTGTCGCCAACCTTTACAGTCATCGGCTCATCTTTTTTGCCGGTGCCTACTGCAATCACTTTACCCTTTTGAGGTTTTTCTTTTGCTGTGTCAGGGATGATAATTCCGCTGGCTGTCTTTTCTTCTGCTGCCGCTGCTTCAATAATAACGCGGTCTGCAAGAGGTTTTAAATTAAATTTACCCATGAGTTTTTAAATTTTAATAGTTAAACGATTTATGAATTATGAACTTGATTTTCTTCTTGTCGAGAACTGTGCCACCAATCTTTCTCTGCCAAAATTTGCATTGTAAAAAATAATTTCTGACAGAACAGGTGACAATTTTTCAATTCCTTGTCACACCTCCTCGCGAATCCTTTACTTCTTCTGAGGAGCAACTGGTTGTGCCTGCTGCTGCGCTGGTGCCTTAACTGGCGCTTTTTGAGCGGGAGCCTTCTGACCCGGAGTTGTTCCTGCATTGTCAATCTGCTCCTGCATTGAACTGCCGATGTTGCGCTGCTCTTTATTCGGCAATGCCAAACTTGCAGCAAGGCAAAGCACAACAAGAGAAAGAGCAAGTCCCCAAGTGAGTTTCTCAATAAAGTCAGTTGTTTTCTGAACACCCATAATCTGCCCTGAACTTGCAAAGCCCGAAGCCAGACCGCCACCTTTGGCGTTTTGTACCATCACCACAAGGGCGAGTAGTACGCAGGTAATGATGATTAAAATGGTAATAACCGTGTACATTTAAAGGTCTTGTTTAGAATTTGTTTGTTGATCTATTTCTTTCAAAAGGGCGGCAAAGAAAGCACTTTTTTCGGGATGCAGCAAAATCAATTTTTCGTAGCACCAGCGGGCTTTTTGGGTGTTGCCTTGGGAGAGGTAGATTTTAGCCAATGTTTCACTAACCACATCGTCATGATCCATCACACTCTTCTTGGCTTGAGAAACGGGAGAATAGAACTCCGCCTTGGAAGTTTCAATCTTCGGATCTTCAATCAGGAATTTTTCAATCAGTTCATCATCGCTTAAATGCGAATCAGGATCATCGGATATTGGAGAGGATAAAGAAGAAGAAAATTTTTCTTCCTGAATTTCAATTTTACTTTTTGTTGCGTGCACTTCTTCAAAACCTGAAGAAGATTTCGTGTTGATTGTTTTCAGCCATTCGGTAAATGAACGGGGAGAGTTTGTGTCAGAAATTTTTTCACGAGATGAAGAAATAGTTGGTGGTTTTCTTTCAACCGGAATTTCAAATTTCTTTTCGAATTTTTCAGGAGTAATAATAGGAAGTTTTTCTAATGAATCAAGAATGCTTTCTTCCATTGCATGTTCAAGCTCCATTCTATCCAAACTATCCTGCGTCTTTTCCGATTCACGGATAATTATTTTTTCTCCTTCCGATTTTTCAGGAGTTGGATGAATAAGTTCTTCTTCCAATTTTTGTTCAGCAACAATGTCTTCTTTGTAAACCGTTTCTTCAGCATCAACTTTTGGAGAAGTAACATGCTCAACTTTTATTTCTTCAGGAACAATTATTTTTTCTTCAATGATTTCTTCTTTTTTGTTTACCTCCTCTAATTCTTTGCCGTCAACTGTATTTTCTGACTGTGGACTGCCGACTGTAGACTGCTGACTTCCTCCCAATATCTCACTCAACCTCTGCCTTATCACCTCATGCGGATCAATCAGCTTTTCTTGTTCTTTCTGTTCTTCAAATGCGCGCCCTGAAATTTCATCTTCCGAATACGATTCTTCAAACTGTTCTTCTTCTTTAAAATCGGGATATACTATTTCTTCTCCTGGTACTACTGCAGATTCTTTTTTCGGAAGCGGAAATTCAAATTCTACTTCTTCCGATTTCATTTCAATCAGATCGCGAAGCACTTCCCGGTTCGGAGCGTACGCAGCAGCCAATTTTAAATTCTGATCATAATGAATATTGTTTTGATCATGCAGCGCTTTTGCTAAAAGCAATCTCGAGGTTTGGCAGTATGGAAACTTCTCAATAAAATCTTCAAGTAGGGGAAGCGTTTCCTTTTCACGGATTCCTTTCAACTGTAACAATTGTTTAAACTGATTTTGTTCCATCACCAATTGATTACTGCCTTGTTGAAAATGTCATCCACCAGTTGAGTATTTATTTCCGCAAGGAGTTGGTCTTCCACTGTAGAAAGATTTTGTGTGCTTGCAAAATCAGCGTAGCGCGAAAAAGATGATTCAAAATTCTGTTTCTCATCTTTCAGGTTTGTAAATTTTACATTCACGGTAATCGTCAATCTGTTTGATGCTGCAGTCTCATTTGTCTGAATAGAAATCGGTGCCACTGAATAATTCGTGATCGAACCCTCAAAAGTAAGATCAGCACCCTTATCCGCAAGAGTAAGATTTGTTTGTGAAATAAATTTGTCTTTCAGCTTTTCGGTAAACGTCTGGCTCAATGATGCAGGCCCCAGTGCAGCGGTCTTTGTAAAAAATTTTACTGTAAATGTTTTTACATCAGGTGAAATGGATGCACCAGAAAAAGAATAGTTGACCTTGCAGGAGGAAAAAGTACAAAGTATTAAGTGCAAAGTAAAGAGAGAAAAAAATACACTTCTGATTCTTCCTTTCATTCTAAATTCTAAAATTACTTCCCTTGTATTCCGTACTCATTCATCTTCCTATATAGTGTGCGTTCTGAAATTCCAAGTTCGCGTGCTGCATGTTTTCGTTTGCCCTTGTATTTCACCAATGCTTTTTTGATGAACTCTTTTTCTTTTTCTTCAAGCGATAAAGATTCTTCCACCGTTTCATGAGGTTGAATCGAATTTACTGAAACCGATGGTTGCACCGCATGTGGTTGAATGGTAATGTTGGGATCAGAAGTTTGCAAAGAAGATCTTTCGGAATTCATTTTGTTCAATAGTTGTGCGTTGCGCTCTTTCCATTCCGGATCATCAGATGAATGAACGATCTCGTTCACTAAATATTTAAGATCATTCATGTCCTTCTTCATGTCGAACAAAACTTTGTACAGCAACTCACGCTCGCTGAACTCACCGTTTGTTTTCGATTCGTCTCTCAATACCATCGGCAAATTGCTGAACGGAGCAGGAGGAAGGTAACTCAACAACGTCTCACCTGAAATCTCTCTGTGCTTTTCAAGAATGGACATTTGCTCTGTAAGATTTTTCAATTGACGAATATTTCCGGGCCATCGATAATCAACTAGAATTTTTTGTGCGTCAGAATTTAGAGTGAGTGCCGGTGTGCGATACCTTTCTGCAAAGTCATGTGCGAATTTCCGAAACAGTAAATGAATATCTTCTTTGCGATCGCGAAGAGCAGGAATCCGGATCGGAACAGTATTTAATCTGTAATACAAATCTTCTCTGAACTTTCCTGTTTCAATTGCATTCAGCATTTCACGATTGGTTGCACCAACTACACGCACACTTGTCTTTTGTGCTTTCGATGAACCAACGCGAATGAACTCGCCTGTTTCAAGTACGCGAAGTAAGCGCACTTGAGTGCCGAGAGGAAGTTCACCAACTTCATCCAGAAAAATTGTTCCTGCATTGGCAACTTCAAAATATCCTTTGCGTGCCTCATGCGCACCCGTGAACGAACCTTTCTCATGCCCGAATAATTCGGAGTCAATGGTGCCTTCAGGTATTGCTCCGCAATTCACGGCAATGTATGGTCCGTGCTTGCGCGGACTGAGTTGATGAATGATCTGCGGAAAAACTTCTTTGCCCACTCCGCTTTCTCCTGAAATCAAAACAGAAATTTCAGTGGGCGCAACCTGTCGCGCAACATTAATAGCATGTTCGATCAACGGTGAGTTACCGATAATTCCGAAGCGGGCTTTTATCTCTTGTATCGTCATAAATTTAAAATTAAAGAACAGAATGACCAATCAGCGTGGCGCTCGAACACTCCGTTACCAATACATTGACGTAATCGCCTTTCTTATATTGTTCTCTCGGGAACACCACTATTTTGTTCTGATCGTTTCTTCCGCTTAAATGTTTATCAGAACGCTTTGAAACATTCTCCACTAATACGCGGTGAACTTTATTGATGTCAGCAAGATTGCTTTGAAGAGATAATTTTTTCTGAAGAGCCATGATCTCATTCAATCGCCTTGCTTTTACTTCCTGCGGAATATCGTCAGGAAATTTTTTTGCTGCTGCTGTGCCGGGGCGTTCTGAATACGAAAACATATACGCATAAACATATCCCACCTTTTCCATCAGCGATAAGGTATCCTGATGTTCTTCTTCTGTCTCAGAGCAAAATCCTGTTATCGTATCAGTAGAAATTCCGCAATCGGGAAGAATGGTTTTGATCCGATCAATCCAGCGCAAATAATCTTCGCGCGAATAGCCGCGATTCATCTTTTCGAGAATGCGTGTGTTACCGCTCTGCACAGGCAGGTGAATGTATTTACAAATGTTGTCGTGTTTCTTCATTGAGAATAAAACATCTTCAGTAATATCTCTCGGATTACTTGTCGAAAATCTCACACGTAACAGCGGATTTATTTCTGCAATCATCTCCAGTAGGTTCGCAAAAGTAACAGTGCCTTTACTATGGACGGAGGAATGTTGAGTGTTGACTGTTTTCAGAATTTCCTTCTTCGTGTTTGTATCAGGATGCCATAAATAAGAATCCACATTCTGACCAAGCAATGTTACCTCGCGGTAATCGTTCTCAAAAAGTTCACGCGCCTCATTCACTATGCTGTGCGGATCGCGGCTTCGCTCGCGCCCGCGAGTAAACGGCACCACGCAGAACGAACACATGTTATCGCAGCCACGCGTAATGCTTATGAAAGCCGAAACTCCGTTCGTGCTCAGTCGCACGGGGCTTATGTCGGCATACGTTTCTTCTCTACTCAACAAAACGTTTACTGCACGTTGTCCGCCTTCAACGGATGAAATTAAATTTGGAAGATCGCGGTAAGAATCAGGACCTGCTACAATGTCAACCAGCTTTTCTTCTTCGAGAAGTTTTGTTTTCAGGCGCTCCGCCATGCAGCCAAGTACGCCTATAATAAGGTCAGGGTTTTTACGTTTCGCCTGCCGGAAACCTTTAAGGCGAGCCCATATTTTCTGTTCAGCCCCTTCGCGTATCGCGCATGTGTTCAGAAAAATTACATCGGCATTATCAGTGGTAGCAGTCGTTTCAAATCCATCTTTACCCAGAATACTCGCGATAATTTCACTGTCGCTGAAGTTCATTGCGCAGCCGTAGCTTTCCAGGAAAAGCTTGCGTGCAACAGGATTTTTTACTTCCCGTTCCTTCGTCATCACCTCTCCCTGGCGCGTTTCGTCTATCTCCTTATCAACTTGCTGAAACATGGCGCGAAGATATAGTTTAGAGAGGAGGTTGACAAGATGGCAGGAGCACTTAGGGAATTAAAAAACGATTTGGTGCAATTATGAAAACACGCGGTGCAATCGGGATATCACTCTAAGCTACTGTCAGAACACGGGACACTATCGGAATATCACGCAGTGGCATCACGAAAACATTCAGAGCAATCGCGAAAACACCCAACGCTATCGAGAAAACACTCTGTGCTACCGCAATAACACGCAACGCTATCGCGAAAACACGCGGTGCAGTAGATCGAACACTCAGATTTCTAAAAAAAGATTTGTTTTTACTACAAAAAAGAGGGCGATTGGTGAATCTCCCTTTTATTGGATTGCCTATTTTTTGACGAGCCGCTTGAATGCGATGCTTGAGATTAGTTTGAATTCTGGTTTGGTGATTGCTTGAACGGACTTGGCGTATTTTTTTGCTTCGAGTGCGCGGTCTATCATTCCACCATCTGAATACATGAGTGAGTTGCGGGCTATGATGGCATTAAGATATGGTGTAGTTGCTGAAATGACATCGTTGTTTGAAGTGGTGAGATTTGTTTTGAATGTGGTGAGTGCAGGAGTTTTTAACTCTGCTTCGTTAGGAAGATAAAGTGGTTCTGCGGCTACGAGCTGAAGAAGTTTGTCGTAGTTATCCAAACGCATATCGTACGATTGTTGTGATGCAGAAATTTGTTGCGGGTCTTCGGGGGCTGGCGCGCTTGCTTTTGGAGTTTTACGCGCTCCCCGGATTTTGCGGACGATGGTGCGTGCATCTTCAACTAATGAATCGGGAACATTTTCGGATGCATCGAGTGCGTTGAGAATTCTTGTTGCGAGTTTATCAAGTGGCTCGAATGCGATTTGACGCGCATTGGTGGCGCTGATGAATGCGGGTTTGGCTGCATTGACTGCTTGCACCACGTTGCTGCAATCGGTGGCGAGCGTGAGCAAACCGGGAAGTTTGATTTTGCTGTTGGATGGGTTGTAACGAATTCCGAATCCATTGATGCGGGAGTTCATTGTTGCGAGGTTGGCTGCATTGCGCGCGTGACCTGTTTCGGTGATTGGAGGCATGGGAATTAAGTTTTTAAGGTAGACGAATTTAATTTTAGCTTTTGGTGAGGTGAAGGTTATAAGTGAAATAAAAAATTCCAAATTTATTTTGTGAGTAAAGGAAATGGGGTGGGGAATGATTGAAAAGGCTTGGTAAAAGAAAAAATGGTTGCCACGAATTGCCACGAAAAAGGTGGATGAGAATTTTTTTTTTACTTTTACGATTCGTCAGGACTGAAGTCATTAGGGTACAGAAAAAGTTAATTGAAATTGATTTTTATTTTTTTGGTTTAGCGAAAATGTTTAGCGAATAAAAAATTTTCAATTTTTTTTTGTGAAAGGGAAAAAAGTGTTGAGGAATATTTGAAAAAACTTGGTAAAAGGAAAAAAAATTGGGTGGCAATTTTAGATTTGATATTTATGTGGCATTAAAAAATTATAACACCGAAGATGTTTTCCACCTCTTCGGTGTTTTGTTTCACCCAGCAGGAGACTATGGCAACCTGACGGGTGGCGGGATGACCTTCTTATCTGATGTGCTCGCGAATTTAATCTGAGAAATTTATTATACAGGAAAATAAAAAATCAAGAAGATGAAAAAAAAATTACTTTTACTATGTCTGACTTTGCTAAGCACTGGCACTTTTGCTCAATATCTCCAATGGGCTAAAAGTGTTGGAGGAACTACCAATGATGAAGGGTGGTCTATTGCCACTGATTTATCTGGCAATGTTTATACTACAGGTTATTTTCATGATACCGTTGATTTTGATCCCGGGGTTGGAATCTTTAACATGATTTCAAATGGAGGATTTAGTATTTTCATTCTAAAACTAGATGCCTTTGGAAATTTTATGTGGGCAAAAAGCATAGGCGGAACTGTTCAAGAAATAGGTAGAGCATTGGCGGTTGATCAAACTGGAAACGTTTGCATTACTGGGGATTTTGATGGAGTTGTTGACTTTGATCCGGGGGTAGGTATTTTTAATCTAACCTCAAATGGAGGGGCAGATATTTTTATTTTAAAATTAGATTCTGCGGGAAATTTTTTATGGGCAAAGAGTATGGGAGGGACTAATGGAGGTGACCTTGGGCTTGCTATCGCTATTGATCGTGTAGGAAATGTTTATACTACAGGTTATTTTTATTCAACTGTGGACTTTGATCCCGGCATTGGAACCTATTATTTATCTGCGCACGGTAATCAACAAGATATTTTTATTTCTAAATTAGATTCTGAAGGAAATTTCGTTTGGGCTAAAAGTATTGGGAATACGCTTGGAGATCAGGGTAATTCCATAGCAGTTGACTCGATAGGAAATGTTTATACTACTGGGAAATTTGAAGGGACTGTTGATTTTGATCCTGGAGCGGGTACTTATAATCTCACATGCGTTGGAATTTCTTCCGTTTTTATTTCCAAATTAGATTCCGCGGGAAATTTTGTTTGGGCTAAAGGTATGGGGGGCCTTTCAAACAGCAGTTCTACGGGAGAATCTATTGGAGTTGACGCTTCTGGAAATGTGTGTTCCACGGGTTGGTTTGAAGCAACTGTAGACTTTGATCCCGGGGCAGGAACCTATGACCTTACGGCAATTGGAAACTATGATATTTTCATTTCCAAACTCGATGCGTTAGGAAATTTTATTTGGGCGGGAAGAATTGGCGCAGCAAGTGGCAATTCGGGGCTATCATTAGCCCTTGATGCTTCGGGAAATATTTATACAACTGGTATTTTTGCAGGTACAGCTGACTTTGATCCAGGAGTTGGAGTATATAATCTGACCTCAACCGGAGGTTTATATATTTTAAAACTAGATACCGCTGGAACATTTACATGGGCTGCAAGTATGGGTGGGAGCAGAGGGTATTCAATAGCCCTCGATCCTTCAGAAAATATTTACACAACTGGCTATTTTCAGAATGTAGCCGATTTTGATCCTGGTGCAGGAATCTATAGTCTAACTTCATCTGGGGGGCAAGATGTTTTTATCTTGAAAATAGACACCATTAATGTAACGGGGATTAAAAATATTAGAAACGAAAATGGGTCTGCTGTTTACCCTAATCCAGCTAATGATGTAATTACAATACAATCCAGCAATGCGGTTTTGGGTTTTCCGTACATTATAACGGATGAAGTAGGTAGGCACTTGGTAAGTGGACACATAAGCAACATAACCATGCAAGTTGACATCGGGTACCTTGCGGCAGGTTTTTATTTTATGCAGGTGGGTGGGTTAGGAAAAGAGACTTTGAAGTTCGTGAAGCAGTAAGATCAGAATGTCTACTGAGATAAAAGCTATATATCAAAATAATATTTCAAAAGGCGCTTTATGCGAGCTCCCGTTTTTTCCTGTTCAATTGGCAACCTTTTAAAATTTTCTATTCCAAATCCACTTTCAAGGTCACCAATTATCTTAAAATTGTCTTTATTAGTAATAATAATTTTCTTTATTCCAAATCTTTGAAGTTTTTCTTCTCGTAGAAAGTAATTCCAATCTATAATTCCATTTTTTTCATTATAAAGGGAAATAAACCCGATCCAAATGTCTTCATTCTCTTCAGTTACTGAAATCTCCAGCATGTTTCTTGATATATAATATACCGATGCACGGCTTAGATGCCCGGCAGAGGTACCATTAAAGAGGCCGTCAATTTTTCCGTATTTTTTTCTATTCCGTCTTCTGCTAAGCCATTTTGAAATTATTGCAAGCGTTGCCGAAACAACTGATGCCCAAATAACAATATTTACAGCTTCACAAATGTCAAAATCACAAGGGCAATTCATAAATTTCTATTTTTCGAGATACTTATTAAGAAATTTTTAGGGTGAATTCTATTTCCAAAATGCCCGAATTCTCCTCATCAGTTGTAAAGATAACTGAAACTTTTAATACTCTTTTATTTTATTTATTTTAAGGGACATCTGAGCGGTTGAGAAATGTGTTCGATCCCATCGGGATCGGATGTTTGTAGAAAGATATTTGCTATAAACGTGCGATCCGCCTTGGCGAATAGAAGTTTTCCCCACAATATGTCGTGCCTACGGCACTAAAATTTTTAATGGGACTTAAGAGACAAGTGGGACAAAGAAATTGTAAGGATTTTTTGGCTGTTTGAAATGTTGAGAGGAAATGAGGACGATGCAAGCCAGCCCCGATTGCAGTGGAAAGCCCGCGCATGGAAGTGCTTCCTCATAGGTGAGGGATTGCTTCAGTCGTTCCTTCTTTGCAATGACAATGAGGCGCGGCTTGAAGCGGAAAGCGGGAAGAGAGGAAATTAAAAACTACACAAGTTCGCTCCCCAATTCACTCTCAAAAAAAATTCTTTGGAAGTGAAAAAAATAAAATGCTTTTATTTGCCGCCCAAAGAAAAGCTGATGTCAAAAAATTTAGTGATTGTTGAGTCGCCAGCCAAAGCGAAAACCATTGAAGGGTATCTCGGAAAAGATTTCACGGTGAAGTCGAGTTACGGGCATGTGCGCGATTTGGTGAAGAGCGGCATGGGCATCAACATCAAAAATAATTTTGAACCCGTGTACGAAATCAGTCCTGACAAGGAGCATGTGGTAAATGATTTGATGAAGCACTCCAAGAAGGCAGACATCGTGTGGCTGGCAACGGACGAAGACCGCGAGGGTGAAGCCATCTCCTGGCATTTGTTTGAAGCGCTGGGGCTGGTGGAAAAAAATACAAGGCGCATCGTGTTTCATGAGATCACAAAAAAAGCGATACTAACCGCGATTGAGAATCCGCGCAAGATTGATAAACATTTAGTGGATGCACAGCAGGCGCGCAGAGTGCTTGACAGATTGGTAGGGTTTGAATTGAGCCCGGTTCTTTGGAAAAAAGTTCGTCCCTCACTTTCGGCAGGACGTGTGCAAAGCGTTGCAGTTCGGCTCATCGTTGATCGCGAGCGCGACATTACTTCGTTTAACATTACAAGTTTTTACCGCGTGACAGGAATTTTTTCTGCGAACGGAAAAAACTTTAAAGCAGACCTTTCAAAAAAGTTTGCGACCAAAGAAGAAGCAGAAAAATTTCTGAACGATTGCATCGGTGGGAAATTTTCGGTGAAGAACTTAGAAGTGAAACCCGGCAAGCGTTCGCCTGCTGCTCCGTTTACAACTTCTACGTTGCAACAGGAAGCGAGTCGCAAACTTGGATTCTCCGTTGCACAAACAATGGTAATTGCACAAAAACTTTACGAGAGTGGTAAGATTACTTACATGCGTACTGACTCTGTAAATCTTTCGCAGGACGCGTTGCAAAATGCGAGGCAGGTTGTGTTGAGTAACTACGGAGAAAAATATTCAGAGACGCGTCAATACAAAACCAAGCAGGCATCGGCACAGGAGGCGCACGAAGCCATTCGCCCCACTGATTTCAATTTAGAAGAAGCAGACAGTGATGCACGCAACCAGCGTTTGTACGATCTCATCCGCAAGCGTGCGTTGGCATCGCAGATGAGCGAAGCTGTTCTTGAGAAAACAGTTATCACGATTGAGTCTGATAAATCAGAATTGAATTTTGTCGGCACCGGTGAAGTAATAAAGTTTGATGGTTTCCTTCGCCTCTACATGGAAGGCACCGATGAAGAAAGCGATGAGCAGCAGGAAGGTCTGCTGCCTGAAGTTACCATTGGCGAAAAATTAAATCTTGTTGAATCAGTAGCTATGCAGCGCTTCACATATCCACCTGCTAGATACACGGAAGCATCGCTCGTAAAAAAATTAGAAGAGCTCGGAATAGGAAGACCTTCAACTTATGCTCCCACAATTTCTACTGTGCAGAAACGCGGATACGTAGTGAAAGAAGAACGCATGGGCAAAGAGCGTGTGTATGATGTCATCACCTTGCGCGATGATAAAGTTTTCGCAGAAAAGAAAACAGAAATTACCGGAGCAGAAAAAAATAAATTATTCCCTACTGATATAGGAATGCTGGTGAATGATTTTCTCGTGGCAAATTTTAAAGACATCCTCGATTTCAATTTCACTGCGTACGTAGAAAAAGAATTTGATGACATCGCCAACGGAGAATTGCAATGGCAAAAAATGCTGGCTGAATTTTACGGACCGTTTCATAAAACAGTTGAAGTAACTACTGAAACATCAGAGCGTGTTTCAGGAGAAAAAATTCTAGGAAAAGACCCTGCAAGCGGATTGACCTTGCTGGTGCGCGTAGGGAAATTCGGACCGATGGCGCAGATAGGGACTACAGCAGAAATTGAAAAACTTGGTGAAGGTGCAAAAGCACGTTATGCAAAGCTGCGCAACAATCAGCGCATCGAAAGCATTACGTTTGAAGAAGCGATGGATCTTTTCAAACTTCCGAGAAACCTTGGCAAGTATGAAGACAATGATGTAACCGTTTCCATCGGTCGCTTTGGTCCGTATGTAAAAAATGGTGATCTTTTTGCCTCCATGAAAAAAGAAGATGACCCCTACACTATATTATATGACCGTGCTGTGGAATTGATCGTTGACAAAAAACGCGCGAATGCCGAACGGTTAGTTCAAACTTTTGAAGAGGACAAAGAAGTGCAGGTGCTGAAGGGGAGATGGGGGCTCTTCATTAATTACAAAGGCCGCAACCTCCGCATTCCGAAAGATAAAGACGGAGCAACAATTACGTTTGCTGAGATCAGTGAAATTGCAGCTAACACTCCTGACACCGGAAAAAAATCGTGGGGAGGCAAGAAAGGTGGGTTCAAAAAAACTGAAGCCCCTGCGAAAAAATCTGCGCGCAAAAAGGAAGTTCCAGCAGAAGAACCACCATTGAAGAAAGCGGCATCTGCAAAAAAGAAAGCCGTAAAGAAGCCAGCCCCCAAAAAGAAAAAAGCTGTTTAAAAATAATTCCCTACAAACATTTTTCATCTCTTTCCTGAAGTAATTTCATCGTTACAAATTGTAATCATTTTTATTCAGAAAAGCCCGTGGAACTTTCCGTTTACTTTCAACCGTTAGACAAGGAAATTTTTGACCGCTACAGCCAGCAAAGAAATTTGTTAGGCAATGTTGTTTCAAAATATCTGGACGAAGAAAAATTTCCTGACCTCACCGATATGAAGATTGCAATTTTCGGAGTTCCCGAAGACCGCAATTCAATAGCGAACAAGGGTTGCAGAGAAGCACCAGATAAAATCCGCGAGCGGTTTTACAAGCTCAAAGCAGTTGGGCATCCATACAAAATTGTTGACCTCGGTAATCTCAAAATCGGAGAAACCGTGAATGATACCTATGCTGCCGTTACTTCCATCATGGTTGAACTCATGAGAGAAGGAATTCTTCCCATCATTCTAGGTGGCAGTCAGGATTTGACATTCCCTCAGTATGTTGCGTATCAAAAATTAGAGGAGACCGTCAACATTGTTTCTGTTGATGCATACTTTGATCTTGGAACAACAGAAGAAAATATCCGCAGTCATTCTTATCTCGGGAAAATAATTCTTCACGAACCGAATTTCCTTTTCAACTTTTCGAACATCGGATACCAAACTTATTTTGTAGGCAACGATCAAATCGAGTTGATGAATAAGCTTTACTTTGATGCGTATCGGTTGGGTGATGTGAGAAAAAATATGGAAGAGACAGAACCCATCGTTCGTAGTGCAGATATTTTGAGTTTCGACATCAGCAGCATCCGCCAGAGCGATGCACCTGGAAATGCGAATGCAACTCCCAATGGTTTTTACGGAGAAGAAGCATGTCAGATTCTGCGCTATGCAGGATTGAGCGACAAGCTCACATCACTCGGCTTATACGAAATAAATCCTAGTTACGATAGCCGCGATCAGACATCGCATCTTGTTGCGCAAATGCTCTGGTATTTTTTGGATGGATATTATCAACGCAAAAAAGATTTGCCGTTGGTGAACAAAAATTCTTTTGTGAAGTATAGAGTGAATATCAAGGAAGACGAACATGAAATTGTTTTTTACAAAAGCAAAAAGAGTGAACGCTGGTGGATGGAAGTTCCGTATCCGAATTCAAAAGTGAAATACCATCGTCATCATCTTGTGCCATGCTCTTACCGAGATTACGAAGTTGCAATGAAAGATGAGATGCCAGACCGCTGGTGGCAGGCACTTCAAAAGTTAAGTTGAACCCCAATTAGTACATTTTTACAATCCTGTGTATATCCGGGATAAAAAAAATTTTGTTTTTGTTTTTATTTTTTCATTTCTTTACGCCTCTAAAGATTGGAAACACGGTTCCGTCTTCTGCGAAATTTACTCGATGAGAATAAAATTTACGATTCCTCTTTTGTTTAGTGTTGCGTTTGCATTGCCCGGACTTGCTCAACAAGACCCTCAATTCAGTCAGCACATGTTTACCAAAATGTATTACAATCCTGGTTTTGCAGGGGCGAATGATGCAATTTGCGGAACACTTTTGTATCGCAATCAGTGGACAGGTTTTGGTGGAGAACCCAAAACTGCGATGCTTACTGCAGACATGCCGATTGATGCGTTGCATGGCGGTGTAGGAATATCAGTTCATGCACTTGATAAATTGGGAGCGGGAAACAGTTTAAGTTTAAAAGCTAACTACGCATATCGCACGGATCTCGGAAACGGAAGAATAGGAATCGGGCTTGGCATCGGATATCTTCAGGAATCTATTGATGGGGGAAAACTTGTTTACAACGATGCAGGCGATCAAAATATTCCAAGCGGAAATGCAAGTGGAGGAACATACGATCTTTCTTTAGGGGCTTATTACAACACAGATAATATGTATGTCGGATTATCTTCTTCTCATCTTACTGCAAATGACTTAAAGTATGCAAACATCACTACCAAACTTGCGCGGCATTATTTCCTGATAGCAGGATACAGTTACGACATCAATTCAATATTTACTATCAAACCAGCCGTAATGATTAAGAGTGACATCACAGAAACACAATTTGATGTAAACGCAAATCTTGTTGTCAACAGTAGGTACTGGATTGGTGGGGCATATCGCTTTCAGGATGCAATTGTTGTGATGGCAGGAATTGAACTTATGCCGAATTTGAAATTAGGATATGCTTATGACATCACAACTTCAAAAATAAAAACATACAGCTCTGGCACGCATGAAATTGTACTTGGGTATTGTATGAATCTTGCTAAAGTAGTGAAAAGGCAGTTTCACAGAAATGTAAGATTTCTTTAGAAATTTAACAATAAAAGAGGATTTGCTAGGGTAGATTAGGTGAAACCAAAGGTATGGAATATCGTTAGAGGTTGTTACACCCAAAAGTGTACACAATAAAAAAAGGTAAGATACGTTATTAAGGTGCAAACTCAATTTAATAATCTCAATAGTCCAATGAAGAACAAGGCAACAGGATTCAGAAGCATCATTTATTTGGCCTCTGTTTTCATTATTGCATTATCAGGATGCGGTGGTGGAAATAAAGGCCAGTTGATTGGTGTGCAAGGTCGGGAGAAATGGTATCAAGCAGATCCGTTTGGAATGGTTTACATACCGGCCGGCTCTTATAACATGGGTCCGAGTGATCAGGATGTGCCGTATGCACTCACATCGCAAGCAAAAACGGTTACTATCCCTGCATTTTACATGGATAACACTGAGATAACTAATAATGAATATCGTCAGTTTGTCTACTGGGTAAAGGATTCATTAGCGCATCGACTGATTGGTGGTGAGCATTTGATAGATGAAGGGGAGTACGGAGAGCGCATCAACTGGAGAGCAAAAATAAAATGGGATGATGAGCAGAACGTTGAAACGCTAGCAGAACTTTTCTTACCTGAAACAGAACGATTTTATCGTAGAAAAGAAATTGATACCCGTAAATTAAATTTTGAATATTACTGGATTGATTTGAAAGCTGCAGCAGAAAAAGATTATACAGTTCCGGCTGACAATTCAGCTGGTGGATTATCAAACCGTGCACAAGGAAGAACAGACCGTTCTGTTTTTATCAAGAAGGATATTATCAATGTGTATCCTGATACGTTATCCTGGATACATGACTATGCATACTCTTATCATGAGCCGTTGACTCAAATGTATTTCTGGCATCCGGCCTATGATGATTATCCTGTTGTAGGGGTGAGTTGGAAACAGGCGCGTGCGTTCTGCATCTGGAGAACTCAGTTACTTAATAGTTATCTCGAAGAAAATGGGGATGCATTTGTTCAGGACTTCCGTTTACCTACTGAAGCAGAATGGGAATATGCAGCGCGTGGCGGTCTCGATTTATCTCCATATCCATGGGGCGGTCCTTACATTCGTAATAGTCGTGGTTGTTTCCTCGGAAACTTTAAACCGATGCGCGGAAGTTATCAGGACGATGGTGGTGTGTACACTGTGAAAGTTACTTCCTACTGGCCGAATGATTATGGGTTGTACTGCATGGCAGGAAACGTATCGGAATGGACAAGCAACGCATTTGATGAATCAGCATACAATTTCAGTCATGACATCAGCACTGATTATGTTTATGATGCAAAAGAAACGGATCCTGCTGCCATGAAGAGAAAAGTATTACGTGGCGGTTCGTGGAAGGACGTTGCATTTTATTTGCAGACGAGTGCCCGTACTTACGAGTATCAGGATACTGCAAAATGCTACATTGGTTTCCGATGCGTGATGAGTTTCCTGGGACGTGATAAAGCAGACTATTAAAAGTTATTCACAGCCGGAAATTTTTCCCTCTGATTTAATTGAAACATTTACATTTACCGCCTTTCAAAAAATTGAAAAGTCAATCGTCTATTATTGTTTAACCTTAAAACTTAATCTTAATCTTAATTATTATGGGACTTAGCGAACTCACACAAGGAAAAAAGTTCAAAACGTTTATGGCTCGCCTTTATGGATGGGGAGCTGCAATTGTAATCATCGGAGCACTTTTTAAAATTCAACACTATCCGGGAGCAGGATTTGCACTTGTACTCGGACTCTCTACTGAGGCGGTGATTTTCTTTTTCTCTGCCTTTGAACCGCCACATGCGGAAGTGGATTGGTCGTTAGTGTATCCTGAACTTGCAGGAATGCAGGATGAAGATGCACACTCAAGAAAGAAAGAAAAGAAAAAATCAATTGATCCGGTTGCCCAATATCTTGACAAATTGATGGGTGAGGCAAACATTGGTGGCGATCTAATAAAAAATTTAGGAACCGGTTTGAAATCGTTGGGAGATAATACTTCTAAACTTGCCGACCTTTCTGATGCATCCGTTGCTACGAACGAGTATGTGAAGAATGTAAGTAAAGCATCGGAGTCAGTTGGTCAATTATCCAATTCATATCAGAAGGCAGCTCAGGCAGCAGACCATTTCAGTTCTTCAACAGATGATGTGCGTGTGTATAAAGAGCAGATTGCAGCATCAGGAAAAAATCTTGCTGCTTTAAATGCAGTGTATGAATTACAGTTACAGGATTCGAACGAACATCTGAAACAGACTAGTAAATTCTATGATGGCATCAACGCGTTGATGGGTAATCTTAATGCATCTCTCGAAGATACCAAGAAGTATAAGGATGAGGTGGCTGCGCTTGCAAGCAATTTATCTAAACTGAATACCGTTTATGGTAACATGTTGTCTGCAATGACAGTGAAATAAACACAACCCCGTCAACAATTCGTCTAATTACTTAACTTGATAAACACACCATAAATTATGGCAGGAGGAAAACTTAGCCCAAGGCAGAAGATGATCAACATGATGTATCTCGTGTTGACTGCTCTGCTTGCCCTTAACGTTTCCAAAGAAATCATCAACGCATTTGTAACCGTTAATGAAAGTTTGGAAGTGTCTAAAACAAATATTGACAATAAGAATAAGTTGACTTATGCCGCTTTTTCTCAGGCAATGGAAAATGATGCAAAAAAATACGGAGATGTGAATGCGAAAGCACAAGATGTAAAAAAAGCATCGGATAGCATGGCAAAGTACATTGCGGATTTGAAAGAGGAACTGGTTCGACATAGTGACGGACTGAAGCCCGGAGAAAAAACGCCTGATCTTCGGGATATGGAGAAGAAGGATGATTATGATACTCCGACTCACCTGATGTGCGGCACTGCAAATGACGGAAAAGGATTTAAAGCAACCGAATTCAAAAATAAAATTGAAGAGTATAAGAAGAGTCTTTTGAAAGATGTACCCACAGAAATGCAGGCAGATTTCAAAAAACGTCTTGATGGACTTTTGAATACATCCGATCCATTGTCGACCAGCACTGAGTATAAAGAAGACGGTAAACGCACCTGGGAAATGAGCAAGTTTTATCACAACCCGGTAGTGGCTACGGTAGCTTTGCTCACCAAGTTCCAGGGAGATATTCGTAATTCAGAAGCTCAATTGATTGATTACCTCATTGCATCAGTTGATGCAAAGATTATTAAGTTCGACCTTTTAAAGCCGGCAATTATTCCTACAAGCACGGTGGTAACTATCGGTTCAAATTATGATGCTCAGGTATTTTTATCTGCTACTTCTTCTACAGTGGCTCCTGAAGTGTTTATTGGTGCTACGGCTGATACTATTGCCAATACCTGCAAAGGTTGCGATGGTAAGGCGCTGGAGACTCAAGGCGGCTACGCCATGTTCAGCGCACATCCGGGTTCGGAGGGCGAACAAAAATGGGGCGGTGTTATCCGTGTAAAAAACCCGGATGGTACGTATAAGCATTACAATTTCAATACTTCATTCACAGCGCAGAAACCAAACTCAGTAGTAAGTGCTGATAAGATGAATGTATTGTTTATCGGGTTGGATAATCCGGTTTCTATTTCTGTACCCGGTGTTTCCAACAATAAGGTGAAACCTTCTATTGAAGGTGCGGGTTGTTCTCTTGTCCCAGATGCTAAGCTCGGTGGAGGTCATTACATAGCGAACGTTAGTGCAGCAACCGGTGGAAAAGCTACCATTCGTGTTAGTGCAGAAGTTGCCGGTAAGCAAATGCCGATGGGTGTGTTTGAATACCGTGTGAAAAGTGTTCCCAATCCTGTGGCTACCATGGGAGGAAAAGCAGAGAGCGGACCGATTAACAAAAATCTGTTGGTGGCATCCAGCATGATACCGGTGATGAAAGATTTTTATTTCGAGCTATTCTGGCAGATTACAGAATTCAAAATGTCTGTAGCCGGAAAAGGAGTTGAGTATGTGGAATACTCCGGAAAGGGAAATCAGCTTGATGAAAATATGAAAGCCACGCTTGCCAGATGCCGTCCGGGAGCGAAGATTTACTTTGAGAATATACGGGCTCACATGGTGAACACAAAGGATGGTACTTCGCGGTCACTTTCTCCGATGACATTTGTTCTTCAGTAACTAAATTCTCTAAATAAAATGAAAGCCAGATTCATTCTTCTAATTGTGATGCTAAGCACTGCTACCGGTTTTGCACAGAACGTGCTTGACGGGGTGTATGTGAAGGAGCATACCCAAACCCGCACTCCGCTTAACTACCCTTATCTAAGAGAAGCAGATGTGATGTGGAGCAAGAAAATATGGCGTGTTATTGATTTGAATGAAAAAATAAATCTGCCGCTGAAGTATCCGGCAACAGGTTCTACTCGCGACCGCAAGAGTATGATTGATGTGCTGATGGATGCTACTAAAGAAGGTACGCTCACTGCTTACAATTTCACAGATGATGAGTTTACCCTGCCGATTACAATGAAGGAGATTGAGACGCAGGGGGGAGCTAAATCGGACACACAGAAATTGATGAGACCCGATCCTCCTTACGATGAATATGATACTTTGATAACCAAAGAATTTAATCGTGATGATGTAGTATCATATCGCATTAAGGAAGAATGGTATTTTGATAAGCAGCGCAGCGTGATGGAAGTGCGCATTATCGGGATAGCCCCGATGGTTTACGCAAAAGATGAAGCAGGAAACAGGCGGGAAGGTAACCAGATGCTGGCGCTATGCTGGTTCTATTATCCTGAATGCCGCAAGCTGCTGGGCAGTGCAGAAAGTTTTAACCGGCAGAATGATGCCGAGCGAAGAACATTTGAAGATATTTTTCAGAAGCGGATGTTTAACAGCTACATTATTAAAGAGGCGAATGTGTACAACCGAAGAATTGCCGATTACAAGGAAGGCATACAAACTCTGTTTGAGGCAGAGCGTGTAAAAAATGACATCATGCTTCTTGAGCATGACATGTGGGAATATTAGCCCTCTCAAGAATATTTAGATTTCAAAAAACAGGCCATGGAAACATGGTCTGTTTTGTTTTGAAACGTTTTTTATTTTGGTATCAGTATCATCTTTTTACCGGGGTTTTGATACTGATACTAAAATTACGCAACGAGCTGCTGCTGGTACAAATGCTTTTGAAATTCAATAAACAGTTCCCTGATCTTTGCTACTCCTCCTAGTTTTTCTGCGGCATCACTTACTGCATGATATTTTAATTCGAGTAGTGATGGCAACTTTTCCTGGTCAAGTTCTTCCACTCCTGTTTCAATGTATTTGGTGAGCACGAATTCAAGAAACTCTTTTTGATTGCTGTTAAGCATTGCAAAAATATTTTGCTGTGCTGTGGCAACTCTTGTTTCGCGTGTGATAGGCTTTACCGAGTAAGAAATAAATTCCAGTACATCGAACAAATCGCTTTGCTCAGCATCAATTATTTTTTGAAGTGTAGTCAATTCATCTTTTCCAAAACCTGCTTCATCCAGCTGCTGCAAAAGTGTTTTGCGGGTGATCGGGTTCGACCAGATTTTTCGCAACTCATCTTCACTCTTAAATAATTCAGGGAGTTTACCATACAAACTGTTCAGAAATTCCTGAACGGACATTGCCTGACCATTTGCTCCAATAAATATGGAAGTAACTGAATGCAGTATTTCGCTTTCCTTGCCGTCAGCCAGCTTCACTCTTATTTTTATTTTTGGTTCCGGCTCATTAACCTGACCGGGCTCGTTTTCTGTTTCTGTTCTTTCCGGTTCAGGCACAGGATCAATTTCAATCGGTCCTTCCGGTTCTCCATCCCATTCAGGGTCTTTGAAACGCTCGCTTGCGTTTACAAAATCATAAATGGTAAAAAAGTTTTTGTTATCGAATAAACGCGTACCTCTTCCGATAATCTGTTTGAATTCTACAATGTCATTGATCGGGCGCATCAAAACAATGTTGCGGATGTTACGTGCATCTACACCCGTGCTTAGTTTGCGCGATGTGGTAAGTATGGTCGGTATGCTTCTTTCGTTATCCTGGAACTGCCGCAAATACTCTTCACCCAGTTCTCCATCGTTTGCTGTAACACGCACACAATAATGTGTCTCCTTACTTTTCTTTAATTGATTAATTAAATCCCTTACCGCTGCTGCATGTTCCTGCGTGGCACAAAACACCAATGTCTTTTCATTTTGATTAATTAAATCCATCAGGATTTTTACGCGCTTTGCTTCGCGGGCTTTTATCTCAATGATTTTATTGAAGTCACTTTCTACATACGTTTTCTCTTTGTCAATATCGCCTTCCACAATGTTGTCGTCCTGCTGGTAAGTATAAGTATCAAGCGAAGTAGTGATGCGTTTTACTTTAAAGGGAGTTAAGAAACCATCGTTGATTCCTTCTTTTAGCGAATAGATAAATACCGGCTCACCGAAATATTTATAGGTGTCAACGTTTACTTTTCTTTTTGGAGTGGCAGTTAAACCAATCTGCACGGCTGGCGAAAAATATTTTAATATTTCTCTCCATGTGCTTTCATCATTCGCGCCTCCGCGATGACACTCGTCAATGATGATGAAGTCAAAATAGTCAGATGGATATTCGCCAAAGTATGGTTCGGCAGGCTCACCAAACTTTTGTGCATCATTTGATTTGCTTTGCCTGTTTTTCGACAGTTCCTTAAGCTGTGCAGTATCTCCTTTTATAAGAGCAATTTTCTTTGCTCTACTCCATCTTTGCACTTGTTTTTCTCTATTAAAAGCAAAGTCTATTCTGTCAAAAGTTTCATAGTAAATCAACTTAACTGGTAAATGCAATTTTGTGTATTCAGCACCCTCGCCATTTTTGTGTTGTTCAAGCCTAAAAGCTAAGTCCTTAGTGCTACCTATATAAAAACTACCATCAGCACAATGCAGTATGTACATGTACCCCTTCGCCTGTTCTGAAATTTCTATATCCTCAAATTTCTCACCTTCAACTTCTTTGGCGGTGGGTGAGCATGTCGAACCCCCACTCATAAAAGTTTGAAAGATGGTAAAGAAGATGCTGCCGTTGGTAGGCACGCTTCCTTTCTTTCTTATTTCTTTTGGACTGATGCGCACCAGCGCATCTTCAGGAAAAGCAGAGAAGGCATTGTATGCCTGGTCAGCTAAAATATTACGGTCTGCTAAAAATAAAATGCGAGGTCTGCGGCTGCCATCGTATTTAAGATTCCATCGTGTGTGAAATAATTTCCATGCGATCTGAAAAGCGATAAATGTTTTTCCTGTTCCGGTTGCAAGAGTCAGAAGTATCCTGTTCTTTTTTGCAGCAATGGCATCCAGTGTTTTTTCTACAGCAATGTCCTGGTAGAATCTGCCGCCCATGCTTCCGCCTTTGTCTTCATAAGGCACTGCATCAAAATTATCCTGCCACTGATTTTTTACAGGAAACGCTTTACTCCAAAGCTGATCAGGTGAATGAAATTTTTCAGTCAACCCTTCCCGGGCTGAATCCATATCAATGTGATAAATCTCTTTGCCATTGGCAGCGTAAGCATCATCCAGTTTTAATTTCTCAGCATAATCTTTTGCCTGTGCTACTCCTTCACTCACTTCGAGCTCATCACTCTTTGCTTCTACAACGGCAAGCTTGCGCCCTTTGTAAGAGAGTACGTAATCCGCTATCAACGCCTTGGCTCTACCGCCTGTTGCCTTTATTTTACCTGCCGTAATTGAATACTCGCGATGCACTTTTACATCTGCATTGGCTTTGCCATCCCAGCCGTTTTCTTTCAGCTTGGGGTCTATCAGTTCTGCTCGTGTTTCTGCTTCATTCATTCTATGTTTTTTTTCGATGGGCTATACCCATCGTTAACACATAACTTCGATGGGCTATTCCCATCGTTATCAGATAACGCCCCTCTGGGGCTCGCCCTGAAAGGGCATTAATCATTTGCACAGGGCATCGCCCTGTGTAATATTACCACAAATCAAATTAAAGCCCTGAAGGGGCGAGAGCATTTTAATCCCACACATATTTTTCATCGTATTCCATTTCGTATTTTTTCAGGAATGCACGGTATTCATCCTGAAATGTTTTTTTGTTATGATGGTCATGCTGATTTGCGATGTAGTTAATCACTGCATCAACTTCGGCAGGGTTTACAGAGAATGCACCATAACCATCCTGCCAATAAAAATTTTTATAGTCATCGCCTTTTGTCTTTATCCATTTTGATGAATGTGATTTTACTTCTTCTAATAATTTCATCAGCGCTATTTTTTTTGAGAGCATGCAGAGGATGTGCACGTGGTCGGTATATCCTCCAACTTTTATGGGCTGGCATTCTAAGTTTTTACAGATACCTCCCAGGTAACTGTGCAGTTCGGTTTCTACAGGTGGACGAATGAACGGCTGGCGATGTTTTGTGCTGAACACCAGGTGGACGTAGTTTTTTACGAGTGACTGTCCCATGTTTATTTCATTACGCCCTTACAGGGCTTTATACATATCGCTTTTCCCGATGGGCTGAAACCCATCGTTAGAAGATTCCGCCCCTTCGGGACTTCCACCATCAAGCCCTGCATGGGCGAAATACATTAGCGAGGTGGTTACGCCCCTCGCGAAATACATTAGCGAGGTGGTCACGCCCCTCGCGAAATACATTAGCGAGGTGGTCACGCTCCTCATCATGTTATTCATACGCCTACGGGTTTATTGGTTTTTAACTCTCCGCTAAACGCTTTCTGCAACACACTTTTTTTCAACTCCTCCAAATCTTCTATTTTCTTTTCATAGATGGTTTCTAATTTTTTTGTTTCGGTTGATAGGGCATCGAGTTTTTGGACGATGGTTTGTTGTTCTTTTATTGAAATAACTGGAAAGGGTATTTCTTTTATCATTCCAAAGCTAATTGCAGGCATTGCGGCACCATTCATACTTGCCCTAATTACATTTTGAAAAGTTGGCGATTTCAAAAAAACAAAAAGAAAATCGTTAGATACTTCTTTTAGTGATTTAGGAATAACTCTAAATAAATTATTTGCCAATGCACCGTCTAAACCTCTACAAACAAAACCTGTTGATGCTCCATATCGAACAAGTGAAACATCATCTTGATTAAGAATATATTTATCACCAGGATTATCAATATATCTTGGTGGTTCATTTCCTTGTGTAAAGTCAACTATTCTAAGAAATCTAACTTGTTTTTTACCCTGAGATTCACTTTGCAATTTGACATCACGTTGTATTCCTTGTGTAAATTCACAAACCTCACTCAAACTCTTCTCCTCCCAACCCTCACCTTTATTCTCAAACACCCCTTGCAAATAACTCTCAAAAAGTGCCTTCGACAAGCTCAGGCACCGCTCGGCATTGGCTTTTGCTTTGGCTATGGCGGCAAATGCTTCATCTAATATGGATACTATGCGTTGTTGTTCGGGGAGTGGGGGAACGGGGATTTCGATAGCTTCAATTTGGGCCTTGTTTATCGAATTAAAAACTGCACCAGTATTTCCAACAATTTCACTCTCATGTTTTAAAAGAAAATTGAAAACAAATTCTTTGTCAACTTTTTCACTCGCTCTTATTGCAGCAAGCCCACGACCTATACAAATTTTTTCAGTTGAATAATTAATGGGGCCTACTGGTGCTCTAACAGACATAAGAATATCATCCTTGATGGCTTCCTTTGTAATATCTGTTGTCCATGTTGTTGGTTCACCAATATACTTTTCACCAAATTTTTTTTTTCCTTGATAAAAAGCCAAACCCTTTCCTTGTTTATTATAAAATTTTCCTTCCGGTGATTGTCCAGCGATTACTAAACAAACCTCTCCTAATTTTTTTATTTCCCAACCCTCTGGTAACTGAGCTTGTCGAACGTTCATATCAATTCCAAAATAGAGTTTAAAATATCTGCACTCTCTTCATCAAGGGTTTTCATTTCCTCTAAAATTTCCTGCGGTTGGCGCAAAGCAGCTTCTTGTTTTTTGTTTGGGTTTTTGGCGCTTAAGTCCACTTCGACTCCGCTCAGTGACCTGACATCTACATTCCAACTATTGGGAGTTTCAGGTCCGCTGGAAGCTGAGGCTCTCGAAGCTTGAAGTTTTACAAAATCAGCCAAATCGTTTTCATTAAGTGCATTTGTTTTGCCGAGGTTGCGGTCGAGGTTTAACTGGTAGTACCAAACTTTTTTTGTGGGTGTTCCTTTTTCAAAAAACAACACTACGGTTTTTACTCCTGCACCGGTAAACGTTCCGCCCGGCAAATCGAGTACGGTATGCAGGTTGCAGTTTTCCAATAACAGTTTGCGCAAACTAACGGAGGCATTATCGGTGTTGCTTAAAAAAGTATTTTTAATTACTACACCTGCTTTGCCTCCTGCCTTTAATATTTTAATAAAGTGCTGCAAAAAGAGAGAAGCGGTTTCGCCTGTTTTAATCGGGAAGTTTTGCTGCACTTCGGCTCTTTCTTTTCCGCCAAAGGGAGGATTGGCAAGCACTACATCATAACGGTCTTTGTCCTGTATGTCGGCAAGGTTTTCACTCAGCGTATTGGTATGAATAATATTGGGCGCTTCCACACCATGCAATATCATGTTCATAATACCAATGATGTAAGCAAGCGATTTTTTTTCTTTACCGTAAAAAGTTTTTGTCTGCAATGTTTTCATATCGCTCGTAGTGAGCGTAGTTACTCCCTCGCCTTTAGGAGAGGGTCGGGGTGAGGTCTTCATAAACTCAAACGACTCGCAGAGGAACCCTGCAGATCCGACAGCGCCATCGTAAACGGTTTCGCCAACTTCCGGTGCTACTACTTTTACAATGGTTCTGATGAGCGCACGTGGCGTGTAGTATTCGCCACCGTTGCGGCCGGCATTGCCCATGTTCTGAATTTTCGCCTCATACAAATGGCTCATCTCATGCTTTTCGGCACTTGTATTAAAGCGCAGTTCATCTACCAGGTTAATAATCTCGCGCAGGTTATATCCGCTCTGTATTCTGTTTTTCAGTTCACTAAAAATTTCTCCAATTTTATATTCGATGGTGTCGGCATGTTCAGCATCAGCTTTAAATTTTTTCAGGTAAGGAAATAATTTACCGTCAACAAAATCTTTAAGGTCATCTCCTGTCAATGCTTTGTGATGATCCAGTTCGACTTCGCTCACTGCTCCGGCTTTCTTTTTTTTAGGCGCAGCCCACACATTCCACTGAAATTCTTTTTTAATAAGCGGCTCATACGTTTTGCCGGAAAGCTCGGCTTTTGTTTTGCGCTCATTTTCTAAATCAGCAAGATATTTCAGGAAGATAATCCACGAGGTTTGCTCCACATAATCCAGTTCATTGCTGCACCCGGCTTCTTTCCAGAGGATGTCATCAATGTTTTTAAAAGTTTGTTCGAACATACTTGCGTTTTGTTAATCATCGAAATAACTCTTTTTTTTTCGGGCATACAAATTTTACTTTCAGAAAATGAACAGGTAAAAGAAATACAGCGTAAGTAAAATCGGTATCATGGTATCATTCTCTTAAGAGTTTGATACTATGATACCGAATTCTTCCGTGTAAATATATTTTTTCGGATTTTATAGGTGCTTCATAATTGCTTGCCTAATTTTGCAGCATAAAAATTATTATATGAAAATACTAAATAAAAATGGAGATAAAATAGAAACGAAATTTAAAAGCGAGAAGCTGCAAGTCAAAGGCATGATTTTCGAATACATGTTCCGGGGTACAAAAGGAATAACGCATAATATAGCAGATTCGGAATCAACTATTGATACTTTTTTTTTCAGGAAGCAGAAATTTTTCAATAAAATTAATGCCGCATTTGATACCATTGAAGACCCAGAGTTAAAAGCGATTATAACCGATAAATTAAAATTACAAAATACTTTATATATTGTACTCAGGGTGCAGAGGTTTAAAAATCACCATTTAGCCGAAAGAGGCTTTACCCGTAAAGAAGCAAAGAAGGAATACGATTTTTTTAAAAAGGTACAAAGCAAAAAAGGAAAAAGTGTGGGCAATTTCGAACGGTTAGAGAAAGCGAAACTCGACAACGATCTTCAAAAGTTCAATCAAGTGCATTTAGGTGATTCTATTTATGGCATAGACTCGCTTAATACCTATGATTTGAGCAAACCTTTTATTTATAAAAGAATCAACAAAAAATTCATGATGAAAGAATTCATAACACCATACATGCTTCGCTTGTTTTTAATTTTAGAGGCGGTAAGAATAAAAGACAGAATGGGTACAAAAAAAATGAATGCAGAAGAAATATACTCTGTTATACACAGAGTATTTAGTGCCCTTACATTTTTTGGTCACGATGATGTGCCTTTACCTATTCCACCAAATGAAAAGGCGATTGAAAAAAATTTGTTTAACTATAAAATTTCCAATGGTGTAGATAAAAACCTTCCCCCTGATATAAAAACATACTGTGGGTTTAAATAATATTTTAAGTGCAAAAAAAAGAACGATAGAAAATTTTTATTTCTATCGTTCTTTTTTTTTAGTACCATATTTTTTCGAAATATTTTTGCGACTTCAAATCAAATAAATATTTAAACAATTTAAAATCAAAATTTAAAAAAAGTATGAAAAATTCTAAAAATCAAAGCGGCATAGCTGCAACAACCAACGGTACAGTCGTTACCAACAATCAGGCATACGGATCAGGAAACTTTCTTCCGGAGGATGATAGCACAGCATTTCCGGCAGAGGAGGTCATGGGCAAATATTTCAAGCCGGCTAGTGGTGCAAATAAAATGAGAATTATAATGCAGCCCATTATTGCCCTTCAGCGGTTTGTAGCAGGTGAGAATGGAAAGCTCAAAGTTGAGCGATTCCGGCTGGCAGACAGACCAGCAGACGCTGCCACGAAACCTGTAAAAAAATTTTACGGATACGGCATCTATAACTATTCATTGAAGCGAATACAAATATGGACGTGCGATAAGGCGACAATTAATAATGCAATACGGGAGCTCGCTTCTGACAAAAATTGGGGCGACTTCCGCCATTATGATCTAGTGATAACCAAAACCGGAAAAGAACTGGAAACGAAGTACTGCGTTCACCCTATTCCTCCGAGCCAGATAAGCGATGAAGTGCTTACTGCATTTACCCAAACACCGCTCAATTTGAATGCGCTCTTCTCCAACGAAGATCCTTTTGCGGTTGCTCCGCCTGTTGCCCAAGAAAGACATGGCATCCGAGGGCTGGCACTGTGATTATTAAAAAAAATTTTAAAAATAAATAACAATGGAAAAAGAGATAGCATTAATCGAAAAATACGGAGTGAACCTGGAACTTATTGAAATTTTAGGCGGCTTGGAGCATCAAACAATTGACCGGCTTGACCTTTTTAGTGATGATGACGAAATGCCCGAATGGGGGGAAGAAAAATTAGGGCTGAAAAAAAAATTGAAATACGTCAGAAAATTAAGAAACAGGTACTATCGCCAAAACGAAAAAATTAAAATTAAACTATGAAAGAGATACAAAAATTAGCACGGGCTTCTTTAAATGCTTCGCTAAATTCTGTACTAGACGCTGAACTTCAACGCTGCACAGACCTCCTGAAAGATGAAAATCTGATTGTTTCAGCCAACGAAGTGCAAAACTTTGCCGAAGCAGAAGCGGCCTATATTATCGAAATTAGAAATTTTTTGAAAACAGCATCTAACTCCAACGAGGAGTTGGAGGAATATGAATTTTTTAGATGGAAAATATTTAACACTAACAATAAAAATTAAAAATAGATGGAAACAAAAAATCAGTACCTCGCCTTAGATACGCAGATAGGGTATTATCAAAATGCGAAAAGTACGAAAGGAGACCTTTGTACCTTGGAAGAAGCATTAACATGGATACAGGCAGGTTCAAGTAAGCAAAAAATTGAGCAAATTAGAAGCGAAACGGATGAAAAGGTAATTTCAGCTCTTAAGAAAAATTTACCTGCTGTAACATGGTCGGGAATATTTTCGGAAAGAAAAGACAATAAGTTAGTCGAACACAGCGGTTTAATTGCGCTCGACTTTGACGGAATAGATGTGGCAGAATATAAACGCAAACTAAGCGAATGGCCGTGGACGTTGGCTTGCTGGGTTTCTCCATCGGGCAAAGGAGTTAAGAGTTTGGTGCGCATAGCCGATGGCTCTAAACACCGGCAGCATTTTGCTGCGCTCAAAAGGATATGGAAGGATGCAGATTCAACTTGCGCCAACCCAAGCCGTTTGTGTTTTGAAAGTTATGATCCTGATCTTTATTTTAATGGCGATGCCATGGTTTTTGAAGATATAGAAGAAGAAAAAATACCTGAGTTAATTACCAGGTCGTTTAATCAAATTGATTTAAATAGCACTTATCAAAATTTGCTGAGATGGATGGAAAAAAAGGGTGAGATGTTTAATAATGGAAACAGGAATAAATTTATTTTTGTTTTAAGTAGTGCAATGTGTCGGTATGGAATTGCTATTGAAGATGCAACGCAATTACTTAGCAGAGATTATACAGAGGATGATTTTGATGTTGCTGAAATATGCGCAGCAGTTAAAAGCGGGTACAAAATAAATAAAGATGCGTTTGCAACGCAATTGTTTGCGGAAAAAGAAGAAAAATCACAACCTGCTTTGTTACCTGCCCCTGACGTTGCCGGAAAAATAATTATCTCCGACATTGATTTAATGGCAATGAACGTGACTGAAATTCCTTTCCTGCTTGAACCGCTGCTCGGCAAAGGAACCTTGAATGCAATTATCGGGAAGCCCGGTCTGGGTAAGAGCTGCTTTACAGTGGATTTGGCAATTGCAATTTCTCATGGTCTCCTATCTTTTTGCGGATATAAAATAAATACTCAACATCAGCGAGCCCTCATAATTACTACTGAGCAGAATCATGCTCAGCTATCTTTTCTCATCCGTTCCATTTATGACTATCGCAAGTTGCAGCAAAATGGAAAAATAAATTTTATTATTGATGATGATATTCCGTTGAATGAATTGCTAAACCACATTCACAATTTTACCTCTGAAACTCCCATTGATTTACTTATCATGGATTCATGGGGCGATCTCTATGACGGCAATACAAATGACAGCAGTTTAATTCGTCAGACATTAAAAAAAATAAATGCAGTTGGAATTCGAAACGATTTTACAACACTTCTGGTGCATCATCCGGTCAAATCATCCTATTCGTTAAAACCTGCCATGGAACAGGCGCACGGAGGTCAATCGCTCGTAGCTCGCTGTAGAACAGTGCTGAGTTTAAACGAAAGCACCGAAGGTTCTAATAAACGATTGCTAACAGTTGTGAAAGGTAATTTAACTACTACAAAGCAACGGGCGGTAGCAAGAGAATTAATTTTTTTGGAGGAAGAAAAACACTTTGCCTTTGAGAGTATGGGAACGGATATAAACATAGAATCTATTGGTAGCAATTCCACAGGCAAAGAAAATAATAACGGGAAGTTGAAAAAACTTGCCGAAGAAATTTTTTCGGGAAATAATTCGCTTACGCATAAAAGTTTTTGCGAATTTTATCAAACTATAACGGGCAAAACAAAGCCCAGTGCCAACCGCGATTTGAAAAGAATGGCAGAGCTTGGCATTTTAATTAAAGACGAAAAAAACTGGAAACTGAAAAATGATTAAAAAAAAATCCCGCAGAATATTTCCTGCGGGATTTAAAATCATTTCAGAAATTTTAGCCACCATAAACTACAGTGGAAATATCGGATTGCAGTCCAATTTCTGTATCGCTCATGACCCCAATAGCCATGTACTGGCGTATCTCAGGAGTTCCTGAAAGTGCCAACGGGCGTGTATCAGCGTAAGGAGAGGTGTTTACCCTGCTCACAAGAGTCCAGTTAGTAACCCCTTGCAGCCGCGCATACAAATTAATTCCATCCGCATCTCCCTTGTGGTATTTTACAAGCACATAACCCGGAAATGCATCAGTTGTTAGTACGGTTTTGAATGTTGATGGGTCAAAAGGGTTTGCAGCTCCAATTACTCCCAGCGCATTGCCGATAGCAGTGGTATAATTCGGCAGTTTTTTTACAAGTTGAATAAAATTTTGGATTGCCAACAGATTGGCTTTTTTAGTGGTGTTTTTCGATGCAGTAGCATTTTTTTGATTTGCCTTTTGAATGCTTACATTGTTTATTGCTGTACTTATTCCATTGCAATAAGTAGTTTGGCTTGCCGTGTCGCCTGTTGTTAATGCTAACGTAGTTCGGTTGGCAGTTAATCCTGATAAATAAGAAGCTAAGAAGATGGTTAATTCAGCTTCCTTTTTTGGTAGAAAATTCGAATGTGTCATTATAAGTTGGTTTTAGTTGTTACAATTAATGTCAGCCATCCTCAATTATAGAGGAGTGTTGCTGTTGTTTGGCGCATCGCTGTTCAGTGGGCAGTCAATGCTCCTTTTTATTAGGGCAGCATTGCCGTGTTCTTCCTCATGTCTTGCTTTTGCTGTAGTCATGCTGCCGCTTGCAATGGCAGCAACAGTATTTTATCCGGCAGCAATGACGGCAGCACCAGTATGAGTGAATTACTTAAAGATAAATAGTGTGGAAAAAAAAGAAACCGTTAATCCTGATAAAAAAATTTAGTATCAGTATCAAAACCCCGGTAAAAAGATGATACTGATACCGTTTTTTAAGAACGGTATCAATCCAAAAAATAAAATGTTGTTATTTTAAAATCTCCCTTGCAATTACCATTTTTTGAATTTCGCTCGTACCCTCACCGATGGTGCAGAGCTTGGAATCGCGGTAATATTTTTCAACCGGAAAATCTTTAGTGTATCCGTATCCACCGTGTATCTGCACCGCTTCTGTGCTCACCTGCACCGAAATTTCCGAAGCATAGTATTTTGCAAACGCACTCTCCTTGGTACATTTCTGTTTATTGTTTTTCAACGTTGCCGCATGAAGTGTTAGCAGTTCTGCTGCTTCAATTTTTGTTGCCATGTCCGCAAGTTTAAATGAGATGCCCTGAAAATTTGAAATCGGCTGTCCGAACTGATGGCGTTCTTTTGAATATTTTAATGAAGCATCAAATGCACCCTTTGCAATACCCAGCGCGAGCGATGCAATGGAAATTCTTCCCCCATCCAAAATTTTCATTGCCTGAATAAAGCCATCACCCACTTTTCCGAGCACATGGCTTTTATGTACGCGGCAATCCTGGAAAATAAGCTCTGCCGTTTCGCTGGCTCTCATGCCCAGCTTGTTTTCTTTTCTTCCGCCAGAAAAACCCGGAGTTTCCCGCTCAATAACAAACGTAGTGATGCCGTGAGAATCGAGCGGTTCACCCGTGCGCGTAAGCACCACTGCCACATCGCCACTGATGCCATGCGTTATCCAGTTCTTCGAACCGTTTATGATGTAATAGTCGCCATCTTCCTTTGCTACTGTTTGCATCCGCATCGCATCGCTGCCGGTATTGGCTTCCGTTAGTCCCCATGCTCCAATCCATTCTGCTGAAGCCAGCTTTGGTAAATATTTTTTCTTTTGTTCCTCATCGCCAAACATCATGATGTGTCCGGTGCAGAGAGAATTGTGTGCTGCTACACTCAATCCAATGGAGCCGCAGATTTTTGAAATCTCAGTAATAACTGTTACGTATTCCAGGTAACCCAGTCCGCTGCCGCCATATTCAGTAGGTACAAGCACACCCATATAGCCCTGCGCACCCAGCTTCTTGAAAAGCTCAACCGGAAATTTTTGTGTTTCATCCCACTCCATCATTTGCGGACGGATGTGTTGATCGCCAAACTTGCGGATGCTTTCAGCAATTAATTTCTGATTTTCTGTCTGTGCAAAATTCATTCTGTTAACGAGGATTAATAATTTACAAGTGATAAAATAGTGGATGAATGTGGCAGCAGTTTTTCTTTTCCGTTTAAGAAATCGAGTGCGATTAAAAAGGCAAAGCCGGCAATGTTTCCGCCCTGCATTTTAACCAACTCCGCAGCAGCCGCAGCAGTGCCACCAGTAGCAAGCAAATCGTCATGTATTAAAACAGAACTGCCTTTCGCAACCGAGTCAATGTGCATCTCCATCACCGCACTTCCATATTCAAGCGTATATTCATACGAATGTGTTTTAAAAGGAAGCTTTCCTTTTTTACGTACAGGAAGAAAAGGCACTCCGAACTTTTGAGCCAGCATCATTCCGAATAAAAATCCGCGACTCTCCACACCAACAATGCTGTCAATTTTTTTTGATTGAAATGATTGGTGAAAAGCAGTTGCAATATCGTTGCAAAGTGCCGCATCAGCCAGCACAGGAGTAATGTCCTTAAATAAAATTCCCGGCTTTGGAAAGTCGGGTACATCGCGGATGGCGGCTTTTATTCTCTGCTGTAAATCCATGAAAAACTTCTACTCGGTTTTTAAATAGGGGGCAATTTTACGGTAAAGTTCTCCATCTACCAAAGCCACCTTGTGTAAATCATCGAGTGATTTAAAAGCGCCATGTTGTTTCCGGTAATTGACAATTATGTTTGCCAGCGAACCGCTGATGTAAGGATGCTTATTCAGTTCAACGTAATCAGCAGTGTTCAGATTTATTTTCCGGAGATTGGCAGAATCTTTCAAAACGAGATGAGGAAGAATAACCTGAAAAGCAGAGTCACGCATTCCGTACATTTCTTTTACCTGATTGATGGAATAAAAACCGCCAAGCTTTTCTCTCCAGTTGTAAATTTTACGGGCAAGGTAATCGCCAACCATCGGGAGTTTTTCAAGCTCTGTGGAATCAGCCGTGCCAATGTCAACCACAAGAAATGTTTTTTCATATTTCGGAAAAGAAAAATGATGTGAAGTGTCTTTGGCAACTTCAGGAATTGCAATGAATGGTTCAATGCGATTGTATTCGTCATCATGAATCGCATACATTTTTTTTACATCCGCTTTAGTTCTGAACTTTCCGCCTTTCGATTCATAATTTTTTATCGAATGAATTTGTTTGTCAGAAAACCCCAGTCGCTTCCAATCTGATTCAGGAAGATTGTTAGGGTTAAAGGAGAATAGTTCCGGTTTCGGTTTTAGCTCTTTCTCTGGGTAATGGTCTGAATAAAACTTTTTCCTGGAGGAATCAGCATTGGAAGCTTCTCTTTTATCAGAATTATTTTTTACTGAAGTATAAAAGTTAGCAACCTCTTTGTTAAATTTTTCAAAATCAATTTTTGCTGTATCGTCAGGAGTGTAGTGGAGGTAAAGCAGAATCAATATCAGGATTAAAATTAACCCAAATAAAACAAGCAAGCCCTTTCGAACGCGGTTGTTAAAAGAAAAATAATCTTTCCACGTATCACGAAATGAGTTTTGATTTCTCTGTTTCATTAAGCGAAATCAAATGAATTAGATTCGTATTTCGATTCCGGTTTGTTTTATTTCATCAATAAATGGATCACCTTTTTCGTAATATGAAGTAGGGAAAGTGCGCGTCTCTATATCTAAAAATTCTTTTTTGATTTTTATTCCTGAAAAAAATTTTCTGTCTTCAAAACCAAAGCCGGTAAACTCATCGGCAACTAAAGCAACATCAATGTCAGACCACTCGCGCTGATTTCCCTTTGCATACGACCCGAACAGAACTGCCTTGCGGATATTTAGTCCTGCTTGTTTTATTTCCTGAATAAATGCTTCCACTTTTTTTATTGCAATGTCTCTAGTAACCATGTTCTGATTGTTTTTACTTTAGTTAAAATTATATCGGTATATTCTTTAGTGCAAACAGAAAATATTTTCATCATATAATCAGGGTATCTCCCTTCCAGTTGAAAGACGTTAAATTCGTCAAGAAATTTCTGATCTGCTTCACTGATTCGAAGAGTTGTTGAAGACAATAACTTGAGGAGGTGATGAATTCTTGGTGGGTGGTCTTCGGGATTATCTTTTACCCAATTGGCTTTACAAAGTTTTTCAATGGTCAGATGAGCAAAGAAAAGACAATAAACATATTTCCCAGACCGATAAAGTTCTTCTGAAACCTCCCAATCTTTTTCGGAAGTATTCTTCCAATACTCAATGTGCTCCTTTTTTGTCATTGTAATTTCCGAAACAATAGTACAAATTAAATTTTCTTTTCCGCTATTTCCAACTGCTCTTTCACAATTTGCAGTCCCTCTAAAAATGTATGAGGATTAAAATCGAGATCACGTTTTGCTTTATCAATAACAAAACCCGTAAAAGGCGGGCGCTTGGCGGGTTGTTTCAGCGATTCAGTTGTTACCGGATTGATGAAAGACTTATCAAGGTGAAAAAAATCAGCGGTAATGGTTACCCAATCCAAAACGCTTTTTGTTTCTTCTCCTGATACATGATAAATTCCTGTTGCACCTTTTATTGCTGCCTCAATACATGCCCCGGCTAAATCTTCAGCAAGAGTTGGCGCACGGTATTGGTCGGTGATTACGTTGATGTTTTGTTTCTGCTCAAGGGAATTCTTTGTCCACAACACTAAGTTTGAGCGCTTGTTATCATCCACCACTCCATAAATAATAATGGTACGGATAATCGTCCATTTCAAATCACTTTTTTGCAAAAGCAATTCACCATCAAACTTCGATTGCGCATAAAAACTTTCCGGATTTGGTTTGTCCTTTTCATCGTATGCGCTTCCTTTTCTTCCGTCAAAAACAAAATCGGTTGAAAGATGAATGAAGTGCGTTCCGTGTTTTTTACATTCATCAATCAAAAATGCCACAGCATCCACATTCATTTTTCGGCAGTCTTCATGGTGAATTTCGCAGGCATCAACATTCGTCATCGCGGCAGTGTTGATGATTACATCGGGTTCATATTTCCAAAAAATAGTTGCGATCTCATTCTTGTTTGTAATGTCAAGCGACTCATAAATGTATCCGTCTGTTGCAGAAGTCCGGTTTTCTCCTTTTGAAGTTGCAATGCATCTCACATCAGTTCTTCCGCGCAACGCATAAATAATTTTTTGTCCCGTTAATCCATTGCTGCCTGTTACCAGAATTGTTCTCATGCCTTACTAACCGATATTTATTATCTGTTTGAATTTCTGCACCTGTTCCGCAGTGCCAAGTACAAATAGCTTTGCTCCGGGCTCCATCACTGTTTCAGGAGTAGGGTTTATCATATAATCACCGCTCAATGTTTTTATTCCGATGATGTTTGCTCCGGTTTTATTTCTCACTTCCAGCTCGCGGATGCTCTTGTTTTTCATGTGGTCTGGAAGCTTACTGAATAAAATTTCTTCGAGTTTGATATTCACCCGCTCCGTGATATAATCCAAAAATTCCAACACATCGGGTTTCACCACCAAACTTGCCATGTGTGTGCCACCTATCTTATCAGGCATAATTACATTATCAGCCCCCGCGCGTTTTAATTTTACTTCTGAGGACTCATCAGAAGCACGGCTGATAATTTTCAGCTTGGGATTTATTCCTTTTGCTGTTAGCACAACAAAAACATTTGAAGCATCATTCTGTAGCGCTGTAATCAAAGCTTTCGCACGTTCTATTCCTGCTTCAATCAGTATTTCATCCCGCGTAGCATCCCCTTCTACGAACAAAACATTTCCTTCCTCGCGCATCTGGGCAATATTTTCGTGACGCATTTCAATAGCGACAAACGGTTCGTTTTGTGAACGCAGTTGGTCACACGCCTGCTTTCCATTGCGGCCATAACCGCAAATGATTACATGGTTCTGTAGTTTCTGGATTTCTTTATTCACGCGGTAATGTTTAAAGTATAACTGAAATTCTCCTTCAATAACGTATCGTGTTACCACCGAAATTGCATAAGCAAATGTACCGATGCTGAAGATGATAAGCAACGATGTAAATATTTTTCCGGCTGCATCAAGGTCGTGTATTTCCTGGTAGCCAACGGTGGCAATGGTAATCACCGTCATAAAAAAAGCATCCAGCAAAGAATAATTCTCAAGCGTCATGTAGCCGATAACGCCTGTTAGCATCACGAATACGATGAAAGCTCCGGCTATGTAGAGTTTTCTGAAGTATTGAAAATTGCTTTTAAATGTCCGGATGGAATTCATCGGTTTTTATTTCCGATGGAAAAGTAGAAAATGATTGTCAATCGCTATCTTTATTTTTTGAGCTGTTACTTCCTCTCCTTTGAAGGGAGTCGTGGTGAGAACTACAAATCCCACACGCTGCTCCGTTTGCTTTTCACATAACTTTTCATCTTAATCCAGAAAGCAAGAATCATGTAAATGATGAGAGGAGAACCAATGGTGAGAAAAGAAGTGTAGATAAAAAACAAACGAATTACTGACGAACGCATCTGTAGTCGCTCACCAAGAAAAGTGCATACACCAAATGCCCGTTTTTCAAAAAAATCTTTAATAGAATTGATGAAGTTCATTTTATCGAATTAATAATTTTATTTCCGACACTGCAAAGTAAGCATTTTTTTTCACTGCAATATTCATTTTTTAATTGTAGCAATGACTGTGTACGGTTGGCATTTATTGAAGTTATACCAAGTGCCGACCACTTTGCAATGATGGCATTTTTCTCTGCCGGTAGTTCTTCTAAAATTTTGATAGCGCGCTCCTGAAGATTTTCCTGCTGCCTGTACTTGCCGTAAGCAAATACAAAAGGAACGACCGTATTGATAAGGATAATGAGCATCGCATCATCGCCCAGTGTTTTTTCTTTTTGAGTGGAGTGCTTATCAAAAATATAATGCGATTGCCAATAGTCAGAAGCAGATGCTTCAAAGAATGATTTCAGTGTTTTTATTTTTTCTGTTTCAAGAATTTTCGAAAAAAGATTTGAGCTTTTGTGTACCAGTTGCGCAAACTGCGCAATCCTAATTGTTGGAAAATTAGAAGGACGCAATCTCAAAAATTTCCATTGAGAACTTTCAATTGGACGGAGAGAAAATTTTTTCTGAAGAAACGTATATTCCTTTTTCAACCCAATTGCATACTCATCTTTAAATTTCTGCTCAAGCATTCCTGCCTGTCCGAATAACAATGCTTCCAGTTGATTCAGATGATCTTTGTGTTTTGCAAGCACAGCTAGTGGCAACGATTTCGCCAGCATCTCAAACGGCAGCGAATTTGTTTTAAATCCAAAATTTCTTGCGAGATGATGATAGAAAGTTTCTTCCCAATTATTTTTATTCTGTTTCAGCGATTCAAAAATTGAATTTGTTTTGTTCTCCAACCGCTCAATGATCATGCGGTCTAACCAGTTGGTGATTGTAAATTCATCTACTTTCCGGATATGATTCGCGCACGGAATCCAACGATTGCTTTCTACGAGATTCAAGTAATTCTGAAAAAGTTTCGGATTGAAACGATCTTTTAATTCGAGTGTGATAATTTTTGTTTTCTCTTTGGTGAAAATGTCTTCATCGTGGTCATATACCACATGCAAAATCACATTGCTGTAAGCCGCATCAGAAGAATGGTTGTGTTTTTTCCAGTCAGAAGATTTCAAATGCACTTCTACATTTCCCGCCCACAATGTTTTTCCGATCTTCAATTTGGAATTAAAAAAATCAGGACCTGCATCGGTGTTGTGTTGCCCGGCTTTTATCACTTCAATGGTTTCACCTTCGGTTGTTGCAAGGTGGAACTGATTGAAGAGTTTAAATTTCCAGAGATGATGGAGGAATGCTTCGTTCATATTTACTCCTTCAAATAACGAATAGGCGAATTACGAAATAAGTTTTTCTAAATATCCCGCCATTTCATATTGCATCTTCTTCGCTTCTCTTCCCGCAGCAAGTGCAAAATCTTTTTCTGAAGAAGCATAAATAATTTGCCGTGAAGAATTCACCAGCAACCCGCACTCTTTATTCATTCCCGCTTTTGAAACATCTTCCAGACTTCCGCCCTGTGCACCAACTCCCGGAACTAAAAGAAAATGATCAGGAATAATCTTTCGTATCTCGGTAAACATTCCCGGATGCGTGGCACCAACGACATACATCATATTATCCTTAGTTCCCCAGACTTGCGATTTAGCCAGAACCTCTTCAAATAATTTACTTTTTGTTCTTGGCTCCTGGCTGTCCATTGTTGACTGTTGGCTGTGAACGAGCATTTGAAAATCTCTCGATCCTTCATTGGAAGTGAGAGCCAACAGGATCACCCATTTATTTTTGAATTCAAGAAAAGGAATTACGGAATCTTTTCCCATGTAAGGAGCTACGGTTACGGAATCAAATCCATAGTATTCAAAAAATGTTTTTGCATACATGGTGGAGGTGTTACCAATGTCTCCGCGCTTTGCATCAGCAATTGTAAAGCACTCTTTCGGAATATACTTTATTGTTTTCTCCAAACTCTCCAACCCTCGTGGACCGAGTGATTCATAAAATGCAAGATTGGGTTTGTAAGCCACGCAAAATTCTTTTGTTGCATCAATAATCTGTTTGTTGAATTCAAAAACGGGATCATCCGTTTTCAAAAGATGTTTGGGAATCTTCGTAATGTCAGTATCAAGCCCAACGCATAAATACGACTGCTTCTTTTTTATCTGTTCAAACAATTCTTTCCTTGTCATGCGCCCGAAAGTATAAAAATTCTTTCCTTGCGAAGAATCGGCTTAAGTTTGACGCGTAACTTTAATTCAACTCTCAACTTTATACCTTCAACTTTAAACAACGCTAACATGCAGGAAGCTTCGGACAAGAAAAAACTTTCCCTTTTAGATTCCACAGCCATTATCATGGGTTCCATGATTGGCTCCGGAATTTTTATTGTGAGTGCGGACATTGCAAAACAAGTACACACTCCTGGTATGTTGCTGCTGGCATGGATGGTAACGGGGGTCATCACCATCCTTGGCGCACTTAGCTATGGCGAACTTGCAGCGATGATGCCCAAAGCCGGAGGTCAATACGTTTATCTCCGCGAAGCATACAATCCAATGGTAGGTTTTCTTTATGGATGGACGCTCTTCAGTGTTATCCAAACAGGAACGATTGCTGCTGTTGGAATGGCATTCGCGCTTTTCACCGGAGTGTTTATTCCGGAAATAAGCCCTACGAATATTGTTTTCTCCATCGGAACGTTTCATGTTTCCTCTCAGCAGATACTTGCTATCGCAATCATCATTCTTCTTACAGGTTACAACTTCCGCGCGGTTAAGACGGGCGCACGTCTTCAAAATATTTTTACTATTACAAAAGTACTTGCGCTTTTATTGCTGGTTATCCTCGGACTTTATTTCGGGATGCACGGACATGGCAACGCTCAAAACTTTTCTCCTGCATTTCCTGAAGTTATTGGCTGGACTACTATTTCAATTTTCGGAGCAGCACTTACAGGTTCGCTCTTTAGTGCTGATGCATGGAACAACATCACCTTCACTGCGGGCGAGGTGCGCAATCCTCAACGTAATCTTCCTCTTTCTTTATTAATTGGCACTGCAAGTGTGATCGGTATTTACATTCTTGCAAACGTGGCTTACGTTTATGTGCTCGGCATTGATCAGATTGCAGCGGCTGATAACAAACGACTCGGCACTGTGATGATGCAAAACATTTTAGGCAGCAATGGAAATTATTTTATGGCTGCTATGATTATGATTTCAACTTTCGGTTGCCTGAATGGGTGCATTTTTTCTGCAGCGAGAGTTTATTATGCAATGGCGAACGATAGACTTTTTTTCAAATCGGCAGCTCATCTAAATAAAAATGGTTCACCGGCACGTTCACTCGTGTTTCAGTGCATCTGGGCATCGCTGCTTTGTTTCAGTGGTTCGTATGGCGATTTGCTGGATTACGTAATGTTTGCAGTGATGATCTTTTATGTTCTTACTGTTTCAGGATTATTTATTCTGAGAAAGAAAAAACCAGATGTGCCGCGCCCTTACAAAGCTTTTGGTTATCCTATTCTGCCGGCTATTTATGTTTTGCTGGCGGCACTGGTGGCATTTTTTATGCTCATCAACAATAATACGAATTGCCTTCGGGGTTTAATTATTATGTTGATCGGTATTCCGGTTTATTTTATTTTCAAAAAATTTCAGAGGATAAAAAACTGATTCAGTACAACTGATTTCCATTGCTACAGCCGCAGGATATACTGAGCACCTTGCCCGATAATCCGGGTGTCTATCAATTTTACGATAAGGATGGGCGGCTTATTTATGTAGGCAAGGCAAAATCGCTGCGCAAGCGGGTGAGTAGTTATTTTCACAAGGAACATGAGAACGGGAAGACGGCTGTGATGGTGCGGCAGATTGCAGATATAAAAACCATCAAGGTGGAAACGGAGATGGATGCGCTGTTGCTGGAAAATAATCTCATCAAAAAACATCAGCCGAAGTACAATGTGAATCTGCGCGATGATAAAACGTATCCGTGGATATGCATTAAGAAAGAACATTTTCCTCGAATTTTTTATACGCGCAAACTTATTAAAGATGGTTCGGAATATTTCGGGCCTTACACTTCGGTGCGGATGATACAAACGCTGCTCGAACTTTTTTCTCAGCTTTATAAATTGCGCACGTGCAGCTTAAATTTAACGAAGGAGAATATTGAAAAGAAGAAGTTCAAAGTTTGTTTGGAGTTTCACATTGGTAATTGCAGGGGGCCGTGTGAGGGATTGCAGAGTGAAGCAAATTACGATGCGAACATTCAGCATATCCGGCTTATCCTGAAAGGAAATATTCAGTCTGTTATTTCTCATCTCAAGCAACAGATGAAAGATTTTTCTGAAAAGTTTGAATACGAAGAGGCGCAGCAAATAAAAGAAAAGATTGATGGGTTAGATTCTTTTCACAAGAAAAGTGTGGTTGTGAATTCCGCAATTCACAATGTGGATGTGTTCTCTATAAAAGCGGAGGAGGATTTTGCAGTTGTGAATTTTCTGAAAGTGATGAATGGTTCCATCATTCAGGCGCACACGGTGGAGATGAAAAAAAAGCTGGACGAATCGAAAGAAGAGTTGCTCGAACTTGCCGTTGCTGAATTGCGAGAACGTTTTCACAGCGACTCTACTGAAATTATTTTGCCGTTTCATCTCGATCTGGAAATAAAAGATGTGGAAATTATCGTTCCGAAAATTGGTGATAAGAAGCATTTGCTTTTGCTGAGCGAGAAAAATGTGATGTATTACATCCAGGAAAAACAATTGCAGTTTGAAAAAACAAATCCGGAGAACAGAGTTTTGCGTTTGCTCGAAGTGATGAAAAAAGATTTGCGGCTGAAAGAATTGCCGCGTCACATAGAATGTTTCGACAACTCAAACATTCAGGGCGATCATGCGGTTGCTGCGCTCACGGTTTTCAGAAATGCGAAGCCATCGAAAAAAGAATATCGTCACTTCAACATAAAAACGGTGGAGGGTCCCGATGATTTTGCTTCGATGGAAGAAATTGTTTTCCGCAGGTACAAACGCGTGATTGAGGAGGCGCACACGCTGCCGCAACTCATCGTTATTGATGGCGGCAAGGGGCAACTTAGTGCTGCGATGAGTAGCTTGGAAAAGCTGGACTTACGTGGAAAAATTGCGGTGATCGGCATTGCAAAAAAGCTGGAGGAGATTTATTATCCGGGCGATTCGGTGCCGCTTTATCTCGACAAGAAATCGGAAACGCTGCGCGTAATTCAAAACATACGTGATGAAGCCCACAGATTCGGCATCACACATCATAGAAACAAGCGAAGCAAAGCGATGGTGAAGACTGAATTGAGCGAAATTAAAGGCATTGGTGAAAAAACGGGCGAGGAATTATTGAAACATTTCAAATCAGTAAAAAATATTAAGGAGGCAACCGAAGATGAGTTGACGGATGTGGTGGGTAAGTCGAAGGGAAAATTGGTATTGGAGCACTTCAAAATCAAAAAGGAGAGCTGATTTTTAAATGAGAACAATGTGTAATTTTATGCTGATAGTTCAAAATAAAGAAGGAATCGAACTATTTTTTTGTGGTTGTTCAAAATTTATTTCAGATAATTGAAAAAATAAAACAATTATTTAAGAAAATAAATTTATTATTGATAAAAATAAAACAGTTATTAAAGATTTTTATTCTGATATTGATAAAAATAAAACAGTTATCAGTTATTATTTTTCTGATATTGATAAAAATTATTTAATTGTTTAATAAAATTTTTCAGTGTTTTGATAAATATCCTGAATTTTCAGTAAACCTTTTTTTATTTTCAATAATACCGCTTGCAATTCAACGAATAAAGTAGTTATTTTGCAGAATCACATTCATATTTCATCAAAAACAACGGCTGCTTTGCAAGTTTACGCTGATAATTTCAATCATCACACCTAAAATTTTATTCGTAAAAAATGATTTTTCTAGATCTCCAACACGCTTGTGCCGAACGCGGAATTCAAAAACCCTTCCAATATCTTATTCAAAACGGGTTCAGTTATCACACCGCGCACCGCCTGATAAATAATGCGGTGGACTCCATCAATTACCTCAACCTCGAAAAACTTTGTGTGCTTTTCAACTGCACGCCAAACGAGTTGTTTTCGTTTAACCCTTCGGGCGAAAAACCCGTTCCTGAAAATCATCCGCTGCGTCAACTCAGTCGCGATGCAAACGCAACGCCCATTGCCGATTTAATGCGCAACATTCCTGCGCATAAGTTTAAAGAGCTTCGCGAAACGCTGAAGAATTTTGAAAAATAATTTTGCTGAAAAATTTTTGCGGCATCTATCCAAACAAAAGCGCAAACACATCTTCCACTCGCGCCACCGCTTTTATTTCTATCTTCTTTTTCAAATCTGCAAGCCCTTTCAAATTATATTTTGAAATAATAATTTGAGAGAAACCCATCTTCTCCGCTTCCGAAATGCGTTGCTCCACGCGGGTTACAGGACGTATCTCCCCATTCAGGCCAACCTCTGCCGCCAGACAAATCTTAGCATCAATCGGCAAATCTTCGTTCGATGAAAGTACCGAACAAATAACTGCAAGATCAATTGCAGGATCTTCAACTTTAATTCCTCCCGCAATATTTAAAAAAACATCTTTCGTGCCGAGACGAAAACCGCAGCGCTTTTCGAGCACAGCAAGCAACATACTCAATCGTCTTAAATCAAAACCTGTTGATGATCTCTGCGGAGTGCCATACACAGCGCTGCTTACAAGCGCCTGCACTTCAATCAGCATCGGTCTTATTCCTTCCATCGTCACCGCAATAGAAGTACCGCTCATCTTTTCATCGCGTTGCGAAATAAGAACTTCGCTAGGGTTACTCACTTCGCGCAAACCATCGCCACTCATTTCATAAATGCCAAGCTCCGCAGTAGAACCGAATCTGTTTTTTGTAGCACGAAGAATTCTGTAAACATGATTGCGATCTCCTTCAAACTGAAGCACCGTGTCCACCATGTGTTCAAGCACCTTCGGTCCGGCAATGGTTCCCTCTTTTGTAATATGCCCGATTAAAAAAACAGGAACGCCCGATTCTTTTGCATAACGTAAAAGTTCAGCAGCACTTTCGCGAATCTGCGAAACACTACCTGGCGATGATTCAATTCGACTCGTAAAAATAGTTTGAATAGAATCAATGATGAGAAGATCAGGACTCGTTTCTGCAATCTGAATAAAAATATTTTCCAGCGATGTTTCAGTAAGAATTAAAAGTTGCTCATTCCTGTTTCCAATTCTGTTCGCACGCAATTTTATCTGCTGCTCACTTTCTTCACCTGACACATAAAGAACTTTTAGTTGAGAAAGCTGAAGCGCAAGTTGCAACAACAGCGTAGATTTTCCGATGCCCGGTTCTCCACCAAACAAAATAATAGAACCCGGAACCACACCACCACCAAGCACACGCTGCAATTCATTATCCGTAATGCGGATGCGGTGTTCATCTGTTACAGAAATATCATTGAGAACCTGTGCCCGCGCAGTTTTTTGCTGCTTACTCTCCGTAGGTTTTTTCCACGCAGCAGTTTCTGCCTTGGGTTGAATAATTTCTTCAACGTACGTATTCCATTCTCCGCACGAAGAACATTTGCCAATCCACCTTGGCGATTGCGCTCCGCAATTCTGACAAAAAAAGACAGTCCTTATTTTAGCCACAGGTTCAAAAAAAAGATTTGGAAGATGGAATTAAAAAAATTTTGCAGCAAAAATATTCCATCAATTGAAATGACCGAAAAAAATATTGAAGAGGCGGAGAAAAAATACCTTCTCTCAATCCAGGCGTGTAAACTCCCTTTCCTGAACTCCGCCCGCATGAGGATCTTCAGAGGCGCAAACTAAAATTTTGTCGTCAAGATTAACCACCGTCCACTCTGAATTAAAATAATAAGAGCCCACATCATCCCGAAAGTTGGACACTCTCACATATACTTTAGTCATCGTTGTGTGTACAGTATAAGTGCCGCGAACAATACGCGCAGGAGCAAGATTTTTTTGAAGCAACGAATCGCAGGTAAAATCAATTGTCAGCGAATCATCGTGAAACTTCCACACTTCATACTGCGTCTGATAACCTTTTTTAGTCATCACTACCTGTTTCCAGGAATAGCCAAGTTGTTTTTTAATTTCACTCTCGCTTTTAAAGTATTCCTGCTTTTCGCAACCGATAAAAATACCGGCCGGAATAAGCAGTAAAAGTAATTTTGTAAAGTACTTCATGGTGATGAAGGTTTAATTGACTGTAAAGATAGAAGAAAAAAACAATTCGTTCTACAAGCGCCCTGCACTTTTTATCTTTTCTTCCGTCAACGTAGTAGAATACCCTGCCAACAGCGGAATTACTTTGGTGAATCCACCATGTGCGGCTACAATATCGGCACCCACAATTTTATCAATCGTGTAATCTCCGCCTTTCACCAGCACATCGGGCTGAATTGTTTTGATGAGTTCGTACGGAGTTTCCTCGCTGAATAAAATTACCGCATCAACAAAAAAAAGTGAAGCGAGAACATGCGAGCGTTGCTCTTCATTATTTATCGGTCTGTTGTTCCCTTTTAATTTTCGAACGGACTCATCCGTATTTACACCGATAACAAGCAGATCTCCTTCGTCAGCTGCTTTACTAAGGTAATCAATATGTCCGAGATGAAGAATATCAAAGCAACCATTTGTAAAAACAATTTTCCTGTCTTTAAATCTCCACATCCCGAGCTTAGTCCGCAGCGAATCATGCGTAAGTATTTTAGATTTTATTTTCTCCTGCGAGGTCATTTGCTTTTTCTTTATTTGAAAGGAACAATAATAGGAATGAAATGCCACCGAAAAAAATAATGACTAACATTTGCGATGTGTGAAGCAGCGTTGCAAACGCAAGTCCGTCCTGCTGCGACAATCCAAAAAGCATAAGCCCCTGCGAAACCAGCAAGTGATAAGCACCAATTCCCCCTTGCACCGGAGCAGACATTCCCAACCCGCCAACAACAAGCACAAACATTCCCGCAGTCCAGCCAAGATTACTTGTAAACGGCAATGAAAAGAAACAGAGATACGCCATAAAAAAATACATCGTCCATATCAGCACCGAATGAAATAAAAACGCCCACGGCTTTTCCAACTGACCAATGGAACGCAGTCCGTTTATCAATCCTTTTATAAGATGAACAATTTTTGATTCCTCTGTTGATTTTTTATTTTTTCTGATGAAATAAAAAACAATCGCTGCAAGAACAATTATTCCGGTTACAGCGGCAGCAATAAAAAGTGTAGAGCCAACAAGTTGATTTGCCTTTTCCATGATCGGAGTTAGAATAGTATCCTTCAGAAAACTCCCCAGGCGATCATATTCAATGATCGCGGTAAACACTAAACAAATAAACAAACTGATCACATCAATAATTCGTTCAACGATTACTGTTCCGAGAAGAATATTGAAAGGAATTTTTTCTGCTTTGCTCAACGATCCGCAACGTGTCACTTCACCAAGCCGCGGCAACGCAAGATTGGCAAGATAACCAACCATGAGTGAATAGACCGTGCTTTTAAATTTCGGTTTGTAACCAAGCGGCTCAATTAAAAGATTCCAGCGATAAGCTCTGCTAAAGAATGCAATTAGAGAAACAAGCACTGAAGCTAGGAGCCAGAGAATATTTGCATCAGAAATTTCTGCAATCGTTTTCTTCACATCCACTCCGCGAAAGGCCAGATAGAGCAATCCGAAGGCAATTCCTAAAAGAATAATGTACTTTAAAAAAGAGAGAATATTTTTATTCAAGAAGAAATCAGTTCAGTTCAATTTGTTTCCTGGTGAAGGGAAAATTATTGTGGGAGAAAATTTCTTTGCGTCTTCAAAATCCATCGTGGCGTATGACACTACAATAATAATATCACCTACCGCTACTCTTCTTGCGGCAGGACCATTTAGGCAGATTTGTCCGCTGCAGCGTTTTCCTTTTATCACATACGTTTCGAATCGCTCACCGTTATTAATGTTCAACACTTCTACTTTTTCGTTTTCAATCAGGTTGGCAGCATTCATTAAGTCCTCGTCAATAGTAATGCTGCCTACATAATTCAAATCTGCTTCTGTAACAACTACGCGGTGAATTTTTGATTTTAAAATCTGAATCTGCATTTCAAAAGTTGATATTAAAGTTGAACGTTGTCAATCAATCTTATGTTTCCCGCTTGCACCGCTGTTAAACATCTCATGGAACTCGATTTCCTCCATTCAGTTAAGGGCTGCAAAGTTTTCTCATCAGCTATTTCGAGATATTCAACTTTCAGTTTGCCTGAACTTTCAATTATTGAAACGGCTTTTTGTCTTATTTCAGATAACGTTTTGGATTCCCGATTGTCTCTTACATAAAACAACGCTTTTGATATTTTTGTTGCTTCGGGTCGCATTTCAGGAGTCAGCAAAAGATTTCTTGAACTCATGGCAAGTCCATCCGCTTCCCGAACAGTAGGGCAACCGATTATTTCAACAGAAAAATTTCTCATCCGAACCAATTCGCGAATCACTGCCAGCTGCTGAAAATCTTTTTCTCCGAAATATGCTTTATCCCCCTGAACAATATCAAATAATCTTGCAACTACTTGTCCAACTCCTTTAAAATGTCCTGGACGAAATTTTCCTTCCATCACAGTTTCTAAATTTCCAAAGTCAAATTCAGATTTATCCATCACTCCATTCGGATACATTTCTTCATCCGAAGGGAAAAAAATCAAATCCGTTTTTTCATTCCCCAACATTTCAAAATCCTTCTTAGGCATCCGTGGATATTTTTTCAGATCGTCAGCGTTATTGAATTGTGTCGGGTTTACAAAGATGCTCACTACTATAGCTCCATTCTCCTTTTTTGACCGCTGAACCAAGGAAAGATGACCATAATGCAATGCGCCCATGGTAGGCACAAAACCGATACTGGCTTTATTATCCCTGAGCTCCTTTAGTTTGAGCCGTAAATCAGCTACGGTTTTTGCGACAACCATCCCTTATAGTAATAGCCGTCAAAGGAAACAAAAAGGGTTAATAAAATGAATTTGTTTTTTAATCAGCTCAAAATCTATCTTTATCAATCATTTAAATCGCATATTCATAATTTTAAGACATTTTTGACAGTATATCTAAGGACGCAACTTCATGGTTTAAGATATTTTTTTGATTGGGGCTTGTTTTATTTGTCACAAACCCTTAAAGTGAGTATCTTTGCAGGCGGAATTTAAAATATTGATGATGAAAAAAGCGAAGGTTCTTTACATTTCACAGGAGATAATGCCGTTCCTCGAAGTATCAGAGGTCGGAAAAATTTCAAGGCACTTACCACAAGGCACACAGGAGAGGGGAAAAGAAATCAGAACGTTCATGCCCCGTTTCGGGGTAGTGAACGAAAGGCGCAACCAACTTCACGAAGTTATCCGGTTAAGCGGAATGAACCTGATCATTGACGACAACGATCATCCCCTTATTATTAAAGTTGCCTCTATACAAAGTGCGCGTATGCAGGTTTACTTTATTGACAATGAAGAATATTTTCAACGCAAACTTGTTTTCCGTGATGCGAAGGAAAAATATTTCAAGGACAACGAAGACCGCATGGTGTTTTTCTGCCGTGGAGTTTTGGAAACTGTAAAAAAATTGGGATGGCCGCCAGATGTTATTCATTGCCATGGCTGGATGACAGCATTGATTCCTTTCTTTGTAAAAACAAGTTACAAGGAAGATCCTTTATTTAAGAATTCACGTGTTGTTTATTCTTCATATCTTCAGGATATGGACGAAACTTTTAGTCCGAACCTTACCAGGAAAATGAAGATGGACGGCATCAGTGCTGATGAAATGAAATTGTTCAAGGATCCTACCATGGCAAATCTCCATCTCGCAGCAATGAAGATGAGCGATGCTATTATTAAAGGAAGTCCGGAAAAGCATCCGGCCATTGATACTTACTTGAAGAAGTGCAACAAGCCGATTCTTGCTCATACTCCATACGATGAAGAAGGTGTGGATTCTTACCTCGATTCAGTAAATGAATTTTACGATGAGTTGATGGAGGAAGAACCCGCTTATGCTGATTAACTTAATTTGACCTCTTGACTTTTCTCTTGCATTGACCAGAATAAATTTCGATTTCAACAATAGCTTTCTTTCAGCCAAAATTTCCTCTCCGATTAATGTGGGGAGAAAATATTTTTTCGCAGGGTTGATTCTCCTATCATCCTTTTTATTTAACGGTTGTAAAAAACCGGATGGTATCGGATTGAATGTTTTGCCTTCTGAAGATTTGTTCTATACCGTTTTTTCCGACACCGCTTCAATTACGACAACGACCACTCGCGAAGATTCTTTGCGTGCTGATGAACTTTCAAGAATACTTTTCGGAAGTATTAAGGACGATAGCGTTGGGCTTACCAACTCAAGTTACTTCGGGCAAATACTTTTGAGTAGTACTCCGAATTTAATAAGTGATTCTACTCACTCGCGCGTTGCCGACTCACTTGTTCTCTCTCTTGCTTATACCGGTTGGTATGGCGATACTTCTATTTCTCAAAAAATCCATGTATACCGAATGACTGAAGACATGAATGTTGACAGTAACTATTATTCCGATAGGTTATTTGCGCTTGATGGAGCAAATGATCTGGAAAAAACTCAATCTCCTTATTTAATTCTACCAACCTCAAATGTGGTTGTGGATACTACATCAGTTTCTCCCCAACTTCGGGTTGAACTAAACGATGCGATCAGGGATGAAATTTTTGGATTGAACGGACATGTCGAATTTACAAGCAATGATTACTGGAAGTCATATTTCAAAGGTTTATACATTGAAGTTAATCCTGCAACAAATGGTGGCGGAGCAATTTTGTATTTCGATCCGAACAGTGCTTACACGAGAATGACATTATACTATCATGAAGATACTATTGCAAAATCATATAGCTTCACATTGACTGGTGGTGCTCGAGTAAATCATATTGACCATGATTTTACCGGATCGTCAGCGAATGTTCAATTGATGAATCCAAATCAACAGTTCACTTTTAATTATCTTCAGCCATTGGCAGGATTAAAAACAAAAATTTCTTTTCCTTACCTGAAACATTTTGTTGATTCTGGAAGTATCTTGGTAAACAAAGCCGAACTTGTTGTTACTGTTCCATCAGGATCTTCTACAACAACCAATCCTGTTCCTGACAATATTTTGCTGCTTGCTAAAAACGATACTGGAGGATACCAATTCCCGATTGATTATTACGAGCGCAATTATGGTGGTGCTTTCAGTATTACATCCAATACTTATACATTTGGAATAACACGAACAATACAACGTATACTTGATGGCACAACCGCTGATTACTGCTATACGCTGAACATACTTGGCAGTATGGTGGAGGCAAACACTGCACGAATCGGAGGCGGAGTAGGCAGTGATTCACGAATGAAATTGAAATTGTATTATACCAAACTGCATTAATTTTTCAGAAACATGTGCGGAATAGTTGCATATATCGGGAAACGCGAAGCATATCCAATTATTATTAAAGGATTGCAGCGGTTGGAGTATCGCGGATACGACAGCGCAGGTATTGCTATCCTCAATGGAAATCTTAAAGTTTTCAAGAAGGCAGGAAAAGTGAGTGACCTTGCTGAGGCAGTAAAAGGCCTTGATGTGAGTGGTCATCTCGGAATGGGACACACGCGTTGGGCTACGCATGGCGAACCGAACGACCGAAATGCACACCCTCATTTTTCCCAATCAAAAAATTTCGCCATCATTCATAATGGCATCATCGAGAATTATTCTTCTATAAAAGAAGAGTTGTCAAAGCGCGGACACGAATTCAAAAGTGATACGGATACTGAAGTTCTCATTCATCTCATTGAAGATATTTATGAGAACGGTCAGGTTGGTTTGGATGAAGCAGTGCGACTTGCGCTTGGTGAAGTAATCGGTGCGTATGCAATTGTGGTGCTTGGAAAAGATCATCCTACTGAAATGATTGCAGCGCGAAAAGGAAGTCCGATTGTTGTAGGAGTTGGAAAAGACGCAGGAGAATATTTTATTGCTTCTGATGCAACACCGATTATCGAATACACCAACAACGTAATTTATCTTAACGATGGAGAAGTTGCTTACGTGAAAGAGGGTAAACTCACCGTGAAAACTATCGAGAACCAGTTGAAAACACCATACGTGCAGGAACTTGAAATGAAACTGGAAGAGCTTGAAAAAGGCGGTTACGATCATTTCATGCTGAAAGAAATTTACGAGCAGCCGCGCTCCATCTGGGACAGTATGCGCGGACGTATTGATGCACAAAAAGAATTTCTTCGTATGGGCGGCATGATGGAATACGAAAATAAATTTGCCAATGCGAAACGAATTCTCATCATCGGTTGCGGAACATCATGGCATGCTGGATTGGTTGCCGAATATTTAATTGAAGACCTTGCACGCATTCCTGTCGAAGTGGAATATGCATCAGAGTTTCGTTATCGCAATCCCATTATCAACGAGGATGATATTGTAATTCCGATTTCTCAATCAGGAGAAACTGCTGATACGCTTGCTGCGATTGAATTGGCTAAATCAAAAGGCGCAACAATTTTCGGAGTGTGCAACGTGGTAGGTTCTTCCATTCCGCGCGCAACTCATGCAGGTGCTTACACCCATGCAGGTCCTGAAATCGGAGTGGCTTCTACCAAAGCATTTACTGCTCAGGTAACAGTGCTTACGTTGATGGCATTGCATCTTGCACGCCAGCGTGGAACAATTACCGAATCGCGTTTTCAGGAAATTGCAACTGAACTGGAATCAATCCCTGCAAAAGTTGAACAGGTTCTGAAACTCAACGACAAGATAAAAACACTTGCTGCAAAATTTAAAGACGCTCACAACTTTCTTTATCTTGGTCGAGGATACGGTTTTCCTGTAGCTCTTGAAGGCGCATTGAAGCTGAAAGAAATTTCATACATCCATGCCGAAGGTTATCCGGCTGCAGAAATGAAACATGGACCGATTGCTTTGATTGATGACCAAATGCCAGTGGTTGTAATTGCAAATAAAAATTCTTCTTACGAAAAAGTAGTCAGCAACATCCAAGAAGTGAAAGCGAGAAAAGGAGTAGTGATAGCCATCGTAACCGAAGGCGATGAAGTAGTGAAGAAGATGGCTGATTACGTAATTGAAATTCCGCACACAGATGATGTGCTTGTTCCGCTTGTGTCTGTAGTTCCGTTGCAGCTTTTATCTTATCACATTGCGGTGATGCGCGGGTGCAATGTTGATCAACCGAGAAACCTTGCGAAGAGCGTGACGGTAGAGTAGGGATTAAAAATTCCACCAGATTTTTTCAGGATAATTTTTATCGAGCGTTACAGTTTCACCAATCATTGGTGTAGTGACTCTTACATTTAATTCTTTTGCCTTCGCTAAAACCCGCTGTAAGGGCTCGTTCCATGGATGAAGCGACAATGTAAACTTTCCCCAGTGTATAGGCAGTAAAACTTTTGCATTCAAGTCAACACTTGCGTGCACCGTTTCTTCAGGCATCATGTGAATGTGTTTCCATCCCTTATTGTATTGTCCAGATTCGAGAATCGCAATGTCAAACGGTCCGAATTTTTCCCCGATTTCTTTAAAGTGTTTGTCATAACCCGAATCTCCACCGAGATAATGATTGTAGTTGCCAGTTTTCAGAATGAACGAGCTCCACAATGTTCTTCCGCGCCTGATTCCTCTACCTGAAAAATGGCGGGCAGGTGCAGCAGTCAAATCCATACCAAGAAAAATTTCTTTTTCTTCCCACCAGTCAAATTCGGTTATGATGTTTTTGTCAATACCCCAATACTCAAGATGAGAAGCCACTCCAAGTGACACACAAAATTTTTTTGCTTTTGATTTCAACTTGCGGATGGTGTTGTAATCAAGATGATCGTAATGATCGTGAGTGAGAATAATAAGATCAAGATCAGGAAAATCATTTTCGTTGTAAACATCAGTTCCCTTGTATGCCTTCACCATAAAAGAAAACGGAGAAGCGCTTTTGCTGAGCACAGGATCAACCAGAATATTTTTTCCGTTGATGTGAATGAGATACGATGAGTGTCCGAACCAAACGATTAAGGGCTTCTCCGATGAAATTGTTTTCAGGTTTGTTTTTACAGAAGGCAGCGGCTTTGCAGGCTCGGTCGTTTTCGGTTTGTTGTAATAATCCTTCAGCACTTTCCGGAAGGAATGATCTTCAGCCATTACGGGCGTGACCGATATATTTTGAAAAGCGCCATCTTTATAGTTGAATGATTGCTGTATGCGTTGCAATCTTTTTCCAGAAGGAAGCTTGCCGAAAACTTTGTAAGACATATTCTAAAATGGAAATGAGTAAGAAAGTTTAACAAAATTTTTCCCTTAAAAGTTCAACTTCCGCTCACCACAATTTCTTCCTTCGTAAAATGCCTCTTTATCCATCGCGGAAGTAAAATCACACCAATAAAAATATACGGATAGTAACTGATCAATCGCCACAGCAGGCCGAGCGATGCGCTCAATCCATGCGGAATAAATTGTCCGAGAAAATCGCTGAACATAAATTCAGCAAATCCGCTGCCTCCCGGTGTAGGGGTAAATAAAATAATAATACCCATCACTACCTGCCTTCCGAAGATGAGAAAATTTTCTGCTGGGACATTGCTAAACGCCATGATAAGGCAGTTCACAATGGTGTAGCGTGCAGTCCACGATACAAATGTTCCACCAAAAGATTCAATCCAGAATCTCCGGCTTTTGTTTTTTAATCCGTTGCTTGCAATGATGAGTTGATCTCCTGTTATACGAACTCCAGGTCTCCAGCGATTGAGAATTGGTAATGAAAATATTTTCAGCAATGCCCATTTTACAAAACGCGGATTGATGAAAAGAGCATAGGCGACAAAAATTTTGTATGCGAGAATAATAAAGTAAACTGTCCAGAAAGAAATTAAAAATCCGCTGCCGAATGTAACGGGATTCATGTTACCCATATCAATAGTAGAAAACAAACGGTCTTTGCCCCCAATGAAATAAACAAATGGTGCGAGGAGCGCGAGGAATACTCCATCCTGAAAAGAAGAAAGCGTAATAGCGGTGATACTTCTTCCCATATTTATTTTTTCTCTGTTCAAAATAAAGATGGCAAAGAAAAATCCACCTCCCAACATTCCCGGAACAATGGCTGAACAAAATTCCCAAAGCATGATAACAATAAACGACCGCCACCAACTCAACTCATGATCTGTGAGCGCACGTATGCGGAACATGTAGGCGCCATCACGCAATACCATTGCCAGCAATGCCATGAAAATCCAGAAGGAAGAATTCCAAGTCCAGTGAATATTTTCAAATGCCTGCTTATCGAAATTATGGATAAGTAAAAATGTTGCAGTGCTCAATCCAATCAAGATCGGAAGCAGGATGCGCGAGGGGCGAAATGTGCGTAAAAGTTTCCTGCTGTCTAACTCCATAAGTTTCGTGATTGCAGAAACTAATTTTTTTGATCGGGCGTTATCATCGGCATTTTGTTTTCTGAGAGCCAAAAATTATTGAACCCCAAACCAATAGTTACAGTTACAATCTGCTCCTGCAACAATTCAAGAATGGCAAGAAAAGTGAAGATAACATGTATTTTATTTTCACAGGTAAAAAGAAGATCGGTGAACGAAATTTTTTCCTTTGATGTAATAAGATTTCGCACGAAAGATTTTTCCTCGGTAATGGTGTACGGATATTGAACAACCTTGTGGCGAACTTTGTTTTTGTCATCATCAAAACGCTTCACCACCTTTTGAAAAGCATTAAGCAAATGATAAAGCGTAAGGTTCATGAGTTCTTCGGAATGAGCGTTTTCCATCGCAATGTTTGCAAGCTCACGCTGTACATTTCCGCGTTCTGATTTCCGTGACCGATCATCTTCAAGAATTTTAAAATCTACGCATGCTTCTTTGTATTGCTTGTACAATAATAACCTGTGAATTAAATCTTCGCGTGGATCAATCTCATTTCCTTTCTCATCAAGTTCAGGTCTTGGTAAAAGCATTTTTGCTTTGATTCTCATCAAGGTAGCTGCAACTAAAATGAATTCGCTTGCCACCTCAATGTTCATCTCGCTCATTTGGTGGAGATAGTCGAGAAAATCGTTGGCGATTTTTGAGATGTGAATATTCTGAATGTCCACCTCATCGCGTTCAATAAAAAAGAGCAACAAATCAAACGGGCCTTCAAACTGTGGAAGTTTTATTTCGAATTGCTTTTCCATTTTTTGCGGGAATTAAGTTTTCAAATATACGAGTATCAATGTTTCCGTTGAGAGGTAGTCAATAAATAAAATACACATTGGTTTTAAAGATTAGAATATATTTGCAGCCCTTTTCAAAGAATGTCTCCGTAGCTCAGTTGGTAGAGCAAATGACTCTTAATCATTGGGCCGTGGGTTCGAATCCCTCCGGGGACACAATAATGATAAATGCCTCGATTTCGTAAGAATTCGGGGCATTTTTGCATACATTTGGAACCAATACCCTATATTTAGAACCTTTTTGTATCTTTGCATGAAATCAAATAGTCATGCAGAAAGTATCAATAAACCTGAAAGAAAGGAAGAACGGACCAATGAGTCTGATCCTATGCGTATGTTCAGTGCGCCACGCAGAACATTATATTAAAGATCTTGATTCCTCTACTGGTAAAGAAGAGAAGATAATAATAAATGATCCGGATTCATTTCAAACTACAGATGATTCAATGGTTCTTAAACGCTCTTACAAGCAAGCTATCGTAAGCACCGGTGTGACTGTGCCCACAGAATTCTGGGACAATGAAAAAAAGAAAATTATTACTGGCTATCCTAAGGCGAAGAAATTAAATACCGACTTAAGAGAGTTTGAAGATAACGTCCAGCGATTATTCGATTCCCTGGTACTAGCCGGGAAGCATGTTGATCCAGGTATGCTCAAACAATATATTCTTAAGCATATCGTAAACAATCGCGCCCAGGTGAAGGTATTTGATTTTTCAAACGAAGAAAACAAACACTTGTTTTCAGAGTTTATACGCGAGGAAGTCAAAGTTGAAAGACAGGAAGCAATAGCCAAAACAAAAAAGATCGGTCCACAAGCGCTAAAACATTACTCGTCTTTTGCTAACATGCTGGACTGGTATGGGAAAATTTATATAGAAGATATTGATCGGAATAAAATCCTGAATTTCTTTCTGTGGCTTAATACAGAGAGCAATTATGCAAAACAAAACGAGGGTGGGTATACTATGGAAAGTATCAATTCCTTTAAGAAAATTTTTAAAAAATATTTACGAATAGCATCCGACAAGAAATTGACCAAAATGACCAATGATGATATCCGTAAAGCTGGATTGGCCAAAATCAAACCCTCGCCTAAACCAATTGTGTACCTGTCTTTCATCGAGCTTGATACATTAATGAAAGTAAAAGATTTTAAATCGCTACATCATGATGCAGAAACCGTGAGAGACCTTTTCGTTTTTGCCGCTCACGTCGGCGGAAAGCGATTTGGAGATTATTTGAAATTCCAGATTAAAAAACATCCAATGAATCAAGGCGAGTATTATGTGGAAGATATCAGTAAGAAAACAAACATACACACTGTGCTTCCTGCTTTTAAGGTTGCCATTAAAATTTGGAATAAATACAACGGCAAGATGCCAAAAGCACCGAACCGATTCAATAAGCGCTTACAGGAAGTTGTTGCGGCGGCGGGGATTGATGAATGGAAAGTCCCACAAATAACAAGTCATATCGCTCGGAAAAGTTTTTGCACGAATATGATCCACGATAAACGTTTTGAGATCAATCCGTTTATCGTGATGATGTTCTCGGGACATACTTCCTATGCTGAATTTGCAAAATATGTCGAACTCGAAATAATTCACGCTTACGATACTTTGAGTGAGAGAATTAGGAAGGCTAAAATGTGATGCATCAAGATTTTGGGGTGATTAAATTAGTAATTTTCTACAAGTAAACATGACTAAAATCGCAAGCGGTGTCCGAGAAGTCGTCTTATATAGGAGCGGCAGATAAACACGAGTGTCTCAATCTGATCCTAACGCTTCCTTACAACGCATTCCCAAGGCAAATCTATTTCTTTATTTGCAACGCTTTTTTAACAAAACATGAAAGGCATAAAAGGAAAAATCTGGAAAGACGCATTTATGTCCTCATTTTCATACACGCACAAATAGTATCTCGGAAGAAGCGGTGCTGGTGTTGCGATATTCTTTTTAGTACAGAGATTATTCAACACCAGCATGCTTGATTCTATCCTAATCGGAATCTCAATAATCGCCCGTACATCCGGGTTATATTATAATCAGTGATAAGTGGCTGTAGATTCTCGCTCACCGCAAATGCGCAGGAGTTTGGAGTCAATGAACTGTTCGTTTGTTCTGAGGAAACTGCTGGTTTCCTCAGGAGATTCTGTACTCTTGGAATCAAACTGCTAGTTCGATTTGTCTTATGAAGTATGATATGATAATTATTATCTGACTCATTTCTTATTAACATTATTCCTTTCGCCCTGGCATAATTAAATGCACCTTCTTGGAATCCGTTATTTGTGATGAAAATTGCTTTGGTATTCAGTCCTGCAACCTGTTTAATCTTTCCCAAAAATTCTTTAAGATTCGAAACTGGTACAGCATTAAGATAATTTTTACATTCAATATTGTAGCGAAGCGAATATCGATCCGCACTGGGCGCTCGCACATTCAATTGCAATTCAAAAATTATCTCGCTGTTTCGGTTAGCAGAGTAATAGCCTTCTTGGAAAATACAGTGAAATGATCTTTGATCAAACTAAGCTGTTCGTCTTCAATTGCCCACTTAATAATATCAAGTGCTTTCTCCTCAAAAAGGTTCCCTTCTCTGTATCATTCATAAAATTGCAGCACTCAATATCAGTATCGCAAAAATAAGGGAGCTGGAATAATTACCTTCTTCAACCTTTTTGACTTCTGCACAACTTTATAACAGTTCACTAGAGATCAAATCATATTTTAGAAACCCTTTTTGACCCAAAGCTTTGATATAAGCATCCTTAGCGTCCTATTCTCATTGGGCCTGCTGCAGACTTTGATAAATCTTCATTTCGAATTATTGTTATTGTGTCCTAACTTCAGAAACTCATAACATGCGTTCCGAAGTTCTTCAATGCCGCCCATCGAGCTGATAATTGATGATTCCACATAAAGCGCAACCATTATTTTACGATCCGCAACAGGTTTTCTTCCTGAACCTTTTCGTGCACCACCATGCTCTTGTTTTTTTCTTTTTGTAGCCATTGCAACAAAAATAGCTTAGACACTTAGATTAGTTTACGCAGTTCTATTTAATTAATCAACAAGTAGTTAAAAGTTAAATAACTGACAATCAAACAATTTAAATTTATCTTGGTTATATCTTGAGAAAAACTTGGTATAATCAAGATGTTGATGTATCTTTGCACTATTATTTATAAAATCTTCAATATGGAAACAAATCAAATCAATTGCCCCTCATGCGGCTCAGCTATCAACGTAAATGATATCCTCTACCGCCAATTGCACTCGCAACTCAAAAATGAATTCAATGCCAAACTTGAAAAAGAGAGTCTCGAACTACAAAAAGAAAAAGCTGACTTGCAAAAGATGAAGCTTGAAGTTGAAACTGCCATTGCCGCTGGTATTACAAAAAAGATTACATCCGAAAGAGTAAAGCTTGAAAAACAAATCCTCGATCAATTAACAGAAGAAAAGGCGGATGAACTGAAATCCTATATCATGCAGCTCGATGAAAAAACAAAAGAAGTGAAAGCACTGAACAAACTCAAAGCAGAAAATCAGAAACTGCAAAGAGAAAAAACGGAAATGAAGGAAAGAATAGAAGCAGAGGCTGAATTAAAAATTACAACTGAGGTAGAGCAGCAGAAAAAGAAAATCAGAAAGGAAGCTGAGGAGAAGAATGAGCTCAAGGTGGCTGAGAAGGAGCACATCATATTGCAATTGAAGAATCAATTAACCATGGCACAGCAGAAAGCTGAGCAGGGCTCCAGCCAGTTGAGAGGTGAAGTTCTGGAAATAGGAATGGAGGATCACCTGCGAAAATGTTTTCCGCTTGATCTCATTGAAGAAATTAAAAAAGGAGTCAAAGGTGCCGATTGCCTCCATACAGTTCGCACGCCACATCAACAATCTTGCGGCTCGGTATATTACGAAACAAAGAGAGCAAAGGAATTCCAGGCATCATGGATTCCAAAATTTAAGGAAGATATGCGCGCCCGGAACGCAACAGTCGGTGTGCTCGTTACAGAAACTTATCCGGCAGGAGTCGAAAGGCTTTTCTTGAAAGAGGGTATCTGGATATGCTCTTATTCGGAGGCTAAAGGATTATGTCATGTCTTACGGGAAAGCTTGATTTTAATTAATGAAGCAAGAGCAGCGCAGACAGATAAAGGTGGGAAAATGGAAATACTATATGAGTACATGGTCAGCAATGAATTCCGAATGCAGATTGAGGCAATCGTCGAAGGCTTCACTGAGATGCAGGATAATTTAGCACGTGAACGCAGAGCGATGGAGTCAATTTGGAAGCAACGCCAAAAGCAGATTGAAAAAGTCCTGATGAACACGACTCATATTTACTCCAGCGTTCGCGGAATAGCTGGTAAAGCAATTGGTCGTATTAGGCAATTGGAATTAGAATCCGCACTTGAAAACGCGCATCACCGCAAAGTATTAACCACTAAATCATCCAACAATGGAAGTACAAACCACAAATTACCTCGCTAAAAACGAATTGGGAGAAGTCCTCTTCAAAATTGAAATGGAGCAGATCGAAGCTTTCCCGTGGCTGAAATTTAGTTGCTCGTTGGAAATCGACTTCGAGAAACATAAGCGCCTGCGAAAATCAGTTGAGCAACTTTGCTCTGCGGAAACTACTCCCAAGGCGAAGGCTAAACTTGTTCAGGATATAATTCAACAAATAAGGCGGATCGAAGGAGTTGAAAGTTTGTATTTCGAAAACAGGAAGCCAGAGGAGGAACCGCAGGTGAAGAATGGTGTTAATGAAATCCTCAACTACATTTTTGCCCAAAACGACTTTCAGGAATATGTGCCATTTACCGTGACTCATAACTCATACTTCTTTCGTGAGTTGGAAGGAAATCTGGCTGCACCTGATCAACTGCAGGAAATGCTGGAGGTGGAAAAAGAATGCTTCGAAAGTTTGATTAATGGTCATGAGAAGCTTGTGGAAGAATATATCGAACACTATTCGGTATCTGCTACATTTTACACGCATTGTGTCTGGTATGGAAATGTTTGTTACGAGTTCTACTTTATGAAAACCGAGAGGATCGTCCTGATATTTTTTATGGAGTCGTTATAAAATCCAAAAATAATCTTTATGAATAAATTAAACCAGATGAGGCTCATCGGATTGGTGACCCTGAATGCCAAAGAGCTTACACCAATCACTTACGTGCAGGACTCAATTGTCTACGGTTTACTCTTAAACAAATTCGAGAAGTTCGAGCGGTGGCGGAATACCCGTAAGGTGCCAAGGCAGGAATTTGAAGAGCATCTAAACCAATCCGAAGAATTGGTGAACGCTTATCTTGACACTTATCATAAATCTGCCAGCTTCTACAAGTGCGTAATCAAATACAATCAGATACAGTTTGATTACTATGTCATGATGCGCCAAAAAAGAATCATCCTGTTTTTTTTTCATGTCAGCAAAACGTAACAACTCTACTATGAATTTAAGAATTATTGAAGCAGAGATAAAATCTCTAGACGAAGTTCAAATCAAAGCATGTACTTACGAGGAGCGTTTGAGGCTACGCAATCTTGCTCTTTCCGGGACTGTATTATTCGCGAATGATCAGAAGGCTGAATTCCTGATTCTACGAGGCGCGATAACCAATCTGCTTTCACAACCGGAGGTGGACCTTAAAGTCACCGGACACATCTTAAATAAGTTTGCAGGAGATGCAGTTATCATGGTTTCTGACGTGCAGGATAAACTTTTTTCAAGGTTCCGGCCGTTCATTAACGGAATGAAAGTTATCTTGATGCCAGATGATGAAGGAAAAAACTTAAGTGTGAATGAAACGCTGCAGATGATTGCATCTATGCAGATTACTATTCCCACATAATACAATCGACCATGAGAAATCCACATCTGACAAAATCGCGGTTCAAGCAAGGACTTCAATGTGTCACACAGCTTTATTATACCGGTAAAAAGGAATACGCAGATAAATATCTTGACGATGCGTTTCTGGAAGCTCTGGCAAAAGGAGGTTACCAGGTTGGTGAACTCGCCAAGTATTATTTCTGCGATGATGCAGTTAAGGAAAAAATATCCATTTCCACACTTGACTATGACGAGGCTTTAAAAGAAACAGATGAACGCCTGATGCGACCAGGAGATTTAGTTATTTCAGAAGCAGCATTTCGATTTAAAAGCTTTTTCATCAGGGTGGATCTGTTAGTACGAAAGAATAATATTATTCACTTGTATGAAGTGAAGGCTAAATCCACCGATCCGGATGAGCAATACCTGAATGCAAAAGGTACCGGCCTGCTTTCAAAATGGGAGGAATACTTTTATGATGTAGCCTTTCAGCGATATGTAATTACAAATGCTTTGAAGGATACCGGACTGCTGATCAAAACCCATTTGATGCTGGTAAATAAAAGTAGTATTACCGACATTGATGGACTGCATCAGTTTTTTAAAGTGTATGCAGATGGCAAGAGAATAAAAGTTGTTGTGAAGGAAAACCTCAAACGTGCCGACCTTGGTTCACAGATACTACTTCCTGTTCCTGCTGATGAAATTTGTGACAGAATTGAAAACGAATTTCCGGTTCCAACTGACTTCCATAACAATATCTCCTTTGAGGATTTCATCTGGAAAATTGCCGACATCTACGCGAACGATGAAAAAGTTTTTACTTCTGTCGGTGCCAAATGCAAAGGATGTTCATTCTATACGGAATCAACAGATGCTATTGGAATTCGGAGCGGCTTCAATGAATGTTGGCAGGAGGCAACTGGTCTATCGGTGATTGACAGAGCATTGGTGACTGAACTTTGGAACGGAGCTTCAGGGCCTCGGAGTTATGCAGACGAATTGGTTCGTGATAAAAAATATTTTCTGCACAATGTAGAGGAAGGTGATATTATTCCTGCAAAATCAAAAGCAACATCTTTTGGATTGACTCCACATGAGCGAAGAATGGAACAGATTAATCGTGACAAAGCCGGGCTATCTTCAAGTTATTTTGATGCTGATGGATTGCAGAGTGAGATGGCGACATGGAAATATCCGTTACACATGATTGACTTTGAAACGTCAGCGGTTGCGATTCCATTTTTCAAAGGAATACGACCATACGAAGGAATAGCATTTCAATTCAGTCATCACACTATTGACAAAGATTGGAATGTGAAACATCAGACACAGTATCTGTCTTTCGAGCCGGGTACTTACCCAAACTTCGAATTCGTCAGACAGTTGAAGCATGCTCTCTCAAAGGATAATGGAAGCATTTTTCGGTATCACAACCATGAAAATACCTATTTGCGATTTATTTATGGTCAGCTTTTGAATCGTCCTGAATTACCCGCCGATGGGAATGAACTTATGGCCTTCATCGATGAAATCACACATGAGAAATCAATAAAGCATGTCGGCGGCCGTGATATGATTGATCTATATAAATTGGTTCTTCAGTACTACTATGCACCAGTTGCGAAAGGCAGCAATTCATTGAAGCAGATACTTCCCGCAATTATTTTTGAAAGTGATTATCTACGGAAGCTGTATGGTGCTCCAGGAATTTATGGGAAAGAAAAAATGATCCAAAGCCTGAACTTTGATGACCATGTTTGGATAACACCAGCATCGGAATTCAATCCATACAAAACCCTTCCTAAAGTTTTTGATCAGTACGACCTGGAGACACTTGACTTGCTGGTAAAAGATATGGAGGAATTAGCAGATGGCGGAACCGCGATGACAGCTTATAATTTTCTCCAGTTTTCAGAGGTACCAGAAGCTCAACGAAAAACCATCGCGAATGCATTACTCAAATATTGCGAGTTGGATACATTAGCAATGTGCATGCTGGTAGAGGGCTGGAGAGCGAAAATTGAAAACCTTTAATCACATGCAACCTGTAAAAAAGGACATCACTATTGAGGAGCTTCGCCTGACCAGCGGCTTCGAAAATTTTAGTGACGAAGAGCTATTAAAAATTGCGAAGAGCATAAAGGAGCTTGCTCTGTTATTAAATCTGGTTCCATCGGTAGATCAATTTTTTAAAAAATAGTTTCTAAAATTTTTCCGGCTATTTATTTAAAAAAAATCAAATGGAAACATCAATTTACAACACTGGAAATACTACCCTGCTTCAGCAATTCGCAGTAAAGAGTGAAAGGAAATTCATTGTTTACGGTGACAGAGCTATCACGTATAACAGATGCTCAGGCGAAAAACAAGATAGTGTAGAATGGCAAGCAAAAATAACCGGAACTTTTGCCCTGAAGAAAGGCTGGACTTTGGTAAAAAGCTTCGGCGTAAAAGAATCAGCGAAGACTGATGATAGGAAGGTTTTTCAGGAAATGCTGTTGTTTTGCAAAAAAGAAAACATCAGTCATATCGTATTCTTCTCATACGACCGCTTCAGCAGAGCCGGAAATCTGGGATTGATTGACGAACTCAGAGCTCAAGGAATAAAAGTGCACGCGGCAACGCAACTGGTGGATGATGAAACTGCCAGCGGCAGAATGATGCAAAAAATTTTTCTGGTTCTTGCAGAAGCGGACAATTATCAACGACGTGAAAAAATCATTGAAGGCTTAAAAAACAAATTACGAAAAGGGGAGTGGATTACCAATCCTCCGCTTGGGTATAAAAAAAGATATGTGTCAGGAGAAAAAGCGCATGACCATGATAAGCCGCAATGTTTTATCGATGAGAAAGGTGAAATGTTGCGACAGGCATTTTATTGGAAAGACAATGAAAACTTAACGGATAATCACATTGTCTTCAGGTTAAAAACTATGGGACTGATTTTAACACCAAGGCAGCTCACCAGAATTTTTCGTAATTTATTTTATTGCGGTTATATAACCCACTCGCTTCTTGACGAAGGAGAAATCATTAAAGGAAAGCATGAGGCCCTGATAGATGTGTCTACCTTTTATAGAATTAACGGTGTATTAGATAAACGTCCTCATGGATGGAAAAAATTCAAGCACGATGATGAGATGCCGCTTAAAGTTTCTGTAAGGTGCGGCATATGTGATTTGCCATTGACAGGCTATGTACAAAAGATTTATGTTTATTATAAATGCCGGAATAAAGGCTGCTGCGTTAATCTGGCAAGTAAAAAACTGCATCAATTATTTAGAGACATGCTCTCACAATTTGCCGTGGCAAGTGAATTGATGCCGGCTATAATGAGTCAACTGGGGACAACCTATCGTATGCTTCATCAAAGTGAATCGGCACGAGAGAAGCCGATGAAGGATGAATTAACCCGTTTAAAAAATGAACTGGAAGTTATGGAGCTGAACCACGCCACCGGCAAGCTTTCGGCGGAACTTTTTCATAAGCATTCTGAGGCACACAGGCTAAAGAAAGAAACATTAGCAACAGAGTTGGAACTCATGGGCCGGGACACTTCGAACTTGGGTTTATACATCGATAGAGCAGTACACTATGCAGGAAATCTGCCTGAAATGTGGCAAAATCTTGATTTATCAGGTAAGATTCGGCTTCAAAAACTGGTATTTCCATCTGGATTGCAATACATGCCGGAAAATGATACTCTTCGAACTCTGGTCGTTAACCCAATTTTCTCAGCAATTACGTCAATTTCGAACAATTTGATGCATAATTTACCTAACGAAACAGTTCGCGAAAACGAAAAATTCCATCAAGTATACTCAGGGTTCCCCAGTTCGAACTTTTTCTGGGAAAATTTGGAGAAAACAGCGATTGTGTTTAACGAACTCAAAAACTATTTAAGGTATTCGAAAGGACAGGTAATTTCTTTGACTGAGGAAAAACCATCGTCTAAATGCCTCTACGTATCGAATTCAACAGAAATTCCGAAAACCGACTCCATGAATTCTATCAAATACCCCGGAATTCAAAACATCTATACGGGGACAACTCACTTTCGTTTATTTGTGAAATAATTTATTGATTAGCCCATGATTCAGCCAAACATGATGAATATTGCCAAAACTGGCTCGGAATAGCAAACAGTTATCATGCGAATACTCTTATGAACTTATTCGACAGATTCACCTCATTGTATCTTCTTTTTAATACTCTTTACATGCAAGTCATGGAAAGCAAGTCAGCCGAAAACATACGAGATAGCGGTTACACTTTTTTCTCTGAATGGTTATCCGCCACCTTGTTTAATGAGAATCCTACGTTAATAGGTGAATAATCACTTGATAATATTTCACTTGAAGAAATTCTATCAACCGCATCCTTTTAATGCTTTCTGTAAAATAGGTGATAGGCATTTTCAATCAGATCATTAATTGAAAATGACCTGGCATACTCCTGAAGCATTTCTCTTGATTTTTCTTTTGTCATCATTCCGTAGTCTGAAAGATAATCTGACATTTTAACCAAAAAAATTTTTTTCTCAAATTTTCTCGGCAAGCGTAACAGCATGTTGGGTATATTTTTTCGCTTCTTCATTAAGTAATAAAGGTGTGCCGCATTACATTCACAAAGCCGGCAGATTTTGCAAAACTGAAATCAGTAATTCATAAAGCACTTATGACATCACCGTTGCCGACAACGGAAGAGGATTTGAACCTCAATACGCTACCAAAATATTCGAACTCTTCAACGGTTACATGGAAGAAATGAATACGAAGGAACAGGAATAGGACTTGCTATCTGCAAAAAAATAATTGAGAATCACAACAGAGTTATACTTGCTGAAAGTGAAGCCGGCAAAAGGAGCAATGTACAAAAACACCTACACCTGATATTATTTTTCTCGACCTTAATATGCCCAATATGAACAGTTATGAGTGTCTTGCAGAAATAAAAAAGAATAGTAAGCTTAAGCACATTCCTGTTATTATATACAGCACCTCAAAGATAGATTCCGAAAAACAACGCAGCATTCAAATGAGAGCAAAACATTTTTTTACCAAGCCTAACGACTTCACCGTTCTTATAAATGAGCTTTCTAAAATTTTGCAAGCTGAATTGAAATAAAATCGCAATGCAAATCGCATCATTGAAAGTATATTTTGAATATATGATCACTTCCTCGTAGTGTGTAGCCAGGTAATGAAGATAAGAAAAAGATTCCGTTTTATAATCCACATGTTTTTTAACTATTTTCTGTTCTTTTGCAAAAATTAAAAATGATCATTTTTAAGTTGTTTTTGCTCGTGATGCAGCGAATTGTATTTTTCGTCACATTTTCAAAGAATATTAGTAAGCTCTAATAATTTTTGTTGCAAAGCCATTGTTACTATCATTTTAATCCATGCCTTTGCACCAGTGAATAAATAATTGTTTGTATCCCCGTTCTTTTCAGATGGCTACCAATGCAGGGAAGTTCACGATTTAATGCAGATTTGGATTGCCCTTGCAACTTATCCGCTCTACTTTTTACTGATGTGCCTAATTCTTTTTTCATCGGGTTCAGGCTTTAATAACCTTGTTATTATTTCAACTTTTTCAATCCTCTATATAAATAAGTTTTTTGGATTTGTAATTTTACCTTCCAGACTTCTAATAATTTCTTGTCTTTAAGCCATTATCATTTTTAATTACTTTTATCATTTGAATTTATTCTGTATTTCATGAACTAATGAATATGCTCGAGTATTAGGAATATAAAATCTGACAATTAGTACAAATAAAACTTCTACGCTTTTTTTGTCCGGTGAATTTTTTAATGATGGGATAATTACATCTGAGACATATTTTTTTAGTATGTGCAAGCCAATGTTTTTTTAATTCATAATTACGTTTCCACTCTAAAAACTGAAAACTATAAATACGTGCTTCATCAATAAACTTTTTCAATTTAGGCGCAGGTATTTTCTTTATTAAAGATTCAGGATGTACCTTAATGCGATACAAAACTTCGTTTTTAATTATATTGCCAACGCCTGCAAAAATATCTTGTTCTAAAAGTGCATCACAGGCAAGAATTTCGGATTGGTTATTTAATTTTGCTTTTGCGTTTTTAGGGTTCCATGTTTCGTCCATTACATCTGTACTCCAATCATAAAAAGAGTTTACATCACCTTCCAAATATTTTACTGAACATGAATAGAAATTGATTTCACCCGTTTTAAAAGCCAAATTTAAGCGTATGGGTCTTGCAGGCTTTTTTTCATTTATACGATAACTTCCAAACATTAAAAAATGAATACGTAATGTAAATCCTTCAAAACAAATTAGGAAATGTTTTCCCCAACTTTTAAAAGCAATTATCTTTTGGTTTAACAAGCCTAGCTGGTCAATCTTGCTATTGCCACTAACTGCAACAATTTTTTTGCCTGTGAATTGCACGACTTCTTCCCTTAAAAGAACAATTGACGGACCTTCGGGCATTTTATTATGCAGATTTCCTTTTTTTAGTTCCTAAACTTGCTTTGAGCATATCCATTAAGTTGACACTTTGCTTATGGACTATTTTCAACTTCGGAAAGGAGCTCTTTTTTCCCTTTGATTTCTCTTTAATAATTTTTAAAAGCTTAGCCGTATAAGTGTCTTTGTATTTTGCAATATTGAATTTTTCAGTTAGCTGCTCTACTAATTTATTTGCCATAGCCATTTCTTTTGTTTTAGTTTTTGAAAGAGGAGGTAATTTTAATTCAGAGGGTTCTTTAATTTCCTGCGAAAATCGAATTCGATTGAGAACAATTACTTTTTTATATGGTTTAAGAATTGCCAATCCTTCTTTATTTCTAAGGACAAATGATGTAACTCCCACTTTACCAGTTGTTAGCATAGCATCGCGTAATAAGGCATAGGCTTTCATTGCTGATTTATCCGGTTCCAGATAATAAGGTTGTTCATAATAAAGGCTGTCAATTTCACTTTCTTCAACAAAATTTAACAGGTCAATAGTTTTGGTTTTTACTGCATCAGCTGCTTCAAAATCTTCTGCTTCCAATATTACATAACCGCTTCCCAACTTATACCCTTTTACAATATTCTCATAGGCGACTTCTTTGCCGGTTAATTCGTTAACCCGCTTAAACTTAATATTTGAATGGTCTTTACTATCCAGCATGTCAAGGTCAAGGGTACTTTCCTCCACTGCAGAAAATAATTTTATGGGAATATTTATTAATCCAAAAGTGATGGAACCTGTCCAGAGTGAGCGCATATTTTTAGTTTTTGATAGGTTATTTTTTATTATTTTAACCCTTCCTTCCTTCTTGCTTTACTGCATTTTTCTTAGGTGGAATATAACCATCATGCAATTCCGCATGAGCATGTGTAAATTCAGCACCATAAAAAACAATCATAGAGGAATAAGAAACCCACAATAAAATTAATATTATTGAACCTGCCGCACCATAACCTGATGCAGGGTCGGCTTTACCGAAGTATAATCCTAATGCTGTTTTGCCCAAAGCAAATAATACTGAAGTGACGAAAGCTCCAACCCAAACGTTGCGCCATTTTATTTTTACATCTGGTAAAACTTTAAACATGACTGCAAATAGAACTGTGATAATTGCTATAGAAAAAAGAATATTTATTATTTGAATGAGAATTAATAATGATTCGGAGAGGTTCAGCGATACCCATGAACCTAACGCTGATAATAATGAAGACAATACCAATGAAACTAGTAATAAGAAAGCGATAGTTACTATTAAACCGAAAGAAAAAATTCGGGATTTTAAAAAAGTCCATATTCCAGATTTCGTAGTAGATTCTTTTACTTCCCAAATAGTATTTAATGTTTTTTGGAGTTGCACGAATACTCCCGTTGCTCCAACTAAAATTATAATTATCCCTAAGATAGTTGCCCACACTGAATCCTTGCTTTTGTTGGCAATTAATACCATACCTTGAATCTGATCGGCAGTGTCTATTCCCATTGCTTGAGCAACCTGACTATGTAAGCGTCCGCTCACTGCATCGTTACCAAAAAAATAACCAGCAATGGAAATTACAACAACTAGTAATCCTGGTAAAGAAAATATTGCATTGTAAGCGATGATGGCGCTCTCATTAAAAGGGTCACGGTTCCACCATTTTATAAATGATGTTTTAAAAAGGGAACCAGTTGCAGCAAAATTTATTTTTTTCATTTATTTTTATTGATTTACTTATTTTTTTTGTTGCTCGCGTCTTTTTTATCTTTCTTATCTGACTTTCCAAAAACTTTTTGAAGAAAAGTTTTTTTCTTTTCGGGTTCTACTTTGTTAACTGATGCTATAGTTATTTCATTGTCAACAGAAGGATAAAGTGCTTGTATGAATGCGTTACGCAGAATTTCTATAATTGCATACCAGGTTCCTACAGAGGTTTTTCCATACTCACCTTTTAGGGGAACTTTTGTTGCTACTTGTTTTTCTTTTGGATTTTTGAGAATGACACCAACTGTTCCAACCAATGACTCATATAATTTATTAAAGAAAGAATCGTGGCGGTCTTCCGGTCCCTTAACTTTCAGATTTTTGATTACAGGTTTAACATAGCCAATAAATTTTCCATCCTTTGAAGCTACCTCGGTATATAAACCAAACGTTCCTGAATGTACATCAAAGTTTGCATACGCTTTTAAAAAATCGTTGAGGTCGGGGAGATTTGTGTTTTTTAGTTCAACATTTAAATCATAAGTGGGCTGTTCGGCTAGGGGATTTATTTTCATCTTTAAATTAAAAGTTCCTTGATAAACATTTGCATTTGCATCAACGGTTGCCGGTAGTAATGCTGTATCCAACACACTAGAAAGATTTTGTGCAAGTACATGTGTGCCTGACATGGCTATGTTTACTTTTGGAACAGAGCTAGCATCTATGTATTGTATTTTGCCGTTAAATATTTCAAAGCGATTAATTTTCAGAGGCATAAATGTTTTTAAAACTTTACGGAAGTCGTTTGTGTCTTTTTGGATGGAAGCAGGTTCCGCTTTGTCCTTAGTAAATAATAACACTGGATTTTTAAATTCAAGTTCGCCAACCAGCCGTTTGTGAAATAAAGATTTCCATTCTACGGAAAGATCAATGGCTTCTGAAGAGATAAAAGGCGTGCGTTCTCGTGTTACACTATCAACTTTATCAATATAAAAATCTTTTATAATGTAAGCTCCCCTGTAAATGGAAAGGTCAATATCATTGACATGACCAAAATATCCGTTCACGTTAGCAAGAGTTTTATTGGCATAGTGAAGAACAACATAAGGTAATATGATGCGGACAACTATTAAAAGACCAATCAATGAAAAAAGGATTTTCCATTTTAAATGTCGTTTCTTCTTAGATTTATTTTCTTTGGATGCCATATTTATAGCGATTTTTAATTGAATATATAAATTTATATTCCATATTTAAAAAAGTATTCTGAATGTCAGACTGATCCTTTCTTTAATGGTGCGTGAAGTCTTAGTAATGGTATGCTCCCATTTATGCTGGGTTTCTCCTTTCATTAAAACAAACATGCCATTTGTTAGTTCAATACTTCTTACCAGGGTATGGTCATCAACATGCCTGAATTTAAAAGTGCGGGTTGCTCCAAAACTTACTGATGCGATTACAGGATTTACGTGTAACACTTTTTCATTGTCGCGATGCCAGCTTACGCTATCATTACCATTTCTGTAATAATTAAGCAATACACTTGTGAATTTTAATCCTGATTGTTTTTCTACCTGATCCTTTATAAACAATAATTCTTTGGTCCAGGGTTTTGGATTCATATCAATGCCGCTATAACTATACCCTTTCATATTAGCTCCATACCACGCAGTAAGGCGTGGAAGATTTACCTGCTTTCCATAAAATTTCATGCTGTCCTGCTGCCATTCGATTTCATGCAGCAAATAATCAAAAAGTATTTCACTTTCTTTCTCCTTAAAAAAAGCAGGATAGACTTCTACTACTCCATCTTTTGGAAGAAAATTTTTTAATACACCATTATCAGTCACAAATAAATCCTGTTGCATAAAAGAAAACATTATTTCTTTTTTACTTTTTTGGGCAGCTTTAATCCTTCGCTTTCCTGGTCCCATTCCTTTACATCCACCCCTTGTTTCGCCAATTTATTTTTGTTGGCGTGGAAATATTTCCGTTGTGCTTCGCTTTTGTATGGCATATTATTGTTTATTAAATTGTTTAATTACTTTTTCTAAATTAATTCCTTTACCAAGAACAGGCTTAAAAATATCACCTTCACTTTTTATTCTTTCTATGGTGTTATAGATGGTAAAGTCTGTCATCTTCAAGCCTTTTTTTACTTCGTCCCAATGCAAAGGCATGGATACTGTTGCACCAGATTTGGGTCGTAAAGAATAAGGTGCAGCAATTGTAGCCTGCGCACGATTCTGTAAAAAATCAATATACATTTTTCCCTTTCTGGCTTTTACGATGCGTTCAATGCTGGTGTATTTTGGAATTTCACGTTGCACTAACGTTGCAATTACCCTTGCAAATTCTTTTGATTGTTCATAGGTATATTTTGCGCCAAGTGGAATGTAAATATGTATGCCGGTCGAACCGCTTGTTTTTGGATAGCATGTTATGCCCATACTTTCTAAAATTTCCTTAGTGACATTTGCAGCTTCAATCACCTGGTTAAATGTATTTTCAGCCGGGTCTAAATCTATAATGCACCAATCAGGATAATCTTCTGTTTCAACTTTGCTGTGCCACGGATTCATTTCTATACAACCTAATGTTGCCATGTAAAGCAAACTCGCATCGTCTTTAGCGACTAAATATTTTCTTACCCGATTATCAGAAGGACTTTTATATTTAAATGTTTCAATCCAATCAGGTGCTGTGCCGGTAACATCTTTAAAATAAAAACTTTCCCCGGTGATGCCGTTGGGATGACGGTTCATAGATTGAGGGCGGTCTTTTAAATAAGGTAAAATATAAGGCGCAACCTGGTAATAGTAGTTGAGCATGTCACGCTTGGTAATTTTTTCTTTGGGCCAATAAATTTTATTAAGGTTATTAAATTTTATTTCATGCCCGTTAATTTCACGAACCTGTGTTTCATCTGTCGGATTCAAAAATGTTTTTCTATATTTTTTTCCTGTCGGTTTTAAAATTTTATTTGATTTCGTTTTTTCCATAGAAGTAATTTCTTTGGTATCAACTGCTTTTTCTCTCGTAACATCTTTTGCTTTTTTATCAATGCGCATGGCTTCAAAAGATGGGTGACGCATAATGCCATCTGTTGTCATTTCAGTAAAACTTACTTCACACACTAATTCAGGTTTCATAAAAATAGCCGTTGCATGGGGAGGATTAGGGCGGAATCGCGAGGGTTTGTTAATGTCAGGCAATTCCTTAAACGGGGAAGATTTAGTAATGTAAGTTTTAAATTGCTTAAGCATTTCTTTTTGCTGCTTATCATTAAAACCTGTACCCACCTTTCCTGTGTAAATTAATTTCCCTTTTTCAAAAACTCCAAGTAATAATGAACTAAATGATTTTGATGAATCATCATTTTTTGTATAACCGCCAATCACCATTTCCTGTCGTTTATTGGCTTTTATTTTTAACCATTCTTTTGAACGATTTCCGGGTGAATACGTACTATCGGATTTTTTTGCAATAATTCCTTCAAGCCCAATTTTTTTGACTGTTTCAAAAAATTTTATTCCGCTTACTTCAAAGTTTTCACTTAATCTTATAATATTATTTTCTGGAATTATTTGTTTTAAAACTTCTCTGCGTTCCGATAACGGAACTTGCATCAAATCTTTTCCATTGAGCCAGAGAATATCGAAAACATAAAAATAAATTTCACCATCGGCTTCACTGCGCCAATTTTGCAATGCTCCGAAATTTGATTTTCCATTTTCATCTAACACCACTACTTCGCCATCAATTACAGCATTGAGCTTCCACTCCTGAACTGCCTTTAAAATTGGATAGAATTTTTCATTGAAGGATTTATCATTGCGGGATTTTAATTCTACTTTCTTTTTATTGCATAATGCAATAGTTCTATAACCATCCCACTTTATTTCAAACTGCCATTCATCATTGTCAAAAGGCTTGTCAACAAGGGTTGCAAGCATGGGTGATAATTTAACAGGAAACTTGGCGCGCTTACCTTTAGTTATAATCTTATCGGGCGAAGTTTTTTTTTCCTTTTCTTTTTTATTTTTAGCAGAAGCTGCCTTAACATCAGCGCGTTTGTTTAGCACAGTTTCCTTTTTGCTTTTGGAGGTTGATTCCTTTACACGCTTTGCACCATAAAAATTGGTTGTTGTTTTTTCTACCTGTGCTAATGTTTTTTTTGAAATAACAGATTTATCTTTTAGCGTTATATCTTCTTTAGAAACAAATTTATCTTTTACTTTGAACAATAACCATGAATTCTCTCCTCTGCCGTGTGTTTTCACCAGTGCGTATTCGCCCTTCAATTTTTTTCCATGCAATACAAAATGTAGCTTACCTGAATAAATACCTTTTCGTAATTCTTTATCCTGCGTTTTTTTATCATTACCATCAGCATCGGCAGGCTCATAAAAACCTTCGTCCCAGACAATAACAGTTCCGGCACCGTAACCACTGGGAATAATGCCTTCAAAATTTCTGTAATCATAAGGATGATCTTCTACCATCATGGCAAGCCGTTTTACATCCGGGTCGGTTGAGGGACCTTTCGGCACAGCCCAGCTTTTCAGAACACCTTCCATCTCGAGTCGGAAATCGTAATGCAAATGAGATGCATCGTGCTTTTGAATTACAAAACGGAGTTTCTCACTGTCCGGTTTGCCTCCGGTTGGTTCGGGAGTTTCTTTAAAATTTCTTTTTTCTTTGTATTTAGCAAGTGCCATCAGTTCCTATTTATTGCTTCCTTTTTATTTTGGAGAAAACTATTTATGGTTTTTAAATTATTTAGAGCTTCCCCCATTGTATTATTAAAATACATGAACACTGTTTTGCCTACAGCAATCCATTCATTCACGCACGTTGCATATTCCATTAAAAAATCTTCGGAATAGCTGTCACGGTAATTTCCGGTGGGACCATGAAACCGGATGTATAAAAAATCAGATTCATGGTTTATCAAAGGAGTTGCCGACTTGGGAATATCCTGAATTACCAAAGCAGCTTTAAAATAATTCAGAAGGTCAAAAGTTGTTTTATTGTACCACGATTTATTCCTGAACTCTATTGCAATTCTCCAGTTATCATCATTAGTTTCATTAATGCAATGTAATAACTTATTCAGCTTTGCAGAGTATTCCTTCCCAACACTTGGAGGGAACTGAACCAACACACATCCTTTCTTTTCTTTAACAGCATTTATGGATTTAAAAAACTGCTCCACAAATTCATTCTCAAAACTTACATCCTTATTGTGTGTAATTTCTTTGAACAACTTAAATGTAAAACGAAAACCACGAGGCACTTCATCAGCCCATTTTGCAACAGTTGTTTGTTGCGGAATTTTATAGAACGAACTGTTTATCTCAATGCTATTGAATAACGAAGAATAATAAGTCAGCCTGCTCCCATTTTGGAAAGCTTCAGGATAGAGAAACTTAGGAATGTTTAATTGTAAACCGCTTAACCCTGAGAAAAAAGACGTAGAAGAATACTTTTCCATACAACTACCGGCAGTTAAAATTAAATGACAAAAAATCTAAGCCGGAACTTTTCTTGATTTTTCTCTTTCCCAAAACCGATGTTGCGCAATTGCTTTGATAAAATTTTTTGCAGATTTATTAATGATTAGGCCTGCGTCTTTATTTGTGTTTTCACTTTTTGCATAAGTGTTATTTAAAAATTTTTCTCCATCGCCATTGGCAGCAATTGCTTTGCAATGTTTGTAAGCTTCGTTCACAAAATGTATGGCATCGGGTTCTGCAATTAATGCGCTTGCACTTTTTGCTCCTGAAGGAATATAAACTGCATCAAAAAAAACGGAGGCAGTATTTAAAAAACTTTGGTCAACTTTTATTTCTTTGCCAGCGCTTCCTTTTATTGTTCCAAGTTTTGGTGCAACAATTTTTGTTTTCGCTCCCTCTGCTTCGATTGCAGTTTTCAAATCTGAGAGTGACTTTTCATCTACCCCATTGGCAGCAAGTATGGCTATACACCTTGTTTTGATGGAATTTTTTATAGTGTTTGCCATGCTCAAAGCATCTGACTTATCAATGCTTTGTTTCATTTTAACCGGCTCATACTTTTTTTGAATTCCATCTGCTGGAACGCTATGATTAATCGGGTACAAGGGCTGTTTCGGAACAGGCATTCCTAAACCATCGGCAACTTTTGCTGCTAAGGTTTTATCAATTTGTGTTAGTATGCCTAACATGCGTTCACGAATTTCAGTGCGTTCCACTTTTCCTAATTCAAATGTGAGTGCATCAATAATGTGATTTTTTTCATGTTCAGCCTGACTATTGAAGAATAAAGTTGCCTGACTGAAATGGTCAAAAAAACTACGGCTGCGTTCACGAATTTTCTTTGCATCAATGCGTTCGGTAAAACTGGTGAACCCTCCGTCAACTGCTTTTGCCTGAAACGGGCAGCCGTTGCTAATGGTGTTGGGCTGATAACTTGTTTTGTCGCTGTTGATTGTTTGGCGCATGTGTCCATCACGCTGATTATTCATAACAGGAACGATGGGTCGGTTAATTGGTATCTCGTGGAAGTTAGGACTTCCCAATCTGGATAATTGTGTATCAGTATAAGAAAATAATCTTCCCTGTAATAAAGGATCATTGGTAAAATCAATACCGGGAACTAAATGACCGGGATGAAATGCAACCTGTTCTGTTTCGGCAAAGAAATTATCGGGGTTGCGGTTCAAAGTCATTTTACCAATGCGCTGCACCGGAATAATTTCTTCAGGAATTAATTTAGTTGGGTCCAGCAAATCAAATTCAAATTTGTGTTCATCTTTTTCAGGAATTATCTGCACACCTAATTCCCATTCGGGAAATGCTCCGCCTTCAATTGCTTCCCATAAATCTCTGCGATGAAAGTCAGGGTCTTTCCCTGAAATGTTTTGTGCTTCATCCCATGCAATAGAATGAACTCCGAGCAATGGCTTCCAATGAAATTTCACAAAATGAGATTTTCCTTCATCGTTAATTAAACGAAATGTATGCACGCCAAAACCTTCCATCATCCGTAAACTTCTCGGAAGGGCACGGTCGCTCATTGCCCACATTATCATGTGCGCACTTTCGGGCATTAAAGAAATAAAATCCCAAAAGGTATCGTGCGCTGATGCAGCTTGTGGAATTTCGTTATGCGGTTCGGGTTTTACTGCGTGTATTAAATCAGGAAACTTTATTGCATCCTGAATAAAAAATACAGGCATATTATTTCCTACCAAATCATAATTGCCTTCTTCGGTATAAAACTTTACCGAAAACCCTCTTACATCACGGGCTAAATCAGATGAACCTCTTGAACCTGCAACTGTAGAAAACCGGACAAAAACAGGAGTTGGTTTAGAAGTATTATTTAAAAATTTTGCTTTTGTAAATTGAGGGATCGATTTATACAGCTCAAATATTCCATGTGCAGCGGAACCGCGTGCGTGAACAATTCTTTCAGGAATCCGTTCATGGTCGAAATGAGTAATTTTTTCGCGCAAGATAAAATCTTCTAAAAGCGTTGCTCCGCGTTCACCTGCTTTTAGTGAATTTTGATTATCGTTAATTAGCAACCCCTGATTGGTGGTGAGCATTTGTCCATCACCATTTTGAGTATCAGGTTGGAGGTCGCTTACTTTTTTATTTTCAATAGGTCTTTTATTTTTTTTACTTTTCATAACATTTTACAGTTGAAAATTTGGTTTAGTTATAGATTTATAATTGAGAAGTAATGGCAATGTCCCATTACCATATAGATGGTAGCAAAGATTATAATTGTATAATACAACCTCCTCCTAATTTTTAGGCAACGTATCCGGGAATAATTGTTCTGAAGAAATTACTTATAAGAATATAGTTTAATTTAAAAAAAGCGGGTCCTAATGACCCGCTTTATACAACCATTTATTATTAATTACCAGGTAACCTGTTCGGCTTTTTTAGAAGTCCAGTCTGTTTGGAAATATTTTGCGTCATCTTCGTTGCGCGGATGAACTCCCATAACAATTTTTCCATCTTTAACTCCCTTTTCATACAGGCGGGCACGTTCTTCAGGCATTCCTGAACCAACTAATGCTCCTATTAATCCTCCTGTAATTCCACCTGCGCCTGCACCAGCTAATCCGGCAGCTATAGGGCCGGCAACTATTAAACCTAAGCCAGGAATAACGAGGCTCGTTCCAATTGCAGCAATAACACCTGCAACGGCACCGATAGCACCACCTATTGCAGAACCTGTGCCTGCACCTTCCATTGCTTTGTTGCCAATTTCAGTATTTCCTTTTTCGAAATACTTTTTCCTCGTGTCATCTGACATTACTAAATTAATGTCATCTTTTGTGTAACCTCTTTCGTGCAACGTATTGTAAGCATTTTCAGTGCTTTCGCGGTCAGCGAACATTCCGGTTAACATTTTGCGGTCTGATGTCATAGTATCAGCCATTTGACTTTTTGTTTCTTCTTTCATTTTTTTTAGTTTAATTGTTAATAATAATTATTAAATTTATATGGTACTATGCCCTTACTTTAATGTATCTTTTCTTTTCGTACTATCAGGCACGAGATACATTGTTTTATTTTTAGTTGTTTTTATATTATTTTTATTCTGAGTATTTTTAACGGGAGGTAACGTTTTAACTGGTCGGGTTGCATTAACCGATGTTACAGGTTGTACCGGCTTTTCTACGTGCTTTGTGTCCTGCATGGAAGAATGATGCGAAGTTCCGGAGGAATTTTTCTTATTCCGTTTATCCATGTTCATGGAATCTCCCCCATTAGTTATTATTCCGTTTTCATTCATTTGATTATGCATATTTCCCGTATTATCATCCTGAGTAGGCATGCTTCCGGCATCTTGATCATGATCTATAATATTACCGTCCTGTTTCATTGTATTACTATTTGGTTGCTGGTATGTATCGTCCATGCTCCTGTTTGACATAGAATCAACCTGCGCACTTATTTTATTTGATATGCAAAGCATTCCCAGGGTAACCAGTATATAAACTTTTTGTATTATTTTCATTTTTTAAAATTTATAATTGTTATTAGTTATTTGTTCTTCCCCATTCTGCTAATAAAAAATATCACAACTGCAATAACTAACACCACGATAAAAATGCCTACTCCCATGCCTGCTTTAAATATGCCACCTACAACAGCACAACTGGAAAACGTAGTAAGAAATGAAATAACAAGTGCGATTAAGAGAGATTGATTTTTCATGTGTCAGGATTGTGTTGAAAATTTTTCGCCTGCTTTATTTTTAATTTCATCTTTAACATCTTTTACTTTCTCTTTTCCCTTGTCAATGAAATTCTCTGCTTCGCTTTTAACATATTCTAAATCGTTAGTTGCTGTTACCAGAAAATCTTCGAATTTGCTTTTCAAATTATCCAGATAATCTCCTCCTTTTTTAGAAATCATTTTGCGTGTGTTTGTTCCTTTGTCAGGAGCAAGAAGAATCCCTAATATTGCACCAGCTGCGAAGCCTCCTAACACACCTAATATTACTTTTCCTGAGCTCATAATTTTATGTTTTTTATAATGTTAAATTATTTAATTATTAATTGAGATCGAATTTATCTTCTCTTTGTTGCTACGGGTGTTTCGGCTTCTGATTCTTCGTCTTCATCTGCTGCATCAACATTTATTGTATCGGAAATTTCAGATAATTTTTTGTCTGCTGCTTTCTCTTCGTTCAGTGTTTCTTCTAATAAAGATGCAGCTTCATCTTCTCCGAGTGTTTTTGCAAATGAAGCAAGTGTGCCGTAAGTTGCGATTTCGTAATGTTCCACTTTTTGTCCAGCTGAAATAATTCCTGCATCGCGCACCACACCTGCTTCAGTTTCTTCCATTATTTCGCCTGCTTCTTTTGTAAGTCCTGCCATTGCTTCACATTTTTTTGCCTGTGCTTTTACTCCTATAGAAGAGAAAACTTCTTCCAAGCGTGATACATGATTTTTTGTTTCTTCAAGATGGGCCGTAAGTGCTTCTACCAAATCTTCAGAGGTTGCGTTCTTAATCATCTTGGGAATTGCTTTGGTGAGTTCTTTCTCTGCCCAATAAATATCTTTTAATTCGTCTTCAAATAAGTCACGAAGACCCTGCGCTGCATCCGATTTTGTTTTAACACCTTTAGCAGCCGATTCTTTTTGTTTGCCGTTTGAAGCGGTCTTAGAATTTTTTTCCATTTGTTTGACTTTGATTTTAATTTGAGATTGTTTAAAATGTAAGTATAAAAAAGATGCCACAAAAAAATGACTGTTCAATGGTATCATTGCACCATAACTTGTGGAATATTTTACATAATTTAACTAATTTAAGAGTAAAAAAATCAACAATGGGTGTAGATTTTGAAAATTTTATGATAAAAAAAATGGAAAAAGAAATAACAAAATCACATGCAGGATATTTTGAAAACTTGCTTCACAAATTACCAAAGCAACAGGAAGCACCTATGCCTTTATAATTGCATTTGCAATAGTTGTTGGTTGGGCATTATCCAGTCCGGCATTTCATTATTCTGAAAACTGGCAGATGGTAAATAATACAGGCACCACCATCATTACATTTTTGATGGTGTTCTTAATTCGGAAAGCTCAAATAAAGATTCTCTTGCCATACAATTAAAACTGCATGGCCAGGTAGCTGCTCGCGAGTTTGCAAACAACCGGCTTGTGGACGTAGAAAATATGACTGAGGACGAATTGAAAATAATTCAAAAATATTACAGCAAATTAAGTGACTTTACCAAAAATGAAGAAAGCCTGATTCAATCACATTCAATGGTTGAATCGCATGAGCAACATAATTTAAAAAAGGAAATGGAAAAAGAGTTGAAGGATAAAACCAAGTAATTAATATTGAATGCTGAAAATATTAAAAAATTTACTTGCCCATCAAGGTTTATCTGCTGTAACATCTTCTGCCGAACGTGCCTCATCCGGAGTTTTTTCTAAGTCTTTGTCTAATGAATATAAAGTATCGCTGCTTGTTTTCTCTCCGCCAGCAATTTTTAATTTATCGAGTAAGTTCATGGCAAGTGTTTCTTCTTCGGTTTGCTCTTTTACGAACCATTGCATAAAATTCCATGTTGCCCAGTCTCCTTCATCATGACTCATTTTTACAATAGCATATATTGCTTTTGTGTTATCGACTTCATGCTCAAATATTTTTTCAAAGCATTTATATATGCTTATAGGATTTTCAGGAGGTGCTGGTATTGCATCTATGGTTACTTTGCCACCTCTTTTTAAAATATACTCCAGAATTTTCATCATGTGATTCCGCTCTTCCTGCGCATGACGAAAAAGAAAATTCGCAATTCCTCCGTATCCTTCACTGTCCACCCATGCACCGTAGGACAAATAGATTTGTGAAGCATGAGCTTCCTTTGTAAATTGCGTGTTCAACGCTTTTGCCATTGTTTTTGAAAGTCTGTTCGTATTCATATTTTATATTTTGAAATAGTAGTTAAAAATTTACAATCTGAAATTAAACAGGAAGATAAATATCAAATGTTGCCCCTTTGCCTAATTCACCTTTTGCCGCGATAATGCCGTTATGATTTTCTACAATTCTTTTTACAATGGCAAGTCCTATGCCTGTTCCCTGGTATTCATTTTTACCATGAAGATGCTGGAATAATTCAAAAATCTTTTCACTATATTGTGGTTCAAAACCAATACCGTTATCAGCAACGGTGATGTGGCAATACTCAGCGTTGCCCTCTAAACTTTCGTTTTTAAATTTATCACCTTTAGCATGTTCACTGTTTATGTCTATGTGCAAAGGCTTTTGAGGGTTTGAAAATTTTAACGAATTGCTTATAAGGTTATAAAAAAGCTGCCGAAACTGAAAAGGAATAATATTTACATCACATGTATCCTTTATTTCTATTACAGCATTCTTATTGAGGATTTCCTCTTTGAGATCCTGTTTTACCTTTTCAATAACGGTATTTAGATTTACCTTTTCAAAAACACGTTCTGACGTATTAGTACGGGAATAGGCAAGTAAATCATCAATAAGTGCCTGCATGCGCCCTGCTGAACTTTGCATACGGTTGAATAAATCTTTTCCATTTTCAGAAAGATTCTCTTTTTCTTTTTCGACTATACGTGTTGCGAAAGTTTGGATTTTACGTAATGGTTCCTGCAAATCATGACTGGATATATAGGCAAATGACTGGAGTTCTTTGTTCATTTTTTCGAGGTCAATGTTTTTTTGAGTAAGTTCTTTGGATCTGTCGTGAACTTCGGTTTCCAACGCTTCGGCAAAAGTTTTTTGTTCTTGTATATCCGTGCTGGTGCCTACCCACATCTGTATAATTCCATTCTCATCTCGTTGTGGTTTTGCGCGACTCAATTGCCACCGGAACTCTCCATCATGCCTGCGAAAGCGGTGTTCCAATAAAAAATCTTTTCCTGTGGCAACAGATTCAATCCATTCTTTAATATTTCTTTCTCTGTCATCAGGATGTACAATCTGCAACCATCCGTCTTTGTTTATCTTTTCAAGTGACAATCCTGAATAATCAAAAACAGATTTATTAAAATAATTAAGATTTCCCTGTGTGTCTGCCGTCCAGATGTGCTGTGGCATGGAATCAGCAAGAAGGCGGAATTTTTGTTCACTTTCAAGAAGGCTATCTTCAAACTTCATTCTTTCGGTAATATCATAACTGATTCCGGTGAGCGTTTCTGCTTCGCCATTATCATTATACTGATACTTGCCAATGGATTTCATCCAGCGCACCTCATTATCGTCAGCTTTATTTATTCGATATTCTACATCATAAACGGTATGATTTATTCTTGCTTCTTCGATGTTTCTAAAAGCCTTTTCTTTATCCTCATTGACAATAATTTTATGCCAGTCTTCATATACCAAACCTTCCTGATGCTCATCATACCCCCATAATTTTTTGTGCAATGCACTCCACTCCAGTTTTTGTGTTTGAATATCTAACGACCAAGTGCCAACATTTGCAGAAACGGTAGCAAGCTTTAAATGCGTTGCTATTTTTTCATTGGCTTCTTCACTTTCTTTAATCTTTTTTCGTGCGGTAACATGTGCGGTTACGTCAACTCCGCCAGCCATTATTCCGTCAATTTCACCTGTAGAATTATAAATCGGTTCCCAACTGGCATTCACATAAATTGTTTCTTCTTTCCCGCCCCTTATTATGTTCACCTCAAGCTCCGACACTGAAAAAACTTTTCCGGTATTATATACACCGTCCAAAATTTCTTTAATGCTCTGTGTTTTTAATTCGGGCATGGCATCGAGGATGGGTTTATTTAAAACATCTTGTTCAGTTCTGCCCCATATCTCAAGCGAACGGGGATTTACCATTTCAACAACATGATTTTTCCCGCGCAGAACGGCTATGGAAGCGGGTGCCTGCAAAATCATAGCCCTGAGTCTGCGTTCGCTTTCTTCTAATTTTTTTTGGGTTAATACCTGTGCAGTTGTTTCAGCACAGGTAACTAATACTCCTGCAACTTTTCCTGATTCATCATAAGCAGGACTGTAACTGAATGTCCAGTAAACATCTTCAATTATACCGTTTCGGTAAATGGGTATCAGTTGGTCTTGACTCCAAGTTGCTTCGCCACCGTTCATCACTTGGTCAATGAGTGGTTTGATAATGCTCCAAATCTCTGGCCAGGCATCTTCTGCTTTCATTCCAAGAATAGAAGGATGTTTACCTTTCTGTCCTAAGCTCGGACGGTAGGCATCATTGTATAAACAAATTAGCTCCGGGCCCCACCACAAAAACATGGGAAACTTTGAGTTAAGTATAATTCCGATAATAGTACGGAGACTTTGCGGCCATTCTTCAACTGGTCCTAACTGCGTTGCTTTCCAATCTTTCCTGCGAGTAAGTTCAGCCATTTCGCCAGGGGCAGAAAGAAATTGAATAGTATTATCAACAAGGTCTTTCATTTAATTTTTTATGGTTGTATTAAAAAATTCTCCTTGGAAGGTGGTAATAACTTGGTTTGCACGGTTAATGAAAGAGCTTTATGAATTACTGATTTCAGATTTACAAAATCTGCCGGTTTGCGAATGTAATAGTGTGCACCTTTATGATAAAGCAAATCCATCACCTCGGGATTTGATGAAGTAGAATAAACTATTACAAGTAATTGTTTTAAATTTTCATTTTGCTTTATTTCTGATAAACATTCAAAGCCCGTTTTGCGTGGCATGTTGAGGTCAAGAAAAAGAACATGAGGGAGGTTGATTGAATTACTTTTAAGAAGGCTCATAAGTTCAACTCCATTTTTAACCGTATTTAATGATGCAGTAACAGGAAGTTCGTCCAACGCATCTTTAAAAAACAAACAATCATCTGCATCATCATCAGCAAGAAGGATTTTTAAACTGTCAGCTTGCATTTCAGGAATTAATTTTGAAAACAATTAATATTAATGTCAGATTGTTTATTCATTGTTGTCGGTGTAAAGATAAAAATTAAAACTATCAGACTAAATTTCATCTTGTCTGTTTGAATTTGCTCTGTTTCGATGAACAGGAAGCTGAATGTTAATAGTAAGTGATGTGCATTTGGGGATAATAAAATGTGAAGAAACTTTGCGATTGGTTTGCGTGGCTTCGTTGCTTCTCTTTTTATTTTACGAAGAATGGCAAACAAGGCTTCGCCTGCCTTGAACTGCCGTTTGTTTCTTGCAAAAAGTTACGATAAACGATTCAGCCCACGGCTTTCGTATAACGCCAGTCCGTGCAGAAACAAAAGTAAAAAAGTTTAGTCATACTATTCTACTTTATAGATGGTACTGGGGTACAATATATTTTGCTGTTTGTATTCACTATACATCTCCAGAGATTAAAATAAGAAGACAAGCACTTTGTAAGCGCCATGCCGCTTTTTGGAATCATGTTTCACTTTTTGTAGAAAGTGAAACAGTTCTGCAAAAGCAGTTGGTATCCAGCTCGTTTTGAAAATCCGTGAGCAGTTTCTTGCCTCTGATGTTTCAGATGCAGTTAAGGAAGCATGAAAGTGAAACAAGATTAGTCACTTGTCATTGTTTTATTTGTTGCGGTGGTGATTTTATTTATTTCTCCTATCACAAAATACCTTATTGAAAAATATGATGTAAAATATTCAGGACGTGAATAAAAATGGATTGGGTGTATGTAAATCCATTCACAGGATATATTCATTTTAGCAATCTCAAATTTTTTGAACAGAACAGCGATAGCGTTTTCTTTTCGGTAAATGGATTAAGTGTAAATTTTTCAATGTCAAAATTATTTTCAAAAACGTATGAAATAAGTGCTCTTAAACTTAACCAACCGAAAGGAATTATTATTCAGAATAAAAAACATTTTAACTTCTCTGACCTCATCGAAAAATTTACTCCAAAAGGAAAGCCAGACACAAGTAAGGCACCTGTTCATTTTAATATTCTTGATGTCGAAATTCTTGATGGAGAATTTCAATATGTTGAAGATATTACTCCAATCAACTATACGATTAAGAAAGTAAATTTTAAAAGTACTGGCAAATACTGGAATGTTGATTCTATCACTGGAAAATTGTCATTCATTCCCGGCACTGGCAGCGGAGATGTTAGCTGCGATTTTATGCTGAACGCAAACAACAAAGATTACCGTATTGCTACTGTGATTCATAAGCTTGACCTGAGCCTTATTGGTCAATACCTTAAACAACTTGAAAATTATGGAAATTTCTCAGCGACACTTGATGCTGACCTTAAAGGAAAAGGAAATTTAGATGATGAGGACAACATAAACCTGAACGGCAATTTAGCGCTCAATGATTTTCATTTCGGAAAAACTCCTACCGAAGATTTTGTATCCTTTAAAAAATTTTCTGTGGACATTAAAGAACTTGCACCTGAAAACAAAAAATATTTTTTCGATTCCGTACTGCTTGCACGTCCTTATTTTAAATATGAACGGTACGATTACTTAGACAATATTCAACGCATGTTTGGCAAAGAAGGCGCGAATGTAAAAGCAGTAAATGCAAATCCCGAAGAGTTTAACCTGATTATTGAAATTGCCAATTATGTGAAATTCATTTTCAAAAATTTCTTTCAAAGTGATTTTAAAATTAACAGTCTTGCTGTGAAGAATGGCGATGTTCTTTTCAATGATTATTCCATCAACGAAAAATTTTCGGCAGAGATGGAGCCTTTAAATATAAAAGCAGATTCGGTTTACAATACCAAAAAATGGGTGAGCCTTTTTCTTGAAAGTGGTATCGAGCCTTACGGTCATGTTGCCGTAACAGCAAGCATAAATCCAAAGAACAACAACGATTTTAATCTCACTTACAAATTAGAAAAAATTCCTGCTGCTGCATTTAATCCATACCTGATTAGTTTCACTTCGTTTCCGTTAGACAGAGGCATTGTAGAATTGAACGGAAACTGGAATGTGCGAAATAATAGTATTGAAAGCACCAATCATTTTGTGTTGGTTGATCCACGCGTTACAAAAAGAATCAGGAAAAAAGATTCGCATTGGATTCCAATGCCGCTCATCATGTCGTTTGTGCGTGAGAGTGGCAATGTGATTGATTACGAAATCCCGATAACGGGTGACTTAAAAGATCCAAAGTTTCATCTCCAGGATGTGATTGTTGATTTGCTGCAAAATATCTTCGTAAAACCAGCTACAACTCCGTATCGTATCGAAGTAAAGAATACTGAAAATGAAATAGAAAAATCGCTCTCGTTAAGTTGGTCCATGCGACAAACTAAATTGCGCAATACGCAGGAAACTTTCATGAACAAAATTGCTAATTTTCTAAAAGCGAATCCCGAAGTAAATATTATGGTTCATCCGTTTCAGTATGCGGGAAAGGAAAAAGAATACATTCTGTTTTTTGAAGCGAAGAAAAAATATTTTTTTTCTCGTGATAATAAAAACGTTGGAACAATGTCGGAAGATGATTCAGTAAGCATTGAGAAAATGTCTTCAAAGGATTCTTTGTTTTTAAAATATCTCGATAGTCATGTAAAAGATTCCATGTTGTTTACTGTGCAGGAAAAGTGTTATCGTTTAATAGGAACAACTTTAGTAAACAAAAAATATGAGCAACTGGTTAAAGAAAGAGAAGGTGTGTTCATGAATTATTTTAAAAATAACGGAACAGAAAAACAGGTAACACTTTTTGCAAATGAAAATACAATTCCTTTTAATGGATTTTCCTTTTTCAAAATAAATTACAAAGGCGATGTTCCCGAATCGGTATTAAGTGCCTATGAAAAACTTAATGAAATGAATTCGGAAGAACCAAGAAAAAAATATTTGAATTTGCGAAAAAGAAAGGAATAAACTAATATCAATGCGTTGCGTTG